>NZ_MSMP01000053.1 GCF_001936575.1 Tenacibaculum agarivorans
TTTCTAAAGTACTTGTTAAATAGCTTCTCTTCGAAAAAGAAGTTCAAAACCCCCTGATTTTACTCGAAATTTGTGATTTTTTCTGATTGTCACTTTTTGTTACCTCCTTTTTGCACTATTTAGAAAAGACTAAATTATTTTTGTTAACGGAAAGAAAGCTACGGTAATCCCCAATTTAAAATAATCCCTATAAGTTAAAGTGAGAAAATTACCAATGTAGCTAAAGTCAGCATTAATTTGCTGACTTTTTTTATTTGTAGAATAGGGTTTACTTGAAATAAACTTAATTAATAGAAACTTCTAGAAAAAATATTATATTTTTAAATTCGTTATAGTCTCTGTAATCCCTTTATTGAAATGGAAAAATTTAATCTAATTATTGTTGATGACCACTCTATGTTTAGAGAAGGTTTAGAAGGTCTAGTTGATACTGAAGATAAGTATGAAATTGCTTTAAGTGTTAAAAATGGAAATGAAATAATTAAGTATTTGGATATTAATTCTGAAGACAATATTGATTTGATTATTTCGGATATTTCTATGCCAGATATTAATGGAATAGAGTTGACAAAATTAATTAAAGAAAAATACTCTACAGTAAAAGTGCTGATCATTAGTATGCATATTGATGGAGAAATGATTGAAGAATTAATTCAATATGATGTTGATGGTTATTTATCTAAAAATGCTACTAAAAAAGAATTATTAGAAGCTATAGATACAATCTTATCGGGTAAGAAGTTTTTTTCAAAAACAATCAAAGAGGCGTATTTTCAAAAAAAGCAAGAAAATAATAAAGAAAAAATTAGACTTACAAAAAGAGAAGTAGATGTGATTACGTTAATTGCTAAAGAGTTTACAACTCAAGAAATAGCAGATAAACTCTTTTTAAGTAAGCATACTATTGAAAGCTATAGGAAAACATTGATTTCAAAATTAAATGTTAGAAACCTAGCAGGACTTACTAAATATGCGATTAAAATGAAATATTTAGAGTAAAGAAGTATAAACTTATCTTAATAAAAATAAGTTCATACTTCTAAAACCCTAATTAATCGCCTTCCCAAATTCTTATTTGTATAAACTGATAAATGTGATCTTCCCATTTATCATTGTTTACAGGTTTATTTGCGATACCGCCTTTTATTTTCATCCAAACTTTATCATTAGCCTTGTCTTGCCAATAAGATACTGAAGTTGCATTTTTTACAGCTTCAAAACTTGAAACTTGTGTGTATATCTGGGGAGAAATATTATTTAATAAATTATAAGGATGGTTATAAGCACTAACTTTAGCGTCTCTTGTTCCTGGAAACTCATAAGCAATTACAAGTTCATCGGCTTCACTTAAAAAATTAGCCGCTTTATTAATGTGGATATCATAAATGTCATCTAAGTCTGGGTAAGATACTTCAAAAATACCTCCCTTTTGTGTAGCAACATCTTTCATGACTTGTAATAAGTTAGAGTCATTGCCATATAATGTAAAACCACCAATTTTGTTTAGATTGTCATCATATCTAGTATACTTCATACTAGTACGGTTTTTAGTAGAACCACCAGTGTAATAAATATCAGTATCATCAAAACCATAATAAGGACCAGTAACACTAACTCCACCACTTACTTCAGGATTAGGTCCAATTGGTGACTTTGTTGAATTGTAGGTATAAAAAGGATCATCAGGAACTAAATAATTTCCCGAAGGCCCCCAAATACCATTAGGGTCCCAAATCGCACCAGATAAATTAAAATGGGGTTTGTCAGGATCCACACGTTCTGGTCTCCATGCCTCACTAGCTGTAATTCTAACTCCAGGATGACTGTTAATTAAAATATTTCCTTTACTGAGCCAATGCCCTTTTTCAACAGGTCTTAAATAATAATCTGTAATTCCGAAAACACCAGACGCTACACCTTTAGTTCCGGGGAAATTAATTGCAATATTAGCTTGAATATCAAAAGTATGATGATAGCTAGCAAAAGCATTTGAAACAGGAATGTCGTTGTATTTAGAGTTGTTGTAATTGTAATTTAAACTTCTACCAACAGCCAAAGATCCAATAATAAGTCCTCTAGTACCAGATCCAGCAAAAAATGTTCCGTGGTTATCTGCTGTTACGGTTTCTAGTGTATTTACAAAGTTGGCACGATCCCACATTGTAGCAGTACATTTCCAAGCACTAAATCTTTTGATATCAAAACGTCTCCATGTGTCTCTTGCAAAACCCATATTAGCGCTAGGCCTACCAGTTGTATCAGAAGTATAATTTTTATAATTTCTAGTAGGATTACTTCTTGCTCCACCTGTATTACCTTCTTCATCTAACTCAGGATCATCGTTATGAAATCCATTTTTATTACAACTATGAGCTGTATTGTTTTCAAATACACCAAAAGGCATTTTTCTAGGATCCATAATTTCGCCATCATCATATAAAGCTCCAGAACTCTCTCCAAAAGGACGCATTGGAAATGCTAACCAATATCCGTTTCCTTCACAATCTCCTACATGATTATTGGTAGTTGTATTGTCAGGATTACTAATCCAAAAGCCAGATGATCCTCTCCTAAATTGTTCTAGTTCATGTTTTTTAATCGCAAATTGCTCTTCAGGATTTCGTACTTTTAAAACTAAGTTGTGATCAAATAAAGTTCTTCTTTCTGCTCCATTTTCAGTAAAAATACCATGTCCTTTTACATCAAAAACTATATTATTTTGTACAACAGTACCGTTAGTACCATGCACAACAATTCCACGATTTTTAGATTCATTTATAGTGGAGTTTTTAAAATATTGACCAGTAGCGTCACCTAAATTCGTAGATCCCTTATAACTAAGCATATGCCAATGAAAAGGATATCTTCTAACCCTTCCTCGTTGTCCTCCTCTTTTAATTTCTACACCGTTAATATGTGCTACTGTAGTTGGCATCATCATAATATGGATCCCAAAACCTTCGTTTTGCCAAGCATCATCATTTGGAGCTTGGATAACAATATTCCTAGTTAAATTACCTACTGGAGCTCTTTCGTCAAGTATTTTGGGATTATTTGGGACGATATCGTACAAGAAATCTCCAGTAGGCGTGGGTACTATATTCTCTGCTGTTAAGCTTATTCCATTAGTGGTGACATATTGAAGTGCTCCCCAGTGAAAAGCCTTAATTTCTTCAGATAACTCAATTTCTTTTCCGTTAACAGCTGCAATTTTTATACGTTGAGAAATAGATTCACCATTAGCAGCTTCATAAAAGTCGGATGGACCAAGTACAATTTCGTCATCAGGTTTCCATGTTGTTTGCATTGCTAAATTCAATTTTGTAGCACCATCTTCTGCATGAGTATCTATTTTTGTCCATGCTGTTTCAGGAGATTTTCCATGAAGGTCTAAACGTCCACCATTAACAACAATAATACCTCGAGTTCCCATTTGCATCATCACATTGTGGTCTAAATTGGTATCGTTAAGCGTTATTATTGCTTTATGTGTAAATGGTCTTCTCTCTTCACCAATAATTAATTGTCCGCCATTAACCAAAATATTTTTAGCAGTAAGTGATAGGTCTTCTCTTTCAAATTCTAAAGTTCCTAAAATGATTAACTCATCTAATTCAGGAGTATTTTCATCTAAGTAAATATGTTTGTCTTTGGGTATCACTACTCTTTCTCCTTGTTTGGGTTTTTGTAGCGTTTCCCATGAGTTAGGGTCAGACCAATACATTTTATTTGAAGGTTCTTGGGTAAAAACAGAAATAACATCAGATTTAAAATGGGTATCACAACTCGATTCTGTAATGAAAGCTCTATAATATTTAGGTAAATCGTTTAAAGTAATGATGTAATTATTTGTAGTAGCACCATTAATATTAACCCAGTTAGTGTTGTTATTGGATTCTTGCCATTGTAAATGCTGACCGAATTCAATTTCGTTAGCAGTAAGGGTTAAAGTTTCATTTTCCTTAGCTGTAATTACAAACTCAGAATTTTTTACTGTATTTAATTTGGTTAGATTTTGAGAATGATTTTGTATAGTTGCTAGACAGAACAACGATAAAAGCCAAAAGCATAGTTTGTTTATTTTCATAGTAGGGAAATAGTATAAAAGGTATTATTCTTTGATAATTTTGAACGTTTTTTTAGTAGACAAGGTTTTAAGTTGTATTAGGTACAAGCCTTTTGAAAGACTACCGATAAAAACTTTGGGTTTATCTACAGAGATTTTTAATTGTTTTATTTTTTTACCAGATAGATCTAGAATAAACGCATCAGTTTTTTTTATTGATTTTGGAAACACAACTTGTAGAAAATCTCCTTTAACTGGATTAGAAAGTATGCTAAAATCTGAATTTTCTATGCTTTTTTGATCTTCAATAGATAAAGAACTGCAAGAATTAAATTTAGTAGTTATACTAGCGTAGTGATCTGTACTAAAAGACTTTTTTTAAGTTGTGAGTTAGCAGTATAGGCAGAAAAATAAAGGAGGATTAAAATGACTGATTTCATTTGTTTTAGGGGTTGGTTAATTTTAAAACTTCCCACAAAACTAGAAAGATAGGCATAGAAAAACACCCCTGAAAACCGTGAAAAGACATTTCAGGAAGTGTTTAAGTATTGTTGTAATTAGAATAAATTTTATATAAAATTTACTCCTATATTTCAGTTTACAATAGCTGTGATTATAAGTTTTCTAGTAGAAGAGCATTAAAATCACTTTCATTAATTTCGGATACAGAAATGTTAGTAAAAGGAAAATGAATATTTAATACAGACGAGTTAGTCTCTACCTTTAATATATCATGTTCTACAAATTTAATTTCAGTAAACTTCGATAACCAACTTTCTTTAGCATCTTCTTGAAGTAAAACAGTAACAAGTAATTCCTGAATATGTTCAGTGATCTGATATATTCGATTTAGTTGTTTTCTGTCCTCAGGTAAATCTATAGGAAGTATCTCCAAATGAACACCTGTTTTTTCAAAAACAGTTTCAGAAAAATGCTTAAATTTTCGTTTGACATCTAATCTGCTAGAGTCAGAATACATTTTGGGCTTTTCTATTTTTCCTTTAGATAAAACCTGAATAACATCTATATCATTAGAACTTAAAAATACAACACTTTCAATATTAGCTAAATTGATATGTAGTATGTTTTTTGTAGTAGTATTTCCATCGCTTAATTGCATCAATACTATAGTTCCTTCATTCATAACTTCAGAAATGGTTAATACATAACCTTTAAAATAATTACCTGAAGTTGTTGTGATTTGAAGAGTAACTTCAATAGCATTTTCTACTATATAAAGTAAAAGTTCTTTCTTGTTATAAGTAGGAACTTCTTTACTAATATTAGTAAATAACATTATAGATTAGATTCTAAAAGTTTAGTCAAAATCTTAGTTCTTTCATCTGTATTTCCAATGTTTGTATAACTGCAGTGATTAACAATTAATGTCCCTTCATTAAATTTATAAGTTTGACTAGCATAAGCATTATCATTTTCATCTTTGATAATAATTTTTTTAACACTTTCTTTTATAGCTTCTTTACCCATGTCATCCTCAGCTATACTCTTAAATGAATTTAAAATAGGCTTAAAGTATATTTCTGTAAGTCCCTCTTCTAAAGATTTAGAATATTTTTCGTTTGGTAAGCTGTTCCAATCAATATCAAATTCGATTTCACCTCCAATTACATCCTTAATTTCTGATAAGAAATCTTGATACTTTCCTTCTTGGTAAGTTTTGATAATTCTTCTTTCTGCTAGTCCCATTTTGATTTGTTTTATAATTAATTTCGTTACAAACCTAGCTGTAGATTATAAATTTAAAAACACTGTTTTCAGTGAAATCATACTACCAATTTCTGGGGTATAGATGTTTAAATTGGGGCCTAAATATGTTTTTTGAAAAAAAAGTACCGTCTTATGTAGTAAAAACATATATTATACTCCTTAAAAAGCGGTTTAAGTTATTATAACAAAATTTGTTAAAAATGAAAGTAAAATCCCTAAGTTCATTATTATTTCTTACATTAAGTTTAATTGCCCAAAATCAAGATTTAAAAATATTAGAAAACAAGGAGTTGATTGAAGCAGAAAAAGCATATGATTTATTTTATAAGCAAAATAAAATAAAAGAAGCTTATAAATTTTCTCATAAGCTCTTGGAAACTTTAAAAACAGATGCTAGTAAATCATATTTAACATGCTTGATATCTTCATATTTTGTGTCAAATAAAATGTCTGATTCTATTTTGTTTTATGCGAATAAAACTTTGGGATATGAAAAATTTTCAAGTGACTCGGTGAAGAGGAAAAGATGTTTGATGGGATATGTTAATCTAGGTAATGGATATTTAACAAAAGGTTTGTTAGATAATGCAAAAGAAGCATATTTAGAAGGAATGTTAAATGCTAGGGAATGGGGTTTTGAAAAGGACTACTACTTTTTTACAGCAAATTTATCCAATGTATACATAATGGAGGAAGAGTATGAAAAAGCAATCTCTTTTTGTGAAGAATCAATAAAAAGCCAGAATGAGTTAACTCAAAAAAATGCAATATTAACTTTAGGAAATATATATGGAGAGTTGAAAGAATTTAGAAAATCTAACGAGTATTATCAAAAAGGATTGAAACTAAACAAAGATCCGTTTACTAATTTAGCTATACGATTAAATATAGTTGTAAATGATTTAGGTTTAGGTATAGAAGACAAAGTAATATTAAGGTTAAAAAGAATTATAGAAGAATCTAGAAGTAAAGAATATAAACAAGTTGAAATAGAGGCAATAAAGCAATTAGCATATCATTATATAGAGAAAAAAAAATATAAACTTGCTGAAGAATTAGAAGTAAATCTAATAAAAGAAAATTTAAAAAAGGGGAATTTAGACGATGTTTTGATGTCTTACTCTTTATTGAAAAGGATAAAAAAAGAGAAAGGAGATTATAAGAGTTCACTTTTATTTTATGAAAAGTATATAAAACTTAAAGATTCAATTAAAGCACTTCAGAAAACAAAAGAAATTAATGAGTTAGAAATTAAGTTTGAAACGGCTCAAAAAGAAAAAGAAATTGCCTTACTAAAAAAAAATGAAGAACTAAAAGATCAAAAGATAGCACAGCAAGCTACGGTACGTAATATAATTTTAATAGGCTCAATACTTATTATCATAACAATACTATTTTTATTGCGATTTTATTTTCAAAAGCTAAAAACTCAAAAAAAATTAAATAAAACTCAAGAAGCGTTTAACTATCAAAAAATAAAAAGTTTGATGAAGAAACAGGAATTAGAACTGGTTAAAGCTTCCATAGAAGGACAAGATACTGAGCGTAAAAGATTAGCTAGAGGTTTACATGATTCTATAGGTAGTAATATGGCAGCTATTCAATTACAATTTGCAGAATTGCCCGAAGGATCTATAAGGCTTCAGAAAATCAAGAATGATTTAAGTGAAACTTACGAGCAAATACGAGAATTATCACATAATCTACTTCCAAAAAAAATACGACAAAATGACTATTCAGTAGTATTAAATCAGTACATAAAGAATATTGATGAAATAGCTGATGTGAAACTTAATTTATCAGTTACAGAAAAAGATATCATAAATCAAGCCGATAAGCATTTGCAAAGTGAAATTTTCGCAATACTTCAGGAGTTGATTTCTAATACATTAAAGCATGCTAAGGCTAGTGTTATAGATATACAGTTAGAAGTGATTGAAGATGTTATTTATTTGTCTTACGAAGATGATGGAATCGGATTCGATACCAAAAAAATCCATAATGGAATTGGATTGAAAAACATGAAAGATAGAGTAGGTCAACTTTCAGGTAATTGTATTATAGATTCTTATCCTCAAAGAGGTACTTTGTTTAGGATGGAAGTAGATAAAGATATTTATATAATGAGAGAAGTAGTCTGATTTTATGGTTTGTTTTCAAATAGAACAGTAGTATAATTTCATAAATGCATTTACCATGCGTTTTCAGTGAAATCATACTACCAATTTCTGGGGTATAGATGTTTAAATTAGATACTAAATATGTTTTTTGAAAAAAAAGTATAGCTTTAAGTAATAAAAGTATATACCATCCTGAAAAAAAAACGTTTATTAGTTGTTTAAACCAACTACTACTAATTAAAATGCAACGAATATCCCTAATCCCAGTATTGCTATTTACAGTAACTATTGTAGCTCAAACTTCTAAAGTAAATTTAGCTCTTCAAAAAGAAGAAAAAAGAGAATATAAAGCATTCGAAGAAATCTTTAATGCCTTTTTTCAGCAAAAAAATCAGGAGAAAACATATAAAAAAGCACGTTATTATTTAAAAGAAGGAAAAACAGACATGTTAAAGTCGTATGCAACAAGTGTTTTATCTTCTTACTTTTTGTATGAAAATCATTCTGATTCGGCTATGTACTATGCAGAGAAAACCTTAGCGTATAAAAATTTCTCAACAGACTCTATTAAAAGGATGAGAAATGTAATGGCAACAATGAATTTAGCTTCAGCATACTTGAATAAAGGATTGAGAGATAAAGCAAAAGAAAAATATATTGAAGGAATTGAAAATGCGGAACGTTGGGAGGATAAAAATAACTACTATGGCTTTTTGATCAATTTAGGTAATTTATACTATTTAGATAATGAGTATGATAAAGCTTTAGAATTGTTTAAAAAAGGACAGAAAAGTAGAGAACCAAGAGTTAAAGTTATTTGCGCTGCTTCCATTGGGAGTATCTATGGAGACCTTAAAGATTTTAAAAAGTCAAATGAGTATTATTACCAATCCCTTGCTATAGATAAGAATGATGTATATAATAATCTTACTACTCGTTTAAACATAGCTAGTAATCTTTTTGCTATGGGAAATACTCCCAAAGCAATTACAACATTTAAGGAGATAATAAAAGAAGGAGAAGAAAAAAAATACGATTTTCATGTAGAGGCAGGGAAAAGAAAATTAGCAGAGATATACGTAAAAGAAAAAAACTATAAAGTAGCAGAACAACTTTTATTACCTATTCTAGAGCAAGACAAAAAAAGAGGAAACTTGCAAGATATGTTAAAAGACTATGAGGATCTTAAAAATGCTACAAAAGGGCAAAATAAGTTTGAGAAAGCTCTAGAATATTCAGAACAGTTTATCACTATAAACGATTCAATTAAGGGGCTTCAGAAAACAAAAGAAATTAATGAGCTAGAAGTTAAGTTTGAAACGGCTCAAAAAGAAAAAGAAATTGTATTATTGAAAAAGAATGAAGAACTAAAAGATCAAAAGATAGCACAGCAAGCTACGGTACGCAATATAATTTTAATAGGCTCAATACTTATTATCATAGCAATACTATTTTTACTACGATTTTATTTTCAAAAGCTAAAAACTCAAAAAAAATTAAATAAAACTCAAGAAGCGTTTAACTATCAAAAAATAAAAAGTTTGATGAAGAAACAGGAATTAGAACTGGTTAAAGCTTCTATAGAAGGACAAGATACTGAACGTAAAAGATTAGCTAGAGGTTTACATGATTCTATAGGTAGTAATATGGCAGCTATTCAATTACAATTTGAAGAATTGCCCGAAGGGTCTACAAGGCTTCAGAAAATCAAGAATGATTTAAGTGAAACTTACGAGCAAATACGAGAATTATCACATAATTTACTTCCAAAAAAAATACGACAAAATGACTATTCAGTAGTATTAAATGAGTACATAAAGAATATTGATGAAATAGCTGATGTAAAAATTAATTTATCAGTTACAGAAAAAGACATCATAAATCAAGCTGATAAGCATTTGCAAAGTGAAATTTTTGCAATACTTCAGGAGTTGATTTCTAATACATTAAAGCATGCTAAGGCTAGCGTTATAGATATACAATTAGAAGTGATTGAAGATGTTATTTATTTGTCTTACGAAGATGATGGTGTCGGATTCGATACCAAAAAAATCCATAATGGAATTGGACTGAAAAATATGAAAGATAGAGTCAGTCAACTATCGGGTAATTGTATCATAGATTCTCACCCTCAAAGAGGTACATTGTTTAGAATGGAAGTAGATAAAGATATTTATGTTATGAAAGAAGTGGTGTAACTTTATAATTAGCTTTTGAGCTATATAGTATCATTCTATAAAATAGAACTAAATATTTTTTTCAAGAAAAACTTTGTATCTTTAACGATCGTAACTTTTAAATAAAATCGAATAATGGATTACGGAAAGGAATTTGAAAAATATGCTACTAAACACCACGGAATCAGTAGCACTTACTATAATAAAATTACCAGTAGTTTAACACCTTACATCATTGAGGAACGTCAGCTAAACGTAGCTCAAATGGACGTTTTTTCTCGATTAATGATGGATCGTATCATTTTTTTAGGAACAGGAATAAATGATCAAATAGCAAATGTAATACAAGCACAGTTGCTATTCTTAGAGAGTGTAGACTCAAATAAAGATATTTCAATATATATCAATTCTCCAGGAGGAGGAGTTTATGCTGGTTTAGGTATTTATGATACTATGCAATTTATTAAGCCTGATGTAGCTACTATTTGTACTGGAATGGCAGCTTCTATGGGAGCAGTTTTAATGTGTGCAGGACAAAAAGGCAAGCGATCAGCATTACCACACTCTAGAATTATGATTCACCAACCATTAGGAGGTGCACAAGGACAAGCTTCTGATATGGAAATCACAGTAAAGGAGATAGGAAAATTAAAAACAGAATTATACAATATTATTTCTAACCACTCTGGACAACCTTTTGATAAAGTTCATGAAGATTCTGACCGTGATTATTGGATGAAAGCAGATGAAGCGAAAGAATATGGTATGATTGATGAAGTACTTAGCAGAAAGTAAGCTAAGATTTAAATGTAAACGTAGAAATATATAATGTCACAAGATCAAAATTTAGAATGTTCGTTTTGTGGGCGAAAAAAAGCTGAAACAGATTTACTAATTGCAGGTATGGATGCACATATTTGTGATAAGTGTATTGTGCAGGCTTATGGAATTGTACAAGAGGAGATTGCGGAAGCAAAAACAACAAGTCTTACTAACGATCTAGTTCTTAAAAAACCAATCGAAATCAAATCTTTTTTAGATGAGTATATCGTAGGTCAAGAACAAACAAAAAAAGCAATGTCTGTAGCGGTTTACAATCACTACAAAAGATTATTGCAAACCAAATCACCTGGCGATAGTGTTGAAATAGAAAAATCAAACATTATTTTAGTAGGTGAAACAGGTACAGGAAAAACCTTAGTGGCACGTACCATAGCTAAAATGTTAAATGTTCCTTTTGCTATTGTAGATGCTACTGTACTTACACAGGCAGGATATGTAGGTGAAGATGTAGAAAGTATTTTAAGTAGATTGTTACAAGCTGCAGATTATGATGTTGATAAAGCAGAACGAGGAATCGTTTTTATTGATGAAATTGATAAAATAGCACGTAAAGGAGATAATCCTTCAATAACTCGAGATGTATCTGGAGAAGGTGTACAACAAGCTTTATTAAAATTATTAGAAGGAGCAGTAGTTAACGTAGCACCAAAAGGAGGAAGAAAGCACCCAGAACAAAAATTTATCCAAGTAAATACTAAAGATATTTTATTTGTAGCAGGTGGAGCATTCTCTGGTATTGATAGAATGATTAGTAAACGACTAAACATGCAAGCTGTAGGGTATAGTGCTTCTATAGATGAAGATAAAATTGATGAGGATAATCTATTACAATACATTATTCCTGCAGATTTAAAATCTTTTGGTCTAATTCCTGAAATTATAGGGCGTTTACCAGTATTAAGTTACATGAATCCTTTAGACGCTAAAACATTAAGAGCAATTTTAACTGAGCCTAAAAACTCAATTATTAAACAATACACAAAGTTGTTTAAAATGGATGATGTTGATTTCTCTATGACTGACGAAGCTTTACAGTATATTGTTGATATGGCTGTAGAGTATAAGTTAGGCGCAAGAGGGTTGCGTTCATTATGCGAAGCAATTTTAACTGATGCAATGTTTGAGTTACCAGGTTCTGATATTACAGAATTTGTAGTTACTAGAGATTATGCAGAAGAGAAATTGACTAAAAAAGCATTACAAAAATTAAAAGCAGCGTCTTAATTATAGCATAAAATTACTTTATAAACCTCGTAAAATTAATTTTACGAGGTTTTTTATCTTTACCCCATGATTACAAAGCAAACTATAGATCAAGTTTTTGAAACCGCTCGCTTAGAGGAGGTTATAGGAGAGTTTGTGCAATTGAAAAAAGCAGGAAGTAATTTTAAAGGGCTAAGTCCTTTTGTGGATGAAAAAACACCATCATTTATGGTGTCACCGGTAAAACAAATATGGAAAGACTTTAGTACCGGTAAAGGAGGGAATGTAATTTCCTTCTTAATGGAACACGAACATTTTTCATATCCAGAAGCAATTCGATGGCTGGCCAAGAAATATAATATCGATATTGAAGAAACCGAGCAGAGTGACGAGCAAAAACAGCAGATCAATGAAAGAGAAAGTATGTTTTTGGTTTCGAAATTTGCCAAAGACTACTTTCATGATGTTTTACTAAATACTCAGAAGGGTAGAGCTATTGGATTGTCTTATTTTAAAGAAAGAGGGTTTAGAGAAGATACGATTGAGAAATTCGATTTAGGATATTGTAAAGACGAATGGGATAATTTTACAAAAACAGCTTTAGATAAAGGTTATGATATAAAGTACTTAAAATCTACAGGGTTAACTATTGTAAAAGAAGGAGGAGAGAGAGATCGAATGTTTGACCGATTCAAAGGTCGTGTGATGTTCCCCATCCATAGTATGTCTGGAAGGATATTAGGGTTTGGAGGGCGTATTTTAACTAATGATAAAAAGGCTGCAAAATATTTAAATTCTCCAGAAAGTGATATCTACCATAAGAGTAAAATTTTATATGGAATTTATCAAGCTAAAAAGGAAATTTCTAAAGAAGATAATTGCTACTTAGTTGAAGGGTATACAGATGTGATCTCTTTTCATCAATCAGGAATAGAGAATGTAGTAGCCTCTTCGGGTACAGCGTTAACGCCTGAACAAATCCGATTGGTCAATCGTTTAACCAACAATATTACTGTACTTTTTGATGGTGATGCAGCGGGAGTTAGGGCTTCACTTCGTGGAATAGATTTGATTTTAGAGCAAGGAATGAATGTGCGTGTGGTTGCTTTTCCAGAAGGAGAAGATCCTGATAGCTTCGCTAAAGCACATTCAGATGCAGAATTAAAAGCGTATTTATCGGAAAATTCCCAAGATTTCATCAATTTTAAGGTATCCTTATTATTAGAGGAAGCAAAAGATGATCCTGTGAAAAAAGCAGGTTTAATTCGTGATATTGTTACTAGTATTTCCAAAATTCCTGATGGAATACAGAGAGAAGTGTATTTACAAGAATGTTCCAGAATTATGGATATTTCTGAACGCGTATTGTTCAGCGAGTTAGCACAGCTTTTAAATAAGAGTGGAAGAAGTAGCGAAGTCACAAAGAAAGAACCAGTTTTAAAACCTGTCAAAGAAAAAGCAACAAAATCCAAAGTTGATAGTTTACTGCTTTTAGAGAAAGAAATTATAAGAATACTATTACTCTATGGTAATGAAGAAGTAGCTTTTATAAACTGGGTACATGGTCAAGATAAACGAGGGAGACCTACTTTAGAAAAAGAAGAATATATGAATACGGTGTCTAATGAACTGTATTTGAATTTACAAGAGGATGAAATTGAGTTTTCTAATGATATTTTTAGAGTGGTGTATTATGAAATTATACACCAAATCAATCAAGATGAAAAAATATCGATAAACAGATTAGTTTCCAATGAGAATCCAGAAGTAGCTAGTGCAGTCACCACTATTTTGATGGACGAAGAAAAATATCAACTTAGTGATTGGACGCGAAAAGAGATTTTTGTGACTGAAACATCAAAAATTTTACCCAAATTAGTTACAGATGCAATTTTAAACCTTAGAAGAGTTCTTATAGAGAAAAAATTAACGACCATTGTTCAAGAAGGCTTAGCAATGCAGGAACAAGCCAATCAAGAAGAGGGTCTAGGTAGTGAAACAGCTGAAAAAAAGAGTCCTAATGAGTTAAAAGAAGAAGTAATGAATTACTTAGAACTCAAGAAGTTATTATACGAAAAATTAAGCCGCGTAGTATAATTAATTTCGAGGTTTAACATTTTTTTATATATTAGTGGTCCGAAAGAAACAGAAATAAAATCTATAAACTATGAGAAAATTGCTCCAAATTGGACACATTGTGGTGCTATTTATTGAATTACCTTTTCAAATATCTAAAGGACATAAAAAAAGAGCCTACAAAAAAATAAAGCAACTAATGATCTCAGCGAATTTACTTTAATTCGCTGGGAATCTCACAAATAGGAATCGGAACCATTTTATGTTTATTATTCGTATTGAATCGTAAGTAAATTTGGTATACTTCTTTTTCTCTACCTTCAAAATCATCTGCAGTTTTACCTTTATCTTGCATATGCATAGCCCATTCTAGTTCATCATAAGAAGCTCCAATCTGATCTTCATCTGTTCTACTATCACCAAAAAGACCATCCGTAGGTTGCGCTTTTTGTATAGATTCTGGTACGTCTAAATGTTTACCTAAAGCGTATACTTCAGATTTTAGCAAATCTGCAATAGGACTTAAATCTACACCACCATCACCATATTTAGTAAAAAATCCAACACCAAAGTCTTCAACTTTATTTCCTGTTCCAGCGACTAGTAAACCATGTAAACCTGCAAAATAATACAAAGTAGTCATACGCAAACGAGCACGTGTATTGGCTAATGCTAAATCTAATTGCGCAGAAGGTTCAGCTTCAGGAGCCGAGGTTTTAAAATCTTCAAAAGTCGAGGTTAAGTCTACTCTAGTATCCGAAACATTAGAAAAACGCTCTTTTAATTGTGCTATATGTTCTTGAGCTCTATTCACTTGACTTTGTGCTTGGTGAATAGGCATTTCAACACACAAAGTAGGTAAACCAGTACTAGCACATAGTGTTGAGGTAACAGCAGAATCAATTCCACCAGAAACTCCCACAACAAAACCCTTTACTTTAGCGTTCTCAGCATATGTCTTCAACCAATTGATAATGTGATCAGCAACTTTTGGAGTATTCATGTTATATGATTTTAATAAATTTGAAGATTGAATAATTATAAGCGTAAATATAAGAATTTCATGCATAAGATAATGAGCATTCTACTACTTCTAGTAGTTTTTAATTCATGTAAAAAAGAGGAAAAATTAAAAGTTGATGTTTCTAAAATCCAGATGGAGCTTAGTCTAGATAGATTTGATGTTGATTTCTACTCAGCTACAGAAGAAACATTACCAAATATTAAATCAAAATATCCGCTGTTTTTTCCGCATAATATAGATTCTATCTGGATAAATAAAATCAAAGATAAAGATGAACAAGAGCTATTTTCTGAAACTCAAAAAATGTATAGTGATTTTTCATTGCAACAAAATCAGATAGAAAACTTATGTAAACATATTAAGTACTATCATCCGAAATTTACAGCACCAAAAATTATTACACTGTTGAGTAATATCGATTATGACAATAGAGTAATTTATAATGGAGAGTATTTATTGATTTCTTTAGACTGTTATTTAGGAACATCACATGAGTTTTATGGGGATTATCCTGAATATATTAAGCAAAATAATACCGCAAACCATATTATAGTTGATGTTGCTAATGCTATTATAGCTACCCAAATAGGTCCAAATAGAGAGCGAAATTTTATTAATAAAATGATTTATGAAGGTAAAAAAATGTATTTGCTAGACGCATATTTACCAGATGTATCTGATCGAGAAAAAATAGGATATACTACAGAAAAATATGATTGGGCTGTGCGTAGCGAAGAAGAAATTTGGAAATATTTTATAGAGAAAGATTTGCTGTATAGTACCGATTCTAAATTGAATAAACGTTTTTTAGATATTGCTCCTTTTTCTAAGTTTTACATGGCAGAAGATAATTTATCGCCAGGACAGATAGGAAAGTGGATTGGGTGGCGAATAGTACGCTCTTACATGCGAAATAATGACGTATCTTTGTCGGAACTTTTGAACACAAAAGGAGACGAAATTTTTAAAAAATCGAAATATAAACCTAAGCGTTAATACATGGCAATAGTACATACTTCTGAAATTAAATTTAAAGTTGCATTAGATGAAAATAGAGTTCCTGAAGAAATTACTTGGAATGCTGAAGATGGAGGAATAAAAAATGAAGCTTCAAAGGCAATTATGTTATCAGTATGGGATCATAAACAAAAAGATACGCTTCGTATGGATTTATGGACAAAAGATATGCCGGTAGATGAGATGAAACAGTTTTTTCATCAAACATTAGTATCTATGGCAGATACTTTTCAACGTGCGACTAACGATGACAAAATGAGCGCTACCATGCGTGATTTCTGTGATTATTTTGCAGAAAAATTAGAGTTGATAGAGAAAAAATAACTCATACAGATATTGTGTATTATCATATATCAAACACACAATATGATACACTGAAAAAAGCATCGCTATTAAATATAATAGTGATGCTTTTTTCTTGGGATTTATTTTGTAATTATAAATTACATTAGATATTACCAATATATATTCTTTTTTTGTTAGTTACGAGAGTACCAACAAAAATTTTGTGAAACGGCTTTAATGACATGTTGTTAAAAAAACGACCTATTGATAAGAATTTATAAAAATCAAGGCAGCAGGGTTAGCTGTAAGATGAAAAGCTGTTTGAGCTTTAGCGAGTTCTTTTCATCTGTGGCTGGAGATGCCTTAGTATTTTTAAATTCTTATCATTTCAGTCTTGATTTTTGCGAAGCCTGTCTTGAGCCATGTCGAAAGGTTGTATCAAGACAAAGGAGAGGAAATACAGGTTATTTGTATTTAAGTATAAATCCTTGTTATTCAGTATTTCAAAAAAATACATCAATGATAGGAGGTACGGTGAAGTAGTTATAGTACCTTAGATTAAAACCTTTTTCAATTCGGTTGATTTTACTGATGATTGAGCTTATCGAGATCAGAAGTAAAATTGTAGGACGATTAAGAACTTCGAAAAAAAGGTCTTTGAGACTTTAGCCTGTACTGAGTGGTAGTCGAAGTAAAGCAATCTGTCACTTTTACTATTTTAATTTTGTTTCTATCTAAAAATAAAGAGATTACTTCACTACACGTCATTTCGTTCGTAAAGACAATTTTTGGTTAATATGCGAAATATCTAGTAGAAATTTTTACTATTGGCATTATGCGAAATCATATTTATAAATGCGGAAAACCGCACTTTAAATGTCATAAAACCACATTCATTTCTCAAAAATGATAGTTAGTTTTGTTAAAAAATAAATGATAAAGAATGTTCTAATTTGAACAAAAATTAACGTTTAAAGTTATTGAAAATTCATTCGTTTATTGTTTATTTGTACTTGAAAAGGAAAGGATTGCTATGAAACCAAACATTTAGTTTCAAGACCTTTTTACGAGTAAAAAATAGTTTGATAAGCATGTATGTGCTTGTTCTTACTGTATAACTAATTATTCAATTATTATAAATTATGAGAACATTAAAAATGGCATGTGCCGCCCTGTTATTAGTAGCAGCAAAGGGTAAAGCACAAGAAAAAGAATCTGACTGCGAACTTAATCTAAACATTGCTATGTATGAGTTAAAAGTCAATCAGAATTCAGAAAAGGAGTACACAGAAATAGAAGCTTTATTAGCGCCCTGTGTAGAGAAAGACTACGATAAAGCACAATTGCTTTTAGGTAAAATTTACACAAAACAAGAAGAACTTACACACCATAAAAAAGGTTTTAAGCTGGTTAAAAAAGCAGCAAAGCAAGACAATCGCTTTGCCATGGTGTATTTAGCCGATTTGTATAAAAAAGGAATCGGTACTGAAGTAGATATTAAAAAAGCTAAAAAATGGTACAAAAAAGCCTATGATCTAGGAAGTGATAAAGCTACATATGCATTAGGATACTTATTTTATAAAGGAATAGGAGATACACCTCAAAATTATAAACGAGCTGTAGAATTATTCAAACAAAGTTCCTATCCAATGGCAAAACACTGGTTAGCTGTGGCGTACTATTTTGGAAATGGTGTGGCGCAAGACAAACAAAAAGCCGTGGAACTATTACAAAGTATAGAGCGATTTGATGAAACTGCTATGCTTGCCTGTATGAAAGAACAGATGAGCACCAATTTTGAATTTACAGAGTTACAGGAAAAGTTGTTGACCGTTGAAAATACAAAAACTCCGTTTTCTGATAGAGAACTTATGGGTAATTGGGAAGGATCTCTAGTACAGTTAGACTGGTCAGAGCAAAAGATAATACAACAAACACCTTTGCATATTTCGTTTATCCAAACAGAAGAGGAAAATTTGAAATATACTTTTAGCAATGAAAAAAATACAATTAGTGACATTGCATATAATGATAAAGATGCTTTTACCTTTGAAAATCTACATATAGTATTAGACCGTGCTTTTTATAACAGTGCATCAGAAAAAACGATAGATTACCAAATCACAAATGCAACCATTACCAAAAAGAAAATAGAAGGGAAGACGTATTTAGTGTTGGCATTACAGAGTTATGCCCAAGAACTTCACGAGTTAGGTTCTGCCTTTTATTTGGTATTAACAAAAAAGAAAATCACAACTGAAAACGGAACCGAAGTTTCAGAAGAAGTATTAGAAAACTTACAGCAAGGATCAGACCAATTTATAAAACTATACCCTAATCCTTTCCACAAAGAATTATTTGTTGCCTATAATCTAACTCAAGAAAGTCATATTCGTATTGAAGCTACACACTTAAATACAGGAAGTAATCAAATTCTTGAAGAAGGAAAACAGCAAAGCGAAGGAGAATATATCTATTACTTAAATGGAAATCAATTGCAACAAGGCATGTACGTAATTACCGTATATGTAGATGGAGAAAAGAAAACAGAAACTATTATTAAAAACTAAAAAAAGCCATGAAAATTAAAAACCTATGTATCCTACTTTGTGTTTTAATAGCGCAATGTGTATTTGCACAAACACCATCAGAACGACCTGTAGATCCATTGGATCCTTCAGAACCATCCGGACCAGGAATCCCAGCAGAACCTGTTCCTGTTCCACCAGGAGAGTTTGATCCTTTTATCATTCCAATAGGTATAGACCCTTGTGATTGTCCTGGTAATACTGATAAACCTAGTGATTTCAGATTCAATTTTAATGACTCTTTTAATACTGCTCTAGCTAACGACAGAGCTGCGATAGCTGCAGCATTAGAAAAAGAAAGGGCATGGTATGATAGGCAAACAAAGTTAATTACAGGAGTAATTAATGGTAGATTAAGAGAAAACTATACTAACTATACTGATGCTAGAAAAGCGTATTTTAA
>NZ_MSMP01000054.1 GCF_001936575.1 Tenacibaculum agarivorans
GGGGATTGTTTTAACCAAAAGCAGCTTTGTGAAAAGCTGCTTTTTTTTATGTCTAAAAAGAGTTTGTAGAAAAAGATTAAATAAAAATATACCTCTTTTTAAGTTTGGTATTACTATTTTATATTAAAATAAAAAAACCTAACTCATTTGAGTTAGGTTTTTTATTGTGACCTCGGCAGGATTCAAACCTGCAACCTCTTGAGCCGTAATCAAGTGCACTATTCAGTTATGCTACGAGGCCTTTTTAGCGGATGCAAATATAATCCAAATTTTCGAATCAAAAAATTATTCAGAAACTTCTTTTTGAAATTCTTCAACTATTTTTTTTGCTTCCTCTAAATCAGTATCGTTAATTAAGATATCTACTGACTTTCCTAATGTGCCAAACCCGGCTAATCTACCTGATTCTTGATTGTCTTTGACAATGGTATTTATGGTAGCATCATTTAATAATGAAGCCAGACGATTTGATAGTATAGAGGTACCAGAATAAATTTTAATAAAATTACCCATAAGATTGAGGTTTTAGTTTAATCTAAAGAATTCATTGTTACAAAAGCTCGCCAACCAATTATTGCTAACTGGAATTTTGAAGCTTTAGAAATATCCAACTGTTTTTTTGTGAATGATGGTAAAACAGTTTTGTTCAATCGTGCTAAAACTTTAAAGAGTTGCTTTTTCACTGTATAAGGGTTTAATCAAATATAATGAAAAATTAATACAAAAAAGTGGCGAGATTACTGCCCGCCACATATTTTACCCACTTTTCACTTTTCACTTTTCACTTTTCACTTTTCACTTTTCACTTTTCACTTTTCACTTTTCACTTTTCACTTTTCACTTTTCACTTTTCACTTTTCACTTTTTCTTTTCAATCATCTTCTTAGCTAACTCAGCGCCAATTAAAGATTGTAGCAAATTCCCACTGTTTTTTGTACCAGAACTTCCTTCGATATAAGTTGTTGGTAATCTTAAATCCTTTAACTCTTTAGCAACTCCCACTGCAGTTTTAAATTCCCATTCAGCTTTTTCTTGTGGCGTAAGTCCTGCACTTACCAATTTTTGATTTTCATAGGCTTGTGCGTCTGCAGCTAATTTTTTACTTTTTGCTTTAAACTGTTCAACTTCATATTGTTTTTTCTCTTTTATTAAGTTAAACTCAGCAACTTTAGCTTCTGTTTCGGCAGCAATAGTTTGTTGTATTTGTGCTTTTTCTAATCGAGCTCTTTCTTTTGCTTTTTCTGCTTCTCCTTTTGCTTTTTCCTTTTGTGCACGATAAAATTCTCTTTCTGCTTGTTGTTTTTCTAATTGTGTTTGTGCAACTTCTTCTTTTTGTAATTGTAATCTATTATCAAAAGTTTCTTCCCAATCAATTTCAGTAACTACGGCTTGTACCACGGTTAGACCATAAGATTTTAAAGAATTACCTCTTACTCGAACAGGATTTCCATCCTTCATTTTAATGCGAAATCTTTTCTGACGAGATTCTTTGTTTGGAATAGTTCTAGTTACAGTGCTGTCGCCAATAATTTCTGGTTTTTGATTTTCAACATACTCTTCTAAAACATACATTCCATTTTCTAATTGATCTTGGAAATATCTATCGAAATCTGCAGCTTGTCCAGAGATATAATCTTGTGCGGCCATAAGCTTACAGGTGTTTTTAATCGATTGATCTATATTGGGTATAATTCTAGATCGAATTAAATTTTTCTCTGTTTTATTTCTATCAGCAACAGATAAAAATTGCTTTTCATCTGAAATATCTATACTTATCACAATAGAGGTAGCTATTTTACCTTTAACAGCGTCATTAAACTCCCATTGACGAGATTTATCTACATAAGCATATTTACTTTGGTCACCTACCTGTCCTTTTGTGTTAGGAATAACATATTTAACAGGAATTTCAAATTGTATGGGAATTAATCGTCCCCACATTTTAGTTTTTAAACCTTGTTGGAATACCGCCTTTTGCCCTCCCCATGGATATTGTACGGCATAAGCTGTACCTGGTTCTGCATAAAAGAATATTCCTGAGGTTATACTCATTAGTACACCGACAACTATTGCAATGGTACTTTTTTGAGTAGTTAACCATTCAAGATTTTTAATACTTGTAACGAATGGTTTTATAATAATGGAAGTCAATCCTAATAAGATTAATACAATTCCGAAAAATGTTAGCATAGTAATATAGTTTTAATAGTTATCCTTAAAATATTGCCTGAATAAAATCTGACATAAGCTCAATAAGAGTGGTCATAAATTTTAAAAAGTAAAGAATCATTTTTTAGTGGTTTTAATGTTAGTAATTAGTTCAATTTCGAAATTGTTTAGCCAATATATGAGGATTGAAATATGATCTACAAACTTTTTAAAATGATTTTGTAAATTTGAATTTACATATGAAGTTAAAAAAGTTAAAATTGTTTTAATATGAAACTTTTATTTCTTGTTTTAAGTTCTAAATTGAAATATTTATTTTCATTTTATATTCTTTTCTGTTATAAAATAAAGGGCTTTTTTTAGTCGAGTTTCAAAAGCAAAGGATAAATAGTCTTTTTTTATACCGTTTTTAATAAATCCATTTTGCCGATTAAAAAATTAGATGAAAAATAACGAGGTATATTTTTTGATTTTAAGAGGGAAAAATCAAGATTTTTTTGGAGTTATAATTCCTATATTCGCAATACAAAAAAACTGTTAAATGGATATTCTATATATAATTTTAGGATTAGTATTGTTGATTTTTGGTGGAGACTTTTTGGTGAAAGCTTCAGTAGGACTTTCTTTTAAATTAAATATATCTAAAATGGTAATTGGTATGACAGTAGTGTCATTTGCTACTTCAGCCCCAGAATTATTAGTAAGCCTTCAGGCGGCATTAGACGGTTCTCCAGCAATTGCAATTAATAATGTGATTGGATCTAATATTGCGAATATCGGTTTAGTATTAGGAGTTACTGCATTAGTGGGGCCAATTGTAGTCGATAAAGATTTTTACAAGCTAAATTGGCCTGTAATGATGATTTTCTCTTTAGCAATTTATTATTTCTTACAAAATGATAATCAACTTACCAATGTTGAAGGATTAAGCCTGTTTTTAGGATTAGTAGTTTTCTTGATTGTTTTAATCAGATCAGCTAAAGATAAAACTAGCGAAGATGATGATGAAGTAGATGAAAAATTGGCAACAACTGGTTATGGCAAAATTTTTATTTGGTTATTGTTAGGTGCAGTAGCACTGTATTTTGGTTCTGATTTATTAGTAAATGGAGCTAAATCTTTAGCGAAAAGTGTCGGAGTAAGTGAAGGTGTAATTTCTATTACAATGATTGCTATAGGTACAAGCGTTCCAGAACTTGCAGCTTCAATGATTGCAGTTATTAAAGGAGAAAAGGCAATTTCATTAGGTAACCTAATTGGATCTAATATTTTTAATATTGCCTCAGTATTAGGCTTAACTTCAATGATTAAAACCATTCCAATTACTGAACCTCAAATATTAAGTAGAGATATTTTCTGGATGTTATCTTTTGCTCTGGTTATTCTACCATTAGCATTTTTACCTAAAAAGTTTGTTTTAACTAGGGTAAAGGGAGGAATACTGTTCTTAGCGTATTTAGCTTTTATTTATTTAGCTTTTATATAAGAGATTATTTGGATTTTTAATGTTGTTATTTTTCGGAAACAAAAAGCATAATACAAAAAAAGTCCTCATAGGTTTTTAAAACCTGTGAGGACTTTTACTGTAGTAATTATAGGTATAGTATAAAACGATATGATCTAAAACAAAAAAGCTCACAAATACTTTGTGAGCTTTTAATATGTTTTATGACTAATTTTTAAATATCAGCACTTTTTACAGTCTTTACAATAATTCCTGCTACTTTATATGGATCAGCATTAGAAGCTGGACGACGATCTTCTAACCATCCTTTCCATCCTTTCTCAACAGTAATAATTGGAATACGGATAGATGCACCTCTATCAGAAACACCATAACTAAAATCGTTAATAGATGCAGTTTCATGTAATCCTGTTAAACGTTGATCGTTAAACTCACCATAAACTGCAATGTGATCTTTAGCAACTGGTCTAAATGCCTCACAAACTTTTTCGTAAGTTTCTTTACTTCCACAAGTTCTTAATAACGTGTTAGAGAAGTTCGCGTGCATTCCTGAACCATTCCAGTCACCTTTAATTGGTTTTGGATGATATTCAATATAGTATCCGTAATCTTCAGTTAATCTATCTAATAAATAACGAGCTACCCAAATTTGATCACCAGCAGCTTTTGCTCCTTTAGCAAAAATTTGAAATTCCCATTGTCCAGAAGCCACCTCTTGGTTAATACCTTCAAAATTTAATCCAGCATCTATACATAAGTCAGCGTGTCTTTCAACTAAATCTCTACCGTGAGTGTTTTTTCCACCAACAGAACAGTAATACATTCCTTGAGGACCTGGATAACCACCAATAGGGAAACCTAAAGGCAATTGAGTTTCAGTATCCATAATAAAATACTCTTGCTCAAAACCAAACCAGAAGTCATTATCTTCATCATCAATCTTTGCACGTGCGTTAGTTGGGTGTGGAGTTCCGTCCGCATTTAAAACCTCAGTCATTACTAAGTATGCATCTCTACGAGCTGGATCTGGGTAGATCGCAACAGGTTTCAATAAACAATCAGATGAACCACCTTCGGCTTGTTTTGTTGAAGACCCATCAAAAGACCAAATAGGACAATCTTCTAATTTACCACTAAAATCGTCTTCAACTTTAGTTTTACTACGCATGTTTTGTGTTGGAAAATATCCATCCAACCAAATGTATTCTAATTTTGATTTAGCCATGATATATTATTTTAATATCGTTTGTATAGTTTCTAGACAAAAATCAATATTTTTTCATTTACCCCCAAATTTTATAGGGGTAAAATTTAAAAATGTTATAATTTTAAACATAATACCTGTTTTTTTATAGGGTATTAAACTATTTTTGTAAAAAAATAATGATGGCGACAATACGATTTAATGCATTACAAGAGGTTTTAAATAGGAAATCATTGCCTATTGATGAAGTCAATAAGAGATCAGAATTATTTGCGAAGCATGTTTTTAATGATAAAGCTATGCTTCAATATATGACTAGAGAAGCCTATAAAAGTGTTAAAGATGCTATTGAGTTTGGGCACAAGATAGATAGAAAGATAGCTGATCAAATAGCTGTGAGTATGAAAGAATGGGCATTGGCTAGGGGAGCTACTCATTATACACATTGGTTTCAACCTTTAACAGGTGCTACTGCTGAAAAACATGATGCCTTTTTTGAGATCACGGAAGATGGTGCAGTTATTGAACTTTTTGATGGTGGAAAATTGGTCCAACAAGAGCCAGATGCTTCTTCTTTTCCAAATGGAGGTATAAGAAATACGTTTGAAGCCAGAGGTTACACTGCTTGGGACCCAACTTCTCCGGCCTTTATTTATGGGGCTACCTTATGTATTCCTACAGTATTTGTTGCTTACACAGGCGAAGCGTTAGATAATAAAGCCCCTCTATTAAGGGCTTTACAGGCTATAGATGAATCTGCTACTGCAGTATGTAAGTACTTTGATAAAAATGTAAGTAAAGTAAATGCTACTTTGGGTTGGGAGCAGGAGTATTTTTTAATTGATAAAGCATTAGCGGCATCCAGACCTGATATTATGATGACAGGGAGAACACTTCTAGGTCACGCATCAGCAAAAGGTCAACAATTAGAAGATCATTATTTCGGATCCATACCTACAAGAATCATGAATTTTATGCGTGATTTAGAACAAGAATGTATGGTTTTGGGAATTCCAGTAAAAACTAGACATAATGAAGTAGCACCTAATCAATTTGAAATAGCACCAATTTTTGAAGAAGCTAATTTAGCAGTAGACCACAATTCATTACTTATGGATGTTATGGAAAAGGTATCGCAACGTCATAACTTTAAAGTGTTATTTCATGAAAAACCCTTCAAAGGAATAAATGGATCAGGAAAACATAATAATTGGAGTTTAAGTACAGATACAGGAGTGAATCTTTTAAGTCCTGGAAAAACACCAATGAAAAGCTTACAGTTTTTAACCTTTTTTGTAAATACGATAAAAGCTGTTCATGATTATGAAGAGTTAATTAGAGCGTCAATAGCTAGTGCAAGTAACGATCATAGGTTAGGGGCTAATGAAGCGCCGCCAGCTATTATTTCTGTATTTATTGGATCGCAGTTATCACAAGTGTTAGATGATTTAGAAAATGTAACCAAAGGAAAACTGTCTCCTCAAGAAAAAACAGATCTTAAGTTGAATATTGTTGGGAAAATTCCTGAGATTCTACTGGATAATACAGATAGAAATAGAACATCTCCTTTTGCTTTTACAGGAAATAAATTTGAATTAAGAGCTGTTGGATCTTGGTCTAATTGCGCTGGGCCTATGACAGTTTTAAATACTATTATAGCAAAGCAACTCAAAGATTTTAAAGTTGAAGTTGACACTTTGATAGAGGAAAAAGGATTAAAGAAAGATGAAGCAATATTTAATGTATTAAGAGAATATATTAAGGCATCTAAGAGTATTCGATTTGAAGGAGATGGCTACGGGGAAGCTTGGGAGAAGGAAGCAAAAAAGAGAGGTTTAAGTAATCATAAAACTACTCCAGAAGCATTAAAAATAAAAATAGCGAAGAAAAGTATTGCTCTTTTTGAAGAAATGAAAGTGATGAATAG
Source organism: Tenacibaculum agarivorans (assembly GCF_001936575.1). GTDB lineage: Bacteria > Bacteroidota > Bacteroidia > Flavobacteriales > Flavobacteriaceae > Polaribacter > Polaribacter agarivorans. Next base: position 6,766 of record NZ_MSMP01000054.1, read on the forward strand.
TGTAGAAGTAGAAGCGCGTCACGAAATCAAGCTAGAGGAATACGCTAAAAGAATACAAATAGAAAGTAGAGTGTTAGGAGATATTTCTAGAAATCATGTCATACCTACAGCTATCCAATATCAAAATACATTAATAGAGAATGTAAAAGGATTGAAAGAAATCTTTGGTAAAGATTTTGGAAAATATGCCTCAGAACAAATAGACTTAATTAAAAGAATATCGAACCATATTGCTGAAATTAACTCTATGATTGAAGACATGACAGAAGAACGAAAGAAAGCAAATAAGTTAAATGGTCAGGAGAATGCAGATGCGTATTGTAATAAGGTAAAACCATTCTTGGAAGATATTCGTTATCATGTAGATAAATTAGAATTGTTAGTTGATGATAATTTATGGCCATTAACTAAATATAGAGAGTTGCTATTCAATAAATAGTAAAAGTAGTTTGAAAGTATCACCGTTAACTAAAGAGCACTGGCCAGATGTAGCGTTAATTTATAAGGAAGGAATTGAAACGTATAATGCCACATTTAGAAAAACTGTTCCCACTTGGGAATCATGGAGTACTAAATGTCATAAGCATTCTCGTTTTGTTGTTGTAGATAATGATTTTGAGGTGTTAGGTTGGTGTGCTTTAACTCCTGTTTCTGATAGGTATGAATATAGGGGAGTAGCTGAAGTTAGTGTTTACATAAAATTATCCTCAACAGGGAAGGGTATAGGTAGCATGCTTATGCAAAAATTAATAGAATCATCTGGAGAAAATAATATATGGTCATTATACTCAAGTATGTTTCCTGAAAATATAGGAAGTATTAAACTTCATGAGAAATACGGATTCAGAAAAATAGGGTATCGAGAGAAAATAGCTGAGTTAAATGGTGTTTGGAGAGATACAGTTATCTATGAAAGAAGAAGTAAAGATGTGAATTACTTTGATAGTCTAGTGTTTTAAAGTAATTTTGCAGCCAACAACAACACAATATTAATGAGTCAAGAAGTTTCTAAAAGATACGCGCAAAGAGGTGTTTCCGCTTCAAAAGAAGATGTTCATAATGCTATTAAAAATATTGACAAGGGGTTATTTCCTAAGGCCTTTTGTAAAATAGTTCCTGATTATTTAACTAATGATGATGAGCATTGTTTAATTATGCATGCTGATGGAGCAGGAACAAAATCTTCCTTAGCATACATGTACTGGAAAGAAACTGGTGATATTTCAGTATGGAAAGGAATTGCACAAGATGCGTTAATCATGAATATTGATGATTTATTGTGTGTAGGGGCTACAGATAATATTATGCTTTCTTCAACTATTGGAAGAAATAAAAATTTAATTCCTGGAGAAGTTATTTCTGCAATCATTAATGGTACGGAACAGTTGATTAAAGAATTGGCAGCGTTCGGAGTTACGATTCATTCTACTGGTGGAGAAACAGCAGATGTTGGTGATTTAGTAAGAACTATTATTGTTGATTCTACAGTTACTGCTCGAATGAAAAGAGCTGATGTAATCGATAATGCAAACATAAAGCCTGGAGATGTAATTGTTGGATTGGCATCTTTTGGTCAAGCTACTTACGAAAAAGAATACAATGGAGGAATGGGAAGTAACGGATTGACTTCTGCTCGTCATGATGTTTTTAATAACTATTTAACAAGCAAATATCCTGAAAGTTTTGATGCAGCTGTACCTTCGGATTTAGTGTATTCTGGAAATGTAAAGTTAACAGATGAGGTAGATAACTCGCCAATTGATGCCGGTAAATTAGTGTTATCACCAACAAGAACTTATGCGCCAATTATAAAAGAGATTTTATCAAAATATACTTCGGATGCCATACATGGAATGGTACACTGTTCAGGAGGAGCGCAAACTAAAATTTTACATTTTGTAGATAATGTTCATGTGATAAAAGACAACATGTTCGAAATTCCACCTCTATTCAAGTTGATCCAAGAACAATCAAAAACGGATTGGAAAGAAATGTATCAGGTATTTAATTGTGGTCATAGAATGGAGTTGTATGTTTCTTCGGAAGTTGCGGATGAAATTATTTCAATCTCAAAATCTTTCAATGTAGAGGCTCAAATAGTAGGAAGAGTAGAAACATCAGAAGAAAAGAAACTTACTATAAAAAGTGAGTTTGGAACTTTTGAATATTAAGTAATAAGTCATTAAAATATTGAAGAGGCTGTCTGAAAAGTATTGAAAAACGTCATTCTGAATTTATTTCAGAATCCCATCTATCTGATTTTTTAATTATAATGAGAAACTGAAACAAGTTCAGTTTGACGAAAAATAGACTTTTTAGACAGTCTCTTTTTTATAAGGCTATTTTTACTTCAAATCCAATAGCATCCGAAATAGCTCCGTTTTTAATCTTGCTTTTATAACTTACATTCCAATCACGTCTATCAATCTTAAAACGAGCAAACATTGTTTTTTCGTCATAATTAAATTCTACTTTAAAATCTACAGGTTTTGTAATTCCTTTAATTGTCATGTTTGCTTTCATTCTACCTTTATGCTTTTCAAAATATTCTACAGAAATAATACTCAGTGTAGCAATAGGGTATTTTTTAACATCAAAAAAATCAGGATCTTTTAAGTGATTGATTAAACTCTCTTTTCCTTCGTCTTCTTTAATGTCTGTATTGGTCATAGAATTCATGTCAATGATAAATTCTCCACCTGTAATTACCTCATTAGTTTTTATAAAGTAACCTTCTTTGAATTGTATGAATCCATCATGACCTGCGAAATTAAAAGTGTACTCACCAATCCATTTAATAGTGCTTTTAGGTATATTAATATGTAGTTTTTCCTGCGCATTACTATGAAATATCAGGAATAAAAGACAAACGAAAAGAATACTAATTTTTCTCATTGATTTAGTTTTTAAATTTTGAGTAAAACTATTTCTATGCTTCGTTAAAAATGTCAAATGAATGCAAAAGAAGTGTCAAAATTAAACTAATAACGTGAGTTCGATTTAAGAATATATTTTTAAACATGTAAATCAGTCGATCACGTCATTACGATGAATGAAACTCAGTGAAGTGAAGAAGTAATGTATTAATTTAATAACGAAAATATCGTTTATAAGACAAAGATTGCTTCATCCGTTTCACTGCTTCGCAAAGACTTCCTTGTTTACAAGGGATTCAAGGTAAAATTACATCGAACTCACGCTAATATGTATACAATTGGTAGGATTTATTCTTGATGAAGTCTATTATTCCATTCGTTCAAATTCAAAATCAATAGCAAATTCATCATTAGCAACTTTTGCATGTAATTTTTCTTCTTCTAACCAATATGTTATTTTTTTAGGAAAATCGTTATCTGGATTTTCGCAAGTAAAGGAAGTATTGCTCAATTCTGTAATTTTAAACAATGTGGGGTTTTCATTTACGCCAGTAACTTGAAATTGTTTGACACCATTTATAGAAACAATACTTAAATCTTCTCTAAAAACAGTATCTTTATTTTGAAGGGTAAAACCTAAACCTGAGTAATTTTCATTCCAAAACTCGTAGGTAGATTTACTAGGTTCGTCGTTAACTCTTTTCCATTTTCCAATTAAAAACTTAGGATTTTGTATTTCTTTCTTACAAGATAAAATTGAGAAAGCGGCTAAAAGTAAAATTAAGTGTCTCATACCTACTAGTTTTTGTTCAAACGCTGATTTTCAGTGCAACAAATTTAAAGAAAAGTCGTAAATTCGCACACCAACGAAAAGAATAATGCTAGACAAATTACAAATTGTAAAACAGCGCTTCGATGAAGTATCAGATTTAATTATTCAACCAGATATAATTTCTGATCAAAAGCGTTATGTTCAATTAAATAAAGAATATAAAGATTTAGGTAAAGTAGTCAAAAAAGCGAATGAGTATGAGTCGCTTTTAAACACTATGGAAGAAGCTAAAGAAATTATTTCTGATGGTAGTGATGCTGAAATGGTTGAAATGGCAAAAATGGAGATGGATGAAGCGAAGGAAAGAATTCCTGTTCTTGAAGAGGAAATCAAGTTTCTATTGATACCTAAAGATCCTGAAGATTCTAAGAATGCAGTTGTGGAACTTCGAGCAGGTACCGGAGGAGACGAAGCAAGTATATTCGCGGGTGATTTGTTTAGAATGTATTCTAAATATTGCGAAGGAAAAGGTTGGAATGTGTCTATTGTAGATTATAGTGAAGGAACTAATGGAGGATTCAAAGAAATTCAGTTTGAAGTTTCAGGTGAAGATGTGTACGGAACATTAAAATTTGAAGCTGGGGTGCATCGAGTACAACGTGTACCACAAACAGAAACACAAGGTAGAGTACATACTTCAGCAGCAACGTGTATGGTTTTTCCTGAAGCGGAAGAGTTTGACGTGGAGATTAATCCTAAAGACGTACGTATTGACTTTTTCTGTTCTTCTGGTCCAGGAGGTCAATCTGTAAACACAACTTATTCTGCTGTACGATTAACACATATACCAACTGGTTTAGTGGCACAATGTCAAGATCAAAAGTCACAGCATAAGAATAAAGAAAAAGCATTTAAAGTACTTCGTTCTCGTTTATATGATTTAGAATTAGCCAAAAAACAGGCTGAAGATGCAGCCAAGAGAGGTTCCATGGTAACATCAGGAGATAGATCAGCTAAAATTAGAACCTATAATTATCCACAAGGAAGAGTTACAGATCATAGAATTGGGTTAACGTTATATGATTTACAAAACATTGTTAATGGAGACGTTCAGAAAATTATTGACGAATTAATGTTGGCAGAAAATACTTCTAAACTTAAAGAATTAGGAGAAACAATATAAAATAAAACGCAACCAAAGGTTGCGTTTTTAGTTGCTATATTTGTGATCTTATGAAATATAGTAGAGATAAACTTCACACCATAGCGTTTTACAATGTTGAAAATTTATTCGATACCATAGATGATCCTTTAACAAATGATGATAAATTCACGGCTAAAGGAGAACGTAAATGGACGTACAAACGTTATTATAAAAAATTAAAGAAAATAAGCTATGTTATTTCTCAAATAGGAAAAGATGTTTCTAATGAACCGCCAATGATTGTGGGTTTAGTGGAAGTAGAAAATACTAGAGTTTTAGACGATTTAACTGCTCAGAAAGATTTAAGAAAATATGGATATCGTTATGTGCATTATGAATCTAAAGATGAAAGAGGAATAGATACAGCTTTATTATTTAGAGATCAATTTTTTCAGCCTGTTAATTCAGATAAATATCAATTAGACTTCATAGAAGATGATGGAACAAAAGATCATTCAAGAGATGTATTGGTTGTCTCAGGTTTTTTGAATGATGAATTAGTCCATATTATAGTAAATCATTGGCCATCTAGAAGGGAAGGGGAGAAAGAGACGAGATTCAAGCGAATTAAAGCTGCAGAAACAGTTCATAAAGCAATAAATAAGATTAAAGAAGATGATAAGGAGGCTAGAATCATTGTTATGGGAGATTTTAATGACAACCCAACTTCAGAAAGTATAAAAGATCACTTAGTAACTACTGATTTTTTTAATCCTATGGATGAACTCTATCGAAAAGGGCAGGGTACTTTAACTTTTAAAAAAGAATGGTTTTTGTTTGATCAGATCATTTTATCAAGGAATTTCATAAAAAAGAATGTTGGGATTCATGATTTTTTAGAAGCCAAAATTTTTAATAAAAGATGGTTAAAAACACATAGAGGTAAATATAAGGGCAGTCCGTTTAGAACTTATATTGGTCCATGGTATAAAGGAGGGTTTTCTGACCACTTTCCTATATTTATTACTCTAACTAAAAGAAAATAAAAAATCCAGCTTAAAAAGCTGGATTTTGAATATGTATAAAGTTTATTTTTACTCCACAGTTACAGACTTTGCCAAGTTTCTTGGTTGGTCTACATTTTTCCCTAATAATACTGCTATATGATAAGAAAGTAATTGTAAAGGAATTGTTGTTAATAAAGGAGTGAAAGCCTCTTCAGTTTCAGGAATTTCAATTACATGGTCTGCAATTTCTTTTACAGTAGTATCGCCTTCAGTAACTATCGCTATAATTTTTCCACTTCTTGACTTTATTTCTTGAATATTACTAACTACCTTTTCATAATGACCTTTTCTTGTTGCAATAACAAAAACAGGCATATTTTCATCGATTAAAGCAATTGGACCATGTTTCATTTCCGCAGCAGGGTATCCTTCGGCATGGATATAAGAAATTTCTTTAAGCTTTAAAGCTCCTTCCAAAGCTACAGGAAAATTAAACCCTCTACCTAAATATAAACAGTTGGTAGCATCTTTATAGTGATCAGCTATTTCCTGAACTAAGGAATCAATTTTTAGCAATTCTTCAACTTGTTTTGGAATTTGCTGCATGGTTTGTAAATAAGTATTTACTGCAGATTTAGATAAAGTACCCTTAGCTTGAGCAAGTTTTAATGCAATTAAAGAAAGTACTGTTATTTGAGTCGTAAAAGCCTTGGTAGAAGCTACGCCAATTTCAGGACCAGCATGAGTATATGCTCCAGCATGAGTTTCTCTAGCAATTGAGGAACCTACTACATTACATACTCCAAATACAAAAGCTCCTTTAGATTTAGCTAATTTAATTGCAGCTAGAGTATCTGCAGTTTCTCCAGACTGAGAAATAGCGATAACAACATCCTTAGGAGTAATTATAGGGTTTCTATATCGAAACTCAGATGCATACTCTACCTCAACAGGAATTCTGGCCATATCTTCAAGTAGATATTCTCCAACTAATCCAGCATGCCATGAAGTACCACAAGCAATAATGATTATTCTATCAGCATTTAAAAACTTTGGGAAATTATCATCTACTCCAGACATTTTAATAATTCCCTCATCAGGTAACATTCTACCTCTAAAAGTATCTATAATTGCTTTAGGTTGTTCATAGATCTCCTTTAACATAAAGTGATCATATCCACCTTTTTCTATTTGGTCAAGATTTAGTTTAAGTTCTTGGATATTAGCGTCAATTAACTTGTCATTTTCAATTTTTCTAACTCTAATTCCTCTGCCTTTTTTGATGATTGCTAATTCACCATCTTCTAAATATACTGCATCTTTAGTATATTCAATAAAAGGCGATGCATCTGAAGCTACAAAAAACTCTTCGTTATTTTTTCCTATACCTATGGCTATAGGACTTCCTAACCTTGCTACAACAATTTCATTAGGTTTAGTTTTATCAAAAACAGCAATAGCATAAGCTCCTATCACATTTGTTAAAGCTAATTGAACGGCTTTACCTAGTTTGCAGCCTTCATTTTTCTTTATTTCTTCAATTAAATTAATTAATACTTCGGTATCAGTATCACTTTGGAATGTATACCCTCTAGAAATTAATTCTTTTTTTAAGGTGTCATAATTCTCAATAATACCATTATGTACAACAACTAAATTTCCAGATTCAGAAAAATGAGGATGTGAATTCACATTGTTAGGAATACCATGTGTTGCCCATCTGGTATGACCGATACCTATTTTTCCTACCTTTCTAGTTTCATCAGAGTTAGTAATAACTTCGAGGTCTGATACCTTACCTTTGGTTTTTGATAGGTTCATGTTTTCTCCATCGAACATCATGATTCCTGCACTGTCATACCCTCTATATTCTAGTCTTTTAAGACCATTAATAACAATAGGATAAGCCTCTCTTTCTCCAATATAACCTGTTATTCCGCACATAATTTTTGGTTTTTTGGGTTAGTTACTCTCTTTCTCTTCTGTAAAGGATATAACTAATTTAGCTTTTTTTTCAGTATCACTTGCGGTTTCTGCAAATAACGTTATTCCCCTAGGATTCCAGTTGTAAGGTTGAACCTCGGTATCAACTACTCTAGTATTAGGATTTATTGAAAAATCAGTTGGATTATTAAAAACTTTCAGAACTAATTCTGGATTTTCGTTTGTTTCTCCAGTAATGTAATCTGAAATATAATCTGTGATTCTTATTCTATAACTTACAGGTTTTCTTGGTTCCACTTCCTCGTCATATTCCAAGGCACCTCCAAATGTAATTGGTTCACTGTAGCTATCCTTAATGTGTTCACCATCATTTCTGTGTGCAAATACCCTCAGAGGAACATGAGTGGTATCTCTGGAAGCATCAATATTAAAAATTAAAGAAGCATCATTTATTAATACATCTCTATCTCTAAGTGCTTTTAACTGATCTTCGTCAATTTGGATTTTGACAATACTTCCTGCTGTACCTTGAATGATAAAACTACCTGGAGGAGGTTCTTTCTGAGCCGCAGGGACCTTATAAATGCTGTTCCTAACTCCTGATAAAGGAAAAGAAAATGAAGTTCGAATGGTATCCTTAAAAGTTAAATCAGTAGCCCCCTCTTTTATTTCATATAAAGAAACAGTATGATAAAATTCTAAACTAGCAGAAGCAGTTGTACCAGCCAATTGTATTGGAACCATAGCCCCATCATTACTATTATTATCAATTTCTATAAGTAAACCTCTGAAGTAATTGTTCAGGTTATTTTGGTTAGCAAAGTTATCACTACTAAACTGATCCCAGAATAAACTTTTCATTTTATCTAAATCTAGAGGAATAGCTAAAAATGGATCTGGAGGATCTATTATACTACTAGCATCGCTACTTTTTAATCTAATAGTATCATTAAAAGATGTTGTCTTTACCCCATTTACATCTACCAAGCTTCTAGAAAACACATACATAGTATCGTTTGGACTTGGAGAAAAGCTATAGTTTAAAACAGCATTTAAAGGCATTGTCATATCTTTTTTTGTATAATCTTTATTAGACAAAAAAGTATTACCTTCTGATGGGTTATTGGGATTTAATGTGTTTAAAAAAGTATCGTTTTGAAAAATATTTAAAGTGACAGGGGTAGATGCGTCTCCTAATAATGAATCTAATCTAAATTTAGGTAAAGCCTCTCCTGACTGTCTTATGTTAGTTGCAGTGTATGGAATTTTTAAAATTACAGCATCTAGATTATAGATAGAATCTATTTTTCTACTTTGTTCTGTTTCATCTTGAGCACTTTTAACATCCGCTATTTTAGGATTTACAGTACTTAGATTTAATTGACTAACAAAAGATGACTTGATAGTTTTATAATCTGGATTATTGTATACACCTAACCAATATTGTATGTCATTTTGAAATGAACCAATGTTTAGGTTATCTGCTCTAACAGCATCTAAATTTTCAGATGTAATTGTAATATCAAGCTCTATTTGAGTTGTATTGAATTCGTTATTACTAATTACATTACCACCTATTTCTTTAAAGTCTTTCTCACATGAGATTACAAGCGAGAAAAAGATAATAGATAGAACTACATAAGAAATCTTTTTCATTCTAAAATATGTTTAAATAAATTTTTAAGAATCTTGAAGTTCTAAAACGTTTTGTTTGTAAAAATCAAGATAAGCTTCAGTTAAATATTCCTCAGATTGGTAGTTGAGTATGGTAATATCGTTTTTTGAAATAAATTCATCTAAATCATCTGAAAAATCGCTACTACCTTTAATAATAGCATCAGAATTTAAGATAGCATTTTTTAGTATATTTTCATGACTAGGGGTTTCTAAGAAAGAAACAGAGTCATTATCAATTTTGTCAAATTTAACTTTATCAGCAAGGTTTTTATTCAATTCTCCTGGGAATTCATTGCTGTATAAAGAAGTAACAATTTTACTTTCATTAAAAAGAGGTTCTTCTTTATAGTATTCTTTTAGATACATAGGTAGTAAAGAAGCCATCCAACCGTGAACATGAATAATATCAGGTGCCCAATTTAGTTTCTTTACAGTTTCTACAACACCTTTGGCAAAGAATATCATTCTTTCATCATTGTCCTCAAATAGTTTATCATCCTCATCAGTATATATGGCTTTACGCTTAAAATACTCATCATTATCAATAAAATATACTTGCATCCTTTCTTTAGGTATAGAAGCAACTTTTATGATTAATGGCATATCCATATCGTTGATGATAAGGTTCATACCAGACAGACGGATTACCTCGTGTAATTGATGTCTTCTTTCGTTAATAACCCCAAAACGAGGCATAAAAATTCGTGTTTGAACCCCTTTTGAATGTGCATATTTAGCAACATTAAACGCTGTAGATGATAATTCTGTTTCTGGTAAATACGGAATAACTTCCGAAGAAACATACAATATTCTCTTATCCTTCATTAAATCGAACTCTTTATAAAGCGGCAAAACTACGAAATTTTATGCTAATATCCTGTTAAATTGCTAATTTTGCTGGCATCGTAATTAATTCATTGATGAAAATATTCAAATCTAAATCTGATTTTAAAGATTATATTTCTTCGGAAAAAAACAAAGGAAAAACCATTGGTTTTGTTCCCACTATGGGGGCTCTACATAAAGGTCACTTATCTTTAGTAGAAAGAGCAATTAAAAAAAATGACCTTACTGTAGTTAGTATTTTCGTTAATCCTACTCAATTTGATAATAAGGAAGATTTGGATAAATATCCGAAAACGTTTGAGAAAGATGTTGAATTATTAGAAAGTATTGATTGTGATGTGTTATTTGCTCCTTCAGTGTCAGAAATATATGATGATAATGTAGTTTCTGAAACATTTGATTTTGACGGATTAGAGCATCAAATGGAAGGTAAATTTAGAGATGGACATTTCGATGGGGTTGGTACCATTGTTAAGGCTCTATTTGAGATTGTTGAGCCTAATACAGCCTATTTTGGTAAAAAAGATTTTCAACAATTACAAATTATAAAAAAGTTAGTTCAAAAGTTAAACCTTCCTGTAAAAATAAAAGGGATGCCTATTTTTAGAGAGAAGGATGGATTGGCAATGAGTTCAAGAAACACCAGATTAACTGAAGAACACAGAAAAGCTGCACCTTTTATTCATAAAACGTTAAAAAAGGCAAGAAAAAAAATTGGCACAAAAAATGTTATAGAAATAACGGAGTGGGTAAGGAAGCAGTTTAAAAAACATCCACTTTTAGAACTCGAATATTTTATTATTGCAGATGAAAAAACATTGCAAACAGCGACAGAATTTGAATCAAAAAAGAGATATAGAGCTTTTATAGCTGTTTTTGCAGGTGAAATCCGCCTAATAGATAATGTTCGATTTAAAAACAATTAACAAATTACAAAGAATAAATTCTTTAAAAACAGTATTTTTGCCACATGTTAGTACAAGTTGTAAAATCTAAAATACACCGAGTTAAAGTAACTGGTGCAGATTTAAATTATATAGGAAGCATTACAATCGATGAAGATTTAATGGATGCTGCTGGAATTATAGAAGGAGAGAGAGTTCAAATTGTGAATAACAATAATGGAGAGCGTCTAGAAACCTATGCCATTCCTGGACCCAGAAAAAGTGGAGAAATCACACTAAACGGTGCAGCAGCAAGAAGAGTACAAAAAGGAGATGTGCTAATTTTAATAGTTTATGGATTTTTAGAATTAGAAGAAGCTAAAAAATTTAAGCCTCAACTCGTATTTCCAAATGAAGAAACAAATTTGTTAGAATAAAAAAACTTCAATTTGTCGTTAAAAAAAATAATAAAAACAGTATTACCTCTCGCTTTGGGAGGTTTTTTAGTTTGGTATTCTTTATCAAAAGTTTCTATAGAAACACTACTTCAATATTTTAAAAATGCGAATTATTGGTGGATTGCTTTAGGTTTATTTTTTGGCGTACTAAGCCATTTATCTAGAGCATACCGATGGAAGTTTTTGCTTGAACCGTTAGGATACAAACCTGACTTTGGAAATAGTACAATGGCAGTTTTGGTAGCATATTTAGTAAACTTAACGATTCCTAGAGCAGGAGAAGTTTTTAGAGCAACCGTAATGACTACCTATGAAGACATACCTTTTGAAAAAGGATTTGGAACGATTGTAGCAGAACGAATTGCAGATTTGATTATGATGTTGCTAATTGTTTGTATTACGCTATTTTTTCAGTTTGATTTTATATATGAATTACTGACTAAAAACTTTTCACCAGCTAAAATTTTAATCTTACTTGGAGGGCTTATAATAGGTTTTCTAGTATTTATACGATTTGTAAAACGAGCAACCAAGGGAATAGGTTTAAAAATAAAAAACTTTGTTACGGGGTTAATTGAAGGTGCGATGAGTATTTTAAAAATGAAGAATAAATGGGCATTCATTTTTCATACCGTATTTATCTGGGTGATGTATGTAGCTATGTTTTGGGCTACAGTACCTGCAATTGAAAGTTTTAGTGTGCCTTTTGGAGCGGTGTTAGTCGGATTTATTGCTGGAGGATTTAGCATTGCTGCTACTAACGGAGGAATTGGTTTATACCCTGTAGCTGTTGCAGGTGCATTTGCATTGTTTAATATTGCTGAAGAGCCTGCGAATGCTTTTGGTTGGATTATGTGGACTGCACAAACGGCTATGATTATCATTTTCGGAGGCTTGTCTTTTTTACTATTACCGATCTACAATAAGAATAAATAGTTTGAAGCCCGAAGTTAGAAGACTGAAGATAGAAGTTGATAAGAAATGG
>NZ_MSMP01000055.1 GCF_001936575.1 Tenacibaculum agarivorans
CAATTTGTGTAGACCACATTAAGGTTCCTGAACCATCTGTAACCAATACTTGATTAGCTGAACCATCAACAATAGGAAATTCATAATTACCTGCAATATTTAAACTATTTGCTATTTGCATTTTTCCAGCTACACTAATTGCTGCAACTGGAGTTCCACTAGGAGTTCCCCATGTCCAACCACTAGCTGTATTTGAACTCATAGATGTTTTAATACTTGCTCTGGTAACAGGTCCATATTTGTAATTGTCAGCAAAGCCATATGAAATTTTATATATGTTACGACCACCAAATTCAATACCATTATCTTCTCCAGCATTAAAACGTATTACATTATCTCTCATGTTAAGCATTGTTGTCGCAGTATGGTCCCCTAAGTTATCTTTAGTTGCAGCAGACCACTCTGTTCCGCTCCAAGTATATAATTTTTTTTCATCTGTATCATACACCATCAAACCAGCTTCAGTTTCTCTAATTCCGTAAGAAGATGTATTTGTAGGAGATGTAGGTTCTAAGGCTTCACGTTCAGCCGTAGTCATTCTATTAACAAAAAAGCCTTTATTTGTTCCTGTTAGATCTAAAGAAGAAAACTCATTAGGGGCATCTGTTCCAATTCCTACACTAACAGGATTTGTAGCTCCTCCTAATATCATTGTATTTGCTTCACTAGCATTAGCAGAATTCCCTATAGCAATTGCATTATTTCCACTTACAGTGGCATTATATCCAATTGCAATATTATTTTTTGCATCAGTATCTCCTGTGGAGTTGTCGATAACATCATTAGAACTTGCTCCGTAACCTATAACTATTGCTCCATTGTTTTGAACTATTGAACTTGCACCTATCGCTACAGCCTGTGTATTATTTATATCTACGGCATCTCCAATACCTACAGAAAAAGATTGAGAAATATTAGCTTCATTCCCTAAACCTACTGAGTTTTCAGCATTAGAATTCATACTAATGGCATTTCCTAAACCAATGGATTTAGTTCCTCTTACATCATGATTTTGTCCTATAGAAATAGCAAATTGTCCTTGATTACGACCATTATATCCTATCATAATAACATCACTTTGTCCTACATATGAACTAGCTCCTAGAAAAGTAGTTCTATAACTCTGTGTATCATTTCTTCCTTGGAAATCGGCTTTCCAGCCAATACCTACATTATCTGTTCCTTCTCTATTAGTACCACCAGTCATTGCTCCTAAATAAGTATTTCGATTTCCATTTAGAGAGTGTCTTGTACGATTATTATCATGTCCAGCTCCATATCCTATAAAGGTATTTCCATCTCCAAATTCATTATTCGCTCCAGCACCATAACCTAAAAAAGTATTAGCAAAACCATCTTCATTATCAGCCCCAGCACCTGAACCAATGAAGGTATTTCCTTCTCCAGTAGTATTATCTTCTCCAACTGAATTTACATTTACAGAAAAATCATAATCAGTACCATTTCCTAAACGTCTGGGTAGTGTACTACTTGCTTCTCCACCAACAAAAGTATTTCCACTAGCGGTAGTGTTTTCTAATCCTGCTCTACTTCCTATAAAACAATTGTCAGAACCAGTAGTTAAATTATATCCTGCATCTTCGCCTATAAGCACATTATCTCCACCCGTAGTCAATGATCGTCCAGCTTCTTCACCTATAATAACACTGTCGAAACTTGTAGTTAATGATAAACCTGCTTCAGTACCAATTACTACATTGTCAGTTCCAGAAGCAGTTCTAGCTACAAATTTACCTATGTAAATATTATCTACTCCAGATTTCATTTGATCTCCAGCGAAAGCTCCTATAATAATATTGTCTGTATTTTCTCTAAGCGTACCATCTGGATTAAAATTATATGCAGCACCAGCCATAGGCCCTATAAATATGTTATAACTAGCTCCATCTACAGAAGCTCCAGCTCCTGAACCTAAAAAGAGATTCCAATCACCAGTAGTTAACGACCCTCCAGGTCTATAGGTTAATGAACCATTATAAGGTAATGGTGTACTTGTTACCGTAGATTCTGTAGGTGTTACTGTTCCTCCAGCTACATAATTCTGAGTTTGAGCTGTTACATTTAATATATTTCCAATGCAGAAAATAAGTACTAATTTTAGTAATTCAAATTTCATAAGTAGAGGGATATGATAATTATAAAATATATTTTTAAATTGTTAAAACCCATCAAAACCATCTCCTGGTACTTCAGGAGATGATGCTTGTGCTTTTTTAGGATTTAAAATTAAATAGGTTCCTAAGGCTGTTAGCGCTGTATACTTTCCGTAGTTTCCTATCTTTTGTAAGGCTTCTTTTCTTGTTAAAACTTCTTTATTTTTATTTATTTCCATATAATTCTAATTTGTGATAACAAATGGCTACTTATCTATAAACAGATTGCCTTACTTCGATAAACTCAGTACAAGCCTTTCGTTCCTCAATTGTAAAGACAATCTTTTTACTTTTCAAATAGTATTTTCTTACTTATGGTACCTTGTTTAGAGGTTAGTCGTACAATGTATACTCCTGTTTCTAAAGTTTGAGGAGTAACACGTAATTGTGCAGTACTCTTTCTATTTTCAGTGTATACTTCACTCCCTAAAATAGAGAATAGATGTATTGTCACCTCAGTTCCTAAATCCAATCCTGTAATGGTTACCTCTTGTTTTCCAGATTTGAAAATATTGATATTATCTATATTTAATTCATCTTCTTTTACATCTAATACAGTTCCTTTAGTATGTAAATAAAATCTTCCTGTTCCTGAGATTTTAGCTTCTGTTTGAAAAGTGTAAGTATTATTTTTACCTAAGTCTATAAAGTTACCAGTTGTTGTATCTTCTAAATAGATGTTAACATCAGAAGGCAACGCTTCAGCATTTACTGATATCTCTACTATTTTATCTGCTTCTGAATTTATTCCTAATGGGATACTCATATTTTCAAAATCTGAAGTCGGTAAAGACTGAATGGTAAAATCTTTTCCTTCTGAATCTTCTACTAAATGTGTGAAAACATCAAAAGAAGCTCCTTTAAAATTTCCAATATCGTAACCTGAATCTAATCCTTTCGTTGTACTTCCTATATAGTTGATTTTTGTCTCTACTTCTACTCCATCTTGAGTTGCTACTACCTGAATACTTGGTGTATTTATTTCTCTAGAGAATGTTTGTACTCCCGTAGCATCCGATAATCGTTGATCCTCTTTGAAGCTAATTGAAGAAGCTCCTGCTTTTGTTTTCACAAAAAATCCTTGTCCAACTGTTAATGAAGTGTCTGAATCCAATAGAGTTTTAGCTACATACTTGTTTTGAGTAGCGTCCCAAGTATAAACACCAACATAAACAGGATCGAACTTATCTAAGTTTTCTTGAATAAAATTGTTATTTGCATTATTATTAATTGGTAAATACGCTGTATATGGACTTCCTAAAGCATTCCATTGATCTTGGTTTACTACAACCGAAACATCATCAGTTTCTAAAGTTCCTGTAAAATGGATACTTCCATCCGTAGCTCTAGAAATAATGTAACTTTTACCTTTTTCAAAAGTAATAGTATTCGTGGCTAAATCGTCTGCTGTGTAGTATACCCATTTCGTCCCAACAGCTTTGCTATCGTCGTAATATGCTACGGCATATCTATTTGGTGTAACCGTAGTATTTACTCGTATATTATTACTTGTATTTTCTACAAACTCTTTAATACTTTGACCAGAGACTGGTGCTGTTACTAAACTCCATGTATTGGCTTGTAAACCTGCTCTTTCATAAGTAATAGTTCCATTAGCTGTTCCTTTTACTATAAAAGTTCCACTTGTAGCTACTGAAGAATTAATAGTAATTGTTTCACTACTGTTTAAATCACCATTTACAATTGCTGCTCCATTATCTTCCACTGTGAAAGATGACAATTGCTGAATTTCTAAATCGTTCATTTCAGCTGTAACACCAGAATTAATACTTGGTGATGTAACAAATACTGGAACTATTACGTTTTGTGTTGTTGTTGCTACTGAATTCCCAACCCAGTTTCCATCATCTGTCCAATCCGTTCCATTTGCTCCAGACCAAACTGCATTATTACAATCTTCACTAAAACTTGCTGTAGCATCTTTATCCCAAGTTGATAGGAATGCAGCTGAAGCGTCATCTACCTCAATACAGGTTAAATAATCATTGAATCTGGCATTAAAATCAGCCATTAAATTGTTATTCCCATTTCTAACATCTAGTGATACTAATAATGTTTGTGTAACTCCGAGTTCTTCTAATTGTGGACAATTGGTTACATCTAAAGATGTGTATTGATTCTTGCTCGCTCTAAGTACTTTAAGGTTTGGATTATTTACCGTTAATGTTCTTATTTTATTTGATCGTAATTCTACTTCTTCTAATGTTGGTATAACTGATAAATCTAATTCTGTTAAATCATTCTCTGCAACATCAAGGATTCTTAAGTTTGAATTACTACTTAGATCTAAAACTGTTACATCATTATAGTCAAGATTTAAGGTTTCTAGAGCAGCGAACGCTTCAATTCCAGTTATATCTGTAATATCTAAACGTTCTAGATTTAGATTAACAACTATTTGTATTTTTTCTGTTGGTACTTGATTATCATCTATTATTCCATTACCTAAACTTGATGTATCTCCTAAAGCAACTACATTTCCATTAGCATCATGAGTTTCTAAATAACTTTCAAAATTCGCATCCGTTATATGCGTAAAATCACAATATAATGCAAAACTTGTTGTATCATCTTTCTTCCAAATATCTGGGAATAATGGAGTCACTTTATCTGCTTTGATACAAGTTAAACCAGGGTTTCCTAGCGCATCAAACCATGTGAAATTATCGTTATTCCCATTAGCTACGTTTAACGATGTTAATTGGTTATTTGCTATACGTAATTGTACAATACTTGGATACATTGAGATATCTAATTCTGTAAAATTATTATCATTAAGATTTAATAATCTTAGTAATGGATTGTTAGAAATATCTACAGAATTTATACCAGTATCAGAAACACTAAGCGTATTTAAACTACTCAACATAGAAATATCAACATTACCTAAGTTAGAATTTCCATCTAAATATATTTTTTCCAGAATGAGGTTATTGCTTAAATCTAAACTTGCTAAGTTATTGTTAGCTAATGTAACGTTGGTTAGCTTAGTGTTTTTACTTAAATCTATACTTGTTAAGTTCGCATTATTTCGACAAGCTAAGAACCACATATCTCTAAAATCTTCTATACCGGTCATGTCTTCTACTAATCCATTATGCAAGTTAAACCCTTCAGAAACTTCAACTAAAGCTGTATATACATAATCGTCTATTACTCCATTTCCGTAGCCATTATTTTCTAAAAATGTTTCAAAAGCATCATCTGGAACATAAGTCATTCTACAAAACTCAGCATAATTCGCCGTTACATCTTTTAGCCAAGTTCCTAATAATGCCGCAGCTGCTGGATTATCAACTTCAATACAAGTTAAACTAGGATTTCCTGTAACATCAACATTGTCAAGGTCAGTATTATTACCACTTCTTAAATTCAATCCTGTAAGTAATGAATTCTTACAAGATAAGTTATCTAAGGTGTTCTGTTTTACTAAATCTAAATATGTTAACGGTGTACTATCGCATTCTAATGTGCTTAAGTTTGTGTTATTACTCAAATCAATTTCAGAAATACTAGTAGCACTAAATGATAAATAGCGAAGTTCAGAAAGATGAGTTACCTCTAAAATTGTTAAAGGATTTACTCCGCATTCTAGGTTTTCCAATAATGGATTATTTACTATATTTAATGAAGTAATATTGGTATTCTCGCAGTATAGTGATGTTAAATTAGCTTGATTACTTACATCTATTGTTCCTAATCTATTATTCGTAACTGTTAAGCTTGTTAAATCATTATTGCTAATATCTAAACTCGTTAAATTATTATCTCCAACATTTAAGAATTTTAACCCTGTATTTGTTGAAATATCTACAGATGTTAAACTATTGTTTGCAGCCTCTACTCCTTCTAATACTGTTAAACCATTAATATTTAAACTTGTAATTCCAGTATTTTCAAGCGTTACACTTTCTAAAAGGGTATTATTACGTAAATCTAAATCAGTATTAGTTAACGTATTATTATCTGCCCAAAAACGAATTAAACTTTTGAAACTTTCTATTCCAGTAAAATCCTCAATGCCTTCATTTCTTGGAGTTAGTAATTGAATCACTTCAATTTTTCCTGTTGGCACTAAATTATCATCAATAATTCCATTACCTAAACTGTTTGAACTTCCTAAAGCAACTGATCCTCCAAATTCATTGTGAGTTTCTAAATATGTTTCAAAATTTGCATCTGGTATGGTTGTAAATCTACAATACTCAGCGTAATTTGCTATCGCATCCTTTTCCCAATTGGAAACTGATAAGTAAGCCGCATTAGGATCATCTACTTCAATACATGTTAAATTAGGATTGTTTCTAGCATCCATATCTTCAAATGCATCATTATTACCATTCTTAAGGTTTAAATACGTAAGATTGGTATTTCCGTAACACGATATATCATCAAGTTTAGTATTATTTGAAATATCTAATGAACTAATATTTAATTCGTAAGCAAATAAAGTTTCTAAGTCTGCAAGCATACTAATATCCAATTCATCAATAGGATTTCTTCCGATACTTAAAGACCTTAATGCCAAATTATTTTCTAAATTTAAGTTAGTGATGGCATTATGAGATGGTTTAAAAGACTCTAAAACAGTAAGGTTACTAATATCGATACTTTCAATGTTATTATCATGAAACTGTAGATCTTTTAGCAATACATTATTACTAACATCCAAACTTGTTAAATTGTTTTCTGATAGTACTATATCATCTAAACCAACATTGGTAGATATATCAATTGAATTTAAATCACATTCGTATAAATAGATCTCTTTAAGTAATGTTAATCCAGTTATATCAATACTTTCTATATCTAAATCATTACACCTAATTTCATCTAGTTTTGTATTCGCAGTAAAATCCAAATTAAGATTAGCTGTAGTATTATCTCTATGGATAAATCTTTCTAAATCAGTAAAACTTTCTAAACCTGTAAAATCTGTAATGTTAAGATTGTATAATCTTAGTACCAATACCGAATTAATAGCAGCAGTAGTTACGTAATCGTCATTTGCTATTCCGTTCCCCATACTCGTTGGATCTCCAATAGTAACAGTACCACCAGTAGCATTATGAGTTTCTAAATAGTTTTCAAAATTATCATCTGGTACATACGTCCAATTACAATCGTCTCTAAAAACAGCTGTGGCATCTTTTAACCAAACTGGTTCTGTTAAATAAACTGCTGTTGGATCATCTATTTGTATACAGCTTAAATTAGGACAACCATCTACTTCAAATTCATTGAAATTACTATTGTTTCCATTCTTTGCATTTAACTCTACTAACTCATTGATATCTTTTGCGCTAAATTCTCTTAAGTTGGTATTATTACTAATATCTATAGAAGCAATATTTGTTTCATCTAAATTTAACTCTCTCAAATTAGTTAAATGACTTAAATTATAGGAAATTAATGGATTTCCAAATAAACTTAAAGTCTCAAGTGAAGTATTATTCTGAGTATCTAATGAAGTAAATTGATTTAAAGAAGCTATAATCCTGGTTAAATTTACATTAGTACTAAGATCGATGGTACTCAAGGTAGTTTCATGAATTTGTAAATCTTCTAATGCGATATTGTTACTAACATCTAATCCTGTTAAACTATTTGAAGAAATAATTAAATCTTTCAATGCAGTATTTGTTGACAAATCTATACTTGTAAGATTATTTCGAGATACATTTATTGTTTCTAATTTAGTTAACTCTGTAATATTAATACTTGTTAATCCCATATCATTAGCATCAATCCTTTTCAGATTTGAGTTATTGGTAAGGTCTAAACTGGTATTTACGGCATTATTAAAACAGGCTAAAAACTCTAAAGAAGCAAAATCTTCAATTCCTGTAAAGTCTGCAATTCCTTGAAAATTCAGAAATAAGTTAATTACATTTTCAATATTAGCAGTTTTCACAAAATCATCATTGGCAATACCATTCCCCATACTGGTTGGGTTTCCTACTGAAACAGTGCTTCCATTAGTATCGTGAGTTTCCAAATAATTTTCAAAATTATCATCCGGTACATACGTCCAATTACAATCGTCACTAAAACTAGCAGTTACATCTTTTTCCCAACCTGATACATAACTTGCTGAAGGATCATCTACTTGAATACATGATAAATTTGGATTTCCAGTAGCGTATAATTCTATACTTCCACTGTTGTTTCCGTTTTTCAAATTCAGTGATGTCAACTGTGAATTTTGACATTCTATATATTCAATATCTTGACTCGCACTAAAATCAAGTTCCATAATTGCTGTGTTATTTGCATACACTTCAATTAACTTAGTAAGACTACTTAAATCTAAAACTGATAAACCAGTACTACTAACTCCAATATCTTCAAGATTTGTATTACTTGTTACATCCAAAGATGTTAAGGTTGACATATCTTCAAGAAATAAATCCGTTAAATTATTTAGTCCGTTTACATTGATAGTAGTTAATTGATTTTCTCCTGCACTGATATTTTCTAACAAAGTATTGTTTGAAACATTTAACGCAGTTAATGAGTTACCTCCTACATATAATCTTACTAGGTTACTATTATTAGAAATATCAATTGAGTTTAATACAACATTATCTCTAATTCTTAAATCTGATAATAAAGTATTAGCACTTACATTTACTACTGTAAAATTATTTCCATCGATATTAAAATAATTTAGATTTGAGTTCGAACTTACATCAATACTAGACAGATTGTTATTACGAAATTCAAGACGTACTAATTTTGTTAATCCAGAAACATCTACAGTATTTAATCCCATGTCGGAGCAATAAATTTCTGTTAAGTTTGAATTTGCTGTAAGATCTAAACTTCCAGAAGTAACTATATTATCAAATGCTCTTAATTGTTCTAAACTTGCAAAATCTTCTAAACCTGTTACATCAGTAATTCCTTGGTTAGAAATATTTAAAGTAATAATGTTTTGGATTCGTTCTGTCGCTACTTTATCATCGTTTGCAATTCCGTTCCCCATACTTGTTGGGTCACCAACAGAAACAACTCCTCCAGTTGCGTTGTGCGTTTCTAAATAGGCTTCAAAATTATCATCTGGCACGTCAGTTTCTGTGCAGAACAACTTATACTCTGTTTGTGCATCTTTTCTAGGGAATGTTGTATTTGCATAGGTTACATCATCAACTGTAACACAAGTTAAACCTGGATTGTTACGAATATCAAAATCATTAGGATTTAAATTTGTATTATTTCCATTTCTAATATTTAAATAGGTTAATTGATTAAAAGCAATAGATAAATCTTCTAGAACCGTATTTTTTGATACATCTAAACTCGTAATGCTATTACTCTCAGCAAATAATTCAACTAACTTTAAGTTGTTACTAACATTTAAGCTTGTTAAATTATTTTCGTATACCTGTAACTCTACTAATTCTGGATTTTGAGAAAGATCTAAACTGATTAAACCATTACCAACACAATCTAAATCTTCGAGTAAAGGAAGCATAGTAACATCTAAACTTGTTATATTATTTTCATAACACGTTAAACCAGTAAGCTTTACATTATTAGAAATATCCAAACTGTTCAATTGATTTTGAGCGCAGTTTATAGAAGTTAACTCCAAATTTTGAGAAAGGTCTAATGCTGAGATTTGGTTATTAAATGCATCTATTCTAGTTAATTTGGTGTTATTGCTTACATCTAACGATGTCAACTCATTTCTGAAACATTGAATAAGTTTTAATTCTGTATTCTGAGAAATATTTAAACTCTTTAAACCCGATTTATAACAATCTAACCTTTCTAAAGCTACGTTTTGCGATAAATCTAAACTTTCAATTGAATTAGTATGACAGTATAATGTTTTCAACGCAATAAATCCTTCAATTCCTGTTAAGTCAGAAATTGATAAATTATCGATATCTAATTCTTCAACACTTGAAATATTAGAAGTATATACTTTGTTATCATTTGCAATTCCATTACCCATACTAGTAGCATCACCTATTGAAACTACATTTCCATCAGCATCATGCGTTTCTAAGTAATTTTCAAAATTATCATCAGGAAC
Organism: Tenacibaculum agarivorans; assembly: GCF_001936575.1. Taxonomy (GTDB): domain Bacteria; phylum Bacteroidota; class Bacteroidia; order Flavobacteriales; family Flavobacteriaceae; genus Polaribacter; species Polaribacter agarivorans. Next base: position 10,240 of record NZ_MSMP01000055.1, read on the forward strand.
AGTAGTTTCTCCACAATCTAAACGAAAAGTAGCTTCGCTATCCGTATTCCAAGTATTTAAATACGATGCTGTTGGATCATCTACTTGAATACAACGTAACGTTGAATTATTTTGTTCCGTATCAAAAAGTGTAATATTAGCATTATTTCCATTCTGGATATTAATACCAGACATATCAGAAGTTCTAGCTGAAAAACTTGTAAGTGCTGCGTTATTTGATAAATCTAGATAAAAACCAGAGGCTCTATCCATTGATAATTTTTCTAATAACACATTTTGGCTTACATCTAAGTTTCGTAAACTCGTATTATTAGCGCTCAAATCCTTTAAACTAGCTAGGGGACGCACATTTAGGGGGAGAATTTGAAAGTTATCATCAATATTAAGAACCTCTAATGTTGTATAAACCGACACATCGAAAGAAGTAATATTATTTCCTCCAATGTTTAATTCTTTAATAACTGTATTGCTTCCTAAGTTCAGTGTAGTACTATTCGCATTGTTATAAATCAACTTCTCAATTTTTAAATTACTCGATAAGTTTAATACCGTGAAAAATAAATCATGAATATATAATTCTTTCAATTCTGGGAGTTGAGAAAAATCAAACTCATTGAAGTTGTTTTCAGAACAGTCTAAAATTTCTAACGACTCAAAAGCCTCCAAACCATCAAGCTCATCAATACTATTACTTGAAATATTTAAATAGGTAACATCTTTAATTCTTGCTGTTAGCACTTTCCCATCATCTACAACTCCATTTCCCATACTATTCGGGCTACCAACAGGAACAACATTTCCATTAGCATCGTGATTTTCTAAATGATATTCAAAATTTATATCAGGAATGTTTGTTGTACTACAATCTTCAGCAAATAAAGCAATCGAATCTTTTTGCCAAGTACTTAAATAACTTGCTGTAGCATCATCAACCTGAATACATGTAAATTGATTATTTCTAACATCCAAAAAAGTGATATTTACATTGTTACCGTTTTGAACATTTAAATTGGTTAAATCACTACTGTTAGCCGATAAACTTATTAGAGCTATGTTGTTAGAAAGATCAACATCAAAGCCAGATAATCTATCAATACTTAATGTTTCTAAAGCTGTATTACTACTCAAATCAATACTATTAATTGCCATTTCATTACAAGTTAAGTTTACTAAACTTGTTAATGCAGAAAAGTCAATGGTATTTATATCGTAATTCGTACTACAATTTAAATCTGTAAGATTTGATAAATTACTTAAATCTATGCTTGTTAATTCGTTATCACTAATATTTAAGTTTTCTAAGGTAGTTATACTTCCTAAGTTTAATGTAGTAGTTGTATTCGATGAAATGTTCAATTCTTTCAACTTTACATTTGTACTTACATTAATAGTTCTATTACTATTATCAGAACAATCTAAAATTTCTAAATTTATATTTGCTGCAACATTTATGGAACTCATTCCGTTTGTAGCACAATACAGTTCTTTTAAAGCTGTATTATTTGAAAGATCAAAATTACCTACTCCATTATTTGAAAAATCTAAAACTTCTAATGCTGTAAAATCTTCTATTCCTGTAATATCAGCTATCATACTAGATGAAATATCTAATGAAGTCACTACTGCAATCTTTTCTGTAGCTATATAACCGTCAGACGCAATACCATTACCTAAACTAGCTACATCTCCAACAGCTACTACATTACCATCTGCATCATGAGTTTCTAAATAATTTTCAAAATTATTATCCGTAACTGCTGTTAGCTCACAATAATTTTTGAAAGTAACACCTGTATCTACTCCCCAACCTGAATAATAGCTTTGTGTTTCATCATCTACTTGAACACAAGTAAGACTAGGGTTATTAGTTAGATCAAAAGCGTTGACATCAGAATTATGCCCGTTCTTCATATCTACTTCAACTAGATTATTATTTCTAGCAAATACATTGAAAAATCGTTTGAACGATAAATCCAATTTAGTTATATTATTATCACTACAATTAATACTAGATAAACTAGTAAAATCTTGTAATCCTGTTAAATCACTAATTCCTTGATTATTTATGATAAGTGCTGTTACTGACTGGATAGCACTTGTTGTAACATAATCATCATTAGCTATTCCATTCCCCATTCCATTAGCTTCCAAAAAAGCTTCGAAATTGTCATCTGGAACAAATGTTTCTTGAGAAAAGAGAAAGGTAGAACTAATAATTAAAAAAAAGACAAAGGATAATTTTACTTTCATTAAAAGTAGCTTTAAAAATTTTGAATACAAATTAACTTACAAACTTACATTTACACATAAAAAATTGTCAGACAAAAACCAGACAATTTTTAAATCTTAAAAAAAGATGTCAATACTACATCTTAATTTACATACGCAAAATTCTTATAAGTAATTTTAAAATTTGTTTTTTTGAGGTGGCAAAAAGTGGTAAAAACAAATAAAACATTAAAAAACAAAAAGTTAACAAAACTAAAAAATACCTTGAATGAAGCCTTCTAATTCTTCTCCTTGACTTAATCCTAGCTTTTTTCGTATTCTGTATCGTGTGGATTTTACAGCATCTAATGATGAATTTCTAATGGTCATTATCTCTTTAATCGACAGGTTTAGACGTAATAGAGCGCACACTTCTCTTTCCGTTTTTGTGAGAGAAGGATATAATTCTCTAAGCCTGGCATCAAAACCTTTGTTTACCTCAGCTACTTTGGTCTGAATATCTGAAAACTTCCCTTCTGTAGTAATTTGTAGTTGTAGTTCAGCAATTAAAGAATTGAGTTTTGTTTTTAACTTTCCCTCTGCTTGAGGAAGTATTTGACTTTTTATTTGATCTAATAATTCTTGTTTAAAAGTCAAGCGCATTGTGTTATCAGCAACCAATTGTCTGGTTTCCTCTTCACTTACTTTAACTTTTGCATCTAGTAATTCTTTTTGAATTTTTTCTTTCTCAATTCTTTCTTCAAGTATTCGAGCTTTATTTTTATAATTCCTATATGCTAAATAACCAATAGTCAAACTGCTCAATATAGTTATCAGAAATAAAATTCTATATAATCTCTTTTTAGCTTCCTCTTGTTTGGTTAATAACTCTACTTCATTTTTTTCTTGTTGAAACTTATAATTCAATTCGAGAGCTTGAATTCTCTTAATGTTTTCAATGTTAAAAATAGAATCTGAATGCCTATTAAACTTTCTGTAATCAAAGTACGCCTGCTTATAATCACCTAACTTATGCTGTAAAAAACTTTTTCTTAAATAAGCAGTAGATATTCTTTTACGAAAATTTTCTTCTTTTGCAATCATCAATGCTGAATCTGCATAATTTAAAGAGCGTTTATATTCTTTCAAACGTTTATAAATGGAAGATAAGTTATAATATCCTGTTGCTAATGAGAATTTTCTATTTTCTAACTTTGCTCGGATAATACTTTCTGTAGCCAAATCTATAGCCTCATCATATTTTTTTTGATCTCTATAGAGTGCAACCATATTGTTATTCACTCTTTGTATATCTTCAAAACTATCAATTGATTCGAATAATCCTCTTGCTTTTTGATAACAAATCAAGGCTGAATCTAGTTGTTTACTTTGACGAAATGAAACTCCCATCATATTATAGCCTGTAGCAATTCCATGATAGTCTTTTAATTGTTCTTTAATTCCTATAGCCTCTTTATATAATGTAATCGCTTTTTTATGCAACTTTTGAGATCGATATACCATTCCCATGTTATGCATTATATCCGATCCATGTAATGAATCGTTTAATTTTTCATAAATACTCTTCGCTTTTAAATTCAATTCTAATGCTTCAGGATACTTCCCTTCTCTCCTATGTATAATTGCTTGAAAAGTATATGCTTTAGCTAATTGTTGTTCATCTATTTCATTTCCATTATTTTTAATTAATTGAATTGCCTCTTCTATTAATTGTTTAGAAAATGAGAAGTTATATTCATAATGTTCTTCAGCAAAGTTTAACATCAATGCTATTTTCTCTTTTTTATTTATTTCTGTATTTAGTTTATTCTGAAAATTAATAAACGTACTATCTGTTTCCTGAGAAGAAAGAGAAAGAATTAAAAAAAAAGAAAGAAATAATAGAGTTTTTTTCATCGTTTTCAAATGTACTCATAAAACACGAAATGATTTTACCATCACTAAGGTTTATCAAAATGAGATCTTGAATGGATTACATTTTTCCTAAGTGATCTTAAACTTTTTACAATATCTTTTTCCATCAGAAAAAAATCCTAAAAAGAATACTCAAAGCTTAAACGTAAAAAATCAACTTGACATAAACTAGATACACCTACTTTATCTAAAAATCAACAACGTGTAGAGTCCAATCTTTTTTCAAGTATTTTTTAATTTTAGCACTCAGAATTATAATATTAATAAAAAGTAACACTTCTTTAATCCCTTTTTTATCTAATTATAATTTCTCTAAAGTATAGAACAACAAAAGTAAATCCTTTAAATTATGCGTAAGTTTCATCTTTTATTCCTCTTTTTATTTTATAGTTATTTGATGTTTTCTCAGGTGAATGTTGATATTAATTTCGATGTTAATCATATTTTAGGCTCTGTAGATTCTTTCAACAGAGAAAAGTTTATTAACTGTCATTCTGGTCCTAGTGATAATGATTTTAATGGTGAATTAGATAAACTAGACTATCTTATTAATGACTTAGATGTGTACTTTGGTAGAGAAACGGGTCGTATGCGATTTCAAGTAAATCAAGTAAAGGAAGATCCAAGTAGAACTGGTTTTGCTGATCCTTCAGATATTACTAGAGTCGGAACTCAATTCAAAAATAATTATGCAAATTCAACTGTAAGACATGCATATGAAAAAGGAAGAATGATGACTGCTGCTCAAGATGTTCCTTTTTATCCTAATGGACATACCGCAACAAGTCAAGGTTGGTTTTTCTCGCAAAGTGACACCTCATCAGAGCCTTTTGGAACCGCTTTAGGTGAATATATGGGTAGATTTCTTAGAGATGCTCATGGAAATGGAAGTACTACTGGAAATGTAAAACCTATTTGGGTAGAAGTAATGAACGAGCCTATTTGGCCTTTAGTAGATTTTAATCTACATGGAGGAGCAACTATAGATGATGTATTTAAAATGCATGAAACTGTAGCTGATCAAATACGTATATACTCTCCTGACACAAAAATAGGTGGTTGGGCTACCGCATTTCCTGATCTAGAAAAAGTTGGAAGAACTAACACAAATGCTTTTGGACAATGGGAAGAGAGATGGAAAAGATTTATTGACGAAGTTGGTCCTAAAATGGATTTTTATTCTATACATGTTTACGATTTCCCAGGTATTTCTAATGGCTTAGAACAGTATAGAAAAGGAAGTAACATGGAAGCTACTATGGATATGATAGAGCATTACAATACAATTAAATATGGTAGTGTAAAACCGTGGGTAATTTCAGAATACGGATCTCAATTAAATGATTGGTATAATCAACCTTGGTCTGCTTTTAGAGATTGGTTGTTTTTAAAAGCGCAATCTTCTATGATGATGCAGTTTATGGAAAGAGCTGATGTAATAGAAAAGGCAATTCCTTTTTCTGTTATGAAAGCCGAATGGGGATTTGGAAATTTCTCTAACAATGGGGTACCTTATTATTGGAGAATGATGAGAAGAGAAAACGAGCCTAGTGATTACTCAGGAGACTGGATATGGACTGATTATATTAAGTTCTTTGAATTATGGTCAGATGTAAAAGGAAAAAGAATAGATACTAGATCTACAGATCCAGATTTAATGGTTGATGCTTATATTGATGGAAATAAAGCATATTTAATTTTAAATAATATTGATGAAAACAATATTAATGTGAATCTAAATAGCTTTGGACTTAATGGAATTGCAATCAGTAGTACAAAAATTAAACATTTATATTTAGGGTTAGATAACACACCTAAATTAGATATTACTACTGTAAGTACTACTCCTGAGAATATTACTGTAGGTGAAGAAGGTTGTATGATTATTGAGTATACTTTTTCAAATCCTGTTACTATCAATGAAACTTCAAAAGAAGTAAAAACCTATGCAAGTACTTACAAACAAACTATCTCTAGTAGTCAACCCGTAAATTTCACTATTTCTAACATTAAAAAAGGTACTTTTGGTGAAGCTATTTTAAGACTAGGTATAGGAAGAGAAAAAAGTAAAAAAAGAGTCCCTATTTCAATTATTGTTAATGGAAGTAACACCATAACCAATATTTCTTCAGACTACAGAGGTGATGACCAACAAGATCGTCCAAGTTTCTTTGGTGTTTTAGAAATACCTGTTCCTTATAACTTTTTAGTTGATGGAGATAATACCATAGCTATTAATTTTGATGATGATGGTGGTTTTATTAGTAGTTGTGCGCTACAAACTTTTGAATTTTCAAAAGACATTAATAGGTCATCTACTACTACCGCAAGAACTAGATCTATTACCTTTAATAATAGAGCTGATTATTTTAAAAATGGTTCAACAGTTCCAATCGTAGAATTTGGACAAGAAATGTCTATCAATGTAACTTATGCTACGGGTATAGATGCATCAACTGCTACAGAGGAAGACTTAATTTATGTTGCAACCTTAGTAAGACAAATAGATGAAAAAGGAGCTGCCGTAAATTCAAGTACTTTTACCGTATCAGTTCCTGATTCTGCTGATAATACAGGAACTTTAACTTATAACTATACTATACCTACCACATTTGATGATGGCACTACCATACCTTCTTCATCGGAATTACCTACTGGACATCAACTACTATTAATCGTTTTTATGTCTGTAGATAACAATGCTAATTTTGCCAATGCAAATGATGTAATCCAGATAGAAAAAAAAACACTTTCTACTCCAGATATAGAAAAGACTGAGAATACCATAGAATTATATCCTAATCCTTCTAGTGATATTGTTACTATTAAAGGAAAATTTAAATCATGGAGATTATATTCTACCATGGGACAATTACTATTAACAGGAAAGGAAAAAGAAATAAATGTTGCTAAACTAGCTTCTGGAACTTATTTTATCACTTTCAATAACATCAGAGAGAATCTAACACTTATAAAAAAGTAAAAAAGACTAACTCTTATTTTTATTTTTGATCATAAAAAAAGCGGTAAATAGTACCGCTTTTTTATGTTCTCTATTTTTATAGATTACTAAATCAACTCCTAATTATTCAATAATCATTTTCTTAGTATCTATTTTATGACTATCTACATATAATGTATAATAGTAAACTCCGCTAGGTAAAGATGAGCTATTAAAGAATATTTCTTGCTCTCCTTTTTCTTGTAAAAAGACAGTATCTATAACTTGTCCAGAAGTATTACTAAATACTATTGCTGCTTTATCATTATGTTGAGGCACAAAATATTTGATTGATGTGGTATTATTAAATGGATTTGGTATATTCTGATATAAAATAGGCTGTTTATTTTTTGAAAAAACTTCTCCTGTACTTAATGTTCCACTACAAGCACATTTTTCTATTTGTTCTACTCTAGATAATAGATCGTTTATTTGAGTTTGCTGAACCGATAAAATTGGGGCCAAATCTACATCTACAGATCTTCCGTTTTCTATTGCTACAGTTAATACCGTTCCTGAAAGAGTAGCTGAAGCTAAATCTTGACTATCTGAATTTTCAAATACAGATAAATCTACACTATTTCCATTAGCTATGCTTAGATTATTTCCTGATATTGTTAATATTTGCGCATCTGTATTATCCAAGTAACCTGATAAATCAACTGTTTTACTACTTCCTGAAATACTCAATTCATTAGAAGAAAAATCCAATTCTTGACTATCGGTATTATCCAAATATTTTCCTAAATCAACTGAAGTAGCATCGTTACTTAAACTCAAGGTGTTTCCTGATAAT
>NZ_MSMP01000056.1 GCF_001936575.1 Tenacibaculum agarivorans
AATCTCTAATTCATGACTACTCGCGGAATCTATTTTGGAAAGTGAAACTATATATGACTTATGAACCCGTAGAAAACAAGCAGAACTTAATTTACTCAATACATTTTTTAAGTAAAGTAATGTAATATATCTTTCTTTTGTGGTTTGTATAATTACATAGTTTTGCATCGCTTGAACAAAAAGAATATCATTTAATAATATTTTAATGTAACGTCCGTCAGACTTTATAAAAAAACATTCTTCTTCAGTTTCAACATTCTTAGTATGATTTGACTGTAAATTATATATTTTTTTAGCTTTTGATACAGCGGCAAAAAATCGATTGAATGCTATAGGTTTTAATAAATAATCCAATACATTTAATTCAAATCCTTCTAAAGCATAATTAGGATAAGCAGTAGTTAAGATAGTAAGTGGTGGGTTATCTATAATTTTTAAAAACTCTAAACCATTCATTAATGGCATTTGAATATCTAAAAAAAGTAAATCAATTTTTACTGTATTAATGATATCATGTAATTCTAAAGCAGATGCACATGTACCGATGCAATTTAGAAAATCAATTTGTTTTATATAATTTTCTATACATTCTCTAGCTAAAGGTTCATCATCTACAACAAAACAATTAATCATATACTATATCTTTTTGGGTTATTTGTAAATCTCTCACAAGAGTAATTCTAAGGCTAATTTTATACTCTTCTTCAATTTTATTAATATCTAATTTATATTGCCTAGGATATAGTAAATCAAGCCTTCTTTTAACATTTTTTAAGCCTAATCCTTTATAGATACAATCATTTAACAACATATTGGCTTGTTGGTTTGTACTATTTCTGATATTAAATTCAATAGTATCATTTTCAACTTTAATTTCAATAGAAATCCATTTCTTTTTCTTTTGATTTTCACTAACATGTTTAAATGCATTTTCTACAAATGGAATTAAAATAAAAGGAGCTACATGTAAATTATTACAATCAATAGGATAAGATTCTTTCAAATTGAAATTTGTATTCTGACGTAGACTTTCTAACTCTATAAAGCTTTGAATATATTTTATTTCTTCCTTTAACGAAATAAATTCAGCATTACATTCATAAAGTTGATATCTCAATAAATTTGAGAATTTTACCAAAGATTCTGAAGCCATTTCTGTATTCTTATCAATCAGCACAAATATTGAATTGATAGTATTGAATAAGAAATGTGGGTTGAATTGTGATTTTAGAAATTTAAGTTCTGTTTCTAGCTTTTCTTTTTCTAGTACCTGTTGAAGTTTTTGAGAAGCTAACCAATTTTTAGATAGTTTTATAGTCATTCCTAACGTAAGAGAAGCTACACAAGAAGGAAATGCATTACGTTTGAAAATAGTAATTGCTGACGGAGGTGATATTTTAAAAACTTCGTAAACCGTCTGATTTGTAAATGAACTAGCAAAATAATAATTAAGAGTTATCAATAAACTTTCCGTAAATAAAACACCTAAAAGACTTATGAAAAAATAGAAATACGCTCTTTTTTTTAAAAACTTTGGAATTAGATAGTATAAGCTAAAATAAACTCCTAATGCTTGAAACAATACATATCCTAAAAATTTGATTAAACCATGTGGTGTTATCAATGTTTTAAGAATACTAAATATATCTCCTGTATACAAGGTCCACCAAAAAATATGATATAGTGCCCAGAACAGTATATGATGAACTTTATACTTTATTAAATAATTATATATGTGTTTTACAGAAAGCATACCTAAACACTAAGTTACATTAAAATTGTAAGAACAAATTAGTTTTTGACAAGTGGTTATAAATTATTGATAAAAGGTAATTTTTCTACTTATATAGTGCTTATTTGGATTTCAGCAATGAAAATAAGTCGTTTGTCAATTGAATTTTTATTTGAATATGTATCACTTCATTTTTGGTTAAAATCAAATAATTATGAAGTCTTATATTTTTTATTTTGTGTTCTTTATCTTCTGTAAATGCTATGCTCAACTCAAAGGGAAAGTGTTAAATACGTTAAATGAACCCATAGCTTATGCTAATGTAATTTTATTCAATAGTAAAGATAAATCAGTTGTTAAAGGCATAATTACGAATGAAGAAGGAGACTTTGAGATTCATACGGTCAATTCAGGGAATTATTTCTTAAAAGTAGATTTATTGACTTACAATAGCTGGCAATCTAAAGTATTCATATATAAGCTTAATGAAGAGAAAATATTTCCCAAGATAATTTTAAAAGAATCGTCTGAGTTATTAGATGAAGTTACTATAAACTCAACAAAAAAATTAATTAAAAATACAAGAGAAGGAAATATCCTTAATGTACAAGAAAGTATTTTGACTAAAGGAAGCTCTGTTTTGCAATTATTAGAACGCTCTCCAGGCGTAATTTTAGATCAACGTAATAATAGTTTTTCGTTGAATGGTAAATCAAATACTACTATTATGATCAACGGAAAAGTTATTCGTATTCCAACTTCAGAAATTATTTCTATGCTAAATGGAATGAGTGCTGATACTATTGAAAAAATAGAACTATTAACGAATCCTTCATCTCGTTATGATGCTGATGGTAATGCTGGAATCATCAATATTGTTACTTCTAAAAATGAAAATATAGGATTTAAAGGAAGCACAAATATTTCTTTGGGTTACGGGACTGGAGAAAAGCAAACTACAAGTTTATCTTTAAATTATGGAGAGGAAAAAATAAGTACTTATGGCTCATATTCTTTTTCTTATGATGATACTCTTGATGGTTGGAGAGGGGTTGGTAGTACTAATATTCCAGTGTTTAATGGTGTCACTTTTATAGATTTTTCAAGTAAAACAACAAGGATAAATAGAAGTCATAATCTAAATTTAGGTTTGGATTATCAAATCAATACATCTAAGATTTTAGGAGCTAGTTTTCTTTTTAATGCATCTAGTCCTAATATAAATACGAATAATTTGGGCTTATATAATTTTCAAGTTAATCCATTTCTAGATGCACGTATTCATTTGAATGCTAATGGAAATTGGAAGAATTATAATGTTTCTTCTTTTTTTGAAACTTCTTTTAATAAAAGTACGTTAACTACTACAGTTGATTATATACATTATAACAATCAAACACCAAATTTTGTGAAAAGCCTTTATTTTGATGAAAATGGGCAATCATTTCAACCTGACGGTGATATTTATAATACTGGAAATAGAGGAACAAATGAAACCAATATAAATATTGGAGTTGTAAAGTTAGATTATAAGAAAAATATTAATGAAAAATTCACTTTTGAAACAGGGGTAAAAGGATCTGCTTCTAAAACTATCAATAAAGCTAAGATAGAAATAGAACAAAATGGGATATTTGTTAGTGATGATAGGTTTATAAACGATTTAGAATCTGAAGAACAAATAGGAGCCGTTTATACTCAAGGGAATTATGATATAAATGATAAGTATAATCTACAAATAGGTTTTAGATATGAGTATTGGAATCAAGTTTTTGACGATACTAGTTTAAATAGAAGTTTTGGAAAAATTTTTCCATCAATATTTTTAACAAAGAAAATTTCCGATACAAAAAATTGGAACTTAGCTTATACTAAAAGAATAACACGTCCAAATTATGTTGATTTGGCTTCTTACTTGACATATAATTCCCCTACATCAGTTTTTACGGGAAACCCTCAGCTTCTACCAGCTATCACTAATTCTTTAAATTTTACGTTTAATTATAAATCGTATAATTTTTCATTGATAGGAACATTAGAAGATTCGCCTATTGCATACTATCAAGTTACAGAAGATAGTCGTAGTGATTTAGCAATCATAGCTCCGCAAAATTTAGAATTTCAAAATAGTTTAGATTTTCAAACTAATATTCCATTGCGAATAACGAATTGGTGGAATATGAATTTTAATGGAACTATAGGTTATAGAACTTTTAAATTACAACATACTCCAATTCCTACGGTTAATGATTATATACATTATAACTTTAATGGAAGTCAATCTTTTAAAGTTAACGACAAGCTGAGCCTAGAGTTGTCAGGTTGGTATACATCTAATCATTTTAATGGCTCTTCTGAAGTTAGTGGTTTTGGAGCTTTGAATGCAGGAATTAAAAAAAGCTTTAAAAATGGATCTAATATACAATTTTCAGTAACAGATATCTTACAAAGTATTATTATTGAAGCTACTATTGGGAGTTTAACACAAGAGGCTTACGATAATTTCTTTTCAGTAAATTACCAACCAGAATCTACTAGAGCTTCAATTTTTCGATTAAGTTATACATATTCATTTGGTAATTCTAAGATAAAAGAAGGAAGTTCAAGAACAGGAGCAGGTGATGAAAATTCAAGAATACAAAACTAATTATAAAAGTAGCACCTGATTATTATCAGGCGCTACTATTTAAAATTTATCTTCTACTTCTTTTAGAAAGTTCATTTTCTTTTTTCTTCTTTATTTTTCTTCTTTTTATCAACTTACTCCTTTTTCCAATGGAAGCGTTAGGAACAGCTCTATAATAATAGAAATCATCATCTTCTCTTATTTGTCTATAATTTTTACTAAAAGAATTTCTATAGAAATAAACATCATCATAGTCATATATGTCATCAATATCGACATCTAGATCAACACTACAATTTCTATCATCATATCTATCGTTATCATAGTAGTAATATCTATTACTTTTAACATGCCCTCTAAATATTGGATTACCCCATCTATCATATTTAATAAATAAATTTCCTACTCGAGTTAATTGTCCAAATCTATAGTTCATATATACATTACCAATTCTTTTCACATTTCCTCTACGATCGTAATTGACAAATACATTACCAATTCTTCTAACTCTTCCTCTATGATCTCGTTTAATTCTAATTCCATAATTATACCTAGAATTTCGATGTGTATTAAAATCAAAATCACCATTTAAGAAAACGTGGAATTTAACTCCTCTTTCAACAAAGGTTACAGCGTCATTAAAACGATTGTTAACCCCAATTTTGGTTGTTGATATAGTTTTGGTACTTGCATTCGCAAAGGTTAAAGACATAAATGTCATTAGTAAAATAATTTGTTTTTTCATAATTACCATATTTAGGGTTATGCTTACTCTATTTGCTTTTCAGCTACCGCATTTGTAATATACTTTTCAAACAACATGCCAAAAAAATATTGATACAATAAGTTTTGATGATCTTTATTGGTAATAATGTTGAGTTTGATCAATTGTAGTAAGGTTTAATCCCTTTTTCAAATTATTTTTAAATTTATTTTTGATATTGAAAAAATATTATGATTTTTGAGTAATGATTGACGCCATAGAGAAAAATCTTCAAAGAGGTATTAAATTACTAAACTCAATTTCAGATGAACAGTATAGTGATTGTTCTGTTCCTCCTTATAATTCTAGTATAGGAAATAATATGAGACATATCTTAGATGTGTTTTCTTGTATTTTTAAAGGAATTGAAAAAAGAGAGATAGATTTTTCTGATCGAGAAAGAAATGAATTAGCACAGATCAAAACCGAAAGTGGTATAGCTTATTTTAATGATATAATAGATCAATTAAAATCAATTAAAGATTCGGATTTTAATACTATAGTGAGCGTAACTGATGATTTAGGTACCGGAAAAATTACTACAAATTATACCTTAGGAAGTGCATTAGTTCAGGCGCATAGTCATGCAATTCATCATTATGCAAGTATTGGTTTTATCATTGAAAAACTAGGAATAGAATTACCTGACGCTGATTTCGGTTATAATCCAACAACGCCAAGAGCGGTAAGCCAATAAAATTACTTATTTATTTTTTGGGGCATTTGAAATATCTATTTGAATTGCCTGTAATAACAATTGAAAACCTAAAATTAAAGATAAGGTTATAATCATGATGGTACCAGTAGGGGTAAATGTATTATTAGCACTATGATAGATCCAAGTTTTTATACCGAAAATAATTCCAAATAAAAATAGTGGTAACCCTAAGAGAAGATAAACAGATCCGATATTAAAATCATATAAGAAGTATCTTTTTATAATTCGTTTGATAAACGTTTTGCTCAGATTTTTAGAAAAAATAAACAACATTTTAAATACATTCATATTAGATTGTTCATCACCATAAATTGCGGGCATGGAAACATCTATAATTTTGGTTTCTTGAAAATAAAATTCAGCAAGCATAGAGGTTTCAAAATAATATCGGTTATGTATTTTTGAAAAATCTATTTCTTTTAACAAAGAAGTTTTAATAGCTAAGAAACCATTAGTGGGATCGAAATTATGCCAATAACCAGTAGCAACTTTGGTTAGGAAAGAAAGCCCTAAGTTTCCAAATTTTCTTGAAAAAGGCATTACTTTTAATGCTTTCAAGTCTTTAAATCGATTTCCTTTGGTAACTTGGCTTTTGTTTTCCAATAATGGATTTAATAAGTCAGGTAAATATTTTAAATCCATTTGATCATCGGCATCTACTTTAATAACAATATCAAAATTTGCATGTAAAGCATAATTAAAACCATTCTTTGTAGCACCACCAACTCCTAAATTCTCTTCATTTTCAAGATAAATTAATTCTATATTATGGTTGTTATTGTTTTCAATCTGACTTTTAGGTAACTCTTCTTTACTCTTATCATCAACAATGATTATTGCCTTAATATAATTAGGGACTTTAGAAATTACTCTAGGTATTTGTTTAGAAGCATTATAGTATGGAATTACTATGGCAATATTTATGTCAGAAAAAGTAAAATTCATCCTACAAATTTTAAGCTAAAATTTAGTAATTTGGGTTTCGTAAAAACTAATATAGCCCTTTTTTATGAATGAAAATAAAAGAAATATTTTACTCTTAGCTTTCTTACTTTTTATAGGCTTACTTCTTACATATTCTAACCATTTTAAAAACGGATTTCATTTTGATGATAGCCATGCTATTGTTAATAATGTTAATATTAGAAGTCTTAAAAATATTCCTAAGTTTTTTGTTGATAAAAAATTGGTAAGCGCATCAAAAGATCATTGGGGATTACGTCCTGTAGTTACCACTACCTTAGCTATAGATTATTGGTTAGGAGGTGGACTAAATCCTTTTTATTTTCATTTATCTACTTTTCTAGTTTTTATATCTCTTTTGATATTGTTGTATTTTATTTTTCAAAAAATACTCTCATTTAGTATAGACCATCCATGGAGAAACTATATTGCTCTATTGGCAGTTGGATGGTACGGAATACATACAGTTAATGCAGAAACAATCAATTATATTATTTCAAGGTCAGATGTATTATCTACATTTTTTATTGTAGTTTCTTTTAGTCTTTATGTATTTGTACCTAAAGCTAGAAAAACATATTTATATGTTTTACCTGCTGCAATTGGAGTTTTGGCAAAAGAAACAATCATTGTATTACCGATGGTATTGTTTGTTTATATTTTCTTTTTTGAAAAAGATAAGACAGTACTAGATTTTTTTAAAATTAAAAACACAAAAACCAGTCTCAATATAATACTAAAACTACTTCCATTAATTATAGCGATAGTATTAGTACAATCATATACGTTACTAAAAACTGGTTCAATTGCTGGTTTATCTAATAACCCAATCCATTATATACAAACACAGCCCTTTGTTTGGTTTCATTATTTTGTTAGTTTTTTCCTTCCTTTTAGCTTAAGTGGAGATACTGATTGGACTATAATAACCAATATTTTTGATGATAGAATAATAGCTGGTTTTTTATTTTTAGCAGCTTTAATTTATATAACAATAAAAACGTCAATTAATAAAAAAACTAGACCAATAGCTTTTGGGTTAATCTGGTTTATGTTTGCATTACTACCAACCTCTTTAGCTCCATTGTCAGAGGTAATGAATGATCACAGAATGTTTTTTCCTTTTATAGGATTAACATTTAGTATTACTTATGCGTTAGGATTATATTTGTTAAAGTTTGAAGGGGTATTTAAAGAAAAAAAATGGTCACTTAATGTATTACGATTTGGGATATTCTTAATTTTATTTGCTTACGCTTTTGGAACATTTCAAAGAAATAAAGTATGGCTTAATGATGAAACTTTCTGGTTAGATGTAACCGAAAAGAGTCCTAAAAATGGTAGAGGACTTATGAATTATGGATTATCTCAAATGAGGAAAGGAAACTATCCCGTAGCTTTAGATTATTTTACCAGAGCATTACAGATTAAGCCAAATTATTATATTTTGCACATTAATCTAGGAATACTTAATGCTAGTATGAATAAAAAGAAGGAAGCAGAAGAGTATTTTAATACAGCAATTGCTTTAAGACCTGATGATGATAAACCGTATTACTATTATGCAAGAAATTTAAATAGTGAAGGTAGCTTTGATAAAGCTAAAGTAAATAGTGAAAAGGCTTTAAGTATTAATCCTTATAATTTAAGTAATCTAGAATTATTAATTCAAATTTATTATAATTTGAAAGATTGGGAAAACTTGAAAAATGTAGTGTATAAAACTTTACAAGTAGACTCTAATAATCAATTAGCATTAAAATATAATGACCTAGCCAAAGTTAAGAAAGATATTTTAGTTGTTAAGAAAGAGGAAATAGAGTCTAATCCCTCAGCTGAAGGATTTTTAGGATTAAGCTTACTTTATTATAAACGAGGAATGTTTAGTGAATGTATTAAAGCTTGTGAAAAAGCTTTAGCAATAAAACCAGATTATGCTGAAGCGTATAATAATATTTGCAGTGCTTATTCTTCGATGAAACAATATAGTGAAGCAATGAAAGCATGTGAAAAGGCATTAGCGTTAAAACCTAATTTTGTAAGAGCTAAAAATAATTTGAACTACGCTAAAAACCAGTTTAATTCAAAAACAAATGAGTAAGAATACTATTGACAAAGATTATACTAAAAGATTAGTTAATAAGCAATATGCTTGGTGGAAAACGCTACTTGATGTTCAAGCACCGTATAGGTATAATATTAATAAATTAGATCTTGGCTTTATTTTAGATTTAGGATGTGGAATAGGTAGAAATTTAATACATATTAATGGAAATGGAGTAGGGGTAGATCATAATAAAGATTCTGTAGATATTTGTAAAAAGAAAGGCTTGATAGCATTTACTAATGAAGAATTTTTTAAATCAAAATATAAAAAGGAAAATTATTTTGATTCTATTTTATTAGCTCACGTAGCTGAGCATATGACAGAACATCAAGCTGTAGATTTACTAAAAGAATATTTACCCTTTTTAAAATCCAACGGTAAAGTTGTGGTTATAACTCCACAAGAAGCTGGATACAAATCTGATCAAACGCATATTCAATTTACAGATTTTGATGTTGTAAAAAGGATTTTTAGTAATTTAGGATTAAAAGAAAAAAAATACTACTCTTTTCCTTTTCCGAGAGTACTTGGAAAAGTATTTAAGCATAACGAATTTATCTCTGTAGGTGAAAAATAATTACACTAAATTATCTTTATGTCCAAAAGAGTAGAACCACATAATTAGTTTAGCAATTTTATTTCCCCATATACTTTTAAAAACTTCAAACTCTTCTTGCGCTCTTATTCCAGAATGTAAGGAAACTGAAGTTTCTGAACTTTCATGAATTCTATGCTGAATCAGTTTTTTATTAATAAAAGTAAAGTTTCCTTTATAATTAGCAAGCTTTAACCAAGCTAACCAATCTAATACACATTTATGAGTAGGAGAGAATAAATTGTTAGAGTCTTTAATTTTTTCTAAATTAAAGGTAACGGAAGGACAGCAAATAGCATCTCCAAAGACTAAAATACTTTTTTTAAGAAAAGTACTTTTGTGTGTAGATTTTAGTAAAAAAGGAAGAAGTAATGTTTTTTTAACTAGATAATTTAACGATTTTTTTCTGATTTTATTTCCTACTAAATCTTGATAATTAGTAAATAAAATTAATGAATTTTTGTTTTTTTCTGCAGCTGCAATAATATTTTGTGTGTAATCTATTTTATAAATATCATCTTGATGTGCTATTGTAGCTAGCTTAGTTTTAACCTTGGATAATGCAAAATTCCAGTCGTTTCCTATGCCATTTTTGCCACTATTATTAATAAAGTACTCTATATTATATTTTTCAGCTATTCTCCTTGTGGTCTCAGTTGGTGTAGATGTGGTGATAATAATTTTACTTTGAACAGCTTGTTTTTTGAGATTCAAAATACAAGATTCAAGAAAGGGAGATTCTTTATAAGCAGGTATTGTAAAAGTATGTATGTGCAAAGGTTAATGAATAATAAAACAAAAATAGAATTATTAATTTATATATACCCACCCTTTTACTTCTCTATCTAATTTTTCATTACCAAATTTAAGTATATAGAAGTAAGTTCCTGTAGGTAGTTTATTGTCACTACCTAATGTAGCTCTACCTGTTGAAACTCCTTGCCAATTATTTTCATAATTATCCACTTCATGTACTACATTTCCCCAACGGTTAAATATGATTAATTGATTTTTTTCAAAAAGATCTAAACCATTGAAAACTAAAGATTCGTTTTTATCATTTCCATCGGGTGATACTAAATAGTTTTCTCCACCAGATAATTCAATGTCAGAAAATATAGATCCAATAGTAATTATTTCATATTGATCAGGAACAAATCTATCTGAAGTGATTCTTCCATTGCTTGTATCTCCTTCTGTATTAATGTTTCCAAGATTTACCCACCTATCTTCTGCTTTACTCCAACCAACTACGCGTAAAAAATCTAAAACAGAAGAAATATTTTCTATATCACTTTGTAGATCCCAAGTAAGCGTAACGATAGTTTCAGTTGCACCATCTAAATCCCAAAATTCATAATTACTAATATTTTTTATGAAAACTTGTTTTTCATCTGTAGAAAATAATTCAGAAAAGGTAGTAGGTGTATTTGGATTTTCGTAAAAGTATGCACCATTAAAGTATACTTCTTGATTTTGAACTGGTGTAATCATTGGTCGTAATCTGTCATCATCTCCAATAGGGAAGACAAACTCTTTATTGCTAGTTACAGATGTATACCCGTCAATATGTCTACTATCATCTTCACCAACATAAAAATCATGTCTAATAAAATCTAAAGAAGTCGGTACAATATCTCTTGGAGTTATTACTTTTCCATTTACAAAAGCTAATTCGTTAGTAACACCTAGTGAAGTGTTTAATTGTAAGTTATTTATGGCATCTATTTCAACATCTTCAAATACGGGTCTATTTTGTCCTGAAATAACACGAACTTCATTGTCACTGTAAAAACCAGCAAAACCTTCATTATCATCAAATTTTCCGTCATTTATTACATCTGTATGGAAGCCTATAGAAGCATCATTATGCATTTGAATGTCTCCAAAATTTTTAAAAGCTACGGTTTGAGCATTGATTGCCAGTACCATAAATAATGGTATAACATGAAAAACTTTCATTGTTCAGGAATTATTAATATTTACTACTTTCTATTATAAATTTAAAAAACAATACACTTGTTTATTAAATACACTCAAAATTAATTAAATAGATTGAATTAATCTATCGAATTCGATGAATTACATCTAGTTTTAGGTTAATTGCAGTATTAACTAAGCAAGTTTCCCTTTTAAATGCTGAAAAACAGTGTTAAATTGATGAAATAATACTGTTATTTCTATTCATAAATTGAGACCCTAAAGAGGTTTTCAGGTCACATTTTAAAAAATTGAAGTAAATATTTGAAATTGAAGTTATTTGTAAGCAGTATAAAAAACGACTAAACTTTCGTTTAATATATCTGTAGGTTGTACATTTACTTTTGGATCTGTACTATTATTAGTAACGGTACCCAATGTGTAACTTACACTTATAGTAAAGCCATTAGAATTGAATGAAGAAAAGCTTCCTGTAATTTTACCAAGGTCTAAACCATTTTGATCACCATATCTCACACCTAAGCAATTACTAGTGCTGGCAAAACGTGAAATATCATTTATAGAATTACCATGACCTCCAACATAAATTACTTGTTGCGTAGTACTTCCTCCAGTATTTAGTCTAACAAAACCATTCATGGTACCAAAAGAGTTATCAATTCCTCTATCGTTATTATTATTTCCTGACGGAAAAGTATTTCCATTATCTGAATCTATTCCATCTTCTGCTTCAATATTAGCATGAGCAACAAAAGTAATTTGGCTAGGTTGAAATGGAATTCCAGTGACTATTCTATCAAAAGTTGTGTTAGTAGTACCTCCAGGAGCATTAATAGTAAAGGCACCAACATGAATACTAGGAGTAGTTCTTAATGCAATCCAATTAGCTCCATCATAATAATAAAATATTTTTTCATTTGTACTATAAGCTACTGTAGCTTCTACAGGAGAAGCAATACTTGTGATTTCTGATGTTGTACCACTAGGGAAACCAGAAACAGGAACACCAGAGAATACCTGAGCATTTAGTAGGGGAGTAATTAGTAAAATAAAAATCAAATATTTCATAATAATGTGAGAGGTTAATTAAATTCCTTTTTTAATAGCTGTAGTTTTGGACAAAATTCTTTTAAGTAGATTTAAAATCTCTGTTTGTCTTTCCTCAGTAGCTTGAATAGTTGAATTTTGAGTTGTGTTAGTTATATTGAGTGTTGGGTTGGTACCATTCATTTGTTTTAAAATACCTACATTTTTCTGTAAAATCTTTTTAGTTAAAAATATCATTTCTTCCTGATTAACTGATGTTGAAGGGTTGATAATAGGAGCTTGATATGCTACAAATTTGTAAATATCTTCAGGACCAGAAAAATCTTGAATTGTTGCCCAATTGGTATATCCATCTCGGGTAACTTCTAATCGAACTTGATTGCTAGCAAAAGTAGTGACACTACTGCTAGTGCCTGTAAAATTACTTTCGGATAGAAATACAGTAGATGTATTTAAATCGGTAATTAATAAATTAGCACTATTAATATTTGCTATTGATATAAATTTATAGAATTGTGAGGCATCTTGCAAGCCGACATCCAAATTATTTAAATCTGCTATTGAAGATGTTACATCTGATTCGACTTTTACAAACTTATCACAGGGAGATAATACAGCACCACCATTAAGTATGAGCTGATAATTATTAAGATCAATAATGTTTTCAGTTGGTGTAACAAAAAAAGTCGTTATATCAGGTTGATCAAGATTATTGATTTTATCAAGTTTTAGAAAGTCATAGATTTCGCACAGCGTTCGATTTGAAGATATTGTTACAGTTCTAGCTGTATGATTTACTGAAACTCCTGAATAGCTAGCAACAGTAGTAGTATTTGTTTCACTAATAAATTTATCATCAGAAACCACAATATTATCAGTTATAGGTGCTATAAAATCTCTAGTAACTGCAAAATAATTTTTTAAATAATCAGCAACAACTAGGGTAGAAGTACCCCTATCAAAATTAAGAGCTACGGAATTATCTATTTTTAATATCTCTTGTGTAGGTATTCCACCAGTAGCATTTGAGTTTAAACTATAATCAAACGTACCTGAATTATTGTTATACAGTAGAACATTTATATTATTAATAGGGACTAAATTTTCATCATTTACGACTACATCATGAGTATAAAACTCTTTTACTCTGTTAGCAGAACCACTATAACCTGTCCAACCAGATGGTTTGATAGGATTTACAAGAAGAAAGTCTACATTACGTTGACTAAATCTCCAATTAGTAGCATCCCAATCCATGTCAAAAGCTTTAAAATCTCCATTTGATCCTGAACCACCTACAATCTGAGTAACTCCTCTAAGTTTTAAATTTCTTATGATTTCTATATCACCAGCTGCTCTAGCACCAGGTTCAAAATTCAGAGCTCTATCGGCATTAATTGTAATATTTTCTAATGTGGTGTTAGTTTGAAAATGAAGGAAATCTGCACCTCCATAACCAGAAAAAGTAACATCTTGAAAATTGAAGGTATAATTCCCATTATTAAAAAAATCACTTCTACCACTAGTTACACCTAGTAAATAAAATACTCTAGTGAAGTTAGCTGTATAAGCACCATTATAAGAGTGTCCTTTTTCTATTCCTGTATAATGAATGGTGACATCAGTAAAAGTGACTGTAGTACCTCCTTGGGGTGCATATCTATAAATATCCGGAAAATGATATACAGCATTATTATCCGTCAAAGTTCCTGCTCCTTGAATTTTTAACTCAGCAGAAAAAGTAATATCTCTATTCACTACAGATCCAGTAGCTGGGTTAGCTTGTATAAAAGTTCTTAGTTGATCACCAGTAGTAGGACCAGTAATAAATATGGTAGGCCTATTTCCTCCAGGAAAACCCGTTGAACCTGCGGTTGGGTTAAAACTGATCTGAGCAATACTATTGAAAGAAAAGTATAATAGTAGTACAATTAAATACTTAATTTTTTTCATGTTGCTTTTTAAGAGTAAGTTAATCCTGTTATAGTTGTTAGATCATTAGGTTGTGTTCCTGTTCCCATAGCAAAAGTTTCATCATTTAAATTTGTTTTAGAGAAACGAGAAACCATCCAATCTGTAGTATTAATTCTAACGGATACGTAGTAGTAGTTTGAATCTTCAAAAAATAATTCATTGTCAACAATCACTTTAGTATTATCACTAAATAGTTTTACCCATTTCGAACCATCGTAATAATAAAATATTTTTTCATTAGTACTATAGGCCATTATACTTTCAGTGGTTGTTAAAGCCGTAATTTCAGCTGTAGTTCCTTTAGGATATCCTCCAACGGGTTCGCCTGGTAATACTTGACCCTCAATAGAAAAAAATGTGAAAAAAAATAAACAGAATAATACGTTATGTTTCATATGTTGGGGACTTTTGATTATTCAATACTTAAGTTAATTGATTTGTGTTAAGTATCTTATAAAGTATATGTTTTTATAAATTGGTATATGTATTATATCAAAATTCTATGTAATGATTATCTCATAACTAAATTTATATTATGAAAATAAGCATAACTCCTAAAGACAACTAATAAGGGGATTTAAACTAGAAACTTATACTAATTATATCTAAAAATGTATCAGCATATTGATTTTCAGTATTACAAGAAGACCAATATAATTTATTAATCTAATTTTTTTATAGTCATCCCTGTTGCATTTGCATCAATTATAACTTCTCCAGAACTACTAATGTTATTCTCTCTAATTTTTATTCCATAACTCTGAAAAGCAGATAGGTTTAGTAAAACAGTTCTAGATGCAGTGACATATCTTTGATTATTGTTTCCTATTAAAGTAACTATGCTTCCAGTGTTGGCTATAGGATTGTTATTTTGGCACACTACAATTTCAAGAGAGTTATTACCTCCAAAATCATTAGTGTTTTCTTTTCTTAGCGAAACAGTATAAGTAATTTCATATAAGCCCGCTTGAGTAACTTGAACTTGATCATTAGTAGTATTAGCAACTGACCCAGCTGAAACTCTAACAGAGTTCAAAGGGATAAGTGTACCATTAGCATTAAAATCAGATACTGTTAAAGTAGAGTCACTATTGTTAAACTTGTCAACGTAAGTAAGGTTTGAGCTTCCACCACCTCCAGAACTAGTACCTCCATTATTATTCATTTGATGCCAATTACTACCATTACTTTGAAGTTTTAAAGCACTATTAGCAGCTATAGAGTTAGCATTTGCGTTGGAAAGGTCAAGATAATTAGAGACAGTTACAGCATTATTAGTAGAGTTTTTAATTACATATTCTCTTCCAGTACAAGTATTAGCTCCAGGTAAAGTTATGGTGTGGTTTCCATTAATAATTATACTGTAATGATCTTCAGTTAGTGTTAAATTCCCTGTTGTAGTAAATACCGATTTAGAAAAAGAACCAGATACTTGAAGAGTAGAGTTAGCTATGTTGAATCCTGATTGCGGATCATTATAATCTGTATCAATAGCTACTCTTTGAGGATTTATATTAATACCAAATCGTGTTTTAGCGTTTTCTGTATTATTACTTCCTTGCACTCTAAAAAATTCAGTATGAAATTGAGAGCTTCTGTAGTCAAATCTTTTAAAAATCATAGGTTCCGAACCATCATCACCAATAATAAATTCCAACCTACCATCATTTGAAGGACCAGCAGACCCAATTTCAAAGAAGTCGGTTACACCAGAACTTCCTTTCAATCTAAAGCTTCCATTAGTGGTTGTAAAAAACATAGGTTTATAAAATGCTGCACCAGATGCAGCAAACTGTAATGCAGATATAGCTCCATTACCATTTAAATGTACCAAAGGTTGATTATCATCATTATAATCAAGAAACCCTTGTGTTAAACCTAGTGTTTGTCTTCTACCGAATTCTAATAAAGGCAAATTATTGGAACGTATTTGCATTCTTACATCATCAATTGTTCCTAAGAAATTTGAAGTAGTGGTCCCAGCGTTTCCAGTAAGCAACCAATTAGCACCACTTGTAGAAACCCAATTAGTACCATTATAATAATAAATAATTTTTTGGTCTGTACTGTAAGCTAAAGTTCCTTCAACAGGTGAACCAATAGCTGTAATCTGTGCAGTAGTACCGCTAGGTAATCCAGATACTGGTACCCCAGGAAATACTTGAGAAATTGCTGAAATAGTAAACAGCCCAAAAATAACAACAAGAATTTTTCTAAAAATCATGTAATATAACTTTATAAGTCTTCAATGGTAAAGTACCAATTTCGATCTACCAAATATAAAAATATATTAGATCCATATAATTGAACAGTAAAAGTTGTATTTGTTTGTGCTACAACTTGTCCAGTAACTTGTAAGCCTGTACTACTCAAAACGGTAACATGTACTATATAATCAGAATTACCTCTATCTGGAATAGTAACAGTGTAGTTACCAGCACTATTTCTTGTAACAGAAGTTACTCCTTGCGATCTTATTAATCTATCTACATCTGGTGTAGCAGCTGCACCATCAACTTTAGCAAAGGCTTTTATAAATGCATCTCCCGTTGGTCCAGTAGGTCCCGTAGCACCATCATTACCCGTAGGTCCTATTGGTCCTTGTGGTCCAGTTACTCCGTCGTTACCATCATTTCCTGTAGGCCCTATTGGTCCTTGCGGTCCAGTTACTCCGTCGTTACCATCATTACCCGTAGGTCCTATTGGTCCTTGTGGACCCGTTACTCCGTCATTTCCATCATTACCCGTAGGTCCTATTGGTCCTTGTGGTCCGGTTACACCATCGTTACCATCATTACCCGTAGGTCCTATTGGTCCTTGTGGTCCAGTTACTCCGTCA
>NZ_MSMP01000057.1 GCF_001936575.1 Tenacibaculum agarivorans
CGTATAACTGCAATTATAGCGAATTCGGCTACCCTTCTACTGCGCTCAGGACAGGCTAGAATCCGCTCGGAATTACTATCGTCTGTGCTAAACCGAAAAATAATCGCTAACTTAACCCATAACTAGTGATTATACGAAACCGTGATCCATCATTTACAAATTGATAGAAAAATTATATCATAATCTAAAATATAGCTCTATGGCAAGAATGAATCCATACCTTTATTTTAATGGTAATTGTGAAGAAGCTTTTAATTTCTATGAAAAAGTTTTTCAAAAAAAAGTATCATACATTGGACGCTATAAAGATGTTCCCAAAAAAGATAGACACTTTTTCCAAAAAACTGACGAAAATAAAATAATGCACGTCACTTTGAATATTAGCGAAGAAACAAGTTTGAATGGTGCTGACTATGCTGAAGGATATGAAGAGTCAAAAGGATATAGCAACTTTGGTCTAATAATTCATACAGATGGTAAAGATGAAGCGGATAGGCTATATGACGAACTTTCAAAAGGTGGACAAAAAACATTGCCTATGCACGTTACATTCTGGGGTTCTTATTATGGTAATTGCATTGACAAATTTGGAATTATGTGGAAAGTTACTACCTAATTAAAAGAATAAAGTAATTCATCGGACTGATAAAAAACGAACGCATAACAATCGCTATAAGTACTTGCTACTACTCGCCCACTTCTGAAAAAACGCAGGTACAACGTTTTTTAATTTTCACCTACTTTTTAGACTAACAAAAACGTAACAAAGCTTATACCAAAACGTTGGATGTAATCCTGATCTGTCCTAAATAGAGAAGATATGACTTGATAAAAATACCAAATTTTGGTATATTTGATTTTAAAAATCATAAATAATGAAAAATACATCTATATCACTAGGAAATTATTTTGATCAATTTGTGCAAAGTCAGGTTTCAACTGGACGTTATAAAAATGTAAGCGAAGTTATCAGAGCTGGACTTCGGCTTTTAGAAAATGAAGAAAGTAAAGTAATTGCTTTACGAAATGCAATACAAGAAGGACTTAATAGCCCAATAGTTGAAGATTTTGACTTTGATGAAAATCTAAAAAAGTTAAAAGCTGAAAAGAGAAAAAATGGCTAAAGTTATCTTGAGACAAAAAGCTATAGACGACTTAAATGACATTTGGGATTATACTTTTGAAAAGTGGTCGGAAGAACAAGCTGACAAATATTATATTACCTTAAAAATTGCTTGTAACGGAATTGGAGAAAACCCTAATATCGGAAAGGAATATGATGGGATAAGCAAAAATCTTCTCGGATTTAAATCCGGAAAACACATAATATTCTATCAAATAATATCAACCAAAAGAATTCAAGTGATAAGAATACTTCACGAACGGATGGATTTGAAAAACAGAATAACTGAATAAAAACTACACCCAACAATGAATATGAAATCATGATAGCTTTTAGCTCATAACACCTCATATTCAAAACATTAGCAGCAATATTAACCAAAAATTCTAATGAAAAAACTATCACTACAACAAAACGAATTCTACATCTCTACTGATAAATCGAAATTAGATATTGATGCCATTCATGATTTTTTATCAACTAAAGCGTATTGGTCTTTAAACATTCCGAGAGAAAAAGTTAAAATTTCAATAGAAAATTCCTTCTGTTTTGGTCTTTATGAGCATAATAAACAAATTGGTTTTGCAAGAATTATCACTGATTTTTCGACAATAGCTTATTTAGGAGATGTGTATATTTTAGAGGAATATAGAGGAAAAGGTCTTTCAAAATGGTTAATGGAAACCATAATGAATTCTCCTAAACTTCAAGGCTTAAGACGTTGGATTTTGCTTACTGGCGATGCTCATGAACTATATAGAAAATATGGTTGGACGGACTTAGCTGATTCAAGTAAATGGATGGAACTACATAACAAAAATGTATATTCTAATTAATTGTAGCTCATTTATATTATCTATTGGATGCTTTCAGTATTAAAAAATCTAATAGTGACCTTAAAAATCTAACAATAATTATAAGTAATTGTTTGTTCTCCCCTACTTCTAAAAATTCTTGTAGGTTTTTAGTTTTATATATACCTATAGAATTAACTGCTAATAAGCACAACAACATGTGCAATTAATTGCGGGTAAATTTCTGATCGGAAATTCAATCTTAATTAATTATCTTTCTGCAATAACAGAATATATATAAATACATTATAGATAATCCAATAAAAAGATGAAAACAGAAAAAGAGTTACTCAAAATAGCAGAAAAAGTGTATCATCAATATAATGAAAACAGGTATCCTAAAGCTATAAAACTATTCAAAGAGCTTTTACAAAATTACCCTAAAAACATTGAGGGCTGGAGAATGCTATCAACAATGCAAAGTGCTAATAAAGATTTTGATGATGCATTGAAATCTATTAATCAAGCTATAGAATTAGATCCTGAAAACATTTGGTCAGTAAAGCAAAAGTCTTTATTATTTTCAAAGTTAAGTAGATTGGAATATGATGGATCTAAATATTTTGATGAAGATTCAGATGGATTCTATACGATTGATTCATTTGAAAATAAAAGTGAAATTTTAAAAGCCTATATAAAACATCTCTATATACAAATCGACACCTTTAATGAAGAAGATGATATTCACGAAATCTATGAAGAAACAGGAAATATCTTATCAGATTTGGGTAAACATGAAGAGAGCATAAAAGACTATAAAAAAGCCTTAGAATTTCTAGATAATAGTAATGAGGTTTTTGATGATGGTATTTTCAATCCATACCAAACTCTTAACTTCAATATTTCAAAATCATATGAAAAAACAGAGGATTTTGACAATGCAATTGTTTACTTGGACAAAGCAATTCAATATGATTCTGAGAACTCTTATTTGCTAACTCACAAGGCAAAGGTTTATGATAAAAAAGGGGATACAGAAAAGAAAATAAACGTTTACAACCTTTTTCTTGAAAATTCTGAAAAAGCCTTTCATACATCTCAAGATGCTGTATACCTGTTCCATAAAATAGATACTTATATAGAGCTAAAAAATTTGGATAAAGCTAATGATGAATTATCAAGAATAGAAAAATTAGAAGCTATAAAACATTATTCTGAAGCTATTTCAGAATATAAAGTTAAACTTGATAACTTAAAAAATAAACAACATTAAAAACAAATGAAACAAATCATTACAGTTGTTTTACTTTTTATCTCCTTTTCTATCTTTTCACAAAGTAAATTGAATGTTGATAAATGGAATATTGACAATTTTATAATTGAATGTCCAAAAAAGTATAGGGTTGAATTAAAACAATATATTGAACACAAAAGAGAACAATGGAAAAACGTCTCCAATCCTTTTACCGCAATTTATATAGGAAATGATATTGGAGACTATCATCATATAAATTTTAAAGATTCAAAAGGAAGAATATACGACTTTGGATTTGGACAAAATGATCTTGAACATATTTCACTTTTCGACAAAAAGCTTAATGATAATCCAGAATATTTAGGAAAGTCATTCAAAATATTTTGGGACTGGAAAATTTCGTCATTCCCATGCTGCTCTGGCGAATATGAGATAGTAAAGGCTTACCATCCTTCAATATTGAAATTAGAAATAATCAAAAACTAAAGCTAACTAAAAGTAAAATACAAACAAGATTTTTTGAAATATGGGAACTTATTGGAGTGGTATTAAAACGCTGTTTTCTGAGATTGACTATTTAAAAAATAGAATAAAAGAGTTAGACTTTGATTATATAGAAGTAATTGAACACCCTGCCTCTCAAGCAATAGATTTCACTATAAAAACTACTCAATTAATTAAATATAGTACTCCGATAGCATATGGAATAAAACATCTATCTGAAAAAGAAAAGAAATTTTATGGGACTTTCTTTTTTCATATGTTTTGGACAACACAGGATGATGAACACGAATCATACATTAATACTAAAAAATATACAAGTAATACCTCAAATGATGATTTAGGATGGTTGAAATTGGATCCTGAAGCATATTGGAAAGCTTTTAATTATAAAACATTAGAATTAATTGTTAGTGATTATGAAAAAATAAATTTTAATGTAATAAAAAAGATGTATAAATTGGAGAGATCAGAATCGAAAAAACAATTTGAGGGTAACCCTAATTTCAACTCTTCTGAATACCAAAAAGAGACAGAAGAAACGTTTAAAGATTTTATAACACTCTCCAAAAATATTGTTGAGATTTATAAAAACTGCATAACAGAAAAGAAAGACTTAATCATAGAGTTTATATAAAAAGATTGCTGATAAAACCTAAACGACATAAGAATGGGGTAACATTTTACTCTGCTATAATACATATACTAAACATGATACTTAATTACTAAAATGAATCTTAGCGAAGAATTTAAAGACTTACTCTTTTCTGATATTTCTATAAAAAAAGAGTTTATAGCTTACTTTCTTGAAGAAGTAACTGAAACCAATACTCTAATTCTACACAATATTTCATGTAGTGATAGCGACAAAATAGAATTAATAAAGAGTAATACTAATTTGCTCCTTTATTTATTAAAATTAGCTCAAGCTTTAAAAAATTACAATGCAGATGTATTCGTAAATTTAGAAGCAGAAATTATTGAATATTCCAACTTAGATTCTACATATTCTAACCTATTAAAAAATGCTTTTCAAAATGCACTTTCAAAACTAGAATCTACAGAAATAAGTTGGGATTTTGAAAACAATATTGATCCTGCTAATAGGTATTTAAGAATATTAAATCAAATTCCTTTTGATATTTATAAAGATTCCAAATCACTTAAAAGAGAATCTTATGAGAATTTAACTGACGAAAAGTTTAAAAGAATTAACCAAGAATTTAAATCTATAATCAAAGAAATTCATAATGAAAATGTTCTTTCAGTAGGAATAAGCTATTCATATGCAAATATTAACTTGCCTAAAACTTACGATATTATTTTTGATACTAGAGATTATACTAAGTTTTGGAAGCAAAAAACTATTGTAAAAGGAGCTTTTAACTATCGTGATATATTTCATCCTGATTTATGGAGAGGTCATCATTCACATTGTCTAATTGAAGTAGTTGGAGATATTCCTGAAATTTTCAATGAATTACCGCTAAACAATGGAGGTCGAAATACACATTCGGGAATTGGACTCTGTACAGAATTTGACTGGAATATTATTAAAAAAATAAAAAAATGATTACTATGTAGTTTTCAGAAAGTTGATCAAAATATTAGTACTTTCATAGCACAAAAAAATAAGCTCCTCTAAGTAATAGCACTTCAAAATGATTTACATAACGCAATTAATTTATATAGTAAAGGAACAAGAAGATGTTTTTCATCAATTCGAAGATATTGCAATACCCACAATTTTAAAATATAACGGAAGACTAACGCTAAGGATTAGACCTGATGGAAACTCTATAATAGAAAATACTATTGAAGTCCCATATGAAATTCATCTAGTAGAGTTTGATACACAAGAAGATTTTGATAACTTCAAGCAAGATGAAGAGCGAAAAAAGTTTTTACATTTGAAGGAAAATTCAATTAAATCTTCTATTCTAATTCAAGGAGTAAAATTATAATAAGAAAAACCAGTAAATAACACTATATAAAAAACGAAAATGGAAAACACACAATTTCTCGGATTAAGAAGTACAATATACAAAGTTGGAGATATTAATGAGTTATAATTCTTCTAACATCGATATTTTCTTTGTTATTTTTCTAGCTACAAAATTTGGTATCTCTTTATTACTTACTGCAATTACTTTTACCATTTCTAAAAAGGTAAATCAAAAAGCCAATAAATGGTTAACCGTTTTTGTTTTTGGACTTAGCCTTGTTTTTTTAGTTGATATTTTAGGAGAACTTACCAACAATACTTCTCACTCTGTATTGTTTTTTTGTAAGGAAATTATTGTTTTCTTAATTCCTATTTCTATTTACCTCGCAGTTCTCTCTTTTGTAAAACCTATTAGACATCTTACTAGGAATGATATTATTTTATGTATTCCTTGGATAATCGATATTATACTGAAATCTTTTACTTTTTTTAGTAAACAAGTATTTATCACCGAAAATAAATTGTATCAACCTTGGTACGATATCTTTTTTATAACCTTCTGTATTTTTATACTCATAAAATCATCATGGATTATATTGAAACATCAAAAATCCATTAAAGACCTGTCTGCTGATGTTGATCGAATTGATTTAAAATGGCTCCTCTATTTACTACTAGCCCCAGCCCTACTTATTTTTACCGAGATTATATTCAGTTTTAGTAAATCATATACACTAATCGGTATAGCTGATATTATAGAGTTTTTATTGTTGTTTTATATGGGCTATCATATGGTACTTCAGAAAGAAATTTTTCCTTATAAAAAAACACAATTAGAAAACGTTGATAAAGTAATAAAACATCAATATCAACTAGATACCGAAAACTGGAAGCTATCTCCTCTAGAAATTGAAGAAACAAAAAGTATTATTTTGCAATATATAGTAGAAAAACAACCTTATCTAGAAAACAATATTACACTTCCCAAATTAGCTTCCGAATTACAAATGAAATCTCATTTCTTATCCTATTTTCTAAACACTCATTTTCATAAAAACTTTTATACATTTATTAATGAATATCGTGTTGAAGAAAGTAAAAAAATATTAATTGATCCAGATAAAAAACACTTAAACATGTTAGGTATAGCTTTTGAATCTGGTTTTAATTCCAAGACTACTTTTAATACCACTTTTAAAAAGATAACTGGGCTATCTCCTAGTGATTATAGAAAACTACACGCTATAAACTGAAATTATTTTCTTGCTAAGTTGTTCGACTTTATAAGTTCGAACAATCGGTTATGATGTTCTGTTAGATTTGTCTAAAAAACAAACATAATGAAACAGACATTCTTAGCAGTATTAGTAGCTTTATGCATAACGGGTTGCTCAAAAGACAATGAATCACCAATAAATGAAGATCCACAAAAAACCAAATTGATGCAATTGCTTACCCAAAAAGAAGCAGATGGTTTTTATGGTAGTGTTCTTATTCAAAAAGATAATGAAATACTTATCAATAACGGGTATGGTTTTAAGAATATAGCAGAAAATCAGAAAAACGATCCTAATACTATTTTTGATATTGGGTCCGTAACCAAACAATTTACCGCAGCAGCAATTCTTAAATTAGAAATGCAAGAAAAACTATCTGTAGAAGACAGTTTGCATACCTATCTAAAAAATGTTCCAAAAGAGAAACAAAATATCACCATACACCAATTATTAACACACTCTTCTGGGCTTATTGAAGCTATAGGTTCGGACTATGATGTTGTGGATACCGAAATGTTCTTAACACAAACTTTTTCTTCAGAACTGCAATTCTCTCCAGGAGAAAAATATGCATACTCTAATGTAGGATATAGTATTTTAGGTATTCTTATCGAAAAAATATCAGGACAAACCTATGAAGAATACCTAAGAAATAATTTATGGATTCCAGCAGGAATGAATAAAACTGGATATCGATCGCCAGATTTTCAATCAGAAAACATAGCTCATGGATATCAAGGAGATACTGATTTTGGAGTTCCTAATAGTAGTAATTTATGGTTTAACGAAGGACCATATTGGCATCTTAAAGCAAATGGCGGGATTCTATCTAGTACACAAGATATGAAGAAGTGGCATGAAGCACTGAATACTAATGAAATTCTAAATGAAGAAGCCAAACAAAAGTTATTTTTTAAACATATTCTAGAAGAAACTGATGGAGACTCTTATTATGGTTATGGTTGGGTTATACAAGAATTGGAAAATGAAGTAAAAGTTCATTGGCACGATGGCGGTAATGATATCTTTTATGCTCAAATGTTTAGGTTCACTGAAAAGCAAAATAGTACTGTAATTATACTATCTAACCAAGCCTCTGAAATCGCTGAAACGTTAATTCTTGATATTGTTCCAATTCTATTTTAAACATCCACAAAGTGATGACTAGACACACTTCCTACATGTAGTATGTAAAAAACTAGCAAAGTAAAAAACCGTTAAATAGTAGTATTAACATCATAAATACTTAAAATGAAAATGATTTGAAAAACGATAAAAACAAAATATTTATATTTGACTTAGTACCAATCTAAAAACGTATTGCTTGTTAAACGTACAACGTTCCTTACACAGAACATTGCCCGTTATTAAGAATAATAAAAATGAAATCATTAATTCTGAAATTAGTAGTGCCATTAACGATAATTACATTTTCAATGTTTACAAAATGGTGGTATGTACTTCCAGTTGATGCGCCTGATACAATGATGAGTGGATTTCCTCTAATATGGATCAGCCAAGGTTGGCACACTTCAATGTCTCTTCAAATATTTTTAAAGGAATTGCTAATAAACCTGTTTATATATTTTTCGGTTATCTTAATTATAACTTATCTGATACATAAATATGTTGTTCAAATTCAAATTCCCAAATTAGTAACATTGGTTTTAACTATATTGACAGGGATTATATGTACTGGAGCAATCTTAATAGGAACGATGCCAGAACACGTTTACAAGTCGAAAAGAGATTTTGAAATTGAAGT
The DNA here is from genome assembly GCF_001936575.1 of Tenacibaculum agarivorans. Classification (GTDB taxonomy): domain Bacteria; phylum Bacteroidota; class Bacteroidia; order Flavobacteriales; family Flavobacteriaceae; genus Polaribacter; species Polaribacter agarivorans. The sequence goes on from NZ_MSMP01000057.1 coordinate 8,661, forward strand.
ATTGACAACTGGCTACAAATTCATTTGGCAAACACAGGAAAGACCTAAATATGAAGATTATAAAAAATAAAAGAATAAAAAACAACTTACAACAATAGTTGTAATACGTTTTAAAATTAAACTGATTACTTAATGAGTTCAAAAGTACCAACCGTAAGACAAACTGATTGGATTTCCATAATTCCTCATTTAGCAATAATGGGCATTATAATATTTATCTGGTATATAATCAATCCACAAAGAGCTTTTTTCTTAGGAGCTGGAACCTATTTATTATTATCCTTTTCTTTAAGAAATTTCATTCCTAAGGATCATAGAAATGGAATAAAAAAACTGAATTCGGAAAATTTTCAAACAGCAATACAAGATTTTGAAAATAGTTATTCTTATTTCAAGAAAAATGAATGGATCGATAAATATCGTTTTCTAACACTCTTAAGTTCATCTCATATGTCTTATCGTGAAATGGCTTTAGCAAACATTGCTTTTTGTTATGGACAAATTGGAAACGGGAAGAAATCTAAAGAGTACTATGAAAAAACTTTACAAGAATTTCCAGAAAGTGGATTAGCTAAATCGGCTTTAAGGATTATAAACTCAGTAGAAAAAAACAAATCACAATAAGATAAATAAAACTGTTTGTGTTTTGAATTCAATCTTATTTTAAATTTTATTTGTTCCCTATTGAAATTCATACGGATATCGTTGTTATTAAACCTAAAAATTATAATGGATTCCACATTTTGGTTTTATGGAAATTGATTTAGTTGTATCAATTATTTGTTTCCTCTGTGGCTATATATACCTTAATATTTCCACCTCAGGACGAAACATCTGACAGAATCAACAAGGTGTGAGTATCTCCAAAAGGCATTAGTTTATCTATTAATTGCTGTAAATGAAGTTGATTTTTTAATATCACTTTTAAATGAATATTTTGATTTCCCGTTATTCTATATGCTTTTTCTATCTCTGGAATAGAAGGTATTACATTCAAAAACAGCTTTAATTTTCCATGAAATACTTTTACTAAAATAAAAGCTTCTAAATCATAACCCAACTGTGGATAATCTACTTCAATTCCGTACTTTTTAATTACACCAGTGTCCTCCATTTTTAATATTCTTTCTCTTACAGCTGAAGGAGAAAGCTTAATTTTCCGTCCTACCTCTGCGAAAGAAAGTCGAGCATCTTTTTGTAGTTCCTTTAAAATAGCATTATCTATATGATCAATCATTAAATCATCTTTTTAATAGTTTAAATCCAATTGATTCAAAGGTAATATTATTCAACAACAAACGATTCACTTTTTAATTATAAAGGATATATTAGAAATTTGTAAAAAAAATATATGAGTATAGTAATTTGCTTTAACAACAAAGATCCTAAACCTTGGCAAAACGTATTAGAATTGAAACTAAAGGAAGTGAAAATTGAGATTTATCCAAATGTAAAACAACCTCAAGAGGTAACTTTTGCCCTGTGTTGGAAGCCTGATCAAAATATATTATCTAAGTTTCCTAATTTAAAAGTAGTGCAATCTGTTGGAGCTTCAGTTGAACATATTATCCGAACTCAAAATTTTTCTCCTAATTGTACATTGACTAGAGTTGTTGATCATCAATTATCAGAAGATATGTTTGAGTTTATTCTTGCGGGAGTAATGTCTCATCTTAAGAGACTATCTGAATATCAAACTGATGAAAAGCAAAAATATTGGAGTCAAAGATCTTATAAAAGAATAAATAATACTACTATAGGTGTTTTAGGTTTAGGAGAAATAGGCGCTTATATTTCTACAAAACTTGGAAAGTTAGGTTTCAAAGTTAAGGCCTGGTCAAAATCTAAAAAATCAATTGAGAATGTCTTATGTTTTAACGGAAATAATGGTTTACATAATGTCTTACAGAATACAGATGTTTTAATCAATATTTTACCATTAACATCGGAAACCGAAAATATATTGAATTTACAAAATATGGAACAACTTAGTAAAAATGCATATTTAATCAATGTTGGTAGAGGTGAACATTTAGTTGACTCAGATTTAATTACATTACTAAACAATAAACATTTATCAGGAGCTTTACTCGACGTATTTAGAAAAGAACCTTTACCAGTTGAGCATCCTTTTTGGCAACATCAAAAAATTAAAATCACGCCACATATAGCTGCTATTACTGACATAAGTACAGCCTCTAATATTATTGTTACTAACTACAAAAACCTCATTGAAGGAAAAAAACTAATACATAGTGTTTCATTAGAAAAAGGTTATTAGACATGAATAGATTTCACTTAGCATTTAAAGTTAAAGACATTAAAAGTACATACAAGTTTTATCACGAAATATTAGGATGTAAAATAGGGAGACAAACTAAAAACTGGATTGATTTTGATTTTTTTGGACATCAATTATCGGCTCATGTTTCTGAAGCAATTCCTTTGTTAGATTATTGCGGTAAGGTCGATAAAATACAGGTTCCTATTCCTCATTTTGGATGTATTCTAAAATCAAAAGAATTTGAAACAGTAAAAAACACCTTAGAATCTAACAAAATTGAATTTATAGTAAAGCCGCAAATACGATACAAAGAAACCCAAGGAGAGCAAAAAACGATGTTTGTATTAGACTTCAGTAATAACCCAATAGAGTTCAAGAGTTTTAAAAACGAAGAAGAAATATTTTAAAACGATTACTAAATTGATATCTAAAAACTGTTTTATAGTAATTAATTTAAACCGAATTTTATAATTTTAAAGCAAGAATAAAACTGAAAAATTAGTAAACTATAACCCATTACTTTTCAGATATAAACTATTATCGGATTTAATAAAAATGAACTAAAACCAACATAAAAACTATTAATCTTAACGTTAAAAATATTCAAACAATAATGAATAAATTGTTATTAATTCTAGTAATCGTTGTACCATTTTTTAGTTATAAAAACAATACGATTTCATATTTCAACCAAGCTCCTCCTTCTACAACACCTAAATTATTTGCACCATCAATTGTTAATACAGATAGTATAGAACTTAATGTAGTTTTCAATTATGATAATACAGAAATGTTCTTTTCAAGAATTGTAAATAACAGTTTTTATTATTCATCATTCTGAATTTATTAATGGTAAATGGTCTAATGTTAAACCTATTAAGATGTATGATGATACTATCTCGGTTTCTGTTGCTTGTGATCCCACAATCACTAAAGATGGAAAGACAATGTATTTTCTTGGTGTAGATCCTAAGCTTTATAAAAATGATGTTACCCGAGATGAACTTTACAAAATACCACCAGATATTTATAAAAGTAAAAAAGTCAATGGTAAATGGGGCTTAGCCTCTAAAGTAGATTTTCCAATTTCTACCGGATATATAGAAACTTATCCTGTAGTTATAGCTGATGGGAGTTTATATTTTCGCTCAAACAAACCAAGTGGTAAAGGTGGAATGTATACATATCGAGCACAATATTTAGGTAATGAAAAATTTGATACACCTGTTATCGTAAATACCAAGACAGAAAAAAAGGAACTAATAACTTACGCTTCACCTGATGAACGATATGCAATTACCAATGGACAAGGTAAATTTCAAATAACGTTTAATGATAATGGTGAATGGACAAAACCGAAAGAAATACCATTAAAATATGAAAGCAATTGGTATTATTACTGTCCCTATATGTCTTCTGATGAGAAATATTTCATCTTCTCTAGAAAGTATAATAACCCTGAAAAAAAAGGTTGGGCAGGTGTTGAAAAAGGAGAAGTTTATTGGGTAAGTGCTGACATACTTTTTAATCTAAAAAAAGGAAACATTTACTATGAATACACACGAAATTATTAGTTTTAAAAAAAACAAAATGAATAAATATAAATTAAAAACTGATGTAGCTAAAAATCTTTTAAGTGATGTTTTAATCTATAGTTTTTATAATCAAAAAAATGATAAAAAAAAATCTTTTTATAATTATATAACTCAAATTTGTATTGCCAACAAATTAGAACCAATTGGTATAAAAAGTTTCAATTTTTTTTCGTTGGACCGACAGCAATGTATAGATTCTTTTAAAAAAACCTTATTTCCTTATGAAGATCTCAATGAAAAAGAAATTGAATCAATATTTACTGAAATTGAGAATTTAGCTAGAAATGAAGGTGAAATGGAATACTTCTCAACCATTCACTTCAATCGTTCAAAAATGATTGGTTCTGGATATTTAGTATTAAAAGATATTCATCAATCTTGTAATGCTATGTTTTTAAGAAATAATTCACTTTCTTTAGTAATTTTAATAATTACCCATGATTGATTTTAAGTAACAAGTTCTATTAACAAATTCAGAATAATTTATATCAACGTATTATTAATTCAATTCTTTTAATTAAAAATTCAATATAAAATAAAATTTTTGCATCCTCATATACCGTACAGTATATTTGTAATATGATACGTTCAGAAAAAACAAGACAATTGATAATTGAAAAGACAGCTTCCATATTTAATAAAAAAGGATATACAGGAACTTACTTGTCAGATTTGACCAATGCAACTGGTTTAACCAAAGGTAGTATATATGGTAATTTTAAAGACAAAAATGAGGTTGCTGTAGAAGCTTTTAAATACAATTATAAGTTTCAGTCTGAGCAAATACAAAAAAAACTCAATCAAGAAAATACTGCAATTGGCAAGTTGTTGATTTTTCTAAATCATTACAGAACTGCTTTTAAACCCATTTTTGATAATGGTGGTTGTGCCATTTTAAATACAGCAGTAGATGCAGATGATGGTAACGATTTACTAAAAAAAGAAGTAATAAAGACCATTCAAAATTGGCATCAAAAAATTGTTACTATTCTTAATGAAGGAAGAAAACAAAATGAACTGAAAAATATTGATATCGAAAGCTTTTCTTATCGAATGATCTCATTAATTGAGGGTGGTATAATGCTGGCTAAAACTCTTGATAAACCTGAAATTTTATTGAATAATATAGATTATCTAGAGGCTGAAATTCACCAAATAAAAAAGATTTAAAAAAATTTAACAAATCATATACCTTACGGTATATGAAATAATTTCACAAAAATGAAACGAGTAGTAATCACAGGTTTGGGAGCAATTACTCCCATAGGAAAAAACACAAAAGAATACTGGAACAATCTTTTAAATGGAGTATCTGGCGCCAATAAAATAACACGCTTCGATACTTCAAAATTTAAAACCAAATTTGCTTGTGAAATAAAGGATTATGATCCTTTGGACTATTTTGATAGAAAGGAATCAAGAAAATTAGATCGATTTAGTCAATACGGTTTAATTTCAACAAAAGAAGCTATCGAAGATGCTAAACTTAATTTTTCAAAATTAGATACCAATAGAATTGGAGTTATATTTTCAAGCGGTATTGGTGGCTTTGAAACATTTGAAAAGGAAGTTATCGACTTTACAAAGAATAATTTTCAACCTAGATTTAATCCCTTTTTTATTCCAAAGATAATTTCCAATGGTTTGTCGGGACAAATTTCAATCAACTATGGACTTCGTGGTGTAAGTTATTGTCCTGTTACAGCTTGTGCTTCTTCAACTCAAAGTATCATACAAGCCTTTAACTATATACGCTTAAATAAAGCGGATATCATTATTACAGGCGGCTCAGAAGCTCCTATTACGGAATCATCTATTGGAGGATTTAACGCTATGAAAGCCATGTCTACAAACAATGAAAACTATAGTTCAGCTTCAAAGCCTTTTGATCAAAACAGGGATGGCTTTGTGGTGGGTGAAGGAGCTGGAACTTTGATTTTAGAAAGTTTGGACTCAGCAATAAAAAGAGGGGCAAAAATTTACGCCGAAGTTATTGGTGGTGGAGAAAGTTCAGATGCTTATCATATCACAGGAACTCATCCTGAAGGACTTGGTGCTTATTTGTCTATGAAAAACGGAATTCAGGAGGCAAATATTATTCCTCAAAATGTTGATTACATTAACGCCCATGCTACATCAACTGGATTGGGCGATTTATCAGAGATCAAAGCAATTGAAAAACTCTTTAAGCCAAATCTTGATAAAATACAAATCAGCGCATCTAAGTCAATGACAGGACATTTATTGGGAGGAACTGGAGTTATTGAAGCGATTTCAACTTCTTTGTCGGTAAACACCAACTTAATTCCACCAACAATAAACACGACACAAGTAGATAGCAACATACCTAAGGAGCTAAATTTATCACTACATAACAAGACTTCAAAGATCATCAATTATGCTTTGAGTAATAGTTTTGGTTTTGGTGGACATTGTGCAACATTAATAGTAAAGAAATATATTGACTAATAACTAAGAGATTCAATTTTCTATTAAGAAATTCAATCTTATTAATTATCTTTAGATTAAACCTGAATGACACTACCTTTTTATTACAAAAAAAACATAAAATATACTATGTTCAATGAGAAACTGGATTTTAATTTTGACAATTCACCTTGCTTGTATACCTGTATTTAGTCAATCTAATAATTGTGGATTTAAAACTGAGTGTGAATGTGATACTACAAAACAAACCATAACATATTCTGTTACATATTCTGATATAGTTGTTCAAGGAACAATAAAAAGTGTAGATACATTAGATCTAAGTCAGATTATTACCAAAGAAGCTGTTCTAAAAATTAAACAAGATACGTTACCTCGATCTGAATGTGCAAAAAGTACTCTTAAAGACAAGAAAGTTTTAAGATCTAAGATTCAATTAGAAAAAATTTATAAAGGCCAATCCAATCAAAAGTATATTTACATTATTACACCAATAGACAAAAAATTCTGTAGCTATTCGGATTTCACAATAAATCAAGAATATTTAATTTACGGAACCAAAAATAAGACTGCAGATAACTATTTCTTATGGACTTTTGATCAGGACTACTTTCTATTAAAAAAGGAATATATCTTTTGGACAAATAAATGTAAGAGAACTAAATTAACGGAATTGAATGAACTAAAAATTATAGAGGATCTAACAAAAACATAAACTACATGAAATTGTAATTAGCCAAATACATTATATAACATCTAACAAAACACCTCATAATCTTGAATTTCATGAATCAAAAGGCTATACTGAATGTCTAAAGTTTAACATGAATGACTTTAAGTATCAATATTTATCTTAGTTTGGTGAAGGGCTTGTTAATTATTGTTATGACTTGAAAGGACAATTAATCAAAATTGAAGAAGAAATTATAACTTACGGAAAACTTAAAGGGAAACTAAAATATGCCTATAGTAAAATCCATTAAATAAGTCTATTAAAAGTACTCTCTAAACTAATTCTTCTTCTATTTTTTGAACATTTTTTTCCAATTTGAAAAACATATTCAAAGCCTCATAAAATCTAGAAAAAAATAAAAATCAAATTTATCTCGAAATAAACTATTTTATAAAACACTGTAACAAAAAGGCTTATTAATCTTCTAATAGACAAAAGCATATAAAAAATGAGTAATTTGTATTTTATTTTTAGTTTAATCTTTTCAACTGGATTATGGACTTCTTTAGGAGTCAACTATGGAACTTTAACTGGAAACTTTTCAGGTGGTATTGTACTTGGTATTATTGCGGGTATTGTATTTGGTTTTGGAGTTGGGTTTGCTCTTAAAGCTTATAAAAAGAAATATAAAATTGAAAGTACTTTATAAACAATACAACAACTAACCTTTACAACTTATAAAATAGAATCCTGAGTATTATATACTCGGGATTTTTTTCTTAGTAAATTCATGTAGTATTTTCCAA
>NZ_MSMP01000058.1 GCF_001936575.1 Tenacibaculum agarivorans
ATTAGTATCTCAAAATATTTCGGTTATTGAAGTAGGTGCATATTCACATATTTTTGAAAAATTCATTGATTTTGTTGGTGTAAAGTATCTTTTAATTACTGACATTGACACAAATAAATTGATTCCTACTGGCGAAAAGAATAAAGAAGGTGATGATATAATAGTATCTAAATCATGTCGAGTGAATGATCCTAATGTGAGTGGCACGAGTAATTCTTCATTAAATCATTTTGTTAATAAAAGTGTACAAGAATTAATTAAATCTCAAAATATATTAATTAAGGATAATAATTTATGTATTGCTTTTCAACATGAAGAAAGTGGCTATCATGCAAGAAGTTTTGAAGATGCTTTTATACATATTAATTTATCTTTTATCAAAAAAAATAAAGATGCTTTTAATGGATTAAAAAATAAAAGAGAATTTGATCTAGAGGGAAAAGATAAAAAAGACGCATATGAGCTTGCCGAAAAATGTATTCTAAAGAAAACACATTTTGCTCTAGATGTAGTTTATCATAGTGATCAAAATTATAGTAATTGGAATATTCCATCATATATAAAAGAAGGATTACTATGGCTTCAGAAGTAGATCAAATTATATCAACAATGGCAGCAGGAAATCATTTTTTATTAAATGGTGGTGCTGGTAGTGGAAAAACACATACTTTAATTGAGCTTATTCAAAGAATTACTGAAAAAGAACCAAAGGCAAAAATAGCATGTATAACATATACTAATGTTGCTGCTGATGAAATTACGGAAAGAGCAAATTCTTTTTCATTAAAGGCTTCTACAATTCATGATTTTTTATGGGATAATATAAAGGGGTTTCAAACTAATTTGAGAGATGCAATAATAGAACTAAATGAGGATGTATCTGAAGAAGAATTATCAAGAGATAAGGAAATTAAATATCTAGAATATAAAAGCTTAAAGAAGGGAGTTATTTCGCATAATGAAGTTTTACAACTAGCCAAATTTCTTTTTATAAAACATCCACTTCTATCGAAAATTATAAACGATAAGTTTGATTATATTTTTGTTGATGAATATCAAGATACTTCTGAAGAAGTTATAGATATTTTATTGACTTACCTTAATAAAAAAGAACTTGATTTAAAAATTGGTCTTTTTGGAGATAGTATGCAATCTATTTATGATGGGATTGGAAAGATAAAGATTGAAGAATTAGAGTTTAGTGAGCATCAAAAACTATTAAAAGAAGTTCCTAAAAAGTTAAATAGAAGAAATCCCAGAAAGGTGTTAGATATAGCAAATCAATTAAGGAACGATGGTTTGACTCAAGAGCCTGCCAAAAATATTGGTTCTCCTAACATTAAAAAGAATGGGACTCATAAAGAAGGAAATGCAATTTTTCTTTATTCTTCACTAAAAAACAAAACTCTTAAAGAAGTTTTAGAAAGTGATTATTGTTCTAACTGGGATTTTGAGAATGACAACGACAAAGAAAAGCCTCTGACAAAAATATTATTTACTAGGAATAGTCAAATAGCAAAAGAAGCTGAGTTTAACTCGCTTTTTCAAATCTATGAAAAAGATAAAATAATAGGAGGATCTGGATATGTTAAAAGAATAAAAGATTTTTTAAAAGCAAACCCTATAGAAGATGATATTAACTCACTCACTTTTTTAGAACTTTTAGATAGACTTACAAAAAAATATGACGAAAAATTAGATATAAAAAAGGCTCTTAAATTAGTTGAAAACGAAAAAAAAAATAAAGACACTACTCAAAAAGCTATAAATGCTGTTAAGAAAGTTCACCCAGGAATTGAAAAAATTCTTCCTGCTAGAACTATGTGTGACTTTATTTTTAATAATAAAAAACTTTTTGAAACTGCTCTTAATAGTGAATTTCAAAACTTAGCTAATACATATATTAATAAGGATAAACTTATAGGAAAGAAAAATAGCAAAAATTCAAATTCAAATAAAAGAAATGATGAAAGAGATGTTCTTATAAAGCATTTATATAAAATTCAAGAAATTATTACGTTGTATAAAGACAGTGATATTATTAAGCTGATTAAAAAAGTTGATTTTAAAATACAAATAGGCAAACATAAAATCCTTCTCAAAGATAAAATGGATAATTTATGCTTGCTTACCTCTTCTAAAATAGAAGATATTTTAGATTATATTGAAACTTCTGAACTATTTAATATTGACTCAAGAATTACAGAGTTTATTGAAAAAAATCCTTATTTAATTGAAAGAATTAAAAGAGTAAGCTATTCAGAAATCGAAAATCTTTATAATTATACAGAGGGGCTTAGTTCATATTCAACTCAACATGGTGTAAAAGGAGATGAATTTGACAATGTCTTAGTTGTTATTAATAAAGACAAAATTTCGCAGTTAACGGTATGCTACAAAACTCTTTTTGAAGGAGATTCTGAAGATAAAAAGTATTATGATAGAACATTAAATCTTTTCTACGTTGCTTGTACCAGAGCAAAGGAGGATTTGGTAGTTTTCTATGAAGGTGATTGTTCTGATAAAGTTATTATTAAAGCAAGAGAATGGTTTGGTAAAAGTAATGTTATTGATTTGGATAAAGAAGTATAAAAATAAAGATGGATAGCTTTAATCTTTACATAGAAGCAAAAACTCAATATGAGAAATTAATTCCTAATAAAAATGATGGATTAATCCTCTTATCCCTCTATGATAAGTATAAGGACAAAGAGTTTACAGAACAAAATATTATCTCAATAATAAAGAAAGTTTTTAAAGATCAAGGAAATGAAAGCCCAAGAACAGAAAATCACAGAAACAACAATATTGTTCTTAGGTTACAAGAAACATTTTTATGGCGTAATAACTCTAAAAGAACATATAAATTTAAAAAATATGGTTTTGAATGGTGTCAAAATATTGAAAAACGATTAATTAAACGATATAGCCCTGCCAAAATAAAAAGGTTTTTTGATGAATTGTATAAAAGTCTTAGTGAAAATATTGTAGAACGAAAAAATTTTAATGAATGGATAGAGGATCATTTTGAGATACGAAAGCCAGAGCTTATTTCACAAATTGAAATTTTAGACCAACAAGTTAATGAATCTGTTCAAGAGTTTCAGTATAATATTAAATCACAAGAAAAAGACATACTCAATATTTTAAAAGAAATAGAGTTTCGTCTTGAGATAATTAAAGAACAAGCATTAAAAATTAAAAATGCTTTTCAAATTTCTTATGATATTGACGAACTAATGACAGGTATTCTTGAAAAAGATAGCGGATATGATCATATTGAAAATATTAAAAGAGTTCAAGATTTTCACGATAATTCTAGAAGTCAATTAGAGCATATCAGTAAGAGAATAGAAAAAATAAAGCCTCGAATTAGAGAGTTTATATATGATTTCAATAGAAAAGACTTTGATAGAAAAACAAATAAATTTATTGGTTACCTATTAAATAACTCTTTTGTAAAAAGAGATAGAAATACTAAAAGAATTCATCTTCCAGATAACCTCTCTGGAATACAAATAAAATCTACGGAGCATAATCTAAAATTAAATGTACTTTCAATTAGAGATATAAGTCCTAAAATGCCTGTAGAAGTTACAAAAAGACAAGTTGATATCGAAAAACAAAAAAAATTAATAGAAAAAGCGAAAAAGTGGAAGCAAGAGAAAGCAAGAGTGAAATATTGGACTAATATGACTTTTCAAGAATTAGAAGAGAAAGGCATCTTAGTTTTTTCACCATTATTTTTCAAAATTTTAGATAAAGATAAACTTAGGATTGCAGTTAAAACTGCTCATAGTATCATTAGAAGATGTACCAAACTTAAACACAAGTATAGTATTGAAATAAAAAAAGAAGCTTTTACTAGCTCATCACATAAAGAAACATCGTTATGGCAAATGAAAATTCAAAAGAGATAGGTAAGTATAGTTTTCTCTATGAAAAGAAAGCATCTTCCATCTTTGGTAAACTTGATTATGTATTAAGAAGTGGAGTGCACGTACAGAGGGAATATCCCTTAAATGTAAATTTATTTCGCTTTCTAAACGAGGCAGAAAACTTTGAGTCTTTAAAAAATTACTATAGCGATTTATTCAATTTAAATCTGATAGAAGAAGGTAGTGAATTTAATCGATACTACTACCTAGCACTAAATGAAGATGGGAAAAGTAATGTTCCTTCGGATAATAGAGAGTACTTAAAAAGTGAGTATATAATCATAGGGATGTTATTTCTAAAAATGTACAAGTTAGATGGGAATATTGAACTTGATAGTATTTCTGAATTTTCAACTACGCTTTATGAAGAATATGAGGAGGAAAAAAATGCGTTAAGAAAATTAATCAATGATAGTTCTTCAGATAAAGGTTCAGATATGAATGATGAAAAGTTTGAAGATGTAATTAGAAAATCATTCTTAAAGTTTGGAGAGTTAGGTTGGTTAGTGTGGGATGATGAAAATGAAAAAGATAAATTTAAGATTATGCCATCCTTTGAAAGATTGAGAGTAGCTTATCAACCACAAATTGCAACAATTGATGACCTAATAAAAGAAATAAAAAATGCTGAATAATTTTCCTCGTATATATAGCTTGTCGACTATAGGTATTAAACAACATTTTAATGCGGATTATTTATTCCACCCTTATAGAACAGATTTCAGTGGAGAAAGTGGTAGTGGAAAAAGTATGATAGCAGATATGATACAATTAATTCTTGTTGGTTCAAGTGAGTTTAAATCTGCAACTGATGGAAATAAAAAGCGAGATGTTAAAGGAATGCTTTTGGGTACTAAAGGGAACTCAACTTCCAGAGGCTATATATTTTTAAATATAGAAATTAAACCAAAGCAGTACATAAGCATTGGCGCCTATATTGAAGGTACAAGTAATATGGCAGACATGTTTATAATTCAAAATGGATATGATTGGGAAGAATTAACAAATCTTACTACACCGATCCTTGCCAAGGATTTAATTATTAATAATAAAATTGAAACACTTAAAAACCTTTGTGAAAAGTTTGAAATAGCAAACATGAAGTCTTTTAAGAGAAAAAGTTATCATCAAATACTTTTTAACAATGATATACTTTCATTGGATTTAACAAAAAATGAGACTTTAAAAACTTTTGCTAGTATACTTAGGTCATTTTCTAGAGGTAAAGGTTTTAAAATAGAATCGGAGAATTTAAAAAAGTTCCTTTTTGGAGATGATGAACAAAACATAATATTAGAAAAATATAAAGAGGAGGTAAATAACATAAATAATGATTTTCATGAACATAAAAGATATTTAGCTGAAATAAATCTTATAAACGAAAAGTGGAATTTATTAGAAGATGCTCTTACAAAAAGTAATAACTACAAAACTATTTATATAAAATACCTCAATAAGAGATTCAATTTTTGGAATACGCTTCTGAAAAAAGCAATAACAGAAAAAGAAAAGAATACTAAAAACCTTGATGAGACTAATTTAGAACTACAATTTATAGAAAACTTAATACTTAAATTAGATATAAAAGAGCTTGAAGAACTATTAGATACTAAAGAAAGAATTATTGAATTTAATGAAAAGAACGAGCTTGAGAATGATATAGAAAATAAATTTTTGGAGGTAAAGCAATCTAAATTAAATGTAGAAAAGGTAAAAAAATGGTTGAAGATTAATGATGAAGATTTGGAGAAAGTTAAAGATTGGTTCTTTACTCAAAAAAAAGAAAGTAATGCTAAAAATAAATTACAAGAGTTTAATGACTATCTAACAAATGAAGAAATAGCAACGGATTTTGAAACTTCCTATTGGTTAAAAGATTTTGATAATGCTCAAGAGAAGTTTTCTATAGAAATAGACAAATTAGAAAAGGAAATTAACGAACAAGAAACTTTATCCAAATTTTCAGATGTAAACAACCCTGAGTCGCTCTTAAGATGGGCCACTGAAAATTTAAAGTTCCCAATATCTTATGAGATTGAGAGCATTTTAATATACTTCCAAAAATACGGTAGAGTTAAACCTTCAGAAGAAAACTCTAAAAGATATATCCCTGAACCAGAAGAGCTATTCAATAAAGTAAACGATAATATAAAGGAAATTAGCGAAAAAGGCTTTTGGCTTAATCTTGATGGCGTACACGAATTTGTTGAATGTTCTAAAAATCGAGTTTTGGATATTGATAATCCAAAGGAATTAATTAACTCAATAGTAGAGTTTAAAAATAAGGTTAATAGCAAGTTACAAAACCTTAATTCACAAATAGAAACTAAACGAGAACTTAAGGAAACCTTATTTCAATTTAGTAACCTTAAAGAGCATGTTAAACTTTATGGTCGTAAAGATGAACTTAGTGAGTTTAAAATTCATATTGACCTAGAAGACATAACAGAAGATTCATTCAACAATCTTCTAAACGATTACAAAAGAGAAAAGAAAATTGAAAAAAAATATGATGAATTAAAAGGTAGATACCAAAAGCATTTAAACAAGAAAAATACTCTAGATAACTATACTAAAAGAGTTAAACAATTAGAATCTTATTTTTTCGATGAAGATTCAAATGTAGATGATTCAATAATTGAAAGTAGAATTGTTGATAGCAAAGAACAATTGTTAGAACAAGAGAAGAACTTTGAAAAAAAACAGATAGATGTTTTTCAGAAAAAGTATTCAAAACACATTAATGATAGATCTAAATTAATAGGGTTAAGATATGACACTCTAGAATCAAGAAAAGATTTGCTAGTAATTAAAAAGGAAAAAGAAGACCACATAAGTGTATCTGAAGAAGAGTTAGATGAAACAAATCGAATGAATGTTGACTTGTTCAAATCTAATATAAAGTTTAATAATGAAGCAGAAGAATTTACTAATCCAGATGAGGGAGGTTATAATTCTTTAAAGTATAAAGCCGATAGTGTAAAATCAGATTACAAGGCATATTTACGATTGATTACAAAGGATTCACCATATGATGATTCTGTATCAATAGGCCAACTGGCAAACTATCTTTTACCAACAGTATTTCCAACATCAAAAGTGAATGAAGATTTAATCAATAATAATATTGCAGATAGATTAAATAAGTTAACTAAAGATATTCAAGAAATAGGATCAAGAAAAGTTGAAATTCTTGGTGATATTTTTAATCAAGTGTATAAAGTTTATACAGGGTATTTGACTAAAATCAATGAAATAAACAGTTATCTTAAAAAGAAAAACAAAGGTATTACAGGAGGTAATAGAGCTTCGTTATCATATAAAAAATCAGTTCATTATCCTGAAAATTGGCTTTCGAGTTTTAGAAAGCAATTAAATAATCAGATGAATTATACAGGATTATTTAGTGACCTTCGAGAAGAAATAGATATCAATAAAATGATGATTAAAGCTTTTCAAAAACTTGGTGGTAGTGCTAAAGTAGAACCAGAAGACCTTATGAATCCAAAGTCTTACTTTGATTTAGATTTTCATCTAAAACTTGATAACGATGAAATTAATTCAGGAAGTCATGGGCAAACCTATACAGCCAATGCCTTGTTATGCTTAGCTAGGCTATCCTTAATTGAAGAAAAAGATGTTGGACTTAAAATAATGCCCATAGATGAAGCTGAGGGGTTAGGTAGTAATTATGATATGCTTCATGAATTAGCTGAAGAAGAGAAGTACCAAATTGTGACGATGGCAATTGAAACAGCTGGTGAAATAACAAACGATGGACAGTACATTTATATAATGAATGAAAATAATTTAGCTGATATGGAAAATTTTGTTCCACCACTTGGTATTTTTTCAGATGAGGTTTTTGAAGATATTAATGAGTATATAAATGGAATGATAAAAAATGGATAAGAATATTACGTGGAAAGAATTAAAGGCGTTAGATGACATCTACCGATTTAAAAAAACCAGAGCTAATATTCAGGAGCATCCTTATATACAATATCTTATTAATGATAAAGGAATTCTTGATTTAAAGCCTGATAATATAAAAGTTATAATAGCTACGGAGGAGTTTGAAGAATTTTATGAAAAGAATTTTAAGGTGGCTTATAACGAAGCAAAAGCATTTCTTATTAAGAATGGAATTAAACCAACTGCAAAAAAGAGTTTTACACTTGAAGATGTCAAAACATTAATGCTCATTAGTGAAAACAAAGAAGAATTAAGAAACAATCCAACGAATATTGAAGATTTTTCAAATGAATTTTTTAATATTTCCAAATACTTAAAAGAGAAGAAAAGTGTTAGAGATGCGGTATTTATTATTTTAGATATTACCCAGTTTCCTTTAGATACAAAAGAGAACCATTGGAGGATAGTAGTTGATCATAAAAACCCGAAAGCCATCGTATTATGTGAAAATAAGTCTTTTTTAAAACAACCTTGGATTGCACGTAATACAGAGGTTAAAATGTGGTATGTAGGAGGAAATAATATAAAAGTTTTAGATGATATTGATGAAGTGGAGCTCTTAAAACCAATATTTTATTCTTGTGATTGGGATTTAGCTGGTTTACAGATTTATTCTCGAATCAAAACAAAATTAAAAGATAGAAATAGTGATATCCATCTATTATTTCCAAATGAACCTCATAAAAGAATTAGTACATACATTAAGTATCATTATAGCCATTGGAATTTAGTTAAAACGTTATCTGGTTTAAAACTAGAAGATTTTTCTAAAAAAGAATTATTACTCATAAATGAGTTAATTCAAAATGAGCAGTGGATTGAAGAAGAATCAACAAATTTGGAGTTAATGATAAAAGAGACCTTAAATTAAATTATAGAAGAATGAGTAACTTTAGATTATTATCAATTATACCTTTAAAAGGATGTGACGAAAAGTTTAGTAAAAATTTGATAATTGGTAATCCCTATAAATTCACAAATGAATACTCAATAGAACTTAATGAGGATAATAGTAAAATTAAAAAAATTATTAGAGTAAAAAAAAATGAAGATAATAATATTTATAAGCTAAAAAATGGTATTAATATAGAAGTTTCAGCTGTTGTAGGTTTAAATGGCTCAGGGAAAAGTGCTCTAGTAGAACTTTTATATTACTTAGTTTATGCTATAAGTATTTATAATAAAAAGGAAAAATTGTTAGATGAACATTCTGTAATATTAGAATCTCAAATATTAAAAGCTAAAAAAGATCTTGAAAAGCTAAATGGTCAGAAAAACAAAAACGCAAGATCAATAGATCTATTCAAATTTATTAACGATAATAATCTCGAGTTTGATAAGAAAGATTTACAAGGAATTACTAATGGTACAATTTTGACAAGAAACCTTTTCAAAAAAAAACTAACACATTTAATCCAAGTAAAAAACGATGATATTGAACTACAAAATTTAATCAAAAAAAAACTTTCAGTTAGTGTTATATATAGTACATCTGAAGGAATTAATTCTATTGTTTTTTCTAAAGGTAAACTTGAATTCTATGAATATACCTCAGAAGGTAAACCGAAAAAGAAAGATGATTTCTTTTTTGAACCTTTTTTCTATTCAATATGTTTAAATTATTCGCATCATTCATTGAATTCTAAAGTTATAGGTAACTGGATTAATAGTTTATTTCATAAAAATGATGGTTATGCCACACCTGTAGTTATAAATCCAATGAGAGATGAGGGTAATTTTAATATAAATAGAGAATTACACTTATCTAAAGAACGTGTAATGTCTAATTTATCTTATGACGTAGTAAAGAATAAGAAGTTATTTGTATTGGGAAAATATAAACTCAAAAAATTTCTATTTTTTACTAAACAAGATTTTGAATTAATTAAGAGAGCTGGTTTTATTGATCAAGATGAAAAATTAAAATACTCCAATACAAAATATTTAGATATTGATGATTTTGATAATTTAAAATCTGTAAAACTGGTTCGTTCTAAGTTAGGTGATAGCTACTTAAAAAAGTATACAAATTATCAAGATTATGCTCTTGGTTACTTAGAAAAAAAAATAGATCGAATAAAAAACAATTACTCCCATTTGTTTAGAGATAAAAATTTAAATCATAACCATATTAAGTTTATGGCTTTTTTAAGAAATGATAAAAGTCATATCACTAGAAAATTAAGGCAAACTATTAACTTTATTAAGTTTACTCATAACCAAAACTCTATATGGAATAAAGATGGGAATTACTCATACAAGGAATTTACTCCAGATGATTTAAAATCTTGGATAAATGAATGTGGATTGAAAGAAGAGGCACTTACACCTTCTTTACTAATGGATTATGCTTTACCCGGCTTTTTTAATATTGATTTTGAAATATCTGTAGATAAGGAAAAAACTATACAATTAAGTGAACTAAGCTCTGGTGAGCAACAAATAATCTTTAATATTAATACAATTACATATCATTTATATAATTTACATTCAGTTCATTTTACAGAAGAAGTTAGTGATATAACACGAATTGCATATAAAAATGTAGCAATAATTTTAGATGAAGTAGAAATCTATTACCACCCAGATATGCAAAGAGAGTTAACAAGTAGTATTTTAGATGCCTTAGAGAATATAAAAATTAAAGGGCAAAAAGGAATAGAATCTATTCATTTAATATACTTAACTCATTCTCCATTTATTTTATCAGACATTGAATCATCAAATATTTTAAGACTAGAGAATGGTGAGATAAAAACGATTCAACAACAGACTTTTGGAGCAAATATTCATGATTTATTAGCCAATGATTTCTTTTTAAAAAAAGGTTTTATGGGTGAGTTCGCAAAAAACAGAATAAATGATGTTATAGAAATCATGAAAAAAAATCAGAAAAAAGAAGAAATAGAGAATCAAAATATAGAAGAGTTAGAAAAAGAATGTAAAGGAATTATAAATATTGTAGGTGAACCTATTTTATATATGAGCTTAATGGATTTGTATACTGAAACATTTAAAAATTCAAAGAATACATTTATAAATGAGCAAATAAAAAAATTAGAAAAATTAAGAGATGATAGCGATTCATGAAAATAAAGTGTTATACGTTCAGTCGCTTTTTAAAATAGAGATAGAAAATCAAAGAGAGAACGCACTAACCAAATTAAAAAAGATTAATAAAAATCAATTTAATACAGCTGAAAAGAATTATCTAAGATCAGTAATAAGATTGTTTGAAAAAAACTCTTCAATAAAGATTATAGAGTGTGTCCCAAATACTATAGAAAACCTTATAGTATTGATCGGTAGTATTCCTCCAAATTCTAGATTTTATAAAAACGGAAAACCTAAAAAAACTCTTAAAAAATTTATACTCGATGCTCTTAATTATAAATATTTAAGAGGAATATTTTATCCAATATATTTTAAAGAGTTAGGGATTAAGTCATGTGTGTATTGTAACTCACAGTTATCAATAACTGCTGTCAAATCTAACGGAACTTATTCCGCTAAATTTGATGTTGACCATTATTATTCAAGAGATAAATATCCATTTCTAAGTATTTCACTGTTTAACTTATACCCAGCTTGTGCATCTTGTAATAGACTAAAAAGTAACAATAAGATTGAATTTGAATTATATACACTGGATTCTAAGAAAACAACAAAATCTAAATATAATTTTAAAATGAGTTCATATTCTAAATCTAAGTATTTAACTACTAGAGATGCTCAAGAAATTAATTTTTCCTTTTCTGAACCTACGTATAATGATCCTATAGCTAAGAAATTTAATGATGTTTTTCATATAGAAAGTATATATGAAACTCAGAAAGACTTGATAGAAGAACTAATTATTAAAAGTCAAATTTATAATAAGTCTTACTTGAAAAGTTTAAATGAAAATTTTAACAAATTATCCTTACACCCTGAACTATTTAAAAGGTTATTAGTAGGTAATTATACACAAGATAAAGATATCCATAAAAGACCAATGAGTAAAATTGTAATGGATATAGCAAAGCAACTTAATTTAATTCGAGAAGAATAAAAAATGTAATCAATTCTTGTATATACTACATATGTGTGAACAAAGAGATTTTACAAAAAAATAAGTCTTTTTAACTGCATAGGTACAACAATTATTTATTTAAATACTCAAAACCTTTCTGATAATCCTCTTCTTTGAATGCTATATATGCTAGTACTTTCAGGATAAAAGTATGTTTATTACACTTATAAATTCTTTTCTCTATATATAACTCTAATATTTGTTTTACATTTTTATAATCTAAAATAATCCAATGATAGTAAGCTAAATTAATATAGTCATCTATATTTTTGCTCCCATTTTTGATAGCATTATCAAAACATTCATATATATGGGTGCTATCAGTATTAAGTTTTTGTTTTATTTGACCTAACACAGACCAATATATATAGTTGTCAGATTTTTTCGTTAAAGCACTTTTGATAGTTTCTAAAGCAAAAAACCAAATTGATCTTTTTGTTTGATTTGGATAACTTTCTGAAATTTTTAATTCTAAAAAAAGTTGTAAAACTTTGTGAGATGGATTTTTCTTGTAATTTTTTAATAAGACATTATTAAGTTCTTTAGCTTTTACAAAATCATGATTATTTATATGAAGTTTTATTAAGAGTGTTATTACTTTTTCTTTATTACTAGTGTTCTTATATACATGAGAAGTTAAACTCTTGATGGCACCCTCAAAATTTAGTCTATTTAGATCATCAAAAGCTCTTATTAAATCAATGGTTACTCCATACTTTTCAATCATTTCTTCTTGGAAGCTAATGTATGATGAACTCCTATTAGAATAAACTCTTCTTAGAAATTTAAAATAGTTTTCGGGGAATTTCTTATTCTTATTTTTGCTTTGTTTGCCTAATAGAACTTTAACTTTTTCATTTGGAAATAGTTGCTTGGCTTTTTTGATAATTAGTCCTAATGATTTAGATATTTCCTCTTCAATTAATTCAATTTCACCTTCAATATCTTTAGATAATTGATTACTAATATCTCCAATATTAATTTCCTTCTTTTTGTCAAAATATTTAAATTCGGATATTCCAAATTCTTTTAAACTAAGCTTTATTTTATCAAGTTTTTCTTGCGGTAAATCAGGAGGTATTGTAAATGTCAGATAACTTTCTCTACCAAAATTATCTTCACATATAGTTTCCTTTTTGTCCTGAAGGTTAAATTGATATTGATAAGCGTCTAAAAAACCTTCAAAGCCTACTCTACTTGCGTAATAGTCTAGTTTACTATCTCCTACATTTTTGATTTTTTTTTGAATTTCTAATTGATTAAAATTTTCAATCGCTTCATAATTTTTTAAATCATTATTTTCTATTCTTGTGACAAAGGTTAAACTATTAGCATATTTATGTGTATTAGGTATTGATTGATCGGTCAAAAAAGAACGATAATTCTCTGATAAATATTTTTGAAAAATTTCTTGGTTCTTATAAGTAAGATATTCTAAATAATCACTATGATCTAGTATTCCTTTTTTGTTTTTTAGGATTTTATTATAACATTCTTTAATTGTTATTAGATTAGACTCTACATGTTCTAATAAATTTCCTTTCATATTTTCTCTTCTTTCTTTGTGGAGCTTCAATAATTTAAGAAGAGCTTTCTTTTTTTCTATAGACCAAAAATTCATATTGACAAAATAATAAAATAAGTTAAAAATCGACTTATGAGAATTAAAACATTTGAAGACCGGTTTCTATATGTTCCAAATCGAAGAGAGGGGACTTGTGATTTTAATGGAGTTTTTCAACCAACAGAAGAGGTAGAGGAATTAATTCAAAAAGAAGGATTAGAATTTATCAGAAACAAGATATTATCTATTGTAGAAAGTAGAAAAGAGATGTATGGTGATGCTTCTTCAGAATTTTATGGGATGTATCCTCAACAAAGATTTTATGATCTTCAGAATAGAATAATGTTTGAGGTTAGAGCTTTAATTCTTCCAGAAGATAATATTGTTACAATAAAAAAGATAGAAAGCATAATTTCAGTAAAAAAACAATCTAATATACATGCATATAATTTTATAAAGAGTGGTTTAGGTTATCAATATGATTGTATTGATTAGTTTACGTTGAGAATAATGTAATCTGCATATAATCTTCCAATATTATTCACATATTCGGTAATTCACTTTTTAGACCTCTGATCTAATTTTACATTAGGATTATATGGAGCTATATACCTCCATATAATTGAAAAAGTAAATCACGAATTCTGATTTGAGTATTAACCTGTTTCTAGTTGCAAATAGAACAATAAAACAAGATTCAAATATGTAGAAAAAATATTCGCAATGAAAGCGAATAGAGTTCCAGTAAAAGGAACTAAAAAACTAAAATTAAAACAAAATCTCTGAAGCAATGTGGCTTCAGAGATTTTTAAAAGAAAACAAAAATATGCGATTTTTTACAAATTTCAAATATTGGCTTCGTCCTAAAAAGGATCGAGAAGTCTATGATATACTAGATACAGAGCTTTCAGCGTGTGTACGAAAAGCAAAGTCTTTAGGAAATAGTTATAGAATTACGGTTGGTATTTCAAAGTTACGTTTGGTAACCTTTGATATCACTAAAAATATAGAAGTATTAAACTCTGCCTGTTGTGATTTAGAAGAAAAAACAGCTAAGAAGTTAGCAGATTACAATCTAGCAGTAAAAAAGTTTTTAAAAGTAGATGAAGATTATAACAGCCTTATAAAAATGGATACATCAACATCTCAAAAGAAAGAATGTCAAAACAAAAAATAAAAGATCATGAATAATAGATTTCATAAAAAAAGTGTCGCTGAAGATGTACGACTATATGCAGCGATTTTAAAATGGATAGAATGGCTTACAGATGAATATATTACTCCCTTATTAGGGATTTTAAAAACGAAAGATTTTGAAAAAATTAAAAAGTTTGAAAAGCCAAAACGTGAAAAGTTCCAAAAGAATGAACTTTTTCAGGCAAATGTTATAGATGCTGTTTTTTTATTATTAGCCGTAGTTTGTGCTTTGTTTACAGAGATATTATTGTCTCAGATTATTTTTAAGAAAGTAATAGGTATTTCGCCAGAAAAGGCAAAATACATGAGTTGGGGTACTACGGCTATACTGTTCACAGGATCAATGCTTATTAAGCCTTTGGTAAAAGATTTCTTATGCAAGAGACCTGTTGTACCAAGATTTTTCAAAATAGGTATGTTTACCTG
>NZ_MSMP01000059.1 GCF_001936575.1 Tenacibaculum agarivorans
ATTGTTAACACTTATGTTTTTAATGAATTAGTCTGTCCAAATTTCTTTAACTATAATCATATTTTTATAATAAACGGAATCTAGAGTAATCAATCTAAAGTTTTCATAGGGTTTACCAGTATACTAATCGTTCTTAATAGATTTTCTTCGTTTCTCTTGATTTTTTTATTGTGTTGGCAAACTTTGATTTACAATACCAGCAGTATCATTATAAAAAAATTACTTTTAATTATTTATTATAGGTTTGATTTGTGTCATTTTACCGAATAATTTTCGGTCATAAATCCACGAAATAATGGTAAATATTATCGCAGCAATACCGTGATAGATATAACCATCGTTTACCATAAGGTGTGCAGTAACGGCAAGAATAGCATCAAATATAAAACCTGCAAGTGCCAATTCTTTTAAGAATAATGATTTTCTGCTTAGTACTGCTATTGGTCCAAGTATTTTTAAGATTCCTAAAGGATAGATAATCCAAGTAGGAAATCCTAAGCTTACAAAAAAGCTATGGGCGTAATCGTAATTAAAAAAATACATT
Organism: Tenacibaculum agarivorans; assembly: GCF_001936575.1. Lineage (GTDB taxonomy): Bacteria > Bacteroidota > Bacteroidia > Flavobacteriales > Flavobacteriaceae > Polaribacter > Polaribacter agarivorans. The sequence continues at coordinate 545 of NZ_MSMP01000059.1, forward strand.
AGTCCGCCAGCAAAGAATACAAAACATACAATGCCTGTTGCTATCCAATAAATTATTTTATTCTTTTTCATTTTTCTAATTTTTAAGGGTTTCTATTATTTTTAATACCTCGCTTGGTTCTATTCTAGTCATATAATCAGCTTCAAAATGTATAAATACAATCTTGTTATTTACATCAATGACATAAACTGCAGGAACGGGCAATTCGTAATTTTGGTTACCGTGTATTCGGGTAAAATTCATTCCAAAACCTTCATAATCCTTTTTTGTCTTTTCGTTCAATTGAAATACAATGCCCAAATCTTTCATAAACCTAGCATCTTTATCGGTAAGAACTGGAAAAGAGATAGTGTTTTTTTGAGCGGTCTGTTTCGCTAATTCAGGAGTTTCAGCACTTATTGCGATGATATTTGCACCTGCTTTTGCAAAATCCTCTTTTAGACGTTCGTATTCACGTAATTCCAAGTTGCAATAAGGGCACCAACCACCTCTGTAGAAATTCAATACCAAATAGTTTGAACGATTGAGATCTGTCAATTGTATACTTTTATTATTATAATCTGTAAGTGAAAAGTGTGGAATAGTGTCACCAATTTGTAGCGCTTTTTCTTTCAGGCCTATTTTTTTTATCTCTTCGATACCGTCATTAAAATTTTGGATTATGGATTTAGGCATACGATTCATAGTCGCATCTCTAAGTTCATTTAATTGCTTTGTCAATAACATAATTTGCTGTTTTTGTTACGGACAAAATTAGATACGATACCTTTGTAAAAGATAATCTATCTAAAAATTAAAATAGTCAATATGTAACCAGTCAATTATTTTAGTTTTCTTTTTAAAAACTGGTTTGGGGTGATTCCCATATATTTTTTAAAGAATCGAATAAAGTTAGAGGGTTCGCTAAATCCCATTTTAAAAGCTATTTCTTGTGAGGTGTACTTTTTCTCAGTAATGTTTCGTTTAATTTCCAATAAAAGCCATTGGTCTATAAACGATTTTGCTGTTTGTTTACTTATTTCTTTGCAGATATCGTTTAGATATTTGTAAGATACTGAAAGTTGTTTTGCATAATCTTTAGCATTATGACTGAATTGATATTGTGTTGTTATCAATTGCTTAAAGGCAATAAAATCTTTAAAACGCTTACTTTCAAAAATCTCGTGTTTGTGTATCGAATAACGTTTTATTTGAAGTAATAATCCCATAACAATATTTTGAATAAGTGCCGCTTTAAGATTTACATTGGTATTTAGATGAATACTCTGTAATAAATTGAAAAATGGTGTAAATTCCATCAAGTTTTCTTGTCCAACAAAAATTATAGGATTATGGAATAGTTGTAAAAAGTGAAATAGCTGTTGTTCATTTGCATTTTTGGTGATAAGTTCTTCTTCAAATGATATAATAAAACCTGATACTTTTAAAGGTTTTTGAAAATGATGTACCTGTTCTTTGGTTAAGGGGATTATAGTGCCAGGAAATAGCTCTTGTTGCTTAAAATCTACAGTGTGTAGGCCTTGCCCTCGAGTAATAATAAGTAAAGCATGAAACTTAATTCGATGTGGTTGTGATAAATCGTAAGCACTCTTTTCACATCGTTCATAAAGTTCCTTAAATGAAATAAACTCAAACGGAATGGGTTGTGTTACAAATCTCGAAAAAATGATATTTTCTATTTTGTTTATCATTGATTATTCAGAACTAGGTATAATTGGCTGCAACTGCAAGTCTAAAAAACGTAACATTTAAAAAAAGATACCACGTTTTGGGTTTAGCGCTGATTCAATTAATGTTTCAGTTTTAAAACCAAATTAAAAATTTGACAGTCTTTGTAAATAAGTACTATTCTTTGGCTTTAATAATTATTAACTATATTTTATATATTATGTTTGAGGTAGTTTTATTTTACTGTTTAGACCTTAAATCCTCAATAATTTTGGCATCAACCCAATATTTTTTTGTTTCCCAATATTTACTTCCGTCCTCTTTTATTTTTTCTCCAGACCTTCTAAAAAGTAAATATTTTCCATCTGGTGTCAAACTAGCTCCATTTTCTACTAACTCGGAATTTATCTTATCTCCCATATTAATAGCTGAGCCCCAAGAACCATCTTGTTGTCTAAAACTGATATAATTATCAGATTTACCAAATCCACCTTCTCGTTCACTTCCCCATATTAAAAAAGATTCATCTGGGGCTATATAAGGATGGGCTGTCAATCTGCCAGAATTAATCTGTTTTCCGAGTAATTTCGGTTCTTCCCGTTTCCCATTTACAATCCGAGACATTCTGATAACGTCATTACTTTTATAATCATCGAAAACAATTGTTCCTTTATTGGATACTGACAAAACCATAATTCCCCAATCTTCTCTGTCAAACATTGGTCCTAAACTTTTTATTTTTGACCAACCTGAATCCGTACGTTCAATATAGTTATGCCTAGAATATAATATATTGTTTTCACTATTTCTAGGTTGAAAAACGTACCTATTTGTAAAATAATAATTTTCTTCTTGTCGGTAAACTATAACTGCTGGTTCAAAAGGGTCGTTGCCAGAGTATGTAAAGTAAAACTCTTTTGTGTCTAAAGAGTCTGTATTCCCTATATTCCAATGGCTAGAGGTATTCTTTTTAGGAATAAAAAGTTCAGGAATTAGTCCAGGAGGTTTATATCCAAAGTATAGATTTTCTTCTGTAGAAAATTTATTCTTATCGATTTTCGAGTTCTCAGTTTTACAAGCATTTAAGAATGTTAAAAATATTAATACTGAAATTTTAATTGTTTTGTTTTTCAATGTCGAGTTTGTTTTAATTACGGTTAACTATCTTTTGTAGAGGTTGTTGTGTGTTTTCATGTGCCAGCTTTTTGGTTAAACACAGACCTTGTTTTATATTTATTTAATTTCACTTTAGCGATTAAACCGCTATTATTTTGTGCATTGTTACTTGCTGGCTTTCCATTTTTGATTTAACATATTATTTAATAAATCAAAGTAATCCCATCCGATTTTTCTGGCAGAAAGTAAAGTCAGACTATCTTGGTTAACTCTATGAGTTCTTGATGGTCCAGTCATATTGGGTTTCATATTTAAGTCAAATAGGAAATATTTACCTTGTTCGTTTGCCCTACAATCTATTCTAATTGGTGCTTTTATTCCAATTAATTCTGCTGATTTGACACAATGTTCATACACTTCTTGAATTTCTGTTGTGTGTAACTCATTATCACTCAAAACCTCACTGTTTTCCATTACAGCTACTATTCCGTTGTAAGGTGCGATTCCGTTATTATGATTAAAGCGTTTAACCGCAGGTAAGCACCAAGGTCTATTAAAATATTTCTCGTTATTATTAATCGTATAATTTCCTTGAGGCATTACTGTAATTGTAATTTCCTGTCCGTTTAAATATTGTTCAACGTAAGCTGCGTTTCCGTAACTACTTTCCGAAAACATTTTTGTCAGATTTTCTATAAGTTCGTTGCGATTATTAATTTTGGTAACACCTTGACTTCCTCTTCCTCTAATGGGTTTAAGAACCAACGGAAACTCTAATTCTAATAATAAATCATTGTAGTTCTCAATAGTGATAAGTTCGTTTTTAGGAATAGGAATATTATTAGATTTTAACAAGCTATTAGTGAGTGTTTTATCATCGTAAATATCAACCAATTCAGGTGTTTGCCCAACTATTTCCAATTCTTTGTCAAAATAACTTTCTATAGTATGATATTGATATAGAACTGTATTTAGCCAAAAGATTTTTGCTCCTTTTTGCAGTGCTGTCTCAATTCCCTTTTTCGTGTCAGGAAAAACCCAATCCTTGTCATTATTTTGATTTGGATTTTCAATAGGCGTAATTACATCAACATTGTTTTTTAATAACTCAAAAGCAATATCAGCTCCGCTATCAGAATAGCCTCCAGATTTCATAGGTTTTTGAATTCCATTTTTTACGGGTGGAAGTTGAGCTTGGTACAATATTGCTATTTTATTCATTACGTTTTGTTAAGTTTGCAGGCAACGTGTTTGTAAATGGTTTGTTGCGTGTTTAAGCAACTAATTTAGCAAATACAAATCGAATAGAAAATTCGTGAGGATTTTCGTAAGTATACAATTATTAACAATTTTAGTACTTGTTTTTTATTCATTTCGTATTATGATATTCTCTGTTAATTTTATTTTGGATATATCTGCTTTTTCATTTTTAAATAAAAGGTCGTTTATTACTTTAAATTCTGCACTTCGTCCAGCAATTTTAAGTATTACCTCACTTTCTGCTTTTCCTGCATAATAGTTGTCAGTTTCTTTTTTGATTATTTTATAAAAACCATTTTCGGCAAAACTTTTGGTTCTTTGTTTTTTGTCTGATAATTGTTCAATATAATTTTCAGGCCAATTTACGTTAGGCAACATTTTACGAACGAATGCGATTGGTAGAAAAATCACAATTTCGATTGCGTTACTTTTCTTAATTCCGTTTTGAGAGAGAAAACTCGATAACTTTTCATCTTCGAGACTTTCTTTTAAATTTCCAATCAGACTAATTGAAGTTTTTACTTCAGATTGAAATTCAGATAATTTTATGTTTGTTAGATAATCCACTTTTTATTCCATTTTTTTAAATTCATAATGCTTATCAAATAGATGGTCTTTGACTTTGTAAATCAATTTTTCTTTGTCAATTTTAATAGTTATGTATTCTCGACTGCCAATAGTCAGAATTGAGTCAATCAGCTTATAAGTCGCATCATATTCATTTCCCATTTGGTTAATAAAAATGGTTTTATCCTTGTTAAAAGTTAGAGTGGTTTTCAATTCCGTTTTTGAATCAGATTCTGATTCAGAGTCATTTTCCGTAAGTGGCTCAATTTCGTCATCAAAAGAGTCCGTTTCCGTAATCAAAATCCATTTTCCGATTAATTTTTTTTCAGATCCAGATTGCGAAGTGCAAGAGTTAATTCCGAAAATTAAAGTCAGGATTATTAATGTTCTCATAGTTTTTCTTAAAATGTGTGCTAACGGTTTGTGTATGAAACGTAGTGGATTTTCACGCACTAACTTTTTTCAATTCAGATTTTAATTCAGCATTGGCAAAGACATACTCTTTTGCAATTTTTGACTTAAGTATTGGCTGGTGCGAATTGCAAATGTGTATGGCTTTAAGCGTTGGTATTTTCAGTCAGTTTGTTTAATTCCTTTTTGAAACATAATAAACGCCGATTTCGTGATGGATTTTCCCTGTTTCATCTTTATAACCTGTCATTCCGATTGCAATAATATCGGTGTAACTTGTGTGATGAAGTAAAGCATTTGCGTAATGAACAGCACCGTTTACGGCAAAAGAGTTGATGTTTTTAAAGTTAGGTGTGTTTTTAGAAGTTCGATTTTCAACTTGTCCGTTTTTGTCAAGTTTTACAAGTTTGTCCTTGTAACCTTTATACTCAATAAGAATAGGATAGAAGTCTAAATTTTTGTCTTGAAGTAATATTTTGGCATCTGGTCGATTTGCACCTGTACCACCATTTTTAGTGAAATAGTCAGAGAGCGCTTTATCAATTTCTGCGTTAACTGATTCCTGCTCTAATTTGTAGGGCAGTTTATACTTGTTTAGCCATCCGTTTGCCAAATCTGCAATGTTCGGTTCTATTGATTGTACTTTCTTAGCCATTATGTTTTCTTTCAATTAGTAAGTCTTTGACTTCTACGTTTAAGATTTCCGCAATCTTGTATAAGTCTTCTAAACTCGGTTGCCTTTTGTTTTGAACATAAGAGTGTACCATATTGTAACTTTTTCCCAATTGTTCAGCTAACCAAATTTGCTTTATTCCTTTTTGTTCTAAAACCTCTTTTATTCGGTTCATTTTGAATTTTTTTAATTCAGTCAACTAATGTAGTCAACAATTTTCAAACACTCACTTAATGAGTATAAAAATTATCATTCAATAATAATAAACGTTGGGAAAAGGTAAGGTCTTTTTATTTTGTGAGGTACGAGCAAAATGAAATGTGCTTGACTAATGTGTAGTTGGCTTTTCAGAGCTAGCTTGTGCACAACGTAGGAATAAACACAATTGTGTTTATTCCAAATATATTGTTAACTAAGGTAACAATATATTTTATAAACCTAAACTATGAATAGTAAGAAAGCATTTTTCTTTTTGTTCCAGATATTTTGATATCCATAAACAATAATCAGGCTCTTATTCCATTTTTTTACAATTCACTTCATTATTTAAACATCTTTGAGTTGTTATTATGCTATTACAATTGAAGGTTTTGCTACAGTAATAGAAATTTATAACTAAAATAAAAGAATAACGTATAAAAAGGTACAACATGAGCACTACTATTACACCTATTATTTTACCAGCACCAATTGAGTGGAGTACAAAAGAAGCAGCAGCGACAACACACATCGAAAATTTAGCAACTATACTTGCTAAGCCAGCCAATAAACAAAATTACATTGCGGCTTTAGCAGAATTAAGTGTTGAGGCATTTATTCCCAATCGTAGTAAATCGATTGTGAAGTTTTGGTATCCTTATTTAATAGGAGAATCATCATTAGAAGATTTTTTTACAGCTTGGTTAACGTATACGCCAACACCAGCAAGTCCAGGTAAATATATCGAATACTGGGATTATTTAGTGAATACAACATCAGGGTTACTTTTAGCCAACGATGAAAGTTTTAAACCTTGGTTTACAGCATTCCTTAATTTCCATGGAGATTGGATTAACAGTACTTCTTCAACAGGAACTTTAGACGAATGGATGCAATACAAAGGAACAACAGCACATCCTTTTAATATTAATGATTATGAGGTTCCAGAAGGAGGTTTTAAATCGTTTAATCAATTTTTCTTACGTAATTTAAAACCTGGGCAACGACCATTATGTAGTAAAGGTAACCCGGAAGAGGTTATCGTAGCGCCTTGTGATGGAGGTATATTTTACTTAAATCATGCAGATCAAGGAAAAAGTATTGAAGAATTAAAAAATACAGCCTATAAGCTTCCAGGAAAATCGGATCATTTTGATTTAAAAGATGCTTTACCAGGTTATGGTAGTCATTTTATTGGTGGAGATTTACTTGATATACTGTTGTGGTTTACGGATTATCATCATTTTCATGCTCCGGTAAGTGGAACTATTGTACACCAAGGAATGTATCATGGATCTTATAATTACGATTTTGGAGATTATGATCCGAAAGATTTTTATGCTCCAAATTTACCTAAGGATAGCGATCAAGTAGGGTGGTATGAGAAATTAGGAAAGCATCAGCGTTATGTGTGGATCATTAATACAGAAAAATTTGGATTGGTAGCTATGGTTGCTATTGGTTTTTGGGGAGTGGGAAGTATTATTAATGCAATAGAAGAGAAAGGAGATCAAAAACCTACGGTTGAACAAGGTCAGTATATGGGACATTTTGGCTACGGTGGTTCATCAATTGTATTGGCATTTAACAAAGATGTTGATATTGATTTTAAAGTTGATGGTCATGAAGTAAAAGGAGCTAATGAACCAACATTAATGAAAGTAAGACAATGTTTAGGTAAACTCATCTAAGTCTATGCTTATACAACAACTGACTCTTTCCTCTGTTTTTGAGGATTGAGTCAGTTTTTGTTTAAAATTATTAAGAGTATAATTTTATTCTAATTCTGTATAACCAGAAACATGAGAAAGGACTGCTTTCCATACACCATTTCGTTTCATTAAAACATTACTAGACTGATATATACTTTTTTTATTATCATTAATAATATGCCCAGTTCCAGCTATTATCGCTGTGTTATTTTGAAGTATTTCTAATCTTTTAATTTCATAGCGAAAAGAATCATGATTCATAGCAAATTTCTTAATTCTTTCCAATTGTTTTGCTTTATTGGACCATTCCCCATTATTGGTTATCATTTGAAAGTCTTCACCTAAAATTCGGTCTAACAAAATTGTATCTTGTTCTTTATACGCTTTAGGCCATTCAACTTCTTTCAAAAAACGGAGCTTAGCTTTTTCTTGTCCAATATCTATAGGTAGGTCTATTTTACTTTCCGTGGATCTTTTCTCATTGCATGAAAAGAATATAATACTTAATAATATGAAAGTTATTTTTCTTATAGTATAGTTTTTAAAATTGCCAACTATTTCATTGGATAGAATCATTTTTATTCTTTAAATTAATAATATAAATCTACTTTAGGAAGTAGTTTTTTTAACTCGTTTATTCTGTTTCTAGAGATATTAGTGCCTCTTATATCTAAAACCCTTAACGACTTTAAATTTTTAATTTCATTTGGTATCTCGGTAATGGGTAAATTTTTAAGACTTAGTTTATACAAACGATGTAGATTGAAAATGAATTTAGGTAAAACAGTGATTTTATTTGAAGATAATAGAAGTTGTTTAAGTTCAGTTAAATGTTTAATACTTTCTGGAATTTTGGTCAACTGATTTCCAGATAGGTTTAGGTATTTCAAATTAGAAAGATTACCCAATGAGTTGGGGATAGTTTTCAATTTGTTGTTTCCAACGTTAAAATGATAAAGTTTAATTAGACTTTTTATTGATTCAGGTATTGCTTCTAACTGATTATTTTTTAAACTTAGTTCTTCAAGGTTTATTAATTTATTTATAGAATTAGGTAATTTTTTAATTCTGTTATTATCTATATGTAGACTATTAAGATTAGTGTTAGAAATTAATTGAGTGGGAAATTTTTCAAAATCATTATCTGAAATTCCTAGCTTATTTAATTTTTTAAGGTTGGAAAATGAATTAGGAAGTCCATTTAAACGATTTTTGTAAAGAAGTATTTTAGAGATTTGTGTGGATTGTCCAATATTATTAGGCAATTTTTCTATGTTATTTTTTTCTAAATCTAAAACTATTAAGTTTTTTAATCTACCTAGACTTTCTGGTAAGGCATGAATATTATTGTTTCTTACAACTATAGTTTCTAGATTTTTTAATTTATGAATAGAGTCAGGTAAAGAGCTTAATTTATTATGATTGAAGTTAAACCATTTTAATTTTTTTAATAGATTGAATTCTAAAGGTAGTTTTGTTAATTTATTGTTAGATAAACTAATTCCTTCTAGGTTTTTTAACTTATAAATAGATGAAGATAATTTTTCTATTTTATTATTGTCTAGTAATAAGTGCTTTAAACTATCTAAAGTGTAAATTTCTTCAGGGATAAGTCTTATGCCTGAAGAATTGATAGATATCTTTTTAGAATTAGAATTAATCTTAGGATGAGATTTTAGCGATAATGCCTCTTTATTTGATTGGTCGTTTTTATTCTTTTTTTGGGAAGTTTCCTCATAAAAATTAACTTCTTCTATTTGAGAATAATTTTTTTGAGGGATTAAAAATATTAGTGTAAGTATTAAAAAGATTCTCATTTATTAATTTTTGGATATATGTATTTATAATTTTATAATGAACTTTATCATTTTGCTTGTGAGTAACATGTTAGACTAATATGCTAATAAATATGTTTTTTTGATTTCACAAATATATAATTAAGTAATTCAGGATGTAAAGCAATAAATTTTTCTGAATATAATTATCAAAATATAATTCCGTTAGATCTTAAATGGTTGATTATTAGTTTCTAATTTTTGAAATAAATATTACTTCCCCCAATTATTTATGGCTTTTTCAATTTTATTTTCCCATTCTGGGTTTGAAAACCCTTTCCAAAGATTTTCTTTAGCTTTAATAGCTGAAGCTACGGCTGCTTTTTTATCACCCATAGCTAATAATATTTCACCTTTAAGAAAATGAGTATAAAAAGCTGAAACTCCGCTATCAATTGCCTTTTGAATATAGGTAAGTGCTTTTTCGTAATTTTTATCTTCTAAAAATAGATATTCGCTTGCTAAATAATATTTATAGCCTAAAGCTCTTTCATTTAAACCTAATGCAGCAGCATAATTTTTTTCAATTTCTTTTCTATGCTTGGTACTTATTGTAATTGGAATTTTAACTCTTGTGTTTTCCCATTGTACAAATAGTTCACTATTATTTAATGATGTATTTGAAAAACCAATGGTAAATGTTTCTGTAAACTCTGGTGCTTTTTCAACAGGGAAGTTGAACTCGTAGACATTATTTTCTGGTTTGTATGTGTATTGTCCCCAACCCTTAGTGTCTTTATTAAAATATACAGTCCAATTTTCTTTATTAGGAACAGCATAAAGTGCATATTCTCCTTTGGGAATAGTGTCACCTTTGATTACATATTCATTTTGAAAATCAATTACTGTTTGATAATCAGCTCCAAGCCTCCATATTTTTCCATACTGTAAAAGTCCACCAAATATTTTTCTTTTTTTTACATTAGGTCTCCCATAATTGATTTTAATGAAATTAAGTCCAATTTTTTGAGAAACTTCAGCTCTTTGACTGGTCGTAGGTCTATTGAATCTTCCTACATCATTTTTTACAGGATCAACTTGAGATTGTACAGAAAAATAAAAGCCCAGTGCTAGTAGTATTGTATATATTGTTTTCATGTTTAGATAAGTTTTTAGTTGTAGAAGTAGTTTATGTTTGGTGATTACTATTGTTACTTTTTTTATCCTGCGTCGGACTTTATATTGGAAAAATCTTGTTGTATCAGTTTGTCTTTTTCAATAAATAACATGAGAAAATCTCCATCGTGCCAACACCAATCCAGTTCATCAATAGAAGAAAGTGTTAATAAAGACGTCCAATTATTATCGGGTCTAGGATCATAGGCTAAAGAAGAGTAGAATGGATAGCCGAGTAGATGATTATATTTTTTATCTGTTTTTTCTATAACCTCATATACCAGCTCTTCTATTTGTTCATTATTTAAAGGATTGTTTTCTAATAATTCCTCCCTAAAAGGAATATCAATAGAAGCTTCTAATTTCACAGGAATACAAGGTTGATCAGAAAAGTTCGGATTAGTCAGAGGTTGTAATTCGTTTTCAGACTCAAAGAAATAAACTTTTGCATATCCATCATCACCCCAAAAAAAATTGCCATCTTCATCATCAGCAATAAATATACTTAAAAGACCTTGCTGAGGAAGGTGAGGAAAAGGTTGGGAAATTTCTTTAAGATTGAATTGGGCTACAAATCGATAATCACCATATGGATGTGTTGGCCATTTAAAATTCGAAGGAACATCAGGAATACCTCCTAATTTACTTGATGCTATATTAATTTTAGAAGTAACTTTAACTATGTCTACTGAAGGTTGAATTAAAGATGTAATGTAATTCTTATGCATGGAAAAAGAAGACTCTTCAATCGCTTTTTCTAATGTTTTACTATTCACGTGAATTAAGATTTTAGTTAAAGATGATATTCATAGTATTTTACATCTTAGTAATTAAGTTTAGTTTACCAGATGTTTATGGTTTCAGAAAATTCTAAATCTCCTGTGACACTAATGTGCAATTTAGAAGGAATAAAACTTTTTCCTTTGTATTCAGGTTCTGCTGAGTAGCTCAATTTTTTACCATCAATTAAGAATTTCTCAATCATTTTGTCAAATTCATGTTTAGCCGCTTTGGCAAATTTTGGGGCATACAAAATATTCATAGGAAGATCTTGTCCGCCAAATTCTAAAGGCATTAAATGAATTTCGGTCAATTCCCCTTTTTTAAATAATTGAATAGCTTTATCGTTACTATTTATTTGACTAAAATCAGCTCCTTTTTCGTTTTCTGATGTTGAATTGCTTTTCTTTTTAAGCCATTTGAACATATAGTAGTCTTTATTGTGAGTTTATAAAGATAGCTAAACTATGGGAGTTATGGTTGAATTGTTTTCAATGATGAAAACTTATGAAGTATTAGCTTTCTCATCTTTATAAAAAGATAAATTTTAAATTAAAAAAATAAGTAGCTGTTAAGCAGGTGTTTAATTGTGTATTTTTTAAGGTCAATGATTTATACACTCATATACAAGATTCAAGTACTCATGACATTGTTTTACTATTAAAGCTGTCTATTCTTTAGATTTATGTTGTAATCAAAAAAAACAAAATTATGCCACCAAATTTAAATCAAATTGTGAAATTGGCTTCTGATCAATTTCAAGTACCGAATGCTGAAGAAAGAATTAGTCCAGTTTCTGAGTTATCAGATGTGTTTGCACCTCCTCATCATGGGCCAAGAAATGTTCCTATTGAAGTTGCTAAAGTAGATCATGGAGATAATTTTACGCATTTTCCTATTGTAAATTCAGGAGTCTATTATTTATTTCTACCCCATGAAGCGGAAGATGTAGAAGTTTTTGATATGCATTATAATGGACCTTCTCAACACGATCCACATTATTATCCTATAGAACTTGAAGAGATACCTTCAAAGGCATTAAGTGGTAGCCCGTTTAAGCAAGGTTTTAAATCAAAAACAACTATTATTTTTAATCAAAGTGACCCTCAACCTATAGCTATTCATTTTAGTGTAAGGTCAGATGAAGATGATTTTGTATTAAAATATATAGTGGTTAAGGACAATACTAATTAACCTAAACTTTGTTTAAATTAAGGGTGTCTTTGTTACTGTAATTATATCTAATAAATTAAAAATAACAGAATAAATAAAGACATAAAAAGCGATTTAAGTGTTACCTAAATCGCTTTTTATATTCTATACCGATCAATTTCTTATTCTAAAGGAACAGTTCTTTGGATAGGCCATTGATCTTCATAACCAAATCTCCATTCTAGTGTTGATAATTCATCATCAGTAGATAAGCAATTGTTAAGATCAGCTATAATTTGTTCTTTATCCATCTCTTGTCCAATGAATACAATTTCAATTTTTCTATCTCCAAATTTTTTATCCCAATTTTCTTCTATAATATCTTGATTGTTGATATATGAAGGATATTGAATTCGTTTTTTAATAGGCATACTACTCCACCAAACACCAGCACTGTGGGCTTTTAAAGAACCGCCTGCTTGTCCCCAAACCAAAGCTTGATCTGATCTAGAGGCTAACCAAAATACACCTTTACTTCTAATAATAGTATCTGGAAATTCTCTTGCATAATTCAAAAAACGACTAGGATCAAAAGGTTTTTTAGATTTGAATACAAAAGAAGATATTCCGTATTCTTCCGTTTCTGGCGTATGTTCTTCTTTTTTCAATTCATCAATCCAACCAGCGCTTTGTTGTGCTTCTTCAAAATCAAAAAGCCCTGTATTAAGAATGGTTTCAGGAGCTACTTTACTGTATACAGATTCAATGATACGAGCAGAAGGGTTTAAATTATAAATAGCACCTTTTAATCTTTTTAAATGATCATCAGTTATT
>NZ_MSMP01000006.1 GCF_001936575.1 Tenacibaculum agarivorans
TTAAAGCTTGTGAATGAGTATGGAGAAGCTAGTATGATGCTAAAAATGAATACTATATATAATATTGAGGATTATGTTGGTGAAGAGTATATAGCCAATACCCAGGAGGGTGAAACTAAGTCATGCACTTTTGAAGATGATCCATTAATCATTACATGGGATAAGGATGATTATGCTTTTAGTGTTCATATGGATTATGAAAATAATACCTCATTTTTCATTTTTGAAATGAAGTAAATATCTGATAAGATAAAAAGTAATTTGGGACATATTGAGGAACAAAGAATCTTATCGAATCGTAATGTTTTTTAATTCTTTTAAAGATAGAATAGAAATACAATTTGTTAGTCAATGATTACACCGACAGAAAAAAAATGAAATATTTGCAAGGCTTTATACTTTTACTATTGTTTGCTTCGGGCTGTGCTACAAATAAAGACTTAAAAACTTCAGATAAATATACATTTGAACGCTTTAAATCTAAAAGTGGATTTTCAAGCTTAATTATAAAAACATATGACTTTGAATATGAAAATGATTTACCTGGAGGGATTATTTGTGTTAATAAAGTTTATCATGATGTTTTAGGAAAAGGTAATACAATGATACCTCTGGAAGTTAAAGTAAAGCCCAACAATAATTTTAATGTAGGAATATCTTATTTAGCAAAAAAGAAAATAGAAATTCCAACTTTTTTCATAAAAGAAGGAGATTCAATAGTTATTAAAGCGTATTTAAAAGACGAGCCTATAATTGATTGAGTCTAAGAAAAAGATAATTAAAAGGTTTAATAAAAGTGGAGCAACAGGGACTAAATGTTAGTACGTTTATTTTTTTATTTATTATTACAATTTTTGTTAGTTGTAATTCTACTAGAAAAATAGGGAAAGAGCACAATTATTCAATAGAAAAACATAAATCTTCTAGAAGGTCAATTACTATAAATGCATTTGATAGTGAAGTTCCTAATGATGTTTTACCAAAATGTTTGATTATTATAAATAAATTATATTTTGGAGACACTAATTTTTTTAGACCAGCTATTGGTAAACATTCTATAGAAGTAAGTCATATAGGTAAAGAAAGTATTAGTATTAAAGATATAATGGTAAGACAGAATGATTCAATTATTATTAATACTTATTTGAAAGATAGTAGAATACCTATAGAATAGTTTTTCTATTAAAAATAAAAAAGTGGTACAAAAAGCGTTTCATGTGATTAGTATTAGTCTCATTTTAATCTTTATTAGTTGTGCAGCTAGTAAAGAAATTACATCTAATAGAAACTATACTTTTGATAAACATAAATCTAAAAATGGATATTCAACTTTAATTTTAAAGGCATACGACTATGAATATGAAAACCAACTAGGCCCAAGAGTATATATAAATGATTTATATTTTGATTTTAGTTTTGATTCAGAAAGTAAAATTATTAAACCTTTCGATGTTTCTGTAGAACAGGAAGGAAAGTATACTATAAGATTTTCCTATCTAGGAAGACTTCCTGTAAAGATTCCAGATTTTTTCATAAAAAAAGGTGATTCAATTGTTATCAGTGCTTATTTAAAAGAAGACCCTACGCCACTACATTAAAAAAATAAAATGTGAGAAAGGTTTATCAATCTCATAAAAGATTATGTATCCAAATGAACAAATTAATTGAAAATCAGTACTTACTTTTCTTATTTTCAATTAATTTTTCCATTAAATGTGTTATATGCAATTTTAAAGAAAGACTAGTGATCACTGAAAAGCTTTTCGAGCCCCACAAAAAACAGATTCCTTCGTTACTTTCTTCACTAAAGTTCAGAAACCTCCTCGGAATGACGCCTTAAAACTCTAGACTTTGGACTTTCATCTTTAGACTTTCCACACAACTCCGTATCTTTGCCCAAAATTTTTACCGTTGAGTAAGCAAACCATTGTAAACTACTACCAGAATGCTACAAAGGTGGCTGAGGTACAACAAGCGTTACAACAAGACAAACACCATTTTCACATCTCGAATTTGGTCGGATCTTCGTTGTCTTTTGTCATTTCCGAAACTTTTAAAAATGGCGATAAACCCTACCTGTTTATCTGTAACGATAAAGAAGAAGCGGCCTATTATCTAAACGATTTAGAACAATTACTAGGTGAGAAAAACGTATTGTTTTATCCCGGTTCGTATCGTCGTCCATATCAAATAGAAGAAACTGATAATGCCAATGTATTACTACGTTCGGAAGTGTTGAATAGAATCAATTCGCGTAAAAAACCCGCGATTATTGTTACCTATCCCACTGCCCTATTTGAAAAAGTAGTCACTAAAAAAGAACTCGAAAAGAATACGCTTAAAGTCAATCAAGGTGAAAATTTATCCTTAGACTTTATCAATGAAGTCTTATTCGAATACAATTTTAATCGTGTTGACTTTGTTACCGAACCTGGGGAATTTTCTGTGCGTGGTGGAATTGTAGATGTTTTTTCGTTCTCAAATGATGAACCCTATCGAATCGAGTTTTTTGGCGATGAGGTTGACAGCATTCGAACTTTTGATGTAGAAACTCAGCTTTCCAAAGAAAAACTAAACAAGGTGAGCATAATGCCTAATGTTGAAAATAAGGCATTACAAGAATCTCGAGAGAGCTTTTTAAAATATATCGCTTCAAAAACGGTGTTGTTGGTGAAAAACCAAGAATTACTCAAAGGAAATCTGGATAAATTTTATCGTAGAGCGGAGGTAGAATTCGAAAAACTATCCGAAGATATCAAACACGCCAAACCTTCGGAATTGTTCTGTAATGGAGAGTTGATTACAAGTCAACTGAATGATTTTACTGTCGCTTTCCTAGGAAAACGTAATGTTAAAGATGTCACCTTGAGCGCCAGTCGAAAGGTTGTTTCAGCATCTCATCAAGGTATTGACATTTCATTTAGTGTCCGCTCCCAGCCTTCCTTCAATAAACAATTCGATTTATTAATAGAAGACTTAAACGTACACCATAGCAAAGGTTACTCCAACTATATTTTCTGTGCCAATGAGAAACAAGCACAACGTTTTCATGATATTTTTGATGATGCCGATGAAGAAGTACATTATGAAACTGTAGTATTCCCCATCTACCAAGGATTTATAGATGAAGATCTTCAACTAGTTTGTTATACCGATCATCAAATTTTCGAACGTTATCATAAATTCCGATTGAAGAATGGCTACGCCAAAAAACAATCCATTACACTCAAGGAATTAACCAATCTAGAAAAAGGTGATTACGTTACCCATATCGACCACGGAGTTGGAAAATTTGCAGGATTACAAAAAATAGATGTAGAAGGAAAGAAACAAGAAGCAATTAAGCTGATTTATGGCGATCGTGATATTTTGTATGTGAGTATTCACTCGCTACACAAAATTTCTAAGTTCAATGGAAAAGACGGAAAACCGCCAAAAATTTTCAAGCTAGGTTCTAACGCTTGGAAAAAAATCAAGCAAAAAACGAAAACACGAGTTAAGGAAATTGCCTTCAATTTAATTCAACTTTATGCCAAAAGAAAGCTGGAAAAAGGACACGCTTTTGGTCCAGATACCCATATGCAACATGAGTTAGAAGCAAGTTTCTTGTTTGAAGATACTCCAGATCAATTTAGCGCTACACAAGATGTAAAGGCAGATATGGAAAAAGATCAGCCAATGGATCGTCTAGTTTGTGGAGATGTAGGTTTTGGAAAAACAGAAGTTGCCATTCGTGCAGCATTTAAGGCAGTAGATAATGGAAAACAAGTTGCTGTGTTAGTACCCACTACAATTTTAGCGTTTCAGCACTTTAAAACGTTCTCAGAGCGTTTAAAACAATTTCCTGTACAAATAGACTACCTGAATCGTTTTAGGACCGCAAAACAGCGAAAAGGAGTTTTAGAAGGTCTTACGGATGGATCTGTAGATATTGTAATAGGAACACATCAGCTTACCAACAAAAACGTCCAATTTAAAGATTTAGGGTTGTTAATTATTGATGAAGAACAAAAATTTGGTGTAGCTGCAAAAGACAAGTTAAAAACCATTAAAGAAAATGTAGATACGCTTACGCTAACCGCAACGCCAATTCCACGTACGTTACAGTTTAGCTTAATGGCAGCGCGTGATTTATCTGTGATTAAAACACCGCCGCCAAACCGTCATCCGGTAGAAACCAATGTTGTTCGTCTTTCAGAAGAAACCATGCGAGATGCAATTTCCTATGAAATCTCACGCGGAGGTCAAGTCTTCTTCATTCACAATCGTATTGAAAATATTAAAGAAGTGGCAGGAATGTTACAGCGTTTGGTACCCTCTGCAAAAATTGGAATTGGACACGGACAAATGGAAGGAAAAAAGTTAGAAGAACTGATGCTAGCTTTTATGAACGGTGAATTTGATGTGTTGGTGTCGACTACAATTATTGAAAGTGGATTAGACGTACCAAATGCGAATACTATTTTTATCAACAATGCTAACAATTTCGGGTTATCAGATTTACATCAAATGCGTGGACGTGTGGGTAGATCGAATAAAAAAGCATTTTGTTATTTCATTACGCCGCCATATCATATGATGACAGAAGAAGCGCGCAAACGTATTCAAGCTTTAGAAATGTTCTCTGAATTGGGAAGTGGCCTGAGTATTGCAATGAAAGATTTGGAAATCAGAGGGGCAGGAGATTTATTAGGAGGTGAACAAAGTGGATTTATTAATGATATTGGTTTTGATACCTATCAGAAAATCCTAAAAGAAGCCATAGAAGAATTGAAGGAAAATGAGTTTAAAGACTTGTATCCTGTTGATGAAAATAGTGGTCCGAAAGAGTATGTAAAAGAGGTACAAATTGATACCGATTTCGAAATTCTTTTTCCTGATGATTACGTGAATGCAACGACAGAACGTTACAATTTGTACAAGGAGTTAGGAGAGTTAAATTCAGAAGAAGAATTACAAGTATTTGAGCAAAATATTGTAGATCGTTTTGGAGAATACCCAACACAAGTACAAGATTTATTAGATAGTGTACGCATAAAATGGCTAGCTAAATCGTTAGGATTAGAGAAAATCATTTTAAAGCAAAAACGCATGATTGGATATTTTGTATCTGATCAACAAAGTGATTTTTATCAAACGGAAGCATTTACCAAAATGTTGAAGTACGTACAGCACAATTCAAAGAGTTGTGTAATGAAAGAAAAGCAAACAAAAAGCGGGTTACGTTTATTAATCACATTTATTAAAATAGATACGGTTCAAAAAGCGTTACAAGTTTTAGAAAAAATATAGTTTTACATTTAAATAAGTTAAATTAGCCGAAGCGCTAACTGATGGAATATGAAAAGATTAATTACTTGTTTTTTAGTAATAAGTGCGAGCGTAGTTTTTGGTCAGAAAATTACGTTTAATATTGAGAATGATTCTATAGGAAGTAAATTTTCACTTCGTACATTATCAAATAAAGTATTACACGATGTTGAACTAAAAGAGTTCAATTTTGATTTACCTGATACCAATCTTGAAGAAGGATATTATCTCTTGAAAAAAGGAGAAAACGAAGCCTTACTATACATTCGACCTGAAGATGAATTAACCATTAATTTTGATGCGCAACAATTTCATAATTCCTTAGTTTTTACAGGTGGAGGAGCTGATATCAATACCTATTTAGCCAATAGAAACAAGGTGTTTTTAGATGAAGATGGTGAGCAACGTGACTTTTACAAGGAGAATTTTTACGAGGGAAATGAGCAAGCTTACTTAAGAAAAATTGATGGACATTACAAAGAATTATATGGTGTTTTATTTTCAGGAACTTTAGAAGATGAAGACTTTGTAAACGAAGAAATGAAGAATTTACAGTATGGATATTCTTTAGACTTATTAAAGTATGAATATGCAAAAGAACACTATAAAATTAACGATAGTATTCGTCCTTCAAAATCGTTTTTAGAGCCGTTAAGTCGTGTTCATTTCGATAATGAGCAGTTGTTTAATAAATACTATGAATACACCAAATTAAGTATCTTAAAATGGCGAAACGATATCGAAAATGCAGATAACTTTGGGTATAAACAAGATATCATCAGCTCTATTCGAACAGAATCTATGAAAGAAGGAGTGTTAGAAAGCTTATACCAGCTGATGTCTAGAGACACGCCAGAATTGACTAAAGAATATTTTGACTTAATAAAAGCGAATTCAATAAGCAACGAGTTTATTGCTAGGGCTAAAAATAAATACAATAGAATTCGTTTTGTAGATGCAGAAAAAAACATCTCGAAATTTAAATTCATTAACGATAATGGAGAAGGTGTGAAATTATCAGATTACAAAGACAACTACATTTTTATGAATGTTTGGGCATCATGGTGTAAACCTTGTGTTAAAGATTTTAAAGAGGTAGAAAAATTGAACGATGAGTATCACGACAAGAATATTTTATTCATCAATGTTTCTGTAGATAAAAAAGAAAATTTCGAACAATGGGCAGCGATTGCGAAAGAGCATAAAGAAGCAGTGCAGTTATTATACCAAGGCTCTAAGGTAAAATTCGTTAACACCTATGATATTTCTGCTATTCCGACAGGTGTTTTACTCACAGCCGAAGGTAAAGTTATTGATAATACACTGAAAGTGAAATCTAAAAAAACAAGGAAGTTTCTGGATAGTTTATTTGAGTAAACTTACTTTCTTGTGAAAAGAATATAATTTAAAAACAACAGTAGCACTACACTACTGTTGTTTTGTTTTAAGGAGTATTATTTTAATGTGAATCTTGGTTAAGAAACCTTTGTCAGTTCGAGTGATTTTGCGGAATGATAATGAGGTAAAATTGTATCGAGAACACAATTTTTACTCGATAGCTCTACTCCAATTAATTTCACTCGAAGTGAAACCATTATCCTTAAAACGAGATTCACGTTATTTTATAATAATTTGCTTTACAAAGTCTTTTGTAGCAATAAAATAGATTCCAGCACTTAATGATTGTAAGTGTAAACTCACTTTATGTCCTTGAACTGGAATATCTATTTCTTTAACTGTTATGCCTAATGCATTAACAATTTTAAATGACTGTTTTCCATTATCTAATCCTAAAACAGTAAAGACTCCGTCTGATGGATTAGGATATACAACTACCTCTAATTTTTGTATTGGGTTTTCATCTTTTATGATAGCACTTCTGGATACTACAGTTTGGACTTTTTGTAAGGTGAATTTATCTAAATTCCAAGTCCAAATTTGTGGCGCTGCAGTTAGTCTTATGGTATGATTTCCTGAGGTAAAATCAACAGTTTGTGAAGCTGTTAAAGGTTGATAATCATCCCAAGAACCGTTGTTAGGCACATTGGTAGTATTAAAGACAGTACTTGGAGAGCCAAAAGCAATGGTTGTTCCTGTATTAGGAGAAGAAATATAGTAGACGATTTCATACGTTCCATCTTCAGGAATAGTAACTGAGTAATCAGCATAATCACCATTATTCACATAGTTAATAGTTGTAGCAGTTCTGTTGACACCAAGTCCGGGTCCTCCAGCAAAAGCATCATTAAAAGTACCTCCAGTTGTGGTAAAGTTTTCTGCTTGAATAGTAATCAATTGTCCAGGATCTGTTGTGGTAGTTTGATTAAAGGTTAAACTACCTAAGTTGAAAGCGCCTCCATCCATAAAAACACGCATTACTTGCTGACCAGCAGCTAGTGAGACATTTGATATCGTTTGAGCAACAAACGTTCCCCAATCTCCAGTAGAGTTAACGGATTGTACTCCTGTTTTGTCTACACCATCAAATTCAACATGAAATGCGCCGTTATTTCCTGTTGAAGCAACTTGAACATTAAGGTCGTAATTTCCGGAAGTAGCAACATTTACAGTATATTCTAACCACTCACCTGCTGCAATCCAGCCTATATTACCAGTACTAATTCTATTTTCTGTATCTACATCAGTATTTTGTCGAGCGCCAGATCCATTATTTCCAGTAGTGGTATCATTATAGGCAATACCTTGCCCTCCGTTGTCAAAATCAACCGCATTAATTACTCCAGGTATAGTATGATTTTTAAATGGTGTTTGTTCATTTGGAGTGGTACTATTAACAGTTATAGTAGCTGTATCCGTTAGATTACTTCCATCAGCAGTAGTTGCTGTGATTATAACATTACCAGAGGCTATCGCTGTTACTACACCTGATGCTGTAACTGTTGCAAGGCTAGTATTATTAGAAGACCATGTAACAGTTTTGTTTGTGGTATTACTAGGAACTATGGTAGCTGTTAAATTAGTAGTTTGTCCTATTTCTAACGTTGTATTTGCAGGTGTTACAGTAATTCCAGTAGCGATAACATCAGTTGTATCATCAGGATCTTCCCCATCTCCTCCAGTAACAGTTATAATACTAGTATCCGTATTATCTCCACTTAATGTTTTTCCAGTGATGGTAGCCGTACCATCATCTATAGCTGTTACTAAACCCGTAGTACTGACAGTAGCTACATTGATATCAGATGACGACCAGGTAACTGCTTTATTGGTAGCGTTAAAAGGAATAACAGATGCTGTTAATTGTGTAGTTTCACCAGCGTTTAATGTAAGATTTGGAGGTAAAACACTAACTCCTGTGGTTGGAATGTTTTGTGGAGTATCATCTACAGGTTCCCCAGAAATATTAACCACAATGCCATCAGTAAAACCACCATCAAATGTTTTTACCTGTATTACAATGTTACCTGCCTTAACTCCTTTGATGAGACCCTGACCATTTACAGTAAGAAAAGCAGTATTAGCAGAAGACCATGTCACAATTTTTTTAGTTGCATTAGCAGGTGAAATAACAGCATCAAGTTGGAATGTTTCCCCAGGACGTATACTTACATTTCTAGGGGTAATAGCAACATCTGTAACTGGTATATTTCCTCCTGTTGGAACAGCATCATAAACTCGTATCCAATCAACTTGAAATAAATTTTTACCATTAGCGTCATCTAATTCTTCATCAGTAGGATAAATATTTAAATCACTTAACCAAGATTGCTGTTCCATATTGATAATAATATGTTGAGGTTTACTTAAGCCTGTTCCACCTGTATAGCCATATTTATCAAGAGCATCAAAGTCAGTAGTGTGTTCTGATAAATTTCCATCTGGATCTATAAAACTATGTTCATTTTTTTTAATAGTTCTTACTTTTACCCCATTAATATAATACTCCGCATGGTGAGGATTTACCCAATAAACTCCTATAGTAAAGTATTCACCTCGCCATGATTCTCTATCATTCTCATAATACCATGTACCAAAAACTTCTTCTTCATCTCTTGGTTGATAATCTGTAAAAGGATTTCTAATGAATGTATGATGGCTTAAATGTATACGTTGATCAAACCACTCTCTGCCTGTTTGACTATTTGGATACGATTCTAACATGTCTAACTCTTCAGTTTCATCTTCACTAATCATCCAAATATTATTTGCAAGCATACAATTTGCTTGTTTTACTCTAGCTTCCATATACATAGGATAGGTCATTTGTGCTTTTGAAGAAATACATCCAGTGTATATAATTGAAAACTGTTGATCTAAAGCAGCATGTATATTTAAATTTCCATTAGTAACCCATGAATGATCTCTATTAAAAGCCGTATTTGATGGTCCAGAAAAAGAGTTTATATATAAATTATTCCACCTTTTAGTAAATTCAGGATGTTGATTAGCATTGGTAGATTCATAATTAAAACTATCTGAAACAGGATTTAACTCCCAAACCATCCCTGAAGGAGGATTAGCAGGAATATTTATACCGCTCCAGTCTTGGGCAATTAAATTCAGGCTTACTAAAAGCCAAAAAAAGGATATGAAATATGTTTTCATTAGTATTGATTTTGTTTGTTTTTTCGATTGAAAAAGGAAAGGAATACGTTCCTCTTTTCTTTTAGAAGGTTGATTAAAATTGTGACCTCGTTGTAATGAGATCACAATTTTTTAAGCATAACTTCGGTTATTTTTTAATGAGAAGTTTTAAGATTTTCTGATTTGAATCAGAAGAGATATTGATAAAATACATTCCAGAAGCTAATCCATCTACTGCAATAGTATTGTTATTAGCACTAATATTTCCCGATAATACAGAAGCCCCATTACTATTTACCAGTTGGTATTTGTAATCAGCACTCTTGCTTAAACCTAAAATGGTGAAAACACGACTAGATGGATTTGGATATCCGATTATTCTCAAATCTTTTATCGTAGTTTTCTCTTTCTTAACCATATTTCTAAAAGCTATGTTTTGTACCTTTTTTAAGGTAAACTTATCTAAGTTCCAAGTCCAAGTTTGAGGAGCAGCTTTCAGTCGAATAGTATTAATACCAGCATTAAGATTTACTGTACTTGAAGCCGCCAAAGGCTGATAATTATCCCATGAACCGTTGTTAGGCACAGTAGTAACATTGAATACAGTATTTGGTGTTCCAAAAGAAATAGTAGTTCCAGTATTTGGAGAAGAAATATAATAGACAATTTCATACGTTCCATTTTCAGGAACAGTAACCGTATAATCTGCATAATCACCATTATTCACATAATTAATAATAGTTGCTGCTCTATTAACTCCAAAACCAGGGCCACCAGCAAAAGTATCATTAAAAGTACCTCCAGTTGCAGTAAAGTCTTCTGCTTGGATGGTAATGAATTGCCCAGGATTAGTATTGGTATCATCAACAGGTTTATAAATACGCATCCAGTCTACCCAAAAAATGTTACTTCCATTTTGTAGCTCCGCATCTGTAGGACCAGTTCTCCAAGTTGTTTGATTCTCAGCGTCAATAATAATATCCATTTCTTTATTTAAACCCGTTCGAGTATCATTGTTTACATCACCTGGATTTACTGCATTGGTGTAAAATAAAGGATCAATCATATCCTTTCCTGAAACAGTACGTACTAGTTTTCCATCAATGTAGTATTCTAAATGCCAAGGATCTCTCCAATAACATCCGTATCTATGATATTCATTTCGCCATGGTACAGGACTATAGTGCCAAGATCCAGCATCTTTAGGTTGATAGTCTTGAAAAGGGTTTCTTATGAATACGTGGTGACTTAAATGCATTCTATGATTAAACCATTCTTGACCAGCTCCACCACCATAGCCTTCCATGGCATCAATTTCTTGAGTATCGTCAGGACTCAATAACCAAAAGGCATTTGCTAAAGTTTGGTTCATAATTTTAGCACTAACTTCAAAGTATACAGGGTATTTTATTCGTTTTTTATTGGTGATGATACCGCAGTATACTTGATTAGAGCCTGGAACTCTAACTGCTTGTATAGCTAATTTATCTCCATTAGACCATGCTTGTGCAGAATTAAAAAGAGTTTCACCGGGTCCGGTCCAATTGTTATGATATCTTGGATACCATTTATCTGTAAAAGCTGTAGGTCTATTTCCTTCAGACATTGTATAATTAAAATCATCTGAAATATCAGGTTGAAGTTCCCAAGTTTTTCCTGATCCAGGATTTGCGGGTACTGGAAATGCACTCCATTCTTGTTGCGCAATTGTAGGTAAAGCGCATAGTACAAATAGTATAAAAACTTTAAAATTCATGATTATATTCGCTTATTTTATAATAATTTGTTTTACAAAGTCTTTTGTAGCAATAAAATAGATTCCAGCACTTAACGATTGTAAGTTTAAATTCGCTTTATGTCCTTGAACTGAAGTATCTATTTCTTTAACTGTTATGCCTAATGCATTAACAATTTTAAATGACTGTTTTCCATTATCTAATCCTAGAACAGTAAAGACTCCGTCTGATGGATTAGGATATACAACTACCTCTAATTTTTGAATTGGGTTTTCATCTTTTACAATAGTACTTCTGGATACTACAGTTTGGACTTTTTGTAAGGTGAACTTATCTAAATTCCAAGTCCAAGTTTGTGGCGCTGCAGTTAGTCTTATGGTATGATTTCCTGCAGTAAAATCAACAGTTTGTGAAGCTGTTAAAGGCTGATAATCATCCCAAGAACCGTTGTTAGGCACATTGGTAGTATTAAAGACAGTATTTGGAGATCCAAAAGCAATGGTTGTTCCCGTATTTGGAGAAGAAATATAGTAGACAATTTCATACGTTCCATCTTCAGGAATAGTAACTGAGTAATCAGCATAATCACCATTATTCACATAGTTAATAGTTGTAGCAGTTCTGTTGACACCAAGTCCAGGTCCTCCAGCAAAAGCATCATTAAAAGTACCACCAGTTGCAGTAAAATCTTCTGCTTGTATAGTAATAATTTCATTAGGGCCGTTATTACTATTTACGGTGATTGACGAATTAGCAGAGAAACTACCATCTTGAGTAGTTACCGTTATTGTTGTATTTCCCTGAGCAATACCAGTAACTACACCATTGGCGTCAACAGAGGCAACAGTTGGGTTACTAGAATTCCAACTTACGGTTTTATTTGTAGCATTAGATGGTGAAATCGTTTCATTTAGGTTTAGAGTTTGTCCTATGTTTAAGTTTCCACTTGTTGGGCTTAGGTCTATTCCTGTTACAGGAACTATAGGATCAGTATCTCCTCCATCTGTTCTTCCTGGCACAGTACTAAATTCCCATGTAGCTAAATTCACATAACATACCTCTCCTACATGTTTAAAATCAATAACAACAGTATTATTGGTTTGCAATAAATTAGCAGGGACAGGTATTTCTAAAGTACCAAACCATCTACTTCGCAATTGATTCCCTCCTCGCCAATCGATAGGTGTTTCCACTTCTGTACCATTAACAGTTAGCTTATTAATAGTTAAAAAACCACCCTCTTTATCATCATCATCATTAAAAAGATTAGCTGTAACTCTTAACATTGCTTCAGCTTGATTAGTATTTGGTGGGACTCTAACGCCATTGATTTGGAAAGTATTATCTCCAGCTTGAATAGGAACTCTCTGATTGGCGCTAAGGTTAGGTCCATAGAATTTTCTTTCGATAGAAGTTTCGTTAATTGTTACATTGTTAGCGTAGGTATACTTTACAACCATGGTACCGTCTGCAGCTAACTGCACATTACTAGGAGCTGAACTTCCTAAATTTGAAGTATCCAATTTAATATTTCGAACACCGGATAAATACAAATGTTTAGAAGATACATTTTGTAACCCAGGAGTATTTCCGAAGAAATTTAAATTGATACTTTTTGCAACAGGTTCAAGGTTATTTAAAATTAAATATGCATGATTTCCATCAATATAACAATCTACTTGAATATCAGGATCAGAAGATTTAGTATCTATACGAGTTCCTTTTACTTCAGACCATAATTCGAACCATTTAATATAATCGCTCCATTCCCAATTTCCATCCCTATCATCATCTCTTAACAATTTATACTGATAGAAATATTCTGGTATTCCGTCTCCATTTTCATCTGTATCACCCCATTGGGCTTTAGTAGGTGTAAAAGGCATAGACAATTCTATATAATCAGGTCTTTCTAAAAATTGCATTAACATAGAGCTAAATGGTTTCATAATTTCCCAATCATACCTGTTATCATGAGGTTTAAAATCCCAAGCATTATTAACCCCTCCATATTCCGATATAATTATAGGTTTACGAGTTCCAAATTTGTTAATATCATAAGTTTCTAACATGTCTAAAGTAGCTTCAACATGACTTCCAGCACGGGTAACACCACCGTTAGCGTCGTAAGATGGCCAATCATATAAATGAACAGAATAATAGTCCATATTAGCACCTGCGGCGTCAATAAATCCTTTCCATATGACTTCCCATTGAAACCAAGGAAAATTTTGTCCTAAGTAAGGAGATTCTACCTGACTTCTTGCATAAGCCTTCGCAATTTCATCTCCAGGTGTATTTCCATAAAAATTATTGACATAATCAGCGGTTTGGAATCTTGAAAATTGATCCGAATTGAATAAATCATGCGAGCCCCAAGTCATACCGCCTATTTTGGGTGCCCTGCTACCTAATTTTTGTTTTACGCCTTGCGCAACTAAATTGTGATATTCCCAGATATCTTCCCAAGAAGACATCATAAATTGACCAGTATTTAGTTTAAAATCAGGTTCATTTATTACTTCCCAATATTTAGGCATAGGTTGTCCTTGATCTCCAGGGCCTGTAGAGAAAAATTCATCCATATATTGAACTACCCATTCTGCAGAAGTTTCAATATCTTGAGAAATCCATGTTTGTCCATTAGCTCTTCCCCACTCTGAACCACTAGGATACCAGTAAGATAATGTAGGATATACAGGGTGTGGATTTGTACCCATGACCATACTTTGAATTTTGTCTTTGAATTGGACTCTGTTTTCAGAAATTAATCTGTCGTGATGCCATCCTTTCCAAAAATCTAACAGTACAGTTAAACTATCTGTATCATGTTTATTAGGTCTATCAGGATCTGCAGGAGAATAATTGAATAAAAAGGATGATAGACCATTGTCGCGTCCAAAGTAAACGTCTAAATCATCGACTAAATATTTTAATTTATCAAATTCTCCATCCCAATCTCCTTCATATAAATTAGAATGTGTAACAATGTGGCGGTCTCTACCAAAATCTGAAACGCCTCCTACAGAGTGTTTTATATTCACATTCACATCTACATTGACTTGCGAAAAGATTTGAGGAATAATTAAAATACTTAGAATAAAGAATAATAGGGTGTGTTTGTTTTTCATTTTTAATTCTTTTGGTTATTGTTTAAAATAGGGGTGTAAAAAGTCATCAAAGCGCTGGTGTGTTTACCAGCCTTTGTTTTCTCTAGTTCATTAGTTTCTATATAGATATATCAAAAAACCTAGGATAAGAAATACCTGTAAAGAAACACTGTTAGGGTAATGAACAGAGTAGGGATCAGCATAAAATTTACGTGTACGTCTAAGAAATTACCATCAAAAGTTATAGGATAATTATATGAGAAAAAATCATCTAGAAGATTTAGTTAATTCTCACTAAAAAAAAGATATAATACTTTTCTTGATAAAGACGTATGAAAATGAAATTGTTACTTTGTTATTTAAAAAGGAAAAGAAAATTTCACGGACTAAATGAGCAGGATAAAAATGAGGTTTTCATAATGTTTATTTGGTTTTTTTGGGTTTGTTTTGTTCTGTTGTAAATTAGGGGTTTTCTGGCGTTAGCCCGCTTTATTACTGAGTAAAAAAAATAGACATAAACTAGACAAAACACTATAATCGAGTTTTTTAAACTTACAAAAACAGGATTTTGAATATTAATTACAGAAGATTAATAAAAAAACTAGAGAAATATAAAAGTCATAATTTTTAGATTGTATAGTTTTAGAACTTTTTACAAAAGCAAGGAAATAATGGGTAACAATTACTTAAAAAACCTCTTAGGTTTACTATTAGCTACTTTTTTTATCAGTACTTCTGGAGTTCTAGGAAGGTATATAGCCATGCCTTCTGAAGTTATTATTTTTTTCAGAGCAGCTTTTGCTATGATAATTTTATTTGTGTTTTTGAAACTGAAGAAAGAACCATTATCCTTAAAATCAAAAGATCACTTTTTACCCTTTTTAGTAAGTGGTGTTTTTATGGGGGTTCATTGGGTGACGTATTTCTATGCACTCAAGCTTTCTAATGTAGCTATAGGAATGCTATCCTTATACACATTTCCTGTGCTAATTGCATTTTTAGAACCTTTTTTTCTGAAAGTGAAATTCGACCCTATTTATATAATTTTTGGAATTTTAGTTTTACTAGGTTTGTATATCCTATCCCCTGAATTTACTTTTGAGAGTACAACTACAATAGGTATTTTATTTGGTTTAGTATCAGCATTATGCTATGCGATTAGAATTTTAATTTTAAAACGTTATGTAAATCAATATAATGGTGTGGTTTTAATGTTTTATCAAACAGTCATCATTTCTATTTGCCTCTTCCCTACACTATTTTTTATGGATATTTCTGGAGTACAAAGTCAATTACCTTTTTTATTATTATTGGCTTTTTTAACCACAGCTATTGGCCATAGTTTAATGGTATATTCACTACAGTTTTTTTCTGCATCTACAACAAGTATTATCAGTAGTGTACAGCCTATTTTTGGAATTATTTTGGCATTTATTTTTTTACATGAAATGCCAACATGGAATACTTTTTTAGGAGGAAGCCTAATTTTAATTACAATTATTTTAGAAGTGTTCAGAAAAAAATAATACTTTTGAACTGCTTAGAAGAACTATGAATTACATATTTAATTAACCTATTATTAAAATCTAAATTCATGTTTAAAACTAAAGCACCTATCCCAGTGTTATGGCTATGCCTATGCTTTTCAATCTACACATTTTCTCAAACTCCAGTAAGTGGCTTTTATCCTAAAAAAAACAGTTTAACTGTGGCTACAAGTTTTACTTATAAAGGGTATGATAAATTTTATCGAGGAACAACATTAACGGAAACTACACCAGCCAATATGGGTGAAATCACCTCCTCTATTTTTGGTCTGTATTCAGAATATGGAATTAACAATTGGCTTTCAGCCTCTTTATCACTTCCATATATAGATATTCAAAATGCAAATAACACTCCAGATCCTGTACACCAAGAAAGCCAACAAAATGGTGTGCAAAACCTAGGTTTATATGTAAAAGCCAGAGTATTTAAAAAAGACTTCTCCAACGGTTCTAATATTACATTAGGAGGTGCTACAGGAATTGATTTTCCTACCAATCAATATGTTGGAAATGCTATTTTAACAATTGGAAATAGAGCAACTTCTTTTGACAATATGTTTATAGCTCAGTACACTACTAATTTTAATTTATTTACAGAGTTAGAAACTGGCTATAGTATTCGAACGAATAGTGATTTTGATATTCCAAATGCAGTATTATACAGTTTTAAATTAGGCTATTACAACGAATGGATTTATACTCACGCGAAGATTGGTGTACAAGATTCTGTTTCTGGCTACGATATAGGTACCCCAGAATTTGTTGCTAATGGTGGTCCTGCTGCACTATCGCAAACACAAGTAGATTATACAAATTTATATTTGGATGTTTATGCACCTATTTATAAGCAAAAGATAGGTGTAAGTGTTGGTTATGCGATGAATCTTGATGGAAGAAATTTTGGTAATGAAAGTGGATTTTCTGCTGGATTGATCTACAAAAATTAAAAAGAAAAGAGACTATTTAAAAAGGATTTATCTTTTAAATAGTCTCTTTTTTCATATTAAAACTTTGGAATATATAAACTTTAACTTCTGATTAACAAGTAGTATTGTTGATTTTCTTTTACTTGAAAACTCAAGTAAATCGTAAACAAACTATGAAATATATTCTATCAATTTTAATACTTTGTTTTTGGAATTGCACCACTAAAGAAAGTATTCCTACGGGAGCAGAGATATTAGAAAAAAGTATTAAAGTTCATGATCCTAAACATAAATGGAACGCGTCAAATTTTGCTATTCGTGTTCAAGAGCCTCGAATAGGAAATCCGGTGCGATATTCTATCATTAAAATGAATAATAAAGACAAGTCTTTTGAATTAAAAAGAAATCGAGACGAGTTTATTTCTAAGCATATAGTCACTAATGATACTGCAAAAACTTTTTTGAATGGAAAGATAGAAACAGATACTACTTTAATCAAAAAATACCGATTAGAACCTAGAAGAAATAAAAGGTATCAACGATTTTATCATGTATTATTGGGGTTACCGATGTCTTTACCAGCAGAAATAAGTGAAATAAACTCAGTAACTACAACTTTTTTTAATAAAGAAGATTGTTATAAAATTTCTGTAACCCTCAATGAACCCTTATTTTCAAAATACTGGAATATATTTTTCTCAAAAGAAAATGACAGAATTTTAGGAGTAGAAATGATTTTCCCTGAAACCCCTAACAAAGGAGAGCGCCTAGTTTTCGAGGAAAAATGCATTATAGATGAAATGATGTTACCAAGAATAAGGCATTGGAAAGAATTAGACGACACCTATTCTGGGAGTGATATTTTATTAGAAATTATAGAGAAATAGTGATCGTCTTAACGTGTGGTCATATCTTCATAATTTCTACGAACAAAATCTAAAGCATTTTCTAATACTTCTCCCATGTTTTTACTTCTTTTAAAAGAAATATCTTTAGTAAATTCATAGATCTGCATTTTTAGTTGTTCAATATTTTCGTCAGTAGAAACTTCATCATTTTTCATGCAAAACACCAGTTCATTAATTCTGTCTTCTGAAGATAAAATGCGTTTAGCAACTATAGATCGTTCCTCTAATTTGTATTGCTCAATAGAATTTTCTTGAAGCTTATCTCCTACTAGTTTTACCATTGGATAGTTCTCTTTAAAAAACTGTGGATAATACACTTTAAACTTTCCTTCAAAACATTGTTGATCAAAATCTATAGCTCTAATTTTATATACTACATGGTCAAAGTCGTGTGTAGGCACTATTACATAATTATAAGATCGCATATCCCCTAGCAAACGAATCATACAACGCTCATTGAATTTTACAAACTCTTTGGCAATTTGAGATTTTTCTGGTTCAGAACAATTCGGTAATATTTCTTTAATGAAAGTATCTCCAGGAATACCCGAAATGTGTTCTTCAATAAGAGTGTCTTTATACACTAAGAAGTTTAAGTTGTAAGGAGATAAAATATGTTCTAATTCTAAACCATATACACGTGAAGCATCTGTTTTTTTTACATAAAAATAAGTATAGTTATCATTTAAAATGTTTCTAACTTTTACACGAAATGGCTTTGAATTTCCAAACGTACAATAGTCGATAGCATCTACATTGAGAAATTTGATATTGTCTTCATTTCCATTAGAGTGCAAAATATTATATACTTTTTTCAGACTTAAGTCAATTTCTTGTCTATCATATTCAGAAAAGTACACACGGATCCATAATGTATCTTCATCATTTTTATCGTAGACAGTTACTGCACCTTGAAAACGGAGCAAGTCCTCATAAAAAATTGGGATCTTAATATTCCTACTATGTTCCGTTAGATAATCATTCAAAAAATGATTAATAGGAAAAGCAGGTTTTTTTTTAGACATTAATTTTTCTTGTGAGTGTTCCATGTAGGTGGGCGTTTTTTCAAAAATAATCTTTTAAACTATACCTCAAACATTTTTCCTGGTTTTGGTTTTACAACTCCTTTCAATTCCATTTGAATTAGAATTGAGGATAATTGATATACAGGCAAATCACAATCAATGGCAATAACATCTAATAATTGTTGTCCGTTGGCAAGTAAATAATCATATATTTTTTGTTCTTTTTCATCCAAATCTATGAAAAGAGCAGTTTGTTTTACCGTTTTTTTCTCTTCTATATCCCAATTCAGCATTTTTATAACATCATGAGCAGAGGTAAGCAAATGTGCTTGGTTGTTTTTAATTAAATTATTGCAACCTTTACTATAATAGTCTGTTACTTTACCTGGTAATGCAAACACATCTCTATGATAAGAGTTAGCAATATCGGCAGTGACCAGTGCTCCTCCTTTTTCAGCAGATTCAACAATAATAGTTGCTTTTGACATACCTGCTACTATCCTATTCCGTTTTAAAAAATTTTCTCGCATAGGTTTTTCGTTGTGCCAAAATTCAGAGATCAATCCGCCATTATTAAGCACATCAGCAACGTGTTTTTTATGCCGTTTAGGATACAATTGATCTAAACCATTGGCAAACACTCCAATGGTTTGCAAATTATTTTCTATAGCAGCTTTATGTGCGCAAATATCTACCCCATAGGCAAAACCACTAATAATAAGTGGATCATGTTCTGCAATTTCGGAAATAAATTGAGTACAGAAATCACGACCATAATTTGTCATGTTTCTTGTACCAACAATAGAAATTATTTTTTCAGTATTCCAATCTAACTTTCCATCATAAAAAATAAGAATAGGAGCATCAATACAATGTTGAAGCTTTTTAGGATAGTTTACATCTAAGAAATAAGAATATTGAACATTGTTTTTAAATATATATTCTAATTCTTTTTCAGCGTGTTTCAGATACAATGGATTTAGTAGTTCTTTAATAATCAAATCACCAACACCATCTAGTTTTTGAAGTGTAGATTTTTTCTCTTTAAAAATTTGAGAAGCAGTACCAAAATGTCTGATTAATTTTTTGGCAGTTATATCGCCAATTTTAGGTGTAGCCTGTAAACGAAGTACGGCTAATAATTCTTTTTCTAGCATAATTTTTTTCTTTCTTAAGATGAGCAATTTAAAGGATAAATCCTTTAGAGATGGTAAATATAGTTTTTTTAAACCAACAAAAAATGTAATTTTGTATTTATGATGTTAAGCAGCTACATAAAGGAATTATTATATAGATATGATTGTGTTATTGTGCCAAACTTTGGTGGTTTTGTAACTAACACTACACATACACAGTTGATAGACGGTACTTTTTATCCACCTAGCAAGCAAATTTCTTTTAATGCACAACTTACTCATAACGATGGTTTATTAGCTAATGAAATAGCTTCTGCTTTAAAAATTTCATTTGAAGAAGCGGTTCAACAAATAGTGAATACTGTTTCTGATTGGAAAGCAACATTAAATTCTGAAAGTATAGTACTTGAAGAAGTTGGTACATTAGCTTTAAATGAAGAAAAGCAGATTACTTTTGAACCTAAAACAAGCACTAATTTTTTAACAAGTTCTTTCGGGCTTTCTCCAGTTGCTTCATCAATTATTGAGAGAAACCAAGAAGTGATTGCACTTTATCCAGAACAAGAGGTTGAAAACGAATTAGTAACTTCAACTAAAGAAGTAGTTAAAAAACCATTTGCTTTCACAAAATATGCAGCAGCAGCGGCAGTTTTACTTGTTGGTGCTTTTGGTGTAAATCAATTTGTGAATCAAAATACTGCATTTAGTTCTGCTAATGAACAAAAATTAGTAGAAGAGAAGATACAAAAAGCGACATTCATAATTGATGACGAGTTACCTGCAATAAACTTAAATATTGCTAAAGAAACTCCTCAAGAAGTATTCATTATAGCTGGAGCTTTTCAATTGGAAAAAAATGCCAATAAGAAAATAGCAAAACTTAAGAAAAAAGGTTATGATGCTAAAGTTATTGGTAAAAATAAATGGGGCTTAACACAAGTATCTGTTGGAAGTTATTCATCTAAAGAAGAAGCACTAGAAGTTATTGATGCTGTTCGAGAAGACATTGGGACTGATGCTTGGATTTTAGTGAAATAATTATACTTCTCATTAAAACACCTTTGAAAGGGTTTGCCTATCTTTGCGGCAAATTTTTTAGATGGAAACAAAAACACCTAGAGAGTCGTTAACCGTACTTACAGACTTAGTTTTACCTGGAGAAACAAATTATTTAGATAATCTTTTTGGTGGTGAATTATTAGCAAGAATGGATAGAGCTTGTAGTATCGCTGCTAGACGTCATTCTAGAAGAATAGTGGTTACTGCATCTGTAAACCATGTCGCTTTCTCTAAGTCGGTTCCTGTAGGTAGTGTAGTTACCGTTGAGGCTAAAGTGTCTAGGGCGTTTACATCATCTATGGAAGTTTTTGTTGATGTTTGGATTGAAGATCGTCAATCTGGAGAACGTACTAAAGTAAACGAAGGTATTTATACATTTGTTGCTGTTGATGAAACAGGTAAGCCAGTGCCAATTCCTAAAATTCAACCAGAAACTGAATTAGAAAAGGAGCGTTATGACGGAGCACTTCGTAGAAAGCAATTAAGCTTAATTTTAGGAGGGAGAATGAAGCCTAAAGATGCAACAGAACTTAAAGCCTTGTTTTTGGATTAAAATCCTTTAAAAGGACTTTATTTTACTTTCTGATCAAAATTATTTAGATAATAAAACAATTATTTTGATGTTTTTAACTCAAATAACTTGGGAGATAAAATTTAAAAATTAGCAAAATATCTTGTTTTTTTTATCAATTTTTCGATCATATATATCGTATTTTGATAAGTGTATAAATTCACACTATTTCTTCTTTAAAATGATAGCTATAAACCTTGTAAATTAAGGAAAACCTTTTCGTTTTTATTTTAATAAACATTTGAAAATAAGAATTTTATATGTTAAGTTTAGGGTACAACTTTAACTCTAAAAAATGGCATTAGTAAAACAAACAGAAGGTAAAGGTTCTCATACCTTAGTAACATTTACGGTAGAAAATCACGCAGTATCTAATGAATCTGAAGTAGTATTATTAGGAGATTTTAATAATTGGGAAACTTCAGATAAAGCGTATCAATTGAAAAAGGATGGTGATGTGTATGTAACAAGCCTAAAACTTAAAAATGGAAAACGTTATGAATTTAGATATTTGAGCAAAGGAGAGGTATGGTTTAATGATAATGCAGCTGACGATTATGTTCCTTCACCATATTATGGTATAGACAATAGCGTAGTTGATTTAAGTACGGTTGTTGTTAAAAAGAAAGAAGTAAAGAAAACAACAAAAAAAACTGCTACCATAAAGAAGAAAGGAAATGATTTAAAAAAGATAG
Organism: Tenacibaculum agarivorans; assembly: GCF_001936575.1. Taxonomy (GTDB): domain Bacteria; phylum Bacteroidota; class Bacteroidia; order Flavobacteriales; family Flavobacteriaceae; genus Polaribacter; species Polaribacter agarivorans. The sequence continues at coordinate 22,569 of NZ_MSMP01000006.1, forward strand.
AAGGTATTGGTCCTAAAATAGCATCTGTTTTAGCAGAAAAAGGAATAGATACCTTTGAAAAACTTAGTGAAGCATCTGTAGATAAAATTGTAGAGATTTTGAAAGATGCTGGAACTCGTTTCTCGATGCACAAACCTAATTCTTGGCCAAAACAAGCTAAGTTAGCTTTTGAAGAGAAGTGGGATAAATTAAAGAAGCTTCAAGACACTCTTAAAGGAGGAAAATAGTAGTAATAAAAATATCAAAATGCTGTTTAAAAAGTGTCATTCTGAGCCTTTCAAAGGTCACTTTTTAAACAGCAATAGATAGACACGTATGGAAAAAGTTATATGCTTTTCTTCTTTCGTTTTTTATTGTGAATTTCATCAATATCACCATTTTCTGAAAGCATGATAGCTACAGCTCTCGTCTTTTCAAATTGAGAAAACACAATAATCATAATTACAGTAATTGGAACTGAGAGTACCATACCAGTAATTCCCCATATTTTTCCCCAAACGGATAAGGCTAAAATGGTTACCAACGGACTTAAGTTTAGTGATTTACCAAATAGTCTAGGTTCTATAACATTTCCTACTACTACCTGAATAGCACCAACAGCTGCAGCAATGATTAAGAAAGGAGTAAATTCACCAAACTGTAATAAGCTAAAAATAGCAGGGAATAAGGTTCCTATTAATGATCCAATGGTTGGTATATAATTCAATAAAAAGATTAAAAAAGCCCAAAATGGAGCACTATCTACACCAACAAAAAAGAGCACAAAATAGCTAAGAATTCCAGTGAGCAAACTTACATAAGTTTTTAGTCGAATATAATCTGAAATAGAATCTTCAATTTTCTCAAGCATCATTTGAATACTTTCATAATTAGATCCTTTACTAAGAATCATAAATAGTTTTTTAACAAAACTACGTTCTTCTAAAAATAGAAATAATGCGTAAATGATAATCATAAACGTATCTCCAAGTAAACCACTAACACCATTTGCAACGTCTCCTAATACCGATCCATAATTAAAATCACCAACTACAGATTTTATAGAAGTCATAATATCTACATTCAGATAATTACCCAAATCCGTTATAATTCGTTCAATATTAGGTTCATATTTAGAATAAGACTCCGTAACTGTAGTAATACTATTGGTTATAATTTCAGAAACAAAACCAAAAGCAAGTATAATTATTGAAAATACAATAATGTTACTTAACCATTTAGGAATGAACTTTTCAGCAAAAGGTATTTTATAAATTACTTTTCTGACTTCTCTGGTAAAGAACCAAAAAATTAAGGCAAAAAGAAATGGAATTAAGATACCTTTACCAATAACTAACACAGCTATAATAGCTGTAGTAAGAATTATAAAATTTGCAGCTTTGTTCATTAGTTTGCTCTAATCCAATGAGATGGATTTAATCTGTTAGTGTTTTTGAAAAGTACAAAAACCAAATCAGTTTTACCAGTAATTTTATCAGTAAAAATTTTACCTAAGGCAGTACCGGTTTTAACTGTTTGTCCTTTTTTTACAAATACTTGTCTAAGATTAGAGTAGGTAGTAATATAATCTCCATGCTGTACCATAACACTTCTTCGCCCTTTTTCAGACTTGGCTATACTTAATACTTTACCATTAAAGACACTTTTTGCATCGTCTCCTTCTTTACCTCGGATGTGAAGTCCTGTACTATTTATGGTTATTGATTTAAATGTAGGGTGGGGTTGAACGCCGAATTTACGAGTTATTACACCATCTAAAGGCCAAGGTAAACTCCCTTTATTTTGTTCGAAATTTGCTTTTAATGCCTTTTCAGCTTTAGTAAGTAAAAGTTCTCCTTTTTTGGCTTTTCCTTTTTTACCTTTATTAGCTTTAGCAATAGCTTCTCGTATAATTTTATCTATTTTTTTAGCTAAAGCTTTTTCTTCTCTTATTTTTTTATTGAGTTGTTGCTTGTACTTATTTTCTTGTTGTTTGATCTTAGTAACTAAAGATTCTTGTTCATCTTTTTCATTTTCAATTCTTTTCTTTTGGGTTTGTTCAGTATTAATCAGAATTTTCTTTTGATTCTTTTTCTTTGTTAATGAATCATTCAATCGCTCAATTTCCTTTGTTTTAGCTTCAATTTTTAAGGCTTGCTTTTTTCTGAAGTCTTTATACTGCTCAATATATTTTATTCTCTTATATGCTTGTAAAAAATTCTTAGAAGAAAGTAAGAACATGGTTTTACTTTGCTGCGATTTACTCTTATATGATTTATAAACCATATCTCCGTAATCCGCTTTTAAATTAGCAAGTTCAATGTTATTGGCGTCTATAACTTTTTCATTCTGTTTGATTTCTTTATTCAATTCTTCTGTCTCAAGTTGAATGGTTTGAATCAAAAGTTCTCTAACTGTAATTTTTTGACTTAAATCTTTTAAGTCATCTAAAGCATTACTTTTTTCTTTTTTAGTCTCAAATAATAATGAGTTGATCTTTTTTATCTCCTTGTTGATTTTTTTACGTCGTTTTTCAAGCACTCTTCTAGATTGTGCATAACTAGAAGCGTCTATACATAAAAAACCTAAAATAAGTATGTAAAAAAGCTTTTTCACTATAGTTTAATTTCTTTATATCCAGATGGAATTTTAAATGGCATTTGTAAATCACTATTAAATGTAATAGATCTAACACCAATATCAATTTTGGTGAATTTAGTATTCTCTTTAGCTTGTATAGATATTTTCTCAGGAAATAATAGATCTTGTTTGGTAATGTAATTTCCATAGTTTATATCTAATCGTTGGGCCTTTATTTCATTAATTAAATATTGTTTTTCAAGCTTAAAGTGAACAGGATTTATATGGTAAAATATATCAAATAAATCAGGTTGATTTTTAGGATACATTTGATAGTTTGTATCCGAAATTTCAACTTTCTGCTTTGTTTCTTTTAGATTAAGAACGGCTTGACCGAGTAACATATTTTGAAGTTGATTGAAATTAACATCAAAACCTAAGAGTTCTTTCAACATGGAAAAATCACCTTCAAAATAATTTCTTTTGTATGGCGAATAAAAACTAACTTTTTCAGGAGTAATCTTAGCCTTAAAAACAGTAATTAATTTAGTGCCCTTAAGCCAAATTACTTCATCTTTTTTGATTTTCATTTTTACTGAAAACCCAATATTTTCTTTATTATCCTTGTAGTTTACTCTAAGTTTTGCATCAATCGTATTACCATTAAAATCCGCAGCAGTATGTTTTTTCACTACCTTTCTGGAAGAAAGCTTTGTTAATGCAGTGGAATTACCTGAAGCTATATTTTTAGATGACTTACAAGATGTTACTAAGGCAATTGAAAATAGTAAAAAAGCACCAAAGACTTTTCTCATACTTTATTTAATTTTTTCTGATATTTATTTACGTTTTTGGAGTCCCCAACAGCTTTGTAAGCTTTCATTAGCTCTAAATAAAAACGTTTCTCCATTTGTCTATCATCAATCACAAAATCAATACCATTTTGTAACGATTCAATAGCTTTTTTGTATTTATTGGCTTTATTTAACGCTTTTCCATTCATTAAATACACAAAAGGTTGCGCAGGAAATAAGGACAGCCCTTCTTCACTATAATTCAATAAATCGGAATTATTTTCATTATCTAATTTCAATAATAAATTACTCAGATTCTGAAATGATTTTTGTTTTTCAAAAACTACTTTCAAATTACTATTTTCGGTAGCTTTTACTACAGTATTCCTTGGCTTCTTTCTTAAATCACTTTTTAATTTACGTAGGCGTTGATTCAATAACTTGGCTTCGGTTAATTCATCTAACACCTTATTGGCGGCTTTTTTGTCATTATTCAGTAAATGAAGAAATACTAAAGGCCTTCTTTTTTTAGGGAAACGTGTTCCTAATCCCTCTTGTATTTCAATGGCTTTTTCATATTTAGCAGACTTTTTATATAAGGTAACTAAATGTTCTAAAAGCCATACATTTTGTGGGTCTAATTGAATAGCTTGTTCTGCATATTCTAAAGCTTCAGGATACTTATTTAAGAAATGATAATTTTTAGATAGCTCAAATAAAACAGCTTTCTCATTAGGAAGTATTGAATTACAATGCTCTAAAAGATCTATAGCTTTTTGATATTTATAGGTTGCTTTTTGAGTCAATGCATCAAAAAAATGCTTTTCAAAATCTATCAATTTCTTCTCAGAAATACTCGATTCTAAAACAAGACTATCTTGAGCTTGTAACTGTAATGAGAAAATATAGAAAACAAGAAAAGAGGCATAAAAAAGAGCTCTTTTCTTGTTTTTTACTATACTTTGATTCTTTATTTTATGTAAGTTCTGTGTAATCACCAATACTTATTGAAGTAAAATTTCCATTAAATTTAGCAAAATTACCAATCATGGCATTGTTAAAATTGGCATTACTAATTTCTACATTAGTTTGAATTAAAGAATTTGCAATGGTTGAATTTTCAACTACACTATTTTCTCCAATCGAAACATGTGGACCAATTTTAGCATTTTTCAACACTACATTTTTTCCAATATAACAAGGTTGAATAATTTCTGAGTTTTCTAAAATTACATCTTCAGCAACTAAATTATTGCCATCTGTTTGTTCAAAATCTAGGACTTGTTTATTAGTGTCAACAGTAGGATCTTTTTTACCACAATCCATCCAAGCATTTACTTTACCAGGAATAAATTTGGCTCCTTGTTGTTTCAAAGACTCAAGAACATTTGTTAATTGATATTCATTGTTTTCTTTTAAATCGTTATCAATTAAATATTGAATTTCGCTTTTCAATTTATCACCATCTTTAAAGTAATAAATACCGATAATTGCCAAATCAGAGACAAACTCTTTTGGTTTTTCAACAAAGTCAGTAATAAATCCATTATCTAATTTTACAACACCAAAAGCGCTTGGATCTTCTACTTGTTTTACCCAAATGGCTCCATCTGCATTAGTATCTAGTGTAAAATCAGCTTTGAATAAAGTATCAGCATAAGCAACCACGCATGGACCACTTAATGAATCTTTAGCGCAATATATTGCATGAGCAGTCCCTAAGGCTTCTTCTTGAACGTATACAGAACCTTTAGCCCCTAGTTTTTCTGCTATTGTAATTAATTTATCTTTAGTATCACTTGGAAATCCTTTTTTAGCCGGACCAATAACAAAAGCAATTTCTTCAATTTGTTGATCTATCACTTTACTAATGTCTTCAACTAATCGTTGTACAATAGTTTTTCCTGCTATTACTGTTAAAGGCTTTGGAATTGTAAGTGTATGTGGTCGTAGTCTAGAACCTACACCAGCCATCGGTACAATAATTTTCATTAATTTTTCTAGTTTATTTACAATATCGCAATATACTATAAATATTCCCTTCCTTAAAAAGTTAAATTCCTTTAGGAATAGCGTCAATAAGTGTTTTAGTATATTCGGTTTTAGGTGTTTTGTAAATGTTGTCAGCGTCTCCTATTTCTTCTATTCTTCCTTTGTTCATAACTATAAGTTGATCAGACATATACTTAACTACAGACAGATCATGAGATATAAAAATATAAGTGAATTTATAATTACTTTTTAATTCATTTAGTAGGTTTAAAATCTGTGCTTGCACAGAAACATCTAAAGCTGAAACAGATTCATCACAAATAATTAATTTTGGTTGTAATGCTATAGCACGGGCGATACCTATTCGTTGGCGTTGTCCTCCAGAGAACTCATGAGGATATCTGTTGAAATGATTTTTTTCTAAACCAACATTTTCTAGTAAGTCCAACACATAATTTTTTCTTTCTTCTTTAGAATTTAAGATGTTGTGAACGTTCATAGGTTCCATAATAGCTTTACCTATAGTAATTCTTGGATTAAGAGAAGAATAGGGATCTTGAAATATAATTTGAATTTCTTTTCTCAGTTTTTTTAATTCACTTCGAGTTAACTTGGTAATGTCTTTACCTTGAAACTTTATATTACCAGATGTAGCTTTTTCAAGTTGCAAAATGGTTCTCACTAATGTCGTTTTTCCGCAGCCAGATTCACCTACTAGTCCAACAGTTTCCCCTTTGTAGACATTAAAAGAAACACTATTAACAGCTTTTACTTTATTTTTCTTAGCGAATAGAAAGGAAGTAGAGAAAAATTCTTTTTCAATATTTTGCACCTCAAGTAGTGGAGGTGCATTGTAAATTTTTGTGTGAAATTTTTCACGATCTTGATCAGTATACAAAGTATGATCTAGAGTTTTATCAATAAAATCAGTTACTGTAGGTAGCTTTTTTAAACGAATGTTTTGTTGTGGTTTAGCATTAATTAATGCTTTTGTATAGTCGTTTTCAGGATTTTTAAAAATCGCTTCTGCATTTCCTTTTTCAACAATATTTCCTTTGTAAAGAACCACAATTTCATTTGCAATTTCAGCAACTAAACTTAAATCATGAGAAATAAATAATATACTCATTTCATTTTCTACCTGTAACTCTTTTAAAAGTTTTATAATTTCCTTTTGAACCGTAACATCTAGCGCTGTTGTTGGTTCATCTGCAATTAATAACTTGGGTTTACAAGCAATAGCCATGGCAATCATGACACGTTGTTTTTGACCACCACTAATTTCATGAGGATAAGCTTTGTATATACGATCTGGATTTGGAAGTTTGACTTTAGTGAAAAGAGAAATTACTTCTTCTTTTATTTCAGGTGTAGATAAATCAGTATGTGTTTTTAAAATTTCAGCGACTTGTTCTCCACATCTCATAATTGGGTTTAATGAACTCATCGGTTCTTGAAAAATCATCGATATGACTCTACCTCTTATTTTTTGAAACTTATGCTCAGATAGCGTTAATAAATTGTTATTATTGAAAGTAATGCTACCGTTGACTATGGCGTTTTTTGGTAGTAACCCCATTATAGATAAGGAAGTCAATGATTTACCACTTCCACTTTCTCCAACAACACAAATTATTTTGTTAGAGGGAAGGTCAAACGAAACATTATTAATTATTATTTTTTTTGAAAAAGAAATTGAAAGATTCTCAATTTTTAGCATAAATATTGTCTATATGTGAATAAAAATCAAAAAAACGGGGTAAAAAATAATTGTTTTTGTCGAAATTTTTAATATTTTTTTGATTTCTGCAAAAAAAAATTATATTTGGCGCACTATTAACAAAACTTTAAGGTTTCTTTTAAGTTTATTTAAGAGAAGCCTGCACCATTTAAACCCTTCAAAAAATGAAAAACTTTTCAGCAAAGTTATTACTTTCTGCTGCATTGTCGGTTGGTTCCGTACAATTATATGCACAAAGTGATCAACAAATTCAACAAATTCAAAACAAGTACGATTTAGGAAAACTACAAAAAATCGAAAAGTCTATTGAGGCTAAAGAAAATTCAGAAAGAGAACAAGCGTACAAAATTGCGAAACAAAAAGGATGGGAAACTGAGATTACTACTAAAGATGGTAGATTTATGCAATTACAAAGAGTAGTAAACGGAAATCCTATTTACTATACTACTTTTAATGTAGATGCTGCAAGATCTACTAGAACTAACCACTTAAATGCTGGAGGTTCATTAGGATTAAACTTAATGGGACAAGGAATGACAGCTCACGTTTGGGATGGAGGTATCGCAAGAGCCTCTCACCAAGAGTATGACGGAGCTGGTGGTAATAACCGTTTTTCTGTAGGGGACGGAAGCACAAGCTTAAATTTCCACGCTGCTCACGTAACGGGTACTATCATAGCTTCTGGAGTTCAAGCAGATGCTAAAGGGATGGCACCTCATGCAAGTGCTGTTGGATATTTTTGGGATAATGATACTTCTGAGGCAGCTGCAGCTGCGGCAAACGGAATGTTAGTGTCTAACCACTCTTACGGTTTTGCTGCTAGAGATCAGTTTGGACAAGTACAAATACCACAATACTTCTTTGGAGGTTATATTGATAACTCTAGAGATTGGGATCAAATCATGTTTAATGCACCAAACTATTTAATGGTAGTAGCTGCAGGTAACGATGGAAATGATAATACTGCAAATAATAATCCAACTGGAGGTTCTGGATGGGATAAGTTAACTGGACATTCAGTTTCAAAAAACAACTTAGTTGTAGCAAATGCTCAAGATGCGAATGTAAGTAGCAATGGTACTTTAAATTCTGTTTCAATAAACAGTTCAAGTAGTGAAGGTCCAACAGATGATTTCCGTATTAAACCAGATATTACTGGTAATGGTACAGGAGTATATTCTACATATCACAACAGTAATACAGCATATAATTCTATTACTGGTACGTCTATGGCATCTCCAAACGTAGCAGGTTCTATGTTATTATTACAACAGCACTATAATAATATTAATGGAAACTTCATGAGATCGGCTACTTTAAAAGGTTTAGCATTACACACTGCTGATGATGCTGGAGCTTCTGGTCCTGATGCTGTTTTTGGATGGGGATTATTAAATGCTAAGAGAGCTGCAGAAACGATTACTGAAAATGGAAACAAATCAAAAGTTGAAGAGTTAACATTAAATGCAGGTCAAACATATACGGTTACTGTAGATTCTGATGGAGTAAGTCCATTATTAGCTTCTATTTCTTGGACAGATAGACCAGGTACTGCTGTAACTACAGTAAATTCTACTACTCCAGTTTTAGTAAATGATTTAGATATTAGAGTATCTAAAGGAAGTTCACAATTTTTACCATATGAATTAACTGGTCCAACAACTAGTGCTAAGAGAGATAATAATGTAGATCCATTTGAAAGAGTAGATGTAGCTAATGCATCAGGAACATATACAATTACAGTTACACACAAAGGATCATTAACAGGAGGAAGCCAAGCTTTTTCTCTAATCGTTACAGGAGTTGCAGGATCTGGAACACCTCCAGACCCAGTTACATGTACAAGTACTATTAATTCTTTCCCATATGGAGAAAGTTTTGAGTCTAATGATGGATGGACTCAAGTTACAGGAGATGATGGTAACTGGGTAAGAGATGCTAACGGAACACCTTCTTCAGGAACAGGACCAAGTGCTGGTGCTGATGGATCTTTCTACATGTTCTTAGAGGCTTCTACAAATAGTAGTGCAGGTCAAATAGGAAATAACGCAACTGCAATTTTACAAAGTCCATGTTTAGATTTATCGTCTGCATCTTCAGCTACATTCTCATTTAGCAACCATATGTTTGGTACAAGTGTAGGATCTTTAGCAGTTGAAGCTTCAACTGATGGTACAAATTGGACTAGTTTATGGTCACAATCAGGAAACCAAGGAAATCAATGGAATGATGTATCTGTAAATTTAAGTGCTTACTTAGGACAAAGCGAGCTTAAATTACGTTTTGTAGGTACTACAGGAACAAGCTGGTCTAGTGATATCGCTATCGATAATTTAGCAGTTAGTACAAGTGGAGGTTCTACACCAGATACACAAGCGCCTACTGCACCATCTAATGTTCAAGCATCTAGCATTACACAAACTACAGCTACAGTTAGCTGGTCTGCTTCAATAGATAACGTTGGAGTAACAGGATATGAAGTATTCCAAGGTTCTACAAGTATAGGAACAGTTACTGGTACTTCAGCAAATCTTACAGGATTAACTACAAATACATCATATACTATTTCAGTTAGAGCAAATGATGCTGCAGGAAATGCTTCAGCTGCAGGTACAGTAAGCTTTACTACATTAGGAAGCAGTGTTACGTATTGTGCTTCTAGTGGAAACAGAACTCAATTTGAATGGATTGATAATGTTGAACTAGGAGGAATCACAAATGCAACTGGTGCAGGAAGTGGTTATTCTGACTTTACGTCTCAAGTAGGAACTTTAGCAAGAGGTAGCTCTAATAGTATGATTGTAAGTGCAGGATTTAGCGGTCAAGCTTATACTGAGTTCTGGTCAGTTTGGATAGATTTCAACCAAAATGGAACTTTCGAAAGTAGCGAACAAGTAGTTTCTGGATCTTCTTCTAGTGCAAATAACTTATCTGCGACAGTAGATGTACCTGCTAATGCTACTTTAGGTCAAACAAGAATGCGTGTATCTATGAAATATAATGCTGCACAAACAGCTTGTGAGAACTTTGCAGATGGTGAAGTAGAAGACTATACAATTAATATTACTGCGTCTACTACTAACTTATTCACAACATTTGCTACTGGCGATGCTGATCCTTTAGGAACTGAAAAATCAACTGTATTTGGTGCATATCCAAATCCAGCAACAGACTTTGTACAGTTAATAAACGCAGGAAACACTAGAGACGGATTAAATGCGTTAAGATCTTATAGTATCACAAATACTATTGGTCAAACAGTGTTAAGTGGAAAACTAGAAAGTTCAAGAATAAATGTATCTACATTAAACTCGGGAATGTATATTCTAGAAACTACTGACGGACAAAAAGTATTTACAACTAAAATATTGGTTACGAGATAAAAACCCTTCAAATATTATTATTTAACAACCAATACCTAAACCCAAGCGCAACGCTTGGGTTTTTTTGATGAATTATATTTATGTTTTTAAGAGTTTTTGGCAAAAAATATTCAGTTTTTATCTTTTTTTCTTGTGTATTTTTCAATAAAAAATTAGATTCGCCAACCATAATTAAAAAGGAAGTTGTATTGTAAGTTTTCAAACTCCCAAATCTGAATTCAATTCAAACTTTCCTGTTTAGTTTTATTTTTACTAATAAACCCTTAAACCATGAAAAACAGAATTACTCCTGTAATACTGGGGATTTTCCTTAGTATTTCTATGCTTGCACAGCAAAAACCAACCCAAGTAAAACGTGATTGTAATGTGATGGAACTTTTAGAAGAAAGTATCCAAAAAGACCCTAGCATTAAACAACGAATGATAGACATGGAAGCAAATGCTCAGAAAAGAGCTTTAAAGATGAAAAACCTACAAGGTAAAATAGTAGGGAATGTAATTCAAATTCCAGTTGTAGTACACGTTTTACATACTAATTCAACTAATAATATCAGTACTGCACAAATACAATCTCAATTAGATGTATTAAATGCAGATTTTAGAAGAACTAACTCAGATAGAACAAACAAATGGAGTCAAGCAGCAGATTCTCAAATAGAGTTTTACTTGGCAAAAGTAGATCCTAATGGTAATCCTACTTCTGGAATTACTAGAAAAAGGGTAAGTAAATCTACTTGGAACTTATCTTTAGGAGATGGAGATGATCTAAAAAAATCTTCTGAAGGAGGAGTGAATCCATGGAATACTGCTGAGTATTTAAACATGTGGATTGTAGATAATTTAATAAGAAATACGCCAACAGGTACAGCTACTATCTTAGGTTTTGCTCAGTTTCCTTGGGATACAGACGCTTCAACCGATGGTGTTGTAATGTCTGATCAATATTTTGGAACAACAGGCACAGCTAGAGCACCATTTGATGGAGGAAGAACAACAACACATGAGGTTGGACATTATTTTGGTTTACGTCATATTTGGGGTGACGGTGCTTGTGGTGTAGATGATGGAATTTCTGATACTCCAGAATCTGATGCTCCAAACTACGGATGTTCAGCAGGGCACACCTCTTGTGGGTCTGAAGATATGGTACAAAATTATATGGATTATTCAGATGATTCTTGTATGAACTTATTTACTCAAGGTCAAAAAAATGTGATGCGTTCTTTTTTAGAAGCTGGTGGAGCTAGACGTACATTAGCATTATCTGATAAGACAGAAACAGGTGGAGGTTCTACAACAGATCCAACGCCAGTTACATATTGTGGGTCTAAAGGAAACCGTTCTTCATTCGAATGGATTGATAATGTTGAATTAGGAGGAATCAGAAATAGAACAGCTTCTAATGGAGGTTATGGAGATTTTACATCTCAGGTAGGTACATTACAAAGAGGAGCTTCTAGTAGTATGATTGTTAGTGCAGGTTTTTCAGGTCAAGCGTATACAGAATTTTGGTCTGTTTGGATTGATTTTAACCAAAATGGTACTTTTGAAGGAAGTGAAAGAGTTGTATTTGGATCATCTTCAAGTGCAAATAACCTATCAGCTACAGTAAATGTTCCTTCAAGTGCAAGATTAGGACGTACAAGAATGCGTGTATCTATGAAGTATAATGCGGAACAAACACCTTGTGAAACTTTTGCTGATGGTGAAGTAGAAGATTATACCGTTAATATTACAACGACAGGAGGTTCTTCTAGAGTAGATGCAGATGCAGCTAGAGCATTAGGAAATGAAACAGCGCAAACTTTTGCAGCATTCCCTAATCCTGCAGATACTTTTGTTGAGGTAAGATTAACAAATGTAGATGCAAGTTTAGCATCGTATAAAATTATAAATACAGTTGGACAAACAGTACAGTCAGGAAGTTTAGATGCTTCTCAACAAATTAATGTGTCTAATTTAACCTTAGGTATTTATATTTTAGAAGTAAATGATGGTCAAAAATCGTTTATGACTAAATTAGTTAAGGAATAATATATAACTTTAGATAATTCTTAGTTTAAAGTCCAAGCATTGCTTGGACTTTTTTTTATGTTCTTTATTGAAAAAGCAAATATTAGAGCCTGTTAAAATTAGTACATTTGCGATAACAAGAAATAGTATCACACAAATGAATTACCTTACTGTAGAAAACATTTCAAAGGCATATGGAGAGCGCGTTTTATTTGAGGACTTATCCTTTGGAATCAATAAAGATCAAAAGATAGCCTTTGTGGCAAAAAACGGTAGTGGTAAAACCTCTATTTTAAATATAGTTGCAGGAAAAGATACGCCAGACTCTGGCCAGGTGGTGAGCAGAAAAGGAATACATATTGCTTATTTATCTCAAGATCATGATTTTGATGTGGATAAAACCATAGAAGAAACCATTTTTGCAACAGAAAACAAAATTCTTCCTATTGTTCAGCAGTACGAACAAGCTTTACAAAATCCAGATGATACCGAAGCTTATCAAACAGCGTTTGATTTGATGGATCAGCACAATGCATGGGATTTTGAAACACAATACAAGCAAATTTTATCCAAGTTAAAACTGGATAACTTACAACAAAAAGTAGCTACACTTTCTGGAGGTCAACGTAAGCGTTTAGCGTTAGCAATTATCTTAATTAACAAACCAGATTTATTAATTTTAGATGAGCCAACCAACCATTTAGATTTAGAGATGATTGAGTGGTTAGAAGCTTTTTTTGCGAGAGAAAAGATCACTTTATTTATGGTAACACACGATCGTTATTTTTTAGAGCGTGTGTGTAATGAAATTATTGAGTTGGATAATGGTCAACTCTATAAATACAAAGGAAACTATTCGTATTACCTCCAAAATAAAGAAGAACGAAAAGCTCTAGAAGCTACCAATCTCAGTAAAGCGAAGAGTTTATATAAAAAAGAATTGGATTGGATGCGTCGTCAGCCCAAAGCACGTACTACCAAATCAAAATCTCGAATCGATGATTTCTTCGAAATCAAACAAAAAGCACATCAACGAAGAAAAGAACATGAGGTACAGTTAGAAATTAACATGGAACGTTTAGGAAGTAAGATTGTGGAATTACACAAACTGAAAAAAGCGTTTGATGATAAAGTAATTTTAGACGGTTTCGATTATGTGTTTAAAAAAGGAGAACGCATTGGAATTATTGGAAAAAATGGAACAGGGAAATCGTCGTTCTTAAATCTATTGACCAAACAACTCCCATTAGATGGAGGAAAGATTGTAGTAGGAGAGACGGTAAAATTTGGTTACTATACCCAAAAAGGAATTGTAATTAAAGAAGGGCAGAAGGTAATTGAAGTGATAAAAGAATTCGGAGAAGAAATTCCATTAACCAAAGGAAGAAGAATTTCTGCGGCACAATTATTAGAACGTTTTTTATTCGACCGAAAAAAGCAATACGATTTTGTAGAAAAATTGAGTGGAGGAGAGCAGAAACGTTTGTACTTATGTGCGGTATTAATTCAGAATCCAAATTTTTTGATTTTAGATGAGCCTACTAATGATTTGGATGTAGTTACACTAAATGTATTAGAGAACTTCTTATTGGATTATCCTGGAAATTTAATGGTAGTATCGCACGACCGTTATTTTATGGATAAAATTGTGGATTCATTATTTGTATTTCGAGGCCAAGGTGTGGTGGAAAACTTTCCTGGGAATTACTCTGATTTTAGAGCTTATGAAGATTCTAAAACGCCAGAACCTAAAGCTGAGAAAAAAGAGGTTGTAAAGCAAGAAAAAACACCTCAAAAAGGAAAGTTAAGTTATAATGAAAAACGTGAGTTTGGTGTTTTAGAAATTGATATTGAAAAACTCCAAAAAAAGAAAGAAGCTATAGAAGAACAATTTGCTAATGGTAATATTGCTCCTGAAGATATTAATGATAAGTCTGTTGAATTGCAACAAATCATAGAAGACTTAGAAACCAAAGAAGAACGTTGGTTTGAACTATCAATGAAAATGGAAAGGTAGTAGTATTCAATGATCAGGGAACAATGATCAATTATCAATAAAGTATTGTTTTAAGTTGGTATCTGTGTTTAGTTAAAGACAGCAAAAAATAACTTCTTACTTATTGCATATAGATGCACTTGAAAGATGCAAATTTTAACTAGGTTAAGGCTGTATTTTCTTTACTATAAATGCTTTACTTCTGTTAAGAAGTGGGTAGTGTACAGTTTTTGTCAAGTTGTACTTAACACAAGCCTTGTGTGGAATAATATATATTCAGAGTCGTTTTAAAACTATTTTAAAGCATTTCTATGTTTCTACATAGTACAACAAACACCAAACCAAACACCTTACAAACAAATGATTACAAAATTAATTAAACGAAGGAAACGGTATGTACTGTTATCTTTCTCATTGGTACTACTACTTTTTATGTCCGGCTTTATCGTAAAAACCAAGACAAATCTCCAATCCAAAAGAACACAACCTAATATTTTGTGGATCATTACTGACGATCATAGACCCGACGCTTTAGCGTGTTATAATGAAGCAGTATATGATAAAAAAGAAAGTCCACTAGGCTTCGTATCTTCTCCTAATATTGATCGATTAGCTGATGAAGGAGTTTTATTCACTAATGCATATTGTAATGCGCCTGTATGTGGTCCTTCTAGAGGATCAATGATTAGTGGACGTTACCCTTTTAGAACCGGACATTTTGCATTTGATTTGACACATCAAAATCCAGATTTTGTTCGCCCTTCATTTCCACAAGTTTTACAAAAAACAGGTTACCAAACAGCTCAATTTGGGAAAACAGGAGAATACATCTACAAATGGGGGCCTGGACAAGGTTTTCACAATGCAGAACATTATGAATATATCGTCCACTTTAAACATAGTTTACAAAAAAACAATGTAGGAGATTTATGGGGACATAATCCATATGAAATCATAAATGATAAAGTGGTGTATCAAGGTACACAAGAGAATGTAAAACGTCCAGATGGTCGTATTGAAAAATATTATGTTCACAAGCGTTCTGGCGAAATCAGTACAGAAGATATTAAAAAGAAAAAAGAGATTGAAAAGGAATTTGAGATTCTAAGATCATATACACGTTCCAATCCAAATCTAATTATTGGAGGCGAAAATCCAATGCCTGCAAACCAAACGATAGATGCAAAAATAGTTGATGAATTTCAACTGTATTTGAATAATCAAGATGCTGAATTCACTACTTCTTGGGGTAAAAAAGAGAAAGGAGCAAATTCAACAAAACCACAGCTAATTAATTTGGCTTTTCATTTACCGCATACGCCTGTTCTACCACCTAAAAAGTATCGTGATATTTTCAAGAAAATCAAATATACTGTGCCTAATTTTGATAAAGAAGAGTATGAAAAACTACCTCCGCAATTGAAAAAAATGCATGATGATATGAACATGACGAATATGACGGATAAAGAAATTCAACAAGCAATTCAAGATTATTATGCGTTTTGTGCTCATGGTGATGAATTGATAGGTGAAGCGATTACAACATTTAAAGAATACTGTAAAAAGAACAATCAAGAGTATGTAATTGTTTTTACTGTAGGAGATCATGGTTGGCATTTAGGAGAACAAGGTATTGAAGCTAAATTTAGTCCATGGCAACAATCTACAAATGGAGCTATTATTATTGCTTCTTCCGATAAAACTAAGGTTCCTCAAGGTAAAGTGAAAAAGCAGTTGATAGAATATGTAGATATTGCGCCTACTATTCTTTCTGCATCAGGAATTGATGTTAGTAATGAGAAATATGAGTATTTAGATGGAATGAGCTTATCTAATCTATTTTTTACAGAGAAAGAACAAAAAGCTTATACATTAGGAGAAACTAAAGTTGTGGTTGGACCAAGGGCATATTTACGTTCTAATGATTTTGCTTTTTCAATGCGAAGTCGTCCAATGAATGAACCTGTGTTGAATAAAAATGTAAGATGGGGATTAGAATGTTCTTTGGAAGATGCAGAATTGGCATTATATGACTTACGAACAGATCCACTAGAACGAAATAATGTAGCTTACGATCCAGCCTATAAAGAGTTAGCAATTTGGTTTAGAAATAAATTAGGGAATATAGTATTGGGTGATGGTAGAGTAGAGTGTGACTGGTCTAAAGCAAATACGTATTCGCTTAGTAATTTTGCAGAAGGCTCGGATGATAAAGTGCTTAACATTCCTCAAAAAATTATCCCTTCTTTTAGTAATTAATAAAGTTTTATAGAGTTTTAGGTTTGCTGGTTTTCGGTTTTAAAATTAGTGAACCTAAAATTAATGTATTACTTCACTTCAAAAGTGAAAATGAGGTATTATTTTAATAATCCATATGCCAATACTAGATTAGCATTCACCCCCTTTCTATAGAACTGAGGTGAACGCTTTGTGATTTATATTACTGATAATATAATCATGTTATTGTTTGATAGTTTTAGCATAAACATTATCCTCATGAGGAGCGCAAGGTTGAAAACCGTATTGAGCATCAGGTGCAATTAATTGCCATACAATTGTATCTCCTGGGCTTACATTGAAATTAGCAAAAGATTGTCCAATCATACCTGAATTATTAGGCCCTGCTTTTCCGTTAATTGAATAAAACCAAAAAGCATAATCATCCGTTAAGTTGTACTGTGTTAAATCGGCAATCAGATAATCTTCAAAATACGTGTAAGGATTAAATCCATTAACAAGTAATTCACCACTACTATTTTCTATAGTTGCATATGGAAGCTCATTTGTTGTATTTAGCTGATCTAAAACAGCTTTAATAGTCATGGTAGAAGTAGCTGGAATTTGAAAATAAGCTGGTGCGTAGTATGGATTACCCACTTGTTGGTTAGTAAATTTTGTGTAGTTTAACGTTCCATTAAAGGCAGATTGGGGAACATATACAGTTACACCAATGTACTGACTGCTTACATCTATTAGTTTTTTTTCTTTTTCCAAAGCGCTATGGTCCATAATCATTTTAGTTCCAACATTACTTAATACGTTTTGTAATAATCTCAATGACCTTCGGTAAGAATCTAAATTTCTAACTATGGAATATCCATTTAAAGAATTATTGCTTAATCCGTGAACTGTTCTACGTAAAACTGCACGTTCTGCTTTGGTTAACCCATGCTCTTGTTCAGAGGTAGTAATAGGATCAATAGTAAATTTGTAGAGGGCATCATCATCTTGCATAAGATGAGAAATGTAGTTTAATAAATTTGAACTGCTTTTCATAATATATGAATTTAAAGGTTAATATTCTTTTTGTTAATACGTCCGTATGAAGTAAAAACATATTAATTTTGATTAGATAAAGAAACTGATTAAACACAAAAGTGTTTAAGGAAAAACACCTTTTGTTAAACAAAAAATAATTCACTAGCAATAATCAACACCATTTTGCATAGATTACTTTATGATTTTAATTCCTTTTAACCTATTTTGTATTTGGCGTTTTTTTATTCTAAATGTCAGTTTAAGTATTTTTAGAGAATGAACAATGTATTGAAAACCATTAGGGATAGTTCTACTGAGCAAAGTTGAAGTACAATTTTTTATTTACATGTAGAAAGTATTCAAATAATATTCACGGTAAATCAAATAAAGTAAAACGAGATCATTTTCAAGTTGAAATGATCTCGTTTGTTATTTTAAAGATATTTTTTGTCTATTTTAAAAGTATTCAATAGAAACTTTACTTATTAAACAACACAGAAGCTTGTCCGTATTGGAAGTGAATTGGTTCCTGACTTGGACTATACTTATACATATAAATATCTCTAGGATCTTTTTGGAATAACATAATGATATCAGAACCTCCAAATCGGAACTTTCCAAATTCTTGTCCTTTTACCACTTGTTGTCCAAGTAAATTCTCATACATTTTTACTCCAGAAACCTGACACATTCCAATTGGTAAAATAGCTACTTTACCAACTTCCGGTCCAGCATCCATAACAATTAAACCTCTCGCTTGAGTAAATTCATACCCATCTTCTGCACCATCTGGAGCATCCCATTGTCCGTCAGACTTTAAGTCTACGTTTAAGTATACTTTTCCTTGAATAGGTCGAATTTCTAGAACCTCTCCACTTACTGGAGTGTGAAAGCGGTGGTAATCAAAAGGACTCAGGAAATAGTGTACAAAAGTTCCGTTATTAAAGTCATTTACATATGGACTACCTTGTAACAAATCACTAATAGTTCCTATTGGGTGTGTACCTTTTAATCGTAAAGGTTTTTTACTTCCTTCAACACCAATTACATTTCCTTGGCTGTCTATTGGATAAAATTGTTTGTAAGTACAATCCGCAGGAGAAACCACAACGGTATTATCTTCAGGAGCAGTTATAGGACGTAATGGACTAATTCCTGTATCTGGATCAGCATCATTAAATTCTCTGAAGAAGAATTGATTGAATGTTTTCCAAGACTGTTCGTTTTTAGCATATAACGGGAAATTATACATTCTATCATACTTAAAAGAATGTAAACTTTCTTTAGTTAAAGAAGCAGGTGTGTCTAAGAATCTACCCCAAGCTTTAGCAAAGTCAACTAACCAATTGGCAAAAGCTTCAAAACTTTGCATGGTTACGTTGGTTTCTGGAATTTTTTGATCTATTAACCAGTACGATTGACATAGCAAATCGTATACTTTTTGATTGTATCCATTTTTTTGTCCGTTACTTTTCCAAGCATTTGGATATTCTGGATCTTTACTTTCATTAGGAACCATACGTACGTATAAATCCAAATAATCTAAATAAGCAGGAATGGTTGTTGGCCATCCATTTCCTTTAAATTCGTTGTTTATAGCATTGTATAAATCTGAATTTAATTGTGCTTTAGCTTTTTTAACAGCTACAATTAATGATGCTTCTAAAGCTAATGCCATTTTTTTATCCTCTTCAAGTAATTGCTTCAATTTTTCTACTACTGGAGCATGTGCATGTAATGAGGTTACTGGTTTTTCTAATGTTGGAGTTTCCATATGTTTATAAGATTGGTTATTAATTGCTTAAAGTTCTTAAAAACAATAATATAAATTCAGGAAAAGGGAATAAATACCTCATATTAACGCATGATTGATAGTATTTAAGGTATGGAAAAAAGAAGCGAATAGATGTTGGGTAAAACGCCCGAATTTTTCGAGCGCTTAGTATGTGTATTATTTAGAAAGGTATAATTGCTTTGGGAGTTTATTTGTCATAATAAAACTAAAAAATAGAATTTACTCTATTCTTTATCAGTGAATAAAGTACGTGAATAATAGAAATGAGTGTAAAAGGAAAAACACCTTATTTTTTTAATTTTTAGATTGTATTCTTTAATGCAAACAGATAACGCTACTATTTCTTACTTTAACAATATTAGTGTGATTTTAATCTATTGTTGTAAAGGCTATTTGTTTATTATTTTTTGAAACTGTTCAATATTAAGTTTATGATTTGAAAGTTGATTTAATTTTGAATAATCTATGGTCTCTATTTTTAGCTTATTTAAATTATCATTTAGTAGCTTTATATTTTGCGTGTTGGTAGTTTTTAGTAGTTTTAAATCAACAGTGTTTTCTTGTATTCCCTTGAAAAATTTAACTTGCTCCAAGTCTTCTAATGTCAGGTTTAATTCTTTGAATTTAGTAAAAGTTTCAATTTCTTTGTGTGTAAAACCTCTTGATTTTATTGAGTTTAAATACTTTGGAGGAAAATCTAGTCCTAAGTTCCAGTTACCAATATCTTTACCATAATTTGTTCTGATTTCATCAAAATATCGGTCACAGCCATCAGTTATTTCATTGTTTAGCCGAATTGCCTTATAGGCATTATAGTACACAGCTATTAAGTCCTTTCGATCATTATCAATTGCCTTGTCTGTCAATTGATAAAGTACTTCACATGTCGTTTTTAAATTATCTTGACTAATTTGTGATTGGCCTAACATTACAAAGGAAGTCAATCCAAGTATCGGAATTAGCATTAGTATTGGTCTCATATTGAAGTTGTTTATATATCTGTTGGAGTTTTAGGTTTCTTTGACTTATCTAGAATACTTTTTATTATTTCCTTTCTCTCATAACTAGGAAAATTATCCTTACTATCTATTGTTGAAATAATTAAGTAAGCACCAACTAATAATGCTATTATACCAGGTGAAGCGGTTGCAATCTTTGCTGAAAATCCCGCACCAGAAGTATCAATAGTTGAATTATTTTTTAATGTAAAAAAAGCAACACCTAATCCGAGAAACATAATAGCAAATCCAGAAAATAGTCCAATAGATCTTTTTATCATACTTAAATGCAGATGATACGCGTAGAACCTGTATTCTGGTTGTTGAATTTCACTAACTTCTTTAGCAAATACGCTTCCTTTATACCATTCAATATTTTTGATTAGAAATATTCCGATAACTATAAGTGTTAAAGTGCACGAGATGGTTAGAAACCACGGAACAAATTTATTCCAGTCATATTTTTTCATTTTTTCAAGGTTTTTGATTTTATTTTTACAGTAGCTGTTACACCTGCTCCACGGCTTTTTTCAAATTCCCAAATGCATCGATAATAGCTTGTGGATTTAAACTAAAAATAGAAGCTCCTAATGTGACTACACCAGTAGCAATGTTTATGATGTTTTGAACATTATCTATAGATTTATAGGTCTTTTTTATTTTTTTGGTAATTTTATGTATTGCTGCTAGTGATTCTTCTGCATCATTCATTACTAAAGTGGCAGATAGCGTATATAAATCGTCAGAATAGTCAAGAGTTCTTTTATGTGATTCACGAAGCTTTTTATTCTGAAGTTCAGTTAAAGAATTAAAATTTTTATATCTGTAATCACCTAACGATTGTGCTAATGCTAAAAAGTTATTAGCAAGCTCATTTACCTGTTTTGAAGTTAGTTTTCCCATGTTATTCTTTTATTTTTTTGAATTCAGAAATTAGTAGCTTTACTTCACTTGCATATTGAAAAAGTGCTTGCTTTATTTCTTTTGAAGTTAGTTTATTTACATCATCAAATAACTTCTGGTGTCCTTCAGCTACTTTAGTTAAAGATTTAGAGTATGATGCTATTTTTTCTTGTTGATTTTTGATTTCATCTAGTTTAGCGTAATATTCACGTAATGAATTTCTTTTTTCTATGGTTGAAAGTGAATTATCATTTAAAAGATCAAAGTAGTCAGATTTGACTCTATCTTTTTTGACGTTTAATTTTCCAGATAAATTTGAAGATAAATTAAAATCTAAAAATGTAATTAACTCTTTAATAGGTGCATTAGCATCTTTAATGTACTCTTTGATTTTATTTTTCCTGTACGTATCAGTAAATGCTCGCATTAAAACTTTAGCAACTTGAGAGTAAGATCTAACGTGTTTTTCCTCTATTTTAATTGGTCCAAAATCACCTTCAATTAAAGCAGTTTCTAAATCTTCTGTTTTATATGCTGTAAGTTCATTATCAGAAAGTTTTGAAAGCCCTTTAAAATAACCATTTATGGAAGCATATATTTTTAAAGTAATACTATCAGCTACTTTTTCTAAAGCACAATTACATTCATTACTGTTTATTTTTAAAGCATTTATATTTTTACTGATGCATTTGTCAATACAGCTTTGTTTGAAACTATAATTAAGTGTTTCAAATGATTTGATACTTTCAGATGATGCTGTTGAAAAGTCATTAACATGCTTCAAGTTTAAACAACTTGAAAAAGTTACTATAATGATTAGAAGAACCCCTAATTGTTGTAGTTGTTTTTTCATATTGAGTGAGTTTAGTTGACTTTATGATTAGGATAGAAGATTTTTAAAAGAATAAAATACAAATAATTACGTAAAACTTATTCAATGATATTCGCTTTTTCTGCATACAAAGCAAAATAATTGACATGTAAATAAAAGTTGGAGTTTGTACGGATATCTGCTCTGTCTACTTTTAAATTATATCTTTTGCCAGGTTCAAGAAATACTGTAGTAGAAGCAGATGAAGAAAAACCGATTTGACCACTTTCTCCTTCAAAACTAAAATCTGAAGCTATAAGTTTTTCATCTAAAAAAATGTTCAAACAAATTCCTGCGTTAACAACAGGACCTGAATAGTGAGCTTTAGCTACTGCATTGATATTTAGTAAACAAGGAACTTTTACTTCGATAAAATCTTGCCAAGTGCCTTCAGAAGAGTCTGTTTCACCTTCATTAGTAGCAATGATTCTTATCGGTTTGATTTTCTTATTGATGAAGTCTTCAATTTTTAAATTTTCCATGATATTTAGTGTTAAAATTACATCATGCAATTTGAAAAAAACAGCGACTGAAAACCATACCTATAACTAGGTATTTGTTTGATTTATAATAAATAAAGACTAAATTAAATTGATAAGAATCACGGGTGATTAATGACTAAAAACCGTATTTACTGAGGAATAATACGCAGCAATCGTCCAGGACCTTCTACTAGAACATACAAGAAGTTATCATTACCTACATAAGCATGTCGAACTCTACCAATATCTTCAAGTAGTTTTTCTTCGCTAATAATCTTATTTCCATCCATTTTTAAACGATGTAAATATTCAAATTTTAGTGAACTCACAAACAAATCATTTTTCCATGTTCCATATATATCACTAGATAGAAACGTCATACCGCAAGGAGCAATAGAAGGGACCCAATAATGTATAGGCTGTTCCATGCCTTCTTTTTCGGTGTATTTGGTGATACGAGTACCGATATAATTGATACCATATGTAATTTCTGGCCAGCCGTAGTTATGTCCAGGTGCTAGAATATTTACTTCGTCCCCACCTTTTGGTCCGTGTTCACCTTCCCAAATTTCTTTAGTTTCTGGATGAATAGTTAACCCTTGCGGATTTCGAATCCCATAAGCATAAATGGAAGGAATGGCACCTTCCTTATTCACAAAAGGATTATCTTTTGGAATACTACCATCATCATGTATTCGATGGATTTTTCCTAAAAAATTATCCAGTTTCTGTGGATATTTATCTCTACCACCTCTATCTCCAATGGAAATGTATAAATAGCCCTTGGTATCAAATAATAAACGAGAGCCATAATGATGTTTTGTAGTACGATAAGGTAATGCCACAAAAATATCTTCACATTCGATTAATTGACCATCAACAAGTTTGGCACGACAAACGGCAGTAGTTTGCTTATTTGATTTGTTAGGATGTTTTTTAGAATAAGATAAGTAGAGGTAGTTATTCTTTTTAAAATCAGGATGTAGTATGATATCTAATAATCCACCTTGCCTTTTAGCAACAACTTTCGGCACACCAGAAATGGTAGTTAACTGACCTTTTGTATCGATTTTATATAGTTTTCCATCGCGCTCTGTTACTAAAAAATCACCATTAGGTAATTGCACCATTCCCCAAGGAATTCCATTTAGTTGATCAGAAATAACGTCTACTCGAAAATTTAAATCGTCAGAAATAATTATTTTTTGAAAATCTGGATTTTGAGCTTCTAAACCTTGTAAAGTTTTTCCTTCAATTTCAGTAAGAATATAATCAGTTAAGTTTTTTATTTCTTCTTTGGTAAATGTTTTACCGTAAGCAGGCATTCCGTTATTCTCGTTTCCAATGGTTATCGAGTTCATAATTTCTTCGGGAGAATTACCATATATCCATTTTCTTTCTACAAAAGAACTCAAATCTTTACCATGACAACCACTACAGTGGTTTTTGTACTGTTGTGCTGAGGTGTTTTTAACTTGACCATAACTATTCATTAAACATAGGAATGAAAATATGGTTACATAAAAATGATCTAGTTTAACAAAATTCATTGGTTTTAGTTTTAAATAGATTGATGGTTAGTCAATATAAATTTACTAAAACCTGAAGATTTTTAGGATATAAATTAATCAGCGGAAAAATCTAATTTTAGACCTGATATTTTATTTTCTAGTATTTCAAAGGAATATGTAGATGAGCTTTCTGGGCACCAGTCTAATTTTTTATTGAAAAATTCTTCATAAACATGTAAAATAAATCTATTGTCGGTATTAGAATAGGATAGTTTCATTTGATCGTAACATTCACATTGAAAATTTTCGAAAAGCATTTTTTTCTCCACAGATTTACCTTGTTTCAATTCAGGAATACTAATATCAGTTAACAACTCTGTTAAATGACTTTCTTTAAACCCAATAGCGGATTTGAAGTTAGCTATTAATTGCGAGTATAGTTGACTTGTTAATTCTGCGTCGAATTTCTTTGGTGTGTTTTGTTGTTGTTTACAAGAAATAATTACAAGTAGACCAATAAGTAGTGAATATGCAATTTTCATATATTTTTAAATTTTCTATTGAGTTTGATATTTAGATTTTACCTGTAAACGTATATGCTGAATATTTTTGTTTTCTAAAATGGGTAAATTATTAAAACGTAATAGCAATTGCGCTACAGCTATGGTATCTTGTTCACAATAACGAATAATTCGATCTAAATCTTGTGCTTTATAGTAAATATTAGCTACTTGACTGCCATCAATATCTTGTTTTGGAGAAGGAATCCCTAAAATATGGGTAAGTAAGTTTAGAGAAGTATAATGTTTGTAGTCTCCAAACTTCCATAAGTCTAAAGTGTCTAAATGATGAATTTCCCATGGTTTTTTACCGAATAAATTAAGCTTTTCAGGAAGTTCTATTCCATGAATAATCATTCTGCGTGCAATGTAAGGGAAATCAAACTCTTTACCGTTATGTGCGCACAGTAGGTGTTTTTTAAGGTTAAAATGAGTGTCAAGTAACTCTTTAAAGTTAATGAGCAATTCATATTCGTTAGTATTGGAAAAAGAAGTTACTCTTAATTGACGATGATCATCCTTTTCAATAAAGTAGGCGACAGAAATACAAATGATTTTACCAAACTCAGCCCAAATACCAGCTCTTTCATAAAACTCTTCGGAAGTGAATTCGCCTTTTCTTTGGTATTTTGTTTTTTCCTCAAAGAGTACTTGTTTTTCTTGAGTAATAGTATTCCAGTCTTCTTGTTCTGGAACAGTTTCAATATCTAAAAACAGAATGTTTTTTAGGTCTATGTTTTGTAACATGGTAATATAGCAATTTGATTTCTAGCATTTTTGGTAAAAGTATAAAAATTATTTAATATCCGAGGTGTAGAAGGGCTAGTGTAATTTTGATACTATTACTTTATTTCGTCCATAGAATAAACTTAGATTTCATCTGATTTAGCAATTTAAAGTAGCATTTCACTACTTTTTTTCGAAAGATTAAATGATATTATTCCTATTTGAGAATAAGTTTAGTTATGTGTTGAGTTTTTGACAAAACCCCATTTTTACTGGCTTTTTTTGATGATATGCTAAAAATTTCACCCTATTTTATTCCTTTTTAAAGGCTTTTTTTCCCCTTCACACAGTTTAAGTACAGGAATACTCTTCGATTGAACTTCATTTGTAGTGTTATTAGAAAATAGTAACACAAAATTTCATCAACCGTTAAACTCCGATTATTATGATTTTAAAGAGAATATTTATTTTAGGCTGTATTGTAGTATCAAATGCATTACTTGTTTCACAAAATAACGTGTGTATGAGTTCATCATCAGAAGATGATTTACTAATGGAATTAAACTCTATTGATAAATGTATATCTCAAAAAGAAAATACTGAGGTTACATTACCTAAAAAAAGTACCAAAAGATATCTTAGAACTAGAAGAACTAACTATTATCATAAACTTAGAAAAAATTTAAAAGCTATAGATGCGGAAAAAAACAAAGTTGTTACTAAAGAAGTAAAAGCAAAAGATGTTTATTTAGGGGAAGTAACTCAAGAGCCAGTGCTAGTAATGTCTAAAAATAATCCAGTGTATACAGGAAACTTAAGAGAGGTTTTAGAAAGATACGTTAGTGATAACTTAACATACCCTGAAACCTTAAAAAATGAAGGGATAGAGGGTATTGTATGGACTAGTTTTGTAATCGACACTCAAGGGAAAGTTAAAAACATAGTAGCTTTAGGACCAATTGGAGGTAGATTATTAGAAGAAGAAGCTTCAAAATTGATTCAATCATTACCAAAGTTTATACCTGGAAAATTAGACGGTGAAGTTGTTAACGTAAAACATTTAATGGCGATAAACTTTAAGTCAGATCAAAACTAATTACAGTTTTTATTTAAAAAGTTAATAGTTGTTTTACAGATGCACTTGATTGAGTTATAAAATTATTAAAGTATGTTTAAGAAAAATACACCATTATAAAATCACCCATTTCGGGTGATTTTTTTTCTATTACAACAAAGTATTTTTGCGGCGCAAAATAAAAAATGTCTTAGCCAAATGTATAAAAAGTTAGAGGAGGGTAACTTTACTATAAATGATGAGCTTATAGATGTCTATAAAAACATGTATCTCTATAAAGTTGGATACAATAACTTAGAGAAACTCTCAAACTTTGTGTATGAAAAGTACGCATTTCATTATCAGAAAAAGTATAATTGGGAACCTGATGTTACAGTAAAACAGGAGATGTTTGAGTCTGATAAAGATCAATTTAAAGATTCTGTATACTTCGCTTTTAAAAATTTGGATGATCAATTTTTAGGGACTATAAAAGTGAGTAAAAGAGTAGGACAACAGTTTTCTATTGAGAAAGATTTTGACATTAACGTTGACGATTTTGTGAATCAACAAAACTTCCCAGTCAATAGCATATGGCATTTAGGAAGATTAGCCATTGCTTCTGATCTTTTGAAAACTACATATGAGGTTTCAAGCAAAGAGGTAATTAAAAACTTACTAATTCACTCATTAAGCTATATAGCAGAACATCCAGATAATTTAATGTTAGCGGAATCCGATGTATTAATTCATAAAATTTTTGATGATATAGGAGTTCACATGGAAATTATTGGAGAAAAGAAAGATTTTTTAGGCAGTCCTACTTATCCAGTAATGTTAAGGTCTAAAGCCATAAGAAAATGGCTTTCAGAAGAAATAAATTACGAATTTCAATAAAAACTAATAAAGGAAGATGATAGATAAAAAAGCGATACCAGAAATGCATGATGAAGCTAGGTATCATAAAAATGTATTGTACATAACTCCTGAACAACAAGATAGAATTAAAGATGTTAAAATCGTATTTGGAGGTGTAGGTTTAGGAAGTGTAATTGCTGAAGCTTTGTTACGATTGGGTTTTGAGAATTTTGTTTTTATTGATGGAGATGAGGTAGAAACTTCAAACCTAAATAGACAGAATTATACAGAGAATGATATTCAAAACTCAAAAGTAGCCTCAATTACAAAACGTTTACATGCCATTAATCCTAATGCGAAAGTAGTATATCATCATGTATTTCTTGAGCCAGAAACCATCAAGGATTATGTTGAAGGATGTGATATAGCTATTAATGCAATTGATTTTGATACGTTACAAACACCTTTTGTTTTTGATGAGTGTTGTAAAGAATTAGGAATTCCTGTAATTCACCCGTTAAACTTTGGTTGGGCAGGAGCAGCTTACGTAGTAACACCAACAAGTGAACAAATCTATGATGTTGCTAGAAGTACAGGAAGGTTTGAATTGGTATTGATCCAAAATATGTTGAATTATTTCGAGAATAGAGAGGATCTAGATTTATCTTGGTTTTATGATTTCTATGAAACGTATAAAGAAAAATCTAAAAAAATTACTCCTCCTCAGTTAGTGGTAGGTTCATATTTGGCAGCCTCTTTAGTGACCAATATCGCATTTTGTTTGAGTACAGGTTTACCAGTTAAAACATATCCAGAACCTTATTTTTTATCAACTCGATAACTAATATTATGAGAGGTTGTCTAGAAAGTATTCGTTTCTAATCTATTGACTGTCGTGAAAAACATAGAAAATGAAGAAATCTTTTAGATTTAAATTAATGAATTATGTCTTTACGATGAACGAAACATAGTGAAGTAAAGAAGTAATCTGTTAATTGAATAACGAAAATCTCGTTTTTAAGACAAAGATTGCTTCATCTGTTGCATTTCTTTGTAATAACATTTCAAATGTCTTTTCAGACAATCTCTTATTTTTTTGAAAGTGTATCTGTGCCTAAATACTTATCATCTTTGTTGTAATACCAAGCTCTTACCTTAGGCATTTTAATTTCGTTAATGATTTCTTCTTCAGAAAGTAAAATATATTCTCCACTATCTTTAGTTGCTTTAAAAAACTGATAGACTTCCATGGCATAAGTTTTTGGATTAAAGTAGAAGTACCAAGTATCTTTACCTACACCTTCCTCATAAGTAGCTTTTAAAACGAGATATTCTTTTCCTTTAAAGGTCCTTTTTTCTACTTTATCATGAATAATAGTTCCGTTGTCTTTCAATTTCATTGGAAGTCCATACAGGTATGTGTAATAGTTTTTATAGAGATTGGCACGCTCACAACTTAGTTTTTTCTCTTTTAAAACAGCTTCGGAAAGATTTTCGTTACCATTAAAAGCGATGGTACACTTATCTTTTTTTATAGTATATGTTGTAGTGTCTTCTCCTCTTTTTGCTTCCACGGCAAAGAATTGTTCAGGTAAATTAATTTGAATCTTACTGTCTCTTTTTGATGCATCAGGCGTTGTCATGGTAACATGTAATGTTCCTTTAAATGCATCCCAATTTCCATTTGGATCATGATAAGCAATTGCTTTTTCTAATAATTGTTGCCCTGTAATATTTTGAGCGTTAACAAAGAAGCTATTTACTAATAATAAACCTAAAATAAGAGATAGTCGATACATAATAAAGTATATTTATGTAACTAAAGTACTATATTTTTTCTTTTACAAAGGTTTCTGCCAAGTGCTTTAAGTGTTGTTTGGTATTGGTAAAGGCATCGTTAATATCTGTGGCTATACTTATGATATCTCTAGCATAGTCGATTTTAAAGTTTGTTAACTCGGCATTCGTTAATGAAACTTGTCCGCAGAAAACAGCAACTTTAGTATCAGGGTTTCTAGCTTGGAGTATACCTTGAATAGTTTTTCCATTTTTGGTTTGTTCATCTAATTGACCTTCACCCGTAATAATCCAATCAGCGTGTTGAATGGCTTCTTCAAAATTGGCCAAATCTTTTAGTAAACTAAAACCAGAAATAAGTTCGCCTTGTAAAAATATATGACATCCAACCCCCATACCTCCAGCAGCACCTCCACCTACAATACTTTGTGTTTTGGTATCGAAATGACGATCTAATACACTAGAAAAATGAATCATTCCATCTTCTAATACAGCAATATCTTTATCAGATGCTCCCTTTTGTTTAGCATACACATTAGCAGCACCATTAGGGCCGTATAGAGGATTGGTTACATCGCAGGCTATTTTAAAATTTACATGATGTAATCTAGGATGTATATTTGTTGAAGTTATTTTTTCAATTTTCGCGAGATTTTCTCCAATAGGATGAACGAGATTCTCTTGCCTGTCGTAAAATTCATATCCTAAAGCATTTGCCATTCCAATACCACAATCGTTAGTAGCGCTACCACCTAATCCGATAATAATGGTTTCAGCTCCTCTATCTAAGGCGTCAATAATAAGTTCACCCGTACCAAACGTACTTGCTTTTCTAACATTTAAATGATCACTGATTAAAGCCTTCATTCCAGAAGCTTCAGCCATTTCTATAAAAGCTGTTTTTGTGGTTTCAGCATACAAATAACTAGCTTTAATGGTATTAAAATAGGCACTTTGTACTTCTTTGGTAATAAAACTTCCACCTAAATAATATTGTGCAATATCAATAGTACCATCACCACCGTCAGCTAATGGAAGTAGTTGGATGTGAGTATTTGGACTAAACTCTTGTAGTGTATTTTTAAAAATATCACAAAATTCAAAAGAAGTAAGAGTACCTTTAAATTTATCTGGAGCAATAACAATTCGCATAGAAATAGATTTAGCTAAATAGTTGTGGAATAAATATGCTAAAAATTACGATAAGGATAAAATACCCTCCTAAAATTGCTGTTTCACGAGTAAAAATTGATTGTAAATTGACACTATAACTTGTATTCTCTACTTGTTTAGCAGGAATGTTAGAAGTGACTTTACTAACCAAAATGGCCAATAGTACAGCTATAACAAAACCAGTTAAGTTATACCAAATCCAGAATAAATCAGGGACATTATGAATTCCAATATTTGCTAGAGCTTGGTGAATGTTTTCTGTTCCATCATAAAAGTTTCCTTGACTTATAAAATAAGTGATTTCAGGTAGGTATTTAAAAATAAGATTGATGGTTACTGAGCTTATAATGGCAACGTTCATACCAATATGATTTACTTTTTTAAAGAAAATGGCTAAGATAAAAGCGGCTAAGATTGGACCATAAAACAAAGAGGAGATAGAGTTGATAATTTCGATTACAGTACTTTGACTATTTCCGAATAAATAAGCAGCTAAAATACATACAGCACCCCAAAACACTACTAATATTTTAGAAGTAAAAAGATACTTTTTTTCTGATAACTCTCCTTTATTGTTAAAAAAATCTTCTATAGTTACAGCACTTAAAGAGTTAATAGTTGAGCTTAAAGAAGACATTGCAGCAGACATAATACCAATCATTAAAATCCCAATAAAACCATTAGGTAAGTATTTGGTAATAAATACAGGAATCATTAAATCGGGTTTAATTCCATTTCTGGCATATTCTGCAGGATAATGTGTTTTTGTGGTTTCAACAATGCTATCATAAAACTCCGGAATGTTATTAACCAAATAACCAACGATCAATCCCATTATACAGTATACAAATACTACAGGAAAACGTAATAATCCGTTGGCTACTAATAGCTTTTTAATAGATGTACTATCCTTTGCAGACAGTAAGCGTTGTGCCTGTGTTTGATCAGTTCCATAATAAGAAAGGTATAGGAACAATCCACCTAAAAGCATAGGCCAAAACCCATAGTTTTCATTGTTATAAATACCTAAATTGTTGAGTTCGATTACTTGTAATCTTGAAGTATCAAAACCTTGGAACGGACCAATATCTTTCAGCATATAATAGCCAACTCCTAAACAAATAATTAAGCCCAGAAATAAAATAATCATTTGTATAGCATCACCCCAAACTACTGCTTTCATACCTCCTTGATAGGAATAAATTAAGGTAACAATACTAATGATTAACAAAGTAAGATGAAAACTAATTCCAACAACTGCTTGAATAATTAAAGCCATAGTAAATACCATAACTCCAGTACTTAATGCCCTACTAATTTGAAATACTAAACTAATCAGTTTTCGAGTAGAGGTAGAAAAACGTTTTTCGAGATATTCATAAATACTTACGATGCCGGATTTATATAAAGGCGGAATAATAAAAAACATGATACCTATCATGGCTAAAGGCACTCCGAATTCAAAGGTTAACCATTTCATTCCACCACCTTGTTTTAAACCAACAAAGGCAGGAGCAGAAATAAAACTTATGGCTGATAATTGAGTGGCCATAGTAGATAAACTTAAGGGAAACCAACCTAGACTTTTACCTCCTAAGAAATAATCTTTAGAAGTTTTATTTTCTTTAAAAAAATATCCCATCCCAATAAATGCAAAGAGATAAATGATGATAAGTGTGTAGTCTAGCCAGTTCATGTTTATAAATTTAGGTGTATTAGGTAGATTATTCGCTTAATAAATCTATTAAAAGTGCTGCACTCCAAGAAAAATTATTACCACCATATCCAGCAGTATTATCTTTATGTGCTTCTTTCCTTGCATCGAAATACTCGTAAAAACCATTTTTTTCAATAATTTCTATCGATTCTTGTTTGATGCGTTCCGCTATGTCTTTATAACCATAGTTTTTAAAACCATGATACAATAGCCAGTTTAAATTAATCCAAACTGGCCCTCGCCAATATTGCTTAGGATTGAATCTCTCGTGTGTGGGATCAAAAGAAGCACATAAGTATTGATCATCTTTACCAAACTTTTTCATCATGGTGTAGACTAGCTTTTCTGCTTGTTCTTTACTAGGAATACCTGCGTATAGTGGACTAAAAGATGAAGAGCTCACATAGCGTAATAATTTACCTGTCCTTAAATCATAATGACAGTAAGCACCTAAAGCTTCATCAAAGAGTTTCGTGTTAAAACTGTGAATAGATTTTGCAGTTAAATGTTTTAACTGTGTTACTTTTTCCTCATTGCCTCCAATAAGTTCATACAAACGAATTAACGATTTATTTGAGCTTATTAAAACAGCATTAAACAAAGGATCTTGGACTAAAAAAGGAGAGAACTCGGCAATTTTAGCATCTTCATAATTATATTTTTTGGCTATTTCTATAATATGTAGATAATGATCGTATTCTCTTTTACTAGGTCTTTGAGAAGCATCAACATGACTTGTATCTCTTCGTTGAAATTCTAAAGAAGGTGAATCCATAGTACTCCAAATATCGTCCCAAATAGGAGAATTATCTGTTCCAGATTCCCAATTATGATAAATATAGGCCAATCCCTCATTTAACGGATCTCTATGATTATAGAAATACATACTGAAATCATATATCGCATCAATATTTTCTTTAATAAACTGTAATACATCTTCTTTATTTTCTGCTACTTTATACATACGTTCCAGTGCAAAACCTAATATATGTGGTTGTGTCATACCTGTTGTAGGTACGGAAGTATTTGAAAGTTTACTTAGGTCAGATCTATGAAAATCTGGACCAGGAAAATAGGTGTCACTTTCATTATGAAAAATGATATGTGGTATAAATCCATTAGACCATTGCGAATCTATTAATGTCTTAATTTCTTTTTTGGCTTTTTCCATATCAAAATGTGCAAAACCAATGGCTATAAACCCAGAATCCCAATTCCATTGAAAAGGATACAGTCCTTGACAAGGAATAGTAAAACCTTTTTCTTGATAGTTATTATTTAAAACTTCTTGAGCTTTCGTAATTAATTCGTGATGTTTCATAAAATAATGAATAAAATACATTGGCTTATCCATCAGTAAGGGGGTTAAGCCAATGCTTTAGTTAAAAAGGGGGATTATTAACAAATAATAAGATTAAAAATTAAAGGTTGCGGTTAAGAATAACCTTCTTGGTAAAATAGGTCTACCAAAGAAAAACTCTGCATCACCAGCCTGATTTACGTTTCTAGGGTCTCCTTCCGTAACGCCATCAGTATCGAATAAATTAAAGACTGAGAATCCTAAACGTAGGTTGTCTTTCTCATTTAAATCGAAAGTATATCCTGCTCCAAGTCTTACAATAGATATTGGATCTAATTCAACAGTATTGTTATCTGCTGCAAATTTGCTTCCTGTATAGTTTAAAGTAAATACACCATCTAACTTTTTATTATCATAATGTAATCCTAATGCTGTAATAAAATTTGGTTGCCTTGCTAGTTTATTACCTTCATTTATTGTAGTGCTACCACCACTTACTAAATCTTCATCTACGTTTTTAGTGATTTCATGATCTTGGTACGTAAGAGTACCTCTAAAGCTTAAATTATCCACAAACTTATAATCCCAGTTTGCTTCAATACCAATAGTTGCGGTATTTTGAGCAGATCTAGTTAAGTCAACCAACTGTCCAGCATTAAATCCTTGCGTAATTCGAATACGATCACTTAATCCTACATAATATGCAGCAAAAGATCCTGAAAGTTTTTCACTTCCATATTTAGCACCTGCTTCAAATTGTATAATTTGTTCAGAATCGTATTTACTATTCGTAACTCCTGTTGAAATTGGAGCAAAACCTCTTAATTGTGGAAAGAAATACCCTTTAGAAAAGTTAGCATATAAGTTTACTTTTTCATTTAATTCATATAAACCAGCTAAAGAAACAGCCCAATCCGTAGCAGATACAGATGCTCTTGTGAAACTTCCATCAGCATAACGTACGTTAGCTAATTCCGCAGTTAATTCAGGATTATCATAAACTTGCTCTTCTACAATATTACCATCACTAAAAATACCATCAGTAGACTCTATACGGAATCCAACATCAAAACGCCATTTATCAAATACCATTTCATCAGTTATATAAAATGCGCTTCTATTTTGTGATAAGAATCGATTACTAGTCATACCAATTCTATTGTATAGCCCTCCTTGAGAATAAACCACATTGCTTCCAGTAGCATCTGAATAGTTTAAATTTATCAATCTTGGATTATTATTGAATTCAGATAATACTCTGTATTGAAAGTTTACATCTTCTGCTTCTGTACGCGCTAAGAAAGTACCCAGAGTAATAGCATGACTTCCGGTATCAGTTGTGATTTTCTTTACTAAAGCAGCCTCACCAGCATAATCTGTCATAGGACGTAAACGGTCTATATGTAAATTATCTAGTACTAAATCATTACCATTAACAGGCACTGTACTTCCTTGGTAAGTAGCTGTGAATCCAGTGTTTCCTGGCGCAACGTTATTTACATATTCATTTAAAGTAATGGGGTTATTATTATCTCCATTTCCTCCAATATATAAAGCGAAGTTGTGTTCGTACTCAGCAAATCGTATTTTAGATTTAAGTTTTAAATCATCAGTAAAATTATAATTGAAATCAGCAAGTACATATCCACCTTTGGTAGATACTCCATCTTCTATAGGACTATTATAAATTCCTCCTGGAGTTTTAAAAGAAGTATTAGCTAATTCGCCAGATAATAATTGAGATACCTCTTCACCATCATTTCCTTTTAATCGAGAACGTGTAGCGCCATCTAAAGGTAGGGGTAAGAAGAATTGTGCATTATCATTTATAAACTGACCGTGAACTGTTAAAGAACCATTTTCAAATTTCTTTTTAATATTTCCTCTGAACTGCGCTCCTTTGGTAGGTAGTCCAGTAACAATAGGTCCTTCATCATATCTTACAAAACCTGTGAACGCATAATAGGTATTAGATTCTTCCCCACCTAAACGTCCTCCAGTATAAAAATCTGTTTTTAAGCGCCCTTCGTTGGCCCATTCTAGGTTGATAATATTGTTAGCGTCTGTATCTCCAGTTTTACTAGTATAATTTAAAATACCAGCTACAGATCCAGCACCATATAATACAGCTGCACCTCCACGTACAAATTCAAATCCTTTAAATCCAATATCAGGTCTTGCATATACATCATGAGCAGATGAGTTTAAACCAAACGTACTCATTAATGGCATTCCATCATATTGTAATGGATTAAATACATACTGACCACCAGAAGGTAGTCCTCTAACAAATACGTTTGTAGCTGTTTCACCACCACCACCTTCTGCGGTAACTCCTGGTACGCTTCTAATAATATCAGCTTGGCTATTCGCAGAAAGCTTAGTGATTTCTTTCTGTTTTAACGAACTTATAGATAATGGTGCATTTTTTTGTGATCTAAATGTACTAGATGCTGTAAGTACTACTTCATCAAGTACATCTCCTCCTTCTTGTAGAACAATATCCTTTTGAAGAGTAGTTCCATCTAGTTGTATTACTTCAGTGAAAGTTTTGTAACCAATAAAACTAACTCGTAAAGTCTGTTCCCCTGTTAAAGATGTAACTAAATTGAAGTTTCCATCAAAGTCTGTGGATGCCCCAGAACTAGTTCCTTCCAGAATAATATTGGCTCCTGGGATAGGCTCTCCTTGTTGGTCTTTTACTGTACCTTTTATAGTAGTTTGTGCAAATGAAAAAACACTATAAAAAGATAATAGTAGTATTAATAATTGTTTCATATAAATTGTGAATTAGTTGCTAATAGCATAAAAATATTATTATATATTCAATTTTTTTTCAATAATTTTACGAAAAGTTAACGCAAACGTTACCGCAAACGTTTGCAAAACAAGAAATGACGAGTGTTTAATGTAAAATTTACAT
Source organism: Tenacibaculum agarivorans (assembly GCF_001936575.1). Lineage (GTDB taxonomy): Bacteria > Bacteroidota > Bacteroidia > Flavobacteriales > Flavobacteriaceae > Polaribacter > Polaribacter agarivorans. Next base: position 58,973 of record NZ_MSMP01000006.1, read on the forward strand.
AATGAAGAAAGAAACAACAACATTAAAACAAATCGCAAATAGTTTAAATATCTCTATATCAACAGTTTCTAGGGCGTTAAATGATCATATTGATATAAGTGAATCCACAAAAAGAAAAGTAAAAAGAGAGGCTGAAAGATTGCAATACGTACCAAATATCCTTGCAAAAGGTTTTCGGAAGCACAAAACCAATATTATTGGGATCATAGTACCTAGCGTGGTGCATTCTTTTACAGCAACTATTTTAAAAGGAATTTTATTAGAGTCAGAAAAAACAAATTACACGACGATTATTACTGAAACGAACAATAACCCTGAGAAAGAAAAAGATGTTTTACATACCATGTTACAATTTGGAGTAGAAGGAATTCTAATGTCTTTATCTAAACATACCAGAAATATTTCGCCAATGCTATATGCGTTAAAGAAAAGACCTTTGATTTTATTTGATAAAGTTTCTAGTAAAATTCCGTGTACACAAGTTGTGATAGATGAAGTAGCTGCAGCCGCAAATGCGGTTGAACATTTAATTAATATCGGTAAGAAACGTATAGCAATTATAAAAGAGCGAGAAGATTCATATAATTCCGAAAAACGATACCAAGGATATATACAAACTTTAGAAAAGCATGGATTTCCTATAGACAGGAGTTTGATTTTAAGTACAGATGATTCCTCTATTAATGAAGGAAAGCGATTGGCAAGAGAGTTAATTTGTTTAAAAGATCGTCCTGATGCTATTTTTTGTATTACTGATGATTTTGCCATAGGGGTACTTAAAACCTTAAAAAAGTTTGCTATAAAAATACCCGATGAGATTGCTGTTGTTGGTTTTAGTAATTCATCACACTCAACAATTATAGAACCGAATTTGACTACTGTGAATCAGCCAGGAAGTAGAATAGGTAAGTTAGCTATGCAACAAATGGTGAGAGAGATAGAAAATAATGATGCTTTTGGTACTAGTAAATCTATTGAGATTCAGACGAATCTTATCATAAGAGCTTCAACATTTTTGTAGTATTGCTATTTTAAGGAGAATCTTGCTTAAAGAAACTCCTGTCACTTCGAGTAAAATTATTTGTAATACAATGGAAAATAATTTTGTACTTCGACTAAAGTTTATATTGAGCGATAGTCGAAATACTCAGTAGAGTTATCGAGAAGTATTTCACTAGTTCTCGATATAATTTCATTATCATTCCATAAAATAGCTATCATTGACGCCTTTTATAATCTATTGTTTTAAAGGGAGTTAATTCCAATAAAAAATAATAAATTCTCTCTTTCTTTTCCTTGATGAAAAGAAACAAAAATCAAGACTTCGAATCAAAATTTGAGAAAATACTACGGAATCTTCCACTGATAAAAAGAACTCGCTATCGCTCAAACATCTTTTTACCTTTTGGCCAACACTGCTTCCTTGATTTTCAAAATTTTGATTCAGAGGTCACTTTTTTAGGGTGCCATTAATTGAACGATCTTCTGTTTAAACGAACTAACTTTTAATACGTCATTTCCTACGTTAGATAATTAAACTTATCTAAGGCCTCGAACTGACAAAAAAGTTTATCCAAGATTCATGTTATTTTAGAAATCTAAGTCAAGTAAACTTTTTAAGTATTTTTTACCTTCAAAGGTTAAAGTGAGTTCACGTGAATTTTTATGTCTTCGGAACCAATTTTTTGTCAACATGAATTCTAAAAAGGCGTTACCTAAAGCACCTGCTAAATGGTATTTTCTTTCACTCCAGTCCAAACAAGGATAGGCTAATGTTCGTTTTTGTTTTTGTAGTTCTTGAATATCTATGTTTAAATTTGAAAACCATTGTGTTCCGTATTCACTTATTTGGTAGGTTTCGTTGTTTAACAGTAAAATTTCTTTAGCAATCAGAGCATTAGTGATTTTTACTCCAATTTCTCCAGCTAAATGATGATAACAAGTTCTTGCATAGGTAAAGTTTGTAGGTTTTGGCTTTTTAATTTTTTGATGTTCTTTTTGAAATGATAATAGACTAGCCATGGATTCAATCACTCGAGCAACTTCAGGAGAACTAAACTTGTAGTAACGATGCCTTCCTTGTTTAGCAACAGATAGTATATTGTTTTTTAATAGTTTGGATAGATGATTGCTTGCAGATTGTAACGAAATACCAGCGCAATTGGCTAATTCAGTGGCTGTATACGCTCTACCATCTAGTAAATTCCAAAGCATTATGGCTCTGGATTTATCGCCTAAAAGAGCAGCTATTTCACTAAAATCGTGTTCTAAATTTTCCATTATTTAATCCCAAATTTGAGGTCGTTTGCAATTCAAAGTTCTTAAATAACTCAGTAATTGCCCGGTATGAACAGCTTCATGATACACCATTCCAAGGAGAAACATACGAACCTAAATTACCTTTATTTTTGATAATTGTATGATATAAATGTTCTCCTTCCAGTACATGTCTAACCATTTCAATACAACTCATAGCTTGCATATCTGGTTTCCAATGTAAATATTCAGTAGGAATTCCTTTCCATAACTTGATACTTCTTCTTCTAGTTTCTTTAAAATTTAAAAGAATAATTGATTTTGAATCCATGTTTTAATTTTTCAACAAAGGTAAATTAGGAGTTGTTCCTATAGTTCATTTTGAAATGAAGTATCAGTGTTTTTGTTGTTTTTTCTTTGTGATGAAAATAAATCAACGAGAAAATGAAAGATATAGAAATTGTATTAGAAGATAAACCAGGACAGTTGGCTTTATTAGGAAAAATACTAGGAGAAAATCAGATAAGTTTAGAAGGAGGAGGCGTTTTTCAAAATGGGGAAAATGCCATTGCTCATTTTTTAGTAGAACAACCTGAAAAAGCAAAAAGGGTTTTAGAAAACTCAGGAGTAAAGGTGACCAGAATTAACAATGTGATTATTCAAAAACTAAAACAAAACGTTCCAGGGCAGCTTGGTGAGTTTTGTAAGGAACTAGCGAATGAAGGTATAAATATTTTAGTTCAGTATAGTGATCACGCAAACCAGCTCATAGTTGTAGTAGATGATTATGAAAGAGGTAAAAAAGTATCAGATAAATGGATGAAAAAATGGTGGAATAATGAAGATTATATCATATGAAAAAAGAACATAAGTATGCTGCTACTGTAACTTGGAGAGGAAACAAAGGAAAAGGAACTATCGATTATAAAAATTATGAAAGAAGTTACGAAATATCCATAGCCAATAAACCGCAAATTTTAGGTTCTTCAGATGTAGCTTTTAGAGGAGATGGTGGAAAATACAATCCAGAAGAACTTTTAATTACTTCAATCGCATCTTGTCATATGTTGTGGTATCTACATTTATGTGCTGAAAAGGGTATTGTGGTTACTGCTTATGAGGATCAGGTTTATGGAGTAATGAATATCAATGCGGATGGTAGTGGTTATTTTTCTAAAGTTATTTTAAATCCTACAGTCACGATTTCAGAAATATCGATGAAAGAGAAAGCAATAGAACTACATCAAAAAGCTAATGAGTTTTGTTTCATAGCGAATTCTATTAATTTTCCAATTGAACACATTGTAAAAATAGAATTAGAAGAAAAGAATTAAACACAAATCAGAGTGTAAAATTATATACCTTTTATACTCTACATTTACTTTGTTACATCTTTTATTAAGTTTTGATAATCTTCTAAATACAACTCTCTCATACTTTCAACATAAGGACGTTGATTTACATAACCATCATTAAAATCTTTTAACCCAGAAAGTACCATTTCTTTAGCTTCTTCTATTTTTCCTTCTTCCTTTAAAATTAGAGCTAAATAGTATTTTCCGTCAGCATAAACATTATATGAGTTTTTTAATAGTAATTCGAAATTCTCTTTAGCCTTTTCAAAGTCATTTGTTTCATAATAAACGATTCCTTTATATAAATAGGTAGTAACTTCTACAGTGCTTGTTCCGAATTCCTCAATTTCTTCTTTAATATATTTATCAAAGTATAGTAAAGAGTTCTCGTAATCTTTTAGTCCTAGATAGGCAATTCCTTTCCAATAATCAACGCTATGACCTTGAGGCGCATCGGTAATGTTTGGAGTTAATACATCATTAGCATCAAAATCCGCAATAGCTTTTTTATAATCTCTATAAAACCATAAATAACAATACCCTCTGTATCCTTGCCAAACTTTGGGATTTAAAGCAACTGCTTTATCCATGTATTTTTTCCATAAGTGCGGCATTCCTCTTTTTAAATACGCTACAGACATTTCTCTAACAGCTTCGGCATAGGTTGGGTCGATTTCAATAGCTTTTTGAATTCTAGTCATACTTTTTGGAGATCCTTGAAATAAGTGTTCTCCTTCTTTAAAAACTTTTTCAGCTAAAACTCTTTCTTTTGTTTTCCCCATTTGGTTTACTTTCTCTTTACAAGAAGTGAAAAGAGTAAAGCAAATAAGTAAACTAAGGTAATATTTCGACAATTTCTCCATTTTCAATACGATAAGATATATACATGTAATAATTTCTCGGCTGATTTTTATAAGAAAAAATCGCCCAGTTTCTAGAGTCTGAAGTTAGTTTTAGTAATTGTTTCACCATATTTTTATCCAATGGAGATTCCTCTAAATCTAAATTCATTTCAATGATTTCAAACCAACCAGCATTTCCTTCACAGTTTATCAGAAATCGAAAGTTTGCGTATCCAGAATCGGTGTAAGACTCATTTTTATAATTTGAAAGTATAAAGTTTTTAAACTTTTTTTTGCTTCCTTCAAAAGCATCATCAGGAGCACCGTGATGTATTTTATAAATACTTCTATCTCCACAAAGCGTATATGTATTGTTTAATAAAGCTTTTTCTTGATCTATATACCCAATATGATGAGGGAATTGTTGCGTATCAATTTTAAATTTTCCGTAGAAATTATAATATAATATCGCATAAGTTGTAATTCCACCTAAGAGTAAAATAGAAAAGACGTAGAGGGTAATTTTCAGCTTTTTTATTTTTTTCATAAATCAAATGTAATTTAAAAAAATATGAAATTTTGATGAATTAAAAATCTATGTACAAACGACAAATAAAAGAGTACGTATAACAAAAGTAGTATAGAAAGGAAGTCGAGTTTGAATATATGAGGCTGTCTGAAAAGATGTTCTCAAACGTCATTACGAAAAATTTAATTTTGAAGTAATCTTATTGTTGGTAACTTAAATTTAAAAGATTCCTTCATTTTACCTGTCTTGAGCGTTAGTCGAAAGGTTCGGAATGACGACTTTTCAGACGGCCTCATTTTATATAATTATTTTTTAACAGTTCTAGAACCTATGGAGAATTTGTATCCAAACTGAAACTGATAAAATGCTTCATTACTTCTTTCTCCTAAGAAATTATTGGTGGCTAGCCGAACAAAAATAGCTTGATTTGGATTTTCATTAGGATGATAAAATATTTCTGCTTGATTTGATATCACAGGTACACCAAAATCGGTATTAATACTAGTAGAAGTATTAAAACTTTTATAATCATACCAAAGCATACTTAATCTATAGTTAAATCCAAAGTTGTTTAATCTATTTGAAGCAATTTCTAATCCGGCACCTAAACTTAATGATTTTAAATTTTCAGGTGCTTGAGCATCATTTTTTGCTTTGGTAATATTGTAATCTGCTATTCCATAAAGGCTAGCTTTCATCGGGTAGTTTTTATGGTAAAATTCAATTACATTCAAGTTAGCTCCAATATTTAAAAACTTTTTTTCAATAAGTTCTAATCGTTTATCAATAACTCCACCACTAACATTTACATTCTGACTATCATCATCAAGTTTTGCATAGTGAACATGAGGGGTAATAGACTTAAAAAACTCCAATTGACCTCTAGCTTTAGAACCTATATTATAAGGGAAAGGAAAAATGTAAAACTTTGCATTTCCTTCTATTTGTACTAAACCATTATTAGAATCACCAAAGAGAGAGAAAAAATCTGTATAAGCTCTCAATTCAATAATCTTATCTAAATACGTGTCTTGTTTTATTTGATAGGTAGCTGGTGCTTCTGCATTTGTTTCTTTACTGTTGATATCTTCTTTAGGAAGTTCTATAACTAGATCGTGAGGAATATAATTATTACCCATTTTATATTTATACATAAAAACATCACTCAATCGTAATCTCAATTCTTCATAGATTTGCTCATCTACATCGTCAGGTTCTTTTTGTAGATAGAATAAAAAGTTACGTTTTGCTAGCTTGTTGATTTTTAGAAAATTTAAGCCTTTTTGATTTTCAAACCAAAGTAATTTTCCGTTGTATTCCACCTGAACCTGAATATCGAAGAAATTTCCATCTCTTATTTCAATCTGAATTTTTTTGAATTTATATTTTTTCAAGTTATTTTTTACAAGCTTATATTCATATTGCTTAGTGCTTTCATTTGCTTTCTTTTTATCATTTACTTTTTTCTTTTCGACCTTTTTGTACGAATAGAAGTAAAATTCTTGATTTTTTTCAGGTATAGTTATATCTCCGAAGTAGGTTTCTTGCTGAGTTTGTTTTAATACCTGATTGAATATTTTTGCTTGTAGCGTATTTTGTTTATCCTCAGGTATAATGGAGTTGACTATTACTATATCCTCATTAAAATAGCTGAAAGTTATGGGCTCTTTAGTTGCTTCTTTCACAGGGTTTTGTAAGTCAAACGATATGTCTTTTGAAATAGACATGGTGTCAATTTTAATATTCTCCAAAAGATTATTTTCAGAACATACTACTTTGTAATTTGAAAACTGCATCTGTAGGTTGTTCATTTTTTCTTTTATGCTCGTAATTATACTGTCTTGATGAACTAGTTTTTTAGAAAATTCAGCTGAGTTTCCGTAAGTGAGGTTATCTTTTAATGTATTAAAAGTATTTTCTTCCTTAGCTAACTCTTTTTTTGAATCCAAAAACTCGGAGTTTAAACTTTTAATTTTCTCTTCACAATTTATAGTTTGACTTATAAGTTGCAGTGAAGAAAAAAGTAAAAGGGTATGTATTAATTTTTTCATGATGTGTTGAATTAGTAGTTATTTTTTATGAGGTAATTACTCACATTTTAAATTATTCTTTACACATTCGGCAGTATTGCCTTCTTCTTTAGCTCTGGCTTTAAAACCATCCACAAAACCATCTAAAAAAGGCTTTTCAGTACTACAGTCAAAAAGCTCGCGGACTACTTCATTATTTTCATCATAAGAAGTACATTTTACACACTCGTAGCAATGTTCACAACCGTTTAAAGTCAATGTAATTGCTAGAATAGCGATGAGTTTGATTAATTTTTTCATAATATGTTTTAGTTTAATTAGTATTTGAATTCTTTCTGTTTTAAGTGTTACCAAACAGACTTTACCTTGATATCTACACCTGTAGCAAGTCTAACAGGAATGCTAAATTCTTTCTCCAGGATACTTATGTAAGGGATGTCTAAACGTATTTCATCAACAGTAACATCCATATTGTTATAGGTTTTCAATTGCTCCGTTAATTTATCTTGAAGAATGCTTTCAGCTTGATCAAATTGTTTGGTGAGGTCTTTTTGGGTTGCTGAATGAATGTATTTGATTATTTTTTTCTTAAAAACAGCTGCTACGATAGGGTAGATTTCATTATCAAGCTGTGTGCTAAATGAAATGTTTTTAAGCTCAAACTTTTTATTGTTGATGTGAGGTTCAGCAGTTAAATATATTTTTCCGTTTGTAGATAGTAAATTCCCTGGAAGTTTAGCAGAAATATCCACACCAATAGTTAGTGCTTCTCCACTAGGGTATATTTCGAATTCCTTAACCTTAATTTTCGTCCTTTTTTCTTCATAGGTTAACTCTTCTTTCTCTAACAATGCATTCAATTCATTTTGTAATACATCATATTCAACAGCTAAAGGAACAGTAAGCGCAATGATGTTTTCTTTAAATGCATATTTTTCTAGTTTGGGGAGTTCTTGTGATTGATTTTCATATCGTTTAGTAGTGCTTAGGCCTAAGAGTAACTTTGCCGCAAATCGTATAGTCAAATCTGAAGAGGTAACTTGCAAATCTGACAAGTAAAACTGTTGAGGATTTGCATTTAAATACAATAACTCTGAAACGTTAGTTAACTGAAAAGATGAAGGCTTAATCCATTTCTTAATTTCATCCTGTAGTTTTGTGCATTCCACCTTATTAGCAATTTCCTTTTCTAGTTCATTTTCTACGTTGTTTAAAGCCAATTGAGCGGGTAGTTTTAGATTTAACCATACACCGCCTGCAATTTCAATTTTAGGATCAGAAATCCATTTATGATTGATTTTAGATTTGATTAACGGACACCAATCTTCACTAAAAGAAATTTTAGTGTCAATAAAAAAGTCGATTTTAGTTTTTACATTCTTCTTGTTTAGCCCTAATAATCGTGCACCATCTCCTTTGAATCCTACAGTACCTTTAATATCTAAAGGAACATGAATTCGTAATACATCATTCCCAATGTTTTCAAAATTTATAGTACCTCTTTTTTCCACAGCATAGCTATAGGTATACCCGACTTGAACACGAACAACATCTCCATAAATCCATTTATTGGGATCATATTTGGGGTTTTTCGTCTTAATCCATTTGTTAGGATGATATAACGGATTTTTAGTTTTTATACCTAATATTCGAAGCCACTTTTTAGGATTATATAGTGGATCTCTAATTTTTATCCATTCTACAGGATCGTAAGCGATATTTTTGGTTTTAGCCTGATATTTTTCATCAAATTCACCACTTTCACTATCCGTAAATGGTTGAGAGAATAATTCATTTACCTTTTTTTCTATGGATTTATAATCCACTTTTAGGTCAAAAGAAACTAGACTGGTATCTTGAGCCGTAACTTTGTTCGCAAAAAACCGATCAGGTTTTGTGGTAATAGTGGTGTAATTTCTGAATAAATTACAACTGGTAAAAATGCTTGTGAAAAGGCATAAAATCAGTAAGGTTTTAATGGTCTTCATTATAATTAGCTTTTAGTTAATGACAAAAATTAAATGAAGAGGATTACACTACGAAAGTAATGCAAAGCCCTTGTTTTATTGAGTTTTTGTCATGAACAACACAAAAGCTATCACCAGTAACCTACTTGATTTTACTCTTTATTCAGTATATCTTTTAAGTCTTGTTTGTATGTTCTAGATAGTTTTATCCATTCTCCATTTTGAAGCATCAATTGCGTAGAGTTTATAATTTTAATTTTATGGATATTTACAATATAAGATTTATGAGTACGTATAAAGTCTCCTTCAGGTAATGTATTTAAGAACTCAGTTAGTGTACTGCGCTCAATTTCGGGTTTGTTTTTGTCTTGGGTAAAAATTTCAAGATAATGACCGTCTGACTTAATGTATAAAATATCAATAGTATTAAGTACAGCTTTACTTTTTAGGTGTATAAAATTAGCTTCAATTGGAGCAGTAGTACTTTTAAATACATCTAGCTCTTCTTGTAATTGAGTGATTTCTTTTTTTCCTTTTCTGTAATTTTTATATAAGATGATACTAAAGACTAATAGCACTAAAATGAATAGAAAAGCGATAAATAAATTGGATTTATATATGGAGTTGGTATTGGATAGATCTTTAATTTTATGCTGTTGCTGTTTCACATTTTGCTCTACTAGTAATTCATTATAATCTTTGGCTGTTTTTGCCGCATAAATACTATCACTAATTTGTTTTTCTAACTTGTAATATTCAGTAGCTTTTTTAAAATCATTTAACTTCTCATAAATTCTTGCATATAAATTATAATCTTTAACTAAATGACTTTTTAAATGGTGTTTTACATTAATAGCATTAGAAGAATCCAAATAGGTTTTAGCTAGGTTAATTTTATGATCATGAAAAAAAACATAACTCAATAAGCGATAATTTTCTCCAATAGAATTCACTTGCTGTGTGGGCTTTAAACCTCGTAACGATTTTTGCAAATACCATTCAGCACTATCTAATTTACGTTCTTGGAACAACGTGTTTCCAATATTCATATAGGCTAAGTTTTCTAGGTAGACTAACTTTTTAGTATGGTAATATGGAATTAACTTTCGTAAAAAATAATAGGCAGAATCATATTGTTTTAGGTTTCGATAACTAATCGATAAATTATTATAAAATCGATAAATATCTCTTTCATTCTTATATTGCTCAGCAATTTTTAACCCTCTTTTAAAAGATAGTGTACTTTGTTTATCATTTTTTTGCTCTAACTGTGCATTTCCAATATTTAAATACAATGTGGTTTTTGGAGCTTCTTTTCCGATACTATCCCAAATATGCATGGCTTTTTTATAATACACTACCGCAGAATCTAATTTTCCTTGTTGCTTAAAAGCAATCCCTAAATCATTATAATTGAGTGCTACGGCTCCCATTTTTTGATTTGCTTTACAAGCTGTAATGATTTCACGATAAATTCTTTCTGCGGTATTAAATTCCCCTTTCCTAGAATAAATGATAGCTTTATTACGCATAATTCGCATCATATCAGGAAAATATTTTTCTGAGGCTTCTTTTTTATACGCAATAGCGCTATCTAGATAAGTAATAGCAATATTTTCTTTAGATTGTAAGCTGTTAGAATAGCCCAAAGCAAAATACCCTTCAATAATAGCTTTTAAATGACTGTGTTTTTTTCCGTGAGATAACAATTGTTTTCCGTAAAAGGATAGGCTGTCAGGAGTTCTGCTATTTTTTCTACATAGATTTTCTAATCGTTTAGCTTCTTTATCAATTTCATTTTGAGCAAAGCTTTGTAGAAAACAAAAGCATATACCTATAAGAATACTAATATTCTTTTTCATCAAAGGAGTTTGGTTAGTGGTTAGAGTCTAAATAACGCGAATCTTGGATATGAAATCTTTGTCAGTTCGAGTGATTTTACGGAATGATAATGAGGTAAAATTGTATCGAGAACAACGTATTCACTTCTCGATACAAAATTCATTTCCATTCTACTCCAATGAATTTCACTCGAAGCGACACTCTCATTCTTAAACGAGATTCAGGTTAAATATAAAAAAATCCTACATTTAGAAGGGTTTTAAGTTTTATAATTGATTACAAAATTTTATACACTAAAGAAAAATTAAATTGTGTATTATGATTTCTAGCGGATAATAACCTTTGATCTCCTTTAAAGTCAACATAAACACGTTTGGGAGCATTATCATAAATATGACGTAATGTAAGTGTAACATTAAATTTGTTACTTATAGCATAAGATGCGGAAGCTTGTCCATCAATTAAGTAATCTACTTTTTTGTTGTTTTCAGTTGGATCTTCTTCTGACGCTACTTTAGAGTTCCACTCCCAAGGCATTGGCATTTTAAAATAAGGTTTTAACTTAAAATTGAATTGATTTGTTTTAAACTCAAACGTTGGTCTGAATTGCCATCTTAAAAAATTTGTGGCTGGAATTGCTCTACTTATAAACTCTTTATCTTTTTGGCCCTTGATGGTTACAGAATCACTAGCATTACCCTTTTCAATTTCATAAAATAAACCAGTCAATAGAGCAACTCTGAATGCACTGTGCTTTTTCTTTAATGCGTTTGAAATTTTTCTACGTGCTTTTTTTAAGGTGTTGTTATCTTCTAATTTAATATGTTTATTTACAGGTACAGGACTACATGATTTATCTTTGCAAAAACCAATTATGATTTCCTTTTTTTCATCGTTTACCACTAAAGAGTCATTTTCTTTCACTTTGATTTTGATAGCAGGGGTTTCATAGAATTTTTTTACTAATGCTTTACCTTTTTGTGTTAAACCTCGTAGTTCATTTTCAGTATAATCAAAACTATACAATTCCCCTTGTTTGTCTCTTTTCTCCTTGGTTAAACTTCCACTATAAAAGTTAAATATCAATCCAGCCCCGACTTCATAACGTTGATCTATATTTAAAAATTGATTTGCATACCTATCAGCGTACACATAACCTTCAGTAGTTAAATTATTTTTTAATAAAAGATAGTTTTTTCCGGTATGTTCAAACCTATCTTCATTTTTGATAAAAAAATCAAGACTAGCATGATAGTTAGAAATGTTTTCTTGCAAAACACCATTAAAAAATTGTGTGCTTATTGATGCGCTTACGTCTAAATTGTATGGATAAAATTCTTTTGTGATTTTGGCTTTGGTGTTGAAAACAAAACTACTTGTATTTCTATTATCATTTCCGTTTAAACCAAAAGATATATTTAAGCCTAATTTATCAATTTCTTTTTCCTGATGGTTTAGCATTTTTACATAAGCTAATGCCTTTTGGTAACTTTTGGCGTTGTTTGTATTGGAATCTAACTGTTGGAAAAAGCCGATATCCTGAGTTAATTTATGATAAAGTTTATCTAAATCACTTTGTCCCACACTATTTTGTAAGTAAAAAAAACAAATAAAAAGAACACATTTTTTCATATTCCTAAGTTTTGGTTAGTTTCAAAACTATATGGAATATAAAGGCACCACTATACCTACAAATAAGTATCTTAGTAATAAAAAGCAAAAATCCCGCCTAAAGCGGGATTTTTTAATCTATAGAATACTAACAAATAGTCTTGTCTCTTGATTCTTGCAGCGAAGCGACCTTGTTTCTAAGCCTTATGCTTCTTCTTTAAGGTTCAATTGAATACTTAATTCTTCTAACTGTTCGTTATCAATAGTAGCAGGAGCATCTATCATTACATCTCTCCCCGAATTGTTTTTAGGGAAAGCAATAAAATCACGAATGGTTTCTTGTCCTCCTAAAATAGCAACCAAACGGTCTAATCCAAAAGCTAAACCTCCGTGTGGTGGCGCTCCATATTCAAAAGCATCCATTAAGAAACCAAACTGTGCTTTCGCTTCTTCTTCAGTAAATCCTAAATGCTTAAACATAATGGCTTGCGTTTCTTTATCGTGAATACGAATAGATCCACCTCCGATTTCATTTCCATTTAATACTAAATCGTAAGCATTTGCTTTTACAGCACCTGGATCCGTATCTAATAATTCTAGCTGACCTGGTTTTGGAGAAGTAAATGGATGATGCATTGCGTGGTAATGTCCTGTTTCCTCATCTAATTCTAATAATGGGAAATCAACAACCCATAACGGAGCAAATTCATCAGGTTTACGTAAACCTAAACGCTCAGCTAATTCCATACGTAATGCACTTAATTGTGCACGTACTTTATTGGTGTTTCCAGATAATACACAAATTAAATCACCTGGTTTAGCTCCTGTAGCTTCAGCCCATTTTGCTAAATCTTCTTTATCGTAGAATTTATCTACTGAAGATTTAAATGTTCCGTCTTCATTACATTTTACATACACCATTCCTAAAGCTCCAACTTGTGGACGCTTCACCCATTCTATTAACTTGTCTATTTCTTTACGCGTGTAAGCAGCAGCACCTGGAACGGCAATTCCTACTACTAATTCAGCACTATTAAATACTTTAAAATCTTTATGTTGTGCAACTTCGTTTAATTCACCAAACTGCATTCCAAAGCGGATATCCGGTTTATCATTTCCATATAAACGCATGGCATCATCAAAAGACATTCTTGGGAATTTATCTACTTCAACTCCGTTGATTTCTTTTAGTAAATGACGAGTCATTCCTTCAAAAATCTCTAAAATATCTTCTTGCTCTACAAACGACATTTCGCAGTCTATTTGTGTAAATTCAGGTTGACGATCAGCACGTAAATCTTCGTCTCTAAAACACTTTACAATCTGGAAATATTTATCAATTCCACCCACCATTAATAATTGTTTAAAGGTTTGTGGCGATTGTGGTAAGGCATAAAACTGACCAGCATTCATACGAGAAGGCACTAGGAAATCACGTGCTCCTTCTGGTGTAGATTTAATTAAATATGGAGTTTCTACATCAATAAATCCTTTGTCAGATAAATATTTACGTACTTCCATCGATACTTTATGACGGAATAATAAACTGTTTTTTACAGGATTACGACGAATATCTAAATAACGATATTTCATTCTGATATCTTCACCACCATCTGTTTCATCTTCAATAGTAAAAGGAGGTAATTTTGCTTCGTTTAAAATCGTCAATTCAGAAACTAAAACTTCCACATCTCCCGTTTCTAAATTAGGATTTTTAGAAGCTCTTTCAATCACTGTACCTTTTACCTGAATCACAAATTCTCTACCTAAAGTTTTTGCTTTTTCAATAAGATCTTTAGAAGTTCTCTCTTCATCAAAAATCAATTGGGTAATTCCGTAACGATCTCGTAAATCAACCCAAATCATAAAACCTTTATCTCTTGATTTTTGAACCCAACCTGCAAGGGTAACTTCTGTATTTATATGCGATGCTCTTAACTCACCGCAAGAATGCGATCTGTACATTGTTTCTGTTTTTAGATGCGCAAATTTAGTTATAAAAGTTATATCCTGAATTAAATTCAAGCTCAAAAATTATAAGAAGGAAAAGTTTAAAATGTAAAGTTTTGAATCATTACAAATGATTCCTGAGTGTATCGAAGGAAGAATGAAGGAATTTGTTGATTGTATATGATATTGTTTTTGACGTTCCCCTAAAGGGTCGGGCTTTTCACTATATCTTTTTATTTAGAAATTCTAATAAAAAGGATGCCGTTACAATCCCTAACGCGAGTTTACAGTGAATCAAAAAAAGTAACTATTTAACATTTTAAAATAGACCTCACAGGTTTTTAAAACCTGTGAGGTCTATACTCTGATTTTTATTAGCATATTCATTGGTAACTGATTATTCGCACAAATCCCGTACAGCACTAGTACACAGTACATACAAACGCTGTACAAATACAAAAAACAAGATAAAAGTTATGGTAAATTCAAACTTTTTTTATTCTTTTGCATGCGAAAATTAAAAAGAAAGATATTGCTATGGTACTTCCACATCGTCGGTAACCTATATACCTTTCTATTACCATTAACCATTATAATTTAGATGTAATTATGAAAAACAAAAAGAGAAAATTCAATTCTGTAATTAGAAAACTAGCCTTATTCTTTATTATTCCATTACTGTTATATAACTGCGATAATGATGATGTAATATCCGATGAAGAGGTAATTGCGAGTAATGCATTACCAACAAGCTCATCCACGTACAAATATGTTGCTTACGGAGAAGTACCTGAACTTACCCAGTTGCTAAATGCTATTACTGACCATGCTGAAATTCAAGATAAAATAGACATGGCAAAATTGGTAACTACACCAATTATGGAAGTAAATAGTAGTAACAATACTAAAACCTATAGTATACTACTTCCTCTAAAAAATGAAGCCAAAACAACATTTTATAATATTGTTATACAAAAAGATATTTATGGAAACTTAAGTAGCCCAAAAATACAACAGTATACATCACAAGCTAATATTACTACCATTACCAGTGAAAATTTTTACCAAAACCCTTGGCAAGTAGCTACTTTTAATGCCGAAAAATTTTTAAAAGGACTCTCAGTTCAGAGTAGAACAGAAACACCTGGAGCAGCACAAGAACCTTGTGAGGTGAACAATGTAGATCCTGCCAATAGTAATTCTAGCGTGGATATAAATTATGTTTCTGGAGATTTATCATCAGGTATTTTAAATAGCTCACCTACCAGTACTTCTAGTGGAGGAATTAAGGTTGGTCAGTCTGCTTTTGTAACCGTATGTGTACCTGAAGTAAAAGAAATTAGATATCAATGTAACGGACCCAACAATCATACAGATCATAGCTCAGAAGAATGTGGAGATGCATCTTCAGGGCATAGCGGTACAGGAGTGCGATATGAGGTAGCACAATCTTGTATATATGTAGCCTTAAGAGCTACAGAGGGTGTGGTTTTAGCAGGACCTGATGTTGATCGATTTTTAGATGTAGATCTAGAGTTAGTAGAAGCATTATGTGCAAAAGGAGAAGGAGCTTACAGAAACTTTATATTAGAAGCAAGAAATAGGTTGTTAACTAAGGAAGGAGAGCGAACTATTTTTGAAAAAGCGTTTTTAAGAAAATTAGAAAGCGAGTTAGTATTACCGGATCCTTGTGAAGGCTTAGGATATAGACAAGTGATAGTACAAAAGGACGCTTCAGAATGTCCAGATAGTACAGGAGATACGCCTATTTTTACACCAGACGATACACCTAGTACAAGAAATTATGCAACTTCGTTAACTATATCTTTAAATTTAAATGAAGCCCAAAAAGCATGGGTAAATAACCCTGACAACAAAGATACTGTTGATGCTATTGGAAAGTTTTATGAAGATGAAAAATACTCTAATGAAGCAGGAGTACTAGCTAAAAAAGCTACAGATATATTTAGAGGAGCAGCTACTACTACTATACTTTCAAATATATTTGAACGTAGCGAATACGCAAAAGTACTTGGGTATAACTTATTCCTCATGGACCCGCTATACTATTTTGGAATTCAAGAGCATATTAACAACATTACCAAAATCATAAACTTATCGCCAGCGGAATGGGTAAAAATAAATAATACGTTATTAGAAATTAGAAGACTAGCCGCACGTAAAAAATTATCTTCTATAGGTTTGGTTAATCTTACAGAAAAAGAGTTAAGAGAACTTAAAACTAATGAAAACGCGATTGCGTTATTACCTTCATTACAGGACTTAAAACAGTATTGGCCAAAAAATCAAGAGGAGTGGAAAGTTATTGGACAATTGGCAAGCAGTTTAGTTGGTGAGCTTTTACTAGCTACCATACCTGGTGCAGATATTATAGAAGCAACCAAAAGTATACAAAACGGAGATACTATAGGCTTAGCCTTTGCTTTAGGTGGTTTACTTGTAGATGCCTTAGGAGGCACAGCTGTAAAAGGATTTATAAAAGCGGGTAAAGTAGGAGTCAAAGTATTTAAAGCTTTTGCTAAATTGCGTAATTTTGCTACAAGCCTAGGAAGGTTATTAGCCAAAAAATTTGGTGTTAAAATAGCGGGTGATGTAGTGCAATTAACTGATGATGCTGGAAAGATAATTGTTAAAGGAGAGGATGCTATTGAGTCATTTACTAAAGCAAGTACAAAATTAGACAATTTAGGAGATGATGCATTTAAGCAGTTAAAAAATGATCCAGATTTTATTAAAGCATTTGATGATGTTATAGATAATAAAAAGCTCAATGATCATACTTTTAAAGGTGATGTCACTATAACTGGTAAGAATGCAGCTGGAGACAATATTTACAAGGTGACAGGAATTCATTCTAATAAAGCTTTTTTAGATGGTACTGTAAGAATAAAACCAGGGACACAAATTCAAGATTTAGGAGATGGTTTTTATAAAGCAAAAGTGGAAAAACAAATTAAAGGATTTATAAATGACCAGGGGACGAATTGGAAAGTTAAAAATAATAAATCAACATTTTTTCCTGATTCATGGAGTACAGAAAAAATACAAGCAGAAATAGCTCATGCTTTTAAGAACAAGACTTTAGAGTTAGGAAATAAATTTAGCGGATTTACAACTACTGGTCATAAGATTACAATGTTTTTAGATGAATTAGGAAATATTAAAACTGCTTTTCCAAACTTATAATTATGGAATTATTAAAAAAATATAACTTAGAAATTAATAGTAACGAACATATTGTTACTAAAGATAGTAATAAACAAATTCTTGTACATTTCTTGGCTTATTGGGATAACGTACAAGATATAAAAGAAGATTTATTGCCTGAACTGAATCTAGTAATAAATAAAGAACTAAAATTTAATGATATTGGAGCTGATGTTGTTGGCGTAGCTTATATTGAGTCAGAAACTACTAAACTATTAGGAAGTGATTTAGGGCATTCTGATTTTGAATTACCTACAAAAGATTTTAAGGAGTTGATTATGCTGTGGATATACATTTTAGAAGAAAATGGTAGGTAAAAATATTGATTATAAAGTAAAAGAAAAATCAACCCATTTAGGGTTGGTTTTTCACTATAAGAAAAGAAATGAAAAATATACTGTTAATACTTTTCTTGGTGCTATCATATACCAATGGTTTTACTCAGAAACCAAAAAAAAATGAGGAGATAAATAGGCAAGGATATGTTTCCTACGAGGTTCGTAATAATTATACTTTAGCAGCTATTCATCAGAAAGATATAGATTCGTTCAGGCTTAAGATAAAAGAGTATTTGAGTGTAGAACAACGCGATAAAGCATATGATTCAAGAATTATTGCTTTAGATGATTCTCTAATTCGTCCGAGTAAAGAAAGAGCGGTAAGTGTATTGCAACCCCCTGAAAGCTATTATTTTTTTAATGATACTATTAAGGTGTATAGCTTATCAAAATCTTTTATATATGTTCCTGAATATTTTAAAAGTTTTAAAAAATATCAAAGAAAAAATAAGATTAGCAAATATGCATTTGAACTCAAAAATAAATATAAAGAACAGAATGTAGATTATAAGATAGAAATTAATAAAAATGACACCAAAAAAATTTTAGGATTACTGGGGTATAAAGTTATCATAAATGCACATATAAAAACATCTATGATAGATGAAAATCACAGATATGAATTATATGTATCAGATGAATATAATTTCCCTTTTATGTATTACAACTTTTTGCGTTTAAGAAAGAAGCTAAATTTAAATGGTTTAATACTTGAATGTAAATGGTATTCTGAAGATATTCAGGGTTGTCTTCAGTATGTGCTCGATGATTATAATGGTAATAAACAAAATCATAAATTAATAGATATTGATTTTGAAAACTACATATTGAAACGCTACTAAAAAAGGTGTAAAAAAGAAAAAATACAAGATTATTATTTCTGCGTATAAGGACACAAGTAATAATCACACAGTAAAAATTTAAATATGAAAAATAGAATTCCTTTATATTTAGGATTAGCAAACTTATGTATTGTAGTCATAGTGTTTACACTACTGTATTTCTGGAGTAGTTTAGGAAACAGTATTATACTTATAAATATAGTACTCTTTATTTTTTTAGGTATAGTTTTAAGCATTTTTGGTGTAATCCTTACTATACAGTATAAATTAAGATTATCCAGTTCTTTTTGGACTTCTCTTATATTAAATAGTTTATTTCCTATTGTTTTATTAATACTGATGTTACCTAATATAAAGGATATTATTATGCTTTTTAAATAATGATTTATAGGGAAAAACTTTGAAATTAGTTTTCAATTAAAAAAAGAAATGAAAAAAATTACAATACTACTATTGCTATGTATAGGAATACAAGCAGTAACAGCACAACAAAAAACATATGGAATTTATTTTCCTAAACGTGATAGGCAAACCAAATGCAATTACTTTTTACAAGCCTTTCAGCAAAAACCCAAAGAAATACGCTTTGGGATAAAAACAGAAGGAAATAACCTGTATTTTGAAATTAATGACAAGCGATGGCTCGATCAGTTGTTTAAAAAAACAGGAGACGGCATTGCTGTAGATGTAGTATCTAAAAAACGCTATAGTTGTAACCAATTGGTAGCAGATACACAAATACGAGGAACCTTACTTCCTCCTGTTTATGCTATGCAATTAAAACGAAAGTTAAAAAAGGCAAGACAAAATAATTATAGAGTATGGGTAGGTAAAATACCAGAAAACCTAAAAGAAGAAGATCTGGAATTTAACATTCTGTTTTTACAGAATAAAAGCTTATGCCAATACTACAACATATACAACCTACAAGCTTATGCATGGGATTTATTAGATATGGGAGTGTATTTAGACTCATTAACCTATAAAAATCAAAAAATTACTACGGTACAGGAAAAAATAGTAACGAAATATAAAACGCTGAAGTTTACCATTCCTTTTGAAAAAAACAAAGCAGAATACAAACCAGAGGACATAAAGCCTATGTATGATTCGTTGCGTTTAACAAATTTCAATATTAAAACCATAGAGATTAAAGCCTATGCTTCTGTAGAAGGTAGTGTAGAAAGAAATATAAAATTGCAGGAACAACGAGCTACAAGTATTGCAAACTCTTTACAATCGTTTCAGCAACCTAGTATTGCTACTACAGTATCGTCGTCTGAAAATTGGGTAGAGTTTTTAAATGACATTAAAAACACCAGTTTTGCTACATTAATACCTTTATCTAAAAAAGAGACCAAAGCAAAGTTAGTAGGGAGTTTAGCACAGCAAATAGAGCCGATACTGAAACATCACAGAAAAGCAGTGGTTACCTTATCTCTAGAAAAGAAAGATAAGTACAAAAAGTTAACAGTTGAAGAATTGGTAAACCGTTTTAATACAGCTATACAAAGTGATGACATTGCGGAAGCCACAGCAATTCAAAACTCCATTCTGGCTAAAGTAAGAGAAACTTTGTCGCCAGATGCATTAACGCAAATGAATATTCCAAAACAGAAAAAATATATTACGCTACTTACTAAAAACAGTATGGTAAAGTATCTAATGAATATTTCGCAAACATTGATTGTACAAAATGAACTATTAGCGTTAGAAAAATTAGATCCTAAAAACAAACGCATACAATATAATCTTGCTGTGCTTAAGTTTATCATTTGGAGAAATAAAGCGGGAAAGATCAATAAAGAAAAGTTTAAAAAAGAAATTATAGCACTTAAAAATGTTGGTATACCTCAGGTATTAATCGATAGAATGTTGGTAAATTATCACATTATAAAAGCACAAGAAGATTTACAGAGCAGAAAATACGATGAAAAAGATGAGTCGGTTGAGTTTATTCTAGATACTTATGAAAACTTTCCATTGTCTAATTACGATTATTTGAGTTTAGCGCAATTTTTAACGTATTATTCAAATATTTATGATGCTATTGAGGTGTTAGAAGATAAAGTAAAAGAAATTACCGTAGATGAAGATTTATTATTTTATTATTTAAACCTAACGTTAACCAATAGAGATTTAGTAAAAACTGCTGCTTATAAAACTACGGTGTTAAATGCTATCAATATGAATCCAAAACGATTTTGTGCAATTTTTAATCCATCTTTAGAAGGAGGCGTTACATTTCAGTTATTAGAAAATATAGAATTAAGAGTATTGTATTGTGAAAGCTGTACTCAGCAACCATAAAGAGCTACACTTTATACAAAATATGAATACTATAAAAACCGTTATACAATAACAGGGGTTTTTATAGTGTAAGAAGTCTTATGTATTTCCTAGGCCTTGAGTTACAATAGAAAGGTTGACAATGATTATTTTTGATAATTCATAGATTTCTAAAAACGAAATACATCATTTATGACACTACAAGATTTCAAACATCAATTACAAAACGAACCCGCTACAATTGATTTTAAAGAAACAATTGCAGTAATCGAAAATAACTACAACTTTACACCTTCAGCATTCAAAAATGGAGAATTAGAGAATGAAGTTTCTCAAAATCAAGGCTCTTGTAAAGTGTTTTCATTTGCAATTCAACAGGAATTGACAAAAGAAGAAACTTTAGCCTGTTTTGGTCAATATTATACTGAAGTATTAGGAGATCCTAACGGAACAGGACATCAAAATATTAGAAACTTTATGAAAACAAGTTTCGAAGGTCTACAATTTGAAAATGAGACCTTAACCAAAAAGTAATACATACAATAAAAGGTGACTTCGATTTAAGAATACATTTTAATATGTAAATCAATGAATTATGTCTTTACGATGAACGAAACGTAGTGAAGTGAAGAAGTAATCTGTTCATTTAATAACGAAAATTTCGTTTATAAGACAAAGATTGCTTCACTTCCCTTTCTCTTTCCTTCAAGAATCTCAGGAAATATTCAGGATTCGTTCGCAAAGACATTTTTATTCACATAGAACTCAAGAAAAATTATATTGAATCCACATTAATAAAAGGTGGTTAGCACTCGTCTAACCACCTTTTGTATTAGGGTATTAAAAATTATAAAAAGGGCTTGTTATGTTCAATTAGTTTTAGAATTGATTGTACTGAGGTGCTACTTCTGTAATGATCTTCAGGAGTATTTTTACAGTAGTCTATTAATGCGGCTATAGAAGATACCGCTACATGCATGCGCACATCAGAAGAAGCATAATAAATATATACACTATCATCTTCTTCATTATGAATCCACCCATTTGAAAAAAGTACGTTGCTTACATCACCCACTATTTCTTCATCATTTGGTGCCATAAAATATCCTGCAGGTTGATATTTTACTTTGGTAATATCGTCTAAATGGGTCATCAATACATACAAAACATAGCGTAAACCGGCTGCTGTATTTCGTACACCATGTGCTAAATGTAGCCAACCTTCTTCTGTTTTAATAGGAGCAGGTCCTAGTCCATTTTTAAGCTCGTAAACCGTATGGTATTTTTTATTGAAAATCACCGTTTCTTCAGTAATAATCGCTTTTTCCATAGAATCCGTATAACCAATACCAACGCCTCCTCCGGATCCAGTTTCAATAAAACCATCTTGCGGACGTGTATATAAACAATACTTTCCGTTTACAAATTCAGGATGTAAAACTACGTTTCTTTGCTGGTCAGATGGGGTTACCAAATCAGGAAGTCGCTCCCAATTTATTAAATCTTTTGTTCTAGCTATTCCTGCACTCGCTACGGCACTAGAAGTATCTCCTTTAGGTGCTTTCGGGTCTTTACGTTCAGAGCAAAAAATACCGTAAATCCAACCATCTTCATGCGCTATTAAACGCATATCGTACACATTAGTATCTGGATTTTCCGTTTCTGGTAATGCTATAGGAGTATCCCAAAATCTAAAATTATCAAGTCCATTAGGGCTTTCAGCAATAGCAAAGAACGATTTACGATCGTATCCTTCTACTCTTACACAAACCACATAACTGTCATTCCACTTCATTGCCCCTGCATTAAACGTTGCGTTTACGCCAATACGCTCTTGCAGCATTGGATTGGTTTCTAGGTTTAAATCGTAGCGCCAATGAATGGGAACATGGTCAGCGGTAATAATAGGATTTTTATACCGTTGATAAATTCCGTTATATTTTGCGATTGGACTATTCTTTTGTAACAATAACGTTTCATGAGATTTGAGTAAATTTTTTAATCTCAATTTTGTTTTAGAAATTGATTTTGTGGTCATAGTGTACTAATTTTCTAATTCCCTTCTTTGGGTTAATTCTGTATTAATTTTTTGAATAAACTGATCGTCTAATTTGTAGAAATAAATAAAGATTGCTGATCCTATTGCTCCAATAGCTGGAATAAAACTCAGCATCATCCGAATACCAAATTTTGCATTTTCTGTTTGCACTACATTAGCTTCAAAACCATAATATGCTAACATCCATCCTGTGAGCGCTCCTCCTAAAGTCCAACCCATTTTTTGAGACATTGAAGAAGATGAGAAAATAAGTCCTGTTGCTCTTCTCCCTGTTTTCCATTCAGAATAATCAGCAATATCCGCATACATAGACCATAGTAACGGAAAAATAATTCCAGCGCAGGCACTGATTAAAAATTGAAAAATGAAGATAAATTGAAGGTGATTTTCTTTAAACCAAAAGAAAATACAACTAAATACACAGGCCAGTACCATAGCCATAAAAAAGGTCGTTTTTTTACCCAATTTAGCGGATATTGGTTTTGCTAAAATTACACCTACAATATTTGCTGCTTGACCTAATACTAAATATAAAGTACTGTACGTGATGTTTATATCTAGCAAAGGAAGTTTAAAAGCATTTTGACTTATAAAGTAATATTTAAAATAATAGATGGTAGCCCCATCTCTGAGTGAGTTAAATATGAGAGCACAAACACCAGCGCCTAATAAAATAAACCAAGGTTTGTTTTTGGCAAGATCTTTTAAATCAGTTTTTAGATCTGTTTTTTGTGCTTTTGGAGGTTTTATACGCTCCTTGGTTAAGTAAAAAGTTCCTAAAAAAAACAACGTAGCTATAATTCCAAAAATGGTAACAGTATATTGCCACCCAATAGCTTGATTTTCTACATTTCCTTGTTTGCTAAAAACACTAACTAAAGGCTCTGCTAGCGCTAAAACCAAGATACTTCCAGCAAAAGCAAATATAAATCGGTAACTAGCTAATGAAGTTCGCTCTTTAATATTAGAAGTTATAACTCCCAAAAGAGAAGCGTAAGGGATATTTATTGAAGTATACACAATCATCATTAAGGTGTATGTGATATAGGCATACACTATTTTACCACTAGTAGATAAATCAGGAGTAGAGAACGTTAATACACCTACAAAAGCAAAGGGAATGGCCATCCATAACAAATACGGTCTAAATTTTCCCCATTTTGTATTGGTTCTATCAGCAATGGCTCCCATTATTGGGTCATTTAGTCCGTCGAAAACTCTAGTTACTAAAAACATTGTACCTACAACGGCAGCAGAAATTCCAAAAACATCGGTGTAAAAAAAGAGTAAATACATGGTAAATAATTTCCAGAACATAGAAGATGCAAAATCTCCAAATCCATACCCTATTTTTTCACTAAGTTTTAATTTTTGCATTGGTTGAATCTTTTATGAGGACCATACATTTCGAGTAATCAAATTATATTGGTAACCCAGAAGGTTGATTTTTATGATATTTGTAAAATTTAACAATAAAAAATATTGTATTATCAATTTTAACACCAAACAAAATTAATTTTAGAAGTAATATAGAGGTGATACTATTTTATCAATTATTGCCTTTCTTTGAAAGAATAATGACAAAGTCCGCTTTTTAAGGTGCGGTTTATTGTATAATTTCAATACAAGCTCTTGTATTATGATAAGGACATTTCCACATTCCAACTTTTTCATGAGCAGTATTAAAATGGCCATTTTTATCCACTAACCAATACCATTCTCCATAAGTATGGTCTATGATAGAGGTCTTAATGAAGTTCCATATTTTAAAAAGATGATCAAGATATCTACTGTCTTCAGTGATTTTATACGTGTGATATAAACCAGCCATTGCCTCGGCTTGTTGCCACCAATGCCTATCAGTATCAACTTGCCCTGTTGCAGTATCTATTTCATTCATCACTCCACCATCTTGCGCTATAGCTACCTTAACAAAATGATCTGTGATTTTTACAGCAATTTCCTCTAGTTCTTTTATTGTTTCTGTAGCTTTAATTACTCTTGCTGCTTCTAAAAGTAACCAAGAAGCTTCTATATCATGTCCATAAGAATAAACGCTACTTTTTAATTCCCACTGTTCATTAAAAAATAAATGTAAATGCCCATCTTCAGATAAAAATTTATCAATAAAAATAGCAATCAAATTTTGAAGAGCCTTTTCTAATCTATCATCAGGATAAATTGTATACAGATTGGTATACGCTTCTAATATGTGTAAATGCGTATTCATTGTTTTGGCAGCGTTGTCATCCTTTTCACTCAACCGCATATCTTCTATAGCACTCCAGTTTTCTTCAAAAGCTTCTATATATCCGTTGTATTTGTTATCAAAGGCGTTTTCTTCAATAAATTTGAAAATTTCTTTAGCCCATACTTTTGCTTCTTCATTTTTTGAATATAAGTAGTACTCTGAAAGTGCATATATGGCAAAGGCTTGAGCATATATTTGCTTTCTTGTATTGATAGGTGTTCCCTTGTAATTGACTTCCCAATACACACCTCCGTACTTATTATCTTTAAAATATTCTTTGAGATAAGTAAAGCTTCTCTCACTGACATCTTTATATCGATCATCTTTATAGTAGTTAGATGCTTTCGAGAAAGACCACAAAATTCTTGTATTTAAAATAACACCTTTATGCGCTTGCTTATTTTTAATATTTGGATAATCTATATGCCCAATAAAGCCTCCAAAATCATCATCTACTGTGTGTTTTTCCCAATACGTAAGAATATTCTTAAGTTCATTTTCAAGATCGATTTTTAAATGCTCTAAAATATTCATGTAACGGTAGTTTTAGATAAATAAAGGTTTAGCTTTCAAGGTTTCTCAAAAATAACTTGCAGTTTTTATTTGTAATAACACTTTTTTGTCAAAGATTCAAAACCATTTGATCTGTTTATAATAATGATTGCTTTTCACTCTAAAATGATTATATTTTTACCGTAAATTTTCAACCATATGTATAATATTCCTATTTACAAAGCAGCTGATCAAGAAGAAATAGTTGCTTTTATTAATGAATATCCATTAGCTTTGATTACAGGAGTAAATCCAGTAGGTAAGATAGTGTCTACTCAGATTCCTTTATTAGTGAAAAAGAGAGGAGATGATCTATATCTTTTAGGTCATATGATGAAAAATACAGATCACTGCAAGGCTTTTTTAGAAAACCCTGAAGTAGTATCTGTTTTCACTGGGCCGAATGGTTATGTAAGTGCATCTTGGTGTGTAAATTCAAACAAAGGATCTACATGGAATTATATGAGTGTACATACAGAGGGTAAACTTTCTTTTTTTGAAGGAGAGCAATTGGTGGCTCTTATGAAAGAATTCACTTTATATCATGAAGGAGGAAATACAAGTTCACCAACTGTGTATGATAATTTACCAGAAAGTTATACGAACAAATGGATGCCTCACATTATAGGTTTTGAAATGAAAGTGGAACATTTAGATACCGTTTTTAAATTAAGTCAAGGTTTGGATAAAGAAAGTTACTTGAATGTAATTGCTGAACTAGAAAAAAAGGGAGGAACGAATTCTTTTTTAGCAGAAGAAATGAAAAAAAGAATACCTAGTTAAGATGGATCTTGTTTGAGAATAAAAATGATATTTCGAGCGAAACTCGTGGGAGTAGAGTGGAAATAAATTTTATATTTCGACTATTGCTCAGTAGATCTATTGGAAATTAAAATAGATAGTTCTCGATACAATTTTACCTCATTGTCATTCAGTAAAATCACTCGAACTGACAAGATTTTATTATGGATTTATCTTAATCAATTTGTGTTTAAAATAAAACGTGTCTAGAATTTATTGAACGTGTAAACTAAGATTTCGACTGTGCTCCATCTGATATAAGAATTAAAAATATTTACATTGAACTCAAAAAAACTCGATTATACCATACTTAGCATAGCAGCAGGAATTTTTCTATTGTTACAACTTCCTGATTTAGCACATTTGCAATATCCGTTTCGATTATTAGGTACTTGGTTTCATGAAATGGGACATGGACTAACAGCTATTTTAGTAGGAGGAGAGTTTAAGTATTTAGAGATTTATCAAAATGGTGGAGGTGTAGCTTATTCTACTGTAACTAACCGCTTTTTCTCCATTTCAATAGCTAGAGCTTTAACAGCCGCTGGAGGTTTATTAGGTCCGGCTATTGCAGGAGCTATTTTAATTATTTCTGCGAAATCAATAAAATATGCAAGCATACTTTTAAAAATACTCACAGGTGTAATCATTTTATCTTTACTTCTTTGGATTCGTTCTACATGGGGAATTATAATTCTGACAGCTTTTGCTGTAGGTTTTATAATTATCATGTTTTTAAAAAATAAGAAGATCGAAACCATTACAGTGTTGTTTTTAGGTCTGCAATGTATTTTAAGTACTTTTTTACAATTCAATTATTTGTTTACCAAACAATTCGAGCGTCATGGTGCTATTATGACTTCCGATACAGAAAATATAGCAGCTAATAGCTTTGGTACATACTGGATGTGGGGACTCATCATTTTTATTATCAGCGGTGTACTTCTATGGAAGAGTATTCGATTTTACTTTTCAAAATAACATTACACAATTAATTCAAATCTGTATTTGAGGCAACTATCACCTTTTGTTCTTTTTTGTATAACGGTACGTGTTTACGCAAGAAATTCATAAAGGGTAAAATAGACCCTCCAATAAACAGTAAAATACTTGTGATTAATAACGTGGTTACTTCTGTAAATGTTTCACCACTTGTAAGTACTGTGAGAATCATAATTACAGATATTGGTAAGGATAATGCTAATACAGACAAAGCAACAGAGGTGTCAAAAGTTCTCTTGGGTTTAGCAATAGCTGATTCTTTAGATGAAATAGTAGAAATATGAGCAAAGGGCCAAAAACTACAAGAGCTTAATGAAAATACTAAGATGAATAGGATTTCTTTCTGCACTGAAAGATTAAAAATTAGAATTACTAGTAAAACTAAGAAAAATGAAATTGCAGCACGGAGCATAAGCAATGATAAAATCTGAAAGAAACTTTTGCGGTTTAATTTGAGAGCTAATCCTATAAAAATAAGGACAACTGGCGTCATAATAAAACTTAGTCTGTTTAGAATTTTATACAGTATAGTGGGTAAATTATCGATACTAATTCCTAGATATAAAAGAATCAAAGCGGCAAAAATAAACAGGTTAACTGGTTCTAAAATGAGTGTTTTAAATAGAGAAGTCATTTTTTCCTTCATAGATTCTTTTTGTACAGATTGACTCCTGTTATGCCATTGCATAGCAATTAAATATAATATGAATAAGACAAAAAATTTATTACCTAAATCAGCCATAGCAGCTTTAGCTAAGTAGGAATCTCCTAAAAACTCTATAATGAACGGAAAACAAGACAAGCCTGGAGCTAATGAAGGTAATAATAAAAGTATAGATCTGAACGAAGACTTTTTAGTAACCCCAACATAGGATAGTAGAAGTGGAGCTAATAAAAATAGTATACCATTAAAGAATAAAGTAAAAAAGGGTAAAAGAAGTAAATTGTTATCGATTTTAATTTTTAGCAAAGCGATAAAAATTGTTGCTGGTAAGGCTAGATTTAAGATTAGTGCTTTTAATCCATCTTTCTGATTGTTTTTAGCAAATTTTCCCTTCAAAAATATACCAATCAAAATGAAAATGATGAAAGATAATGATTTCTCTATTGCGTTGTCCATAATGTAGATAATAGTGCTTTATGCAAAAATTTCATCCATTGCCTTTGTGAATAATTTCATTTCATCCAATGTGCCGATACTTACTCTACACCAATTTTTATCCCAAAACTTAAAGGCGCGAACAGCTACTTTCTTATCATATATTTTCTGTAAAAATTTATCACCTTCCATTGAAATTTCAAAGATTAAGAAATTGGTTTCTGAAGGCATTACGCGATAGTTTTTCTCTTCTAAATATGTCTTGGTATAATCTCTCGCTATTTTAATTTTGTCTTTACAATTTTGTAAAAAATCAACTTCAGTTAACGCTATTGTTGCGGCTAGTATAGAGGGGCCTGTAATTCCCATTCCTCCTCTAGTGATTTCTTGAATTTGCTGTACAGTTTCTTTTTTACCTACTAAATATCCTATGCGTAATCCTGCCATTCCATAAATTTTGGAAAATGTACGTGCGATCATCACATTTTTACCCTCGCTAACCAAGCTAACCATACTATCTTTTAATCCGTTTTTCGATAACTCAATGTAGGCTTCATCTACAAAAACAGGTACTTTTTTAGAAACGCGACTACAAAACTCTTTTAATTTTTTAGCATCAGTAATAGTACCCGTTGGATTATTGGGGTTACAGATGTATACCAATTTAGTATTATGATCAATTCCTGCTTCCATTGCATCTAAATCATGTTGAAAGTCAGGTAATAGCTTATATGATTTCCACTGTCCACCTACTGATTTAGACACATTAATTAATGACATATAGCTAGGGTCTGCACTTATCACATCTCCACCTTTTTGAAATAATACCATAGCTACTTTTTCTAGAATATCTGATGATCCAGGACCCATTAAAATTTGTTCTGTAGAAACGTTTTCTTTTTGAGCAATTAAATCCATTAGATTAAATAAAGTTTTCCAAGCATATCTATTTCCTTGAAATACTTCTTTTTGAAAAGCTTTAGCGGCTTGAGGAGGCGGACCATAAGGATTTTCGTTTGCTCTAAGAATAGCTTTTAGTTCTGGTTCCTTAAAGGGTGGAGGAGTAAATTCATTAAAAGAGTTAGGGGTGTTATATAAAAATGGAGCATTTTTTATCTGAGCTTCTTCTACAGCCATAGCCCAAATATCATTTGGGATTAAAGCCATTGAAGCCAATGTTAAAGTTCCTTTTTTTAACCAATTACGTCTGCTTATACCTGTAGTTTCCATGCTGAAGTTTGAATAAATTTGATTGAACTACAATGTATACAGATTTATTAAAAAAAGCTATGGTAATTATTTAAAAATAAGCAACTTAAAATGTGATTTGTTTAAAATTCAATACTTGTTTTTACGAAGTCTATATCAGCTTTTTATTCAAAATCGTTAGTTGGTAAGTTTTTGAAAATAATAGTATTATCTATTGTTAGTTGTTTCTTGAAGCTTTTCCTGTTTTAATTCTGAAAAATATTTGTTTGCCGCTTTCTTTACTTTAGGTGCTAAAATTAAGGTAGAAAGTACCGTTGGAATTGCCATTAAAGCATAACCACTATCTATTACGTTAATTACAAATTCCAGTTTTACAATAGAAGCAATAACAATGGTTACAATGTATATATAATTGTAATAGCTTCCAATTTTTGAATTCGTTAAAAAACTAAGACAAGAATATCCATAGAATGAGTAGGTAAACAAGGTTGAGAAAGCAAATATCAATACACAAATGGTTAAAATAATGCTACCTAATCCACTAGGTAAAACAGTATCAAAAGCTGTTAGTGTTAGTGAAATTCCGTTACCATCAAAGCCTTTCCATATTCCAGAAGCTAAAATAGCTAGAGCAGTAAGTGTACAAACTAACAAAGTATCAATGGCTGGACCTAGCATGGCTACTAAACCTTCTCGTATAGGTTCATCGGTTTTTGCTGTTCCATGCATTATTGGAGCAGTTCCTAGTCCTGCTTCATTAGAGAAAGCGGCGCGTTTTACTCCAGTAATAATTAAACTCCCCAAAGCACCACCCAAAACAGCATTTCCAGAAAAAGCATCGGTAAAAATTAATGAAAACATTGCAGGAATATTTTCAATTTTTAAGATTAGGATCGTACACACTGTAAGTAAGTAAATAACTACCATAACAGGAACTAACTTTCCTGCCACTTTTCCAATACGTTTTATTCCACCAAAAATAACAAGAGCTGTAATAATAGCTATTGTAATACCTAAAAGTAGTTTGGCTGTAAAAATATTAGCTTCTTTTACATCAAAAACATCCACTAAAGTTTGAGTAAGTTGATTGGCCTGAAAGGCGGGTAATGTTCCTATTAAACCAGCGGAAGCAAAAAAAACAGCTAAAGGTTTCCATTGTTTGCCTAAGCCTTCTGTAATTACGTACATTGGACCTCCTTTGGTATTGCCTTTTTCATCTTTTCCTCTATACATAATAGACAAACTACACGTAAAAAACTTAGTAGCCATACCTACAAAAGCACTTACCCACATCCAAAAAATAGCACCAGGTCCACCAGTAGCAATAGCAATAGCTACACCACTAATATTACCCATACCTACAGTAGCAGCAATTGCAGAAGATAAAGCTTCATAGTGAGATAAATCTCCAGGAGAATTATGTTTATCATATTTGCCTCGTAAAATATTTACAGCATGACCTAAATAACGAAAAGGAACTAACCCTGAATAGATAAAAAGAAAAAAACCTCCTCCGATTAAAAGAATTAGTAAAGGAATTCCCCAAACCCAAGATTGAAATTGAGCAACAAGGTCTTGAATATTTAAAAACATATTGGTTTTTGAACGAAAATAAGATATTTACAGATTAGTTTATAATTCTTTAGTCTTTTTCATAACCATTTGTCGTATCATTCAAGATTGTTTGTCGAAAAAACAATTTATGCTATAAAAAAAAGAAAGTTTTTTGTACCTTTATAAATAACAACTTCATATTCCCCAATTATGAAAATTTTCAGTAAAACTTCAGTGAATAAGTTCTACAAGTATTCACCAATTATTATTTTAGTATTAGTCGTTATTTATTCTTTCAACACCAACAAGAACCAGAATAAATTAGAAGAAGAATTCAAGAAAGAAAAACAAATTCTTGAAAAGGAACTCGATAAAGTGATTGCAGACTACAAAAAAATCACAGTACGAAAAAAAGGATTATCAAGGAGAATTATTACAAGCATTAATAAAATAATTGCCCTTAAGGATTCTATTAAAGAAATCAAAGGAGCTAACCATGCCTTGCTTGCAAAATATACTTTGAAAGCAGCAAAATTGGAAAGAGACAATAGAAATCTTTATATTGAAGCGAATCGTCTTCAGAATGAAAATGAAGAGTTACTTCAAAAGAATGAGATTGCTAAAAATACCCTAAGAGCGCACAAGAAAACTCACGAATCATTACTTAACGAGAAGAAAGCTCTTTTAAAAGAAGAAAATGAGCTTAAAAGTAAAATTAGTACTGTAGCCAAAGTAGAGGTTGGTAGGGTTTCTATAAATGCATTTAAAGAAAAAAGAAATGGAAAATATGTAAATACTTCCAGATCTAGTAAAACAGATGCGTTTAAAGTTAAGTTCGATTTGTTAGAAAACGTAGTTGCTAATCCAGGTGAAAGAGATGTTTACATTCAAATAGTAGATGATGAAGGAGAGGTAGTGTTTTCTGAAAAGAGTGCACTTAAAAATGAAGCAAATATAGCATGTAATGATGCTATAAAAGTTGATTATAGAAATCAACAAATAGGTGTTGTTTCTCTAATTTCAGTTGATAAGAATCAAATGAGAAGAGGGAATTACGTAGCTAACGTATATATAGGTGATAGAAAAGTTGGAGCCTCAAGTATCCTTCTGAAATAAAGAAATTCAATATAAAATTTGAAACCCTCTTAAAGATTGATTTAAGAGGGTTTTTTAATGTAGAAATTTTACTTTTAGAACATAAACCTTGTTAAAAAATGTAAGCTTTTTTGAAAAACAAGACTACCTATCACAGTTAAAACACCATATTAACAAACTAGAACTTTAAACAAATGAAAACTAATACCTTACTTTTACTATTGATTTCAATAGTATTTACCTATGTCTCGTGTAAAAGTGAAAAGCAAGAACATAAAGAATTAAAAAACATTGAGAAGAAGGACGTTCCTGTAAGTAAAGGAGATTCGATTGTTAATTTAGCAATTACTGCACATGGAGGTACTTTATATGATAGTGCTTCTTATAAGTTTACCTTCAGAAAAAAAGAATATACTTTCACTAATACTAAAGATACTTATCAGTACTCAGTTAAGACTCAAAAAGAAAATCAATTGATTGAAGATGTTTTAGATAATGGAAAATTGACTAGAAAAGTCAATGGAGAAATGACAACCTTAAATCCTAGAGATAACTCCAGATATAAAGAGGCATTAAATTCAGTCGTATATTTTGCTACACTTCCGTACAAATTGAATGATGGTGCTGTGAATAAAAAATACAAAGGAGAAATTGTAATAAAAGGAGAGAACTATTTTGTAGTTGAAATAACATTTAATCAAGATGGTGGAGGTAAAGATTTTGAAGATCAGTACTATTATTGGATACATACTAAAACTCACACTATGGATTATTTGGCCTATAATTATAAAGTGAATAATGGAGGAGTACGATTTAGAAGTAGTTATAATAGAAGAAATGTAGATGGAATTTTATTCCAAGATTATATTAATTATAAAGCAGAAGTAGGAACTCCATTAGCTGATTTACCAGCTCTTTTTGAAAAAGGTGAATTAAAAGAAGTCTCTAGAATAGATACAGAAAGTGTTGTAAATTTAAAAAACACTAAAAATCAATAATAATATGTCAGCTGCAATTAATATTAAAGACAAGTTTAATTTGTTTTCAGATCATTGGTCTCCTAAAAAAATAGCAGAGCTTAATGGTCAACAAGTACTATTAGCTAAAATAAAAGGAGAATTTGTTTTCCATAAGCACGATGACGAAGATGAATTATTTATGGTTATAAAAGGACAATTACGAATAGATTTAGAAGATTCGTC
The DNA here is from genome assembly GCF_001936575.1 of Tenacibaculum agarivorans. GTDB lineage: Bacteria > Bacteroidota > Bacteroidia > Flavobacteriales > Flavobacteriaceae > Polaribacter > Polaribacter agarivorans. The sequence continues at coordinate 92,876 of NZ_MSMP01000006.1, forward strand.
AGTAACTATTAATGAAGGAGAGTTCTATATTGTTCCCAAAGGTGTTTTACACAAACCAATAGCAGAGGAAGAAGTACATATTCTGCTTTTTGAACCCTTATCAACAAAACATACAGGAGATGTTACAGCAGACATAACTGTAGAAACATATGAATCAATTTAATAGATGCCTGATGTGATTTTTTCATTCATCGATAGTAAAAGTCAGCTTAACTACAGTTAAAAATCATATATCGAATATCTTAAATTAAACCCGAGAAACAGTAGTACCTTTGAAGTGTAAATAAGTAGAATATATAAGTACACTTAGTTTTAGTTTTTTTCATAAAAAAACACTCTTCATTAAAATGAAGGTTTTTGAAATTTATTTGGTTGATTAAATTATGATCCTTTTGCAAGCCCCAAATGTAAAAGGATCTTTTTTTATTTAGATACTACACCTCTTTTCTCTAAAAAAGGAATCATTCGCAAAGCACCTTCTTTAATAGTATTTTCCTCAAAAATAAAAGTCTTCTCAAAAATTTGATTGTCTTGAAAAAAAGATACTTGAAATCTGTTTTTTAATTTAAAGACATCAGGATGTATCATTTCTATTTTAGCAAAACTAATTGCAGGTAGTACATCTATTCTTTTTCTAAATGTAGTGGTCTTTTTAGTATCAGAATAACCTTGAGATACAATCATCACCATTTCTAAATCTACTACTTTTCTATTGATAAGATATACATACCAATCCTCTGTATTATGTACATCATTATGTTCTAATGTTACGGCTATTTCTATACCGCTAACCTCAGGTATTATAATGTCTTTCTTCATAATCTTAACTTATATATTAATTAAAAAAGTTGTAAAATTCTCCACAAACTTTACAACTTTTATATTTTATAATCTTTGAATTTATTTTTAGATAACAGACTTAAACTGCTCTAAAAAACGAACATCATTTTCATAAAACATTCTAATATCAGGGATTTGATACAATAACATTGCAATACGCTCAATACCCATACCAAAAGCATAACCAGAATATTTTGTCGGATCAATATTACAGTTCTTTAATACATTAGGATCAACCATTCCACAACCCATAATCTCTAACCAACCTGTTCCTTTGGTGATTCTATAATCCGTTTCTGTTTCTAATCCCCAGTAAATATCTACTTCAGCACTTGGTTCAGTAAAAGGGAAATAAGAAGGACGTAAACGAATCTTAGACTTTCCGAACATTTCTTTAGTAAAGTATAATAATGTTTGTTTTAAATCAGCAAAAGAAACATCAGTGTCAATGTATAAACCTTCCACTTGGTGGAAAATACAATGTGCTCTGGCAGAAATATCTTCGTTTCTAAATACTCTTCCAGGAGAAATAGTTCTAATCGGTGGCTCATTTTTCTCCATATATCGAACCTGAACAGAAGAAGTATGTGTTCTTAATAAAGTATCAGGATTTTTTTCAATAAAGAAAGTATCTTGCATATCTCTAGCAGGATGATACTCTGGTAAGTTTAACGCTGTAAAGTTATGCCAATCATCCTCAATTTCAGGACCTTCAGAAACGGTAAATCCAATTCGATTAAAAACCTCAATAATTTGATTTTTAACTAGTGAAATTGGATGACGAGAACCCAACTGAATAGGTTCAGACGGACGAGTTAAATCTCCATAAACACCCTTTTCTTCAACAGCACTTTCTATAGCTTCTTTTAAAGTGTTTACTTTCTCTTCAGCAGATTTTTTTAAAAGATTTATAGTTTGCCCAAATTCCTTTTTTTGTTCGTTAGGAACATTTTTAAAATCAGTAAATAAATCCTTTAAAATTCCTTTGCTACCAAGGTATTTTATTCTGAATTTTTCAATTTCTTCAGCAGAAGAAGTCTCAAAGTTTTTAACTTCGTTAATTAACTCTGTAATCTTTTCTAACATATTCCGTCAAATTAGGTGGCAAATTTAAAACTTTTTACTGAAATAGAGTGGTAAATTATATGAACTACTACATCGTTTTCGAATGTGTAAAAAAAGGGGTATTTTAAGCTGTCAAATTAGTTAATTAATTATATTTGTACATTATTTTTATAAAAAAAACATTTTTAGAATAGTTAAATTATGGAATCTAAAATAAAGACTTTTATGGATCTGGTTAGGCAACGTAACGGTCATGAACCAGAGTTCTTGCAAGCTGTGCAAGAAGTAGCAGAAACTGTTATACCATACATTGTAAATAACGATATCTATCACGGAAAGAATATATTATTAAGAATGGTTGAACCTGAAAGATTAATTTCCTTCAGAGTGAATTGGGTAGATGACAATGGTGAGATTCAGGTGAACAGAGGATATAGAATTCAAATGAACTCTGCAATTGGTCCTTATAAAGGAGGTTTGCGTTTTCACCCAACTGTAAATGCTAGTATTTTAAAATTCTTAGCATTCGAACAAGTATTCAAAAACTCATTAACTACATTACCGATGGGTGGTGGTAAAGGAGGTTCTGATTTTGATCCTAAAGGAAAGTCAGATAACGAAATCATGCGTTTCTGTCATGCATTCATGGGAGAGTTATTCAGACATATTGGTCCTAACACAGATGTGCCAGCTGGAGATATAGGTGTTGGAGGACGTGAAATAGGATACATGTTTGGTAAGTATAGAAAAATGAGAAACGAATTTACTGGTGTGTTAACTGGTAAAGGAGCTAGCTGGGGAGGTTCTTTAATAAGACCTGAAGCTACAGGATACGGTACTGTATACTTTGCTCAAAGTATGTTAGAAACCAGAGGAGATTCGTTTAAAGGAAAAGTGGTAACAGTATCTGGATCAGGAAATGTAGCGCAATATGCTTGTGAAAAGGCAACTGAGTTAGGAGCTAAAGTGGTTACGTTATCAGATTCTTCAGGATACATTTATGATGAGGATGGAATCGATGCTGAAAAGTTAGCTTTTGTAATGGAGCTTAAAAATGTAAAGAGAGGACGTATACATGAGTATGTAGAAAAATATCCTTCAGCTAAATTCTTTAAAGGTGAAAGACCTTGGGGAGTTAAGTGTAATATTGCATTACCATGTGCAACACAAAATGAATTAAACGGAGATGAAGCTAATACATTAATTGCTAACGGATGTATTTGTGTTAGTGAAGGAGCAAATATGCCATCTACTCCAGAAGCTATTCATACATTCCACGATAATAAAATCTTATTTGCACCAGGAAAAGCGTCTAACGCAGGAGGTGTAGCTACTTCTGGATTAGAAATGAGCCAGAATTCATTACGTTTAAGTTGGACTCGTGAAGAGGTAGATGAAAAACTTAAAGGAATTATGGAAAATATCCACAAAGCATGTGTAGAATATGGAACAGATGAAAACGGTTATGTAGACTATGTAAAAGGGGCAAACATAGCTGGATTTGTAAAAGTTGCTGACGCTATGCTAGCACAAGGAGTTGTATAACAGCTCTTTTAAAATAATACATGTAAAAGCCCATCTTTTTTAGATGGGCTTTTGTATTTTGTGGTACTTATAAAAAATGAATGATGATAAAAGTTAACAATAGAATACTAAAAAATAAAGAAGATAAACCGATACTTTATGATGTTTTCTATACGGAGAATACTAGTAAAAAACCAATTCTTATTTTTTGTCACGGTTATAAAGGCTTTAAAGATTGGGGTGCTTGGAACCTAATGGCAGAAGCTTTTGCAAATGCTGGTTTTTTCTTTATAAAATTTAATTTTTCTCATAATGGAACTTCCATAGAAAACCCAATGGAATTTGAAGATCTAGAAGCTTTTGGAAAAAATAACTATTCAAAAGAATTAGACGATTTAGAAACCGTAATTGATTGGTGTTTTCAGCAAGAAGAATATCAAAAAGAACTAGATCTAAATAATATTACATTATTAGGACATAGTAGAGGTGGTGGAATTGTATGTATAAAAGGAGAAGAAGATGAAAGAGTGCAAAATGTAATTTCACTTGCAGGAGTTTCAGATTATAAAAGTAGAACAGCAACTTCAGGAGGTTTACAAGAATGGAAAGAAACTGGGGTAAAGTATGTGCTTAATGGAAGAACTGGGCAGCAAATGCTTCACTTTTACCAGTTTTATGAAGATTTCATAGAAAATGAAAAGCGATTAACGATAAAAAGAGCTGTTGAAAATTTGAATAAACCCTATTGTATTATCCATGGAGATGCTGATGAAGCAATTCATATATCTGAAGCGGAAAACTTAAAGTCATGGAATTCGCACGCTGGATTACATATTATAAAGGATGCCAATCATGTATTTGGAGCGAAACACCCTTGGACTACCAATGAATTACCGCAACATTTAGAAGAAGCAATAGCAATTTGTAAATCATTTTTAGGGAACTAGCCGTTTCATTGAGTGAAGCGGTTTTCACATTACAGTATAATGACTATATTTACACATTAATAAAAAAAGTGTTAATTTTTTTTATCTAATTAAAAATCAAATAAATATATAATTAGTTTTTTGATGCTGAGTAAAATCAGATTTAAAAAGCTATTAATTAAATACATTAAAATATGAGTTGTAGCAGTTGCTCAACTAACAAGAATGGCGTTCCTAAAGGATGTAAGAGTAACGGAAATTGCGGTACAGGAACATGCGGTAGTGGAAATAAATTAGCTGTTTTTGATTGGTTATCAAATATGACTTTACCTACAGGTGAAGCTCCATTTAATATATACGAAGTACGTTTTAAAAACGGAAGAAAACATTTTTACAAAAGCAATGATAAAATGAAAGTCTCTATGGGAGACATTGTTGCTGTTGAAGGTTCTCCTGGTCACGATATCGGAATCGTTTCTCTGGCAGGAGAGTTGGTAAAAGTTCAAATGAAAAAAAGAAAAGTTGCATCAGATAGTGAAGATGTTAAAAAGATCTACAGAAAAGCAACTCAAAAAGATATAGACGTTTGGCATCAAGCTAGAGATAGAGAGCTAGAAACACAACGTAAAGGACGAGAAATTATAAGTCGTTTAGGGTTGCAAATGAAACTTTCAGATGTAGAGTTTCAGGGTGATGGTAATAAAGCAACATTTTATTATACAGCAGATGATCGAGTAGATTTTCGTCAATTAATTCGTGATTTAGCCAGTGCATTTTCTATTCGTGTAGAAATGAAACAAGTAGGGATGCGTCAAGAAGCTGCTCGATTAGGAGGTGTGGGTTCTTGTGGTAGAGAACTATGTTGTTCTACATGGTTAACCGATTTCAGAAAAGTAAATACTGCAGCGGCCAGATATCAACAATTGTCTTTAAATCCATTAAAATTGGCTGGACAGTGTGGAAAACTGAAATGTTGTTTAAATTTTGAGTTAGATTCTTACTTAGACGCTTTACAAGCTTTTCCAAAGCAAGATGTGTTACTAAAAACAGAAAAAGGAGATGCTATTTTTATTAAAATGGACATTTTTAAGAAGCTGTTATGGTATACCTATAAGGAAGAAAAATCAAAATGGTATAAGCTTTCCCTTGAACAAGTATCAGAGATCATAGAGTTGAACCAAAATGATGAATTAGGATCACCACTAGAAGACTATGAATCTGAAATTACTGAAGAAGCAAAGGTAGATTTTGAAAATGTTGTTGGTCAAGATAGCTTAACACGTTTCGATACGCCTAAAAAACCAAGAAGGAGAAATAAAAGAAGGCGTAAAAATCCGAATCAAAAAGCTAAAGCAAACAACAATAATAATTCCCCTAACAATAACAATAAGGGGAACACTAGAAAGCAAAAACCTCAGAATACCAATAATAAACAAGCGAATCAAGGTAATCAGGGGAATACAAAACAAAACAACAATAAAACACAAGCTAAGAATACTAGCAATCAAAAAAATCAGAATAGACGAAAAAATTCGAATAACAGAAAATCTGATAACCAAAATTCTCCAACCAATAAGAAGCAGAATAATAACAATCAACAACGAAGAAATAAACGTAGAAACAACAACAACGGGAATAAGAATGCTAAAACGGATAAACAATCATAAATTAGTATATACATTTTTCATACTGTTCGTTTTGGTTTCTTGTGATTCCAAACGTGTTTTCGACAATTATACTGCTATTGATAATGGACTTTGGGAAATTAACGCTCCAGTAACATTTCAATTTCCAATACAAGATACTTTAGCACAAAGAAACCTATTTATCAATATTAGAAATAATAACAATTATCAATACAGTAACCTATTTTTAATTACGAAGATGAGTTTTCCTGACGGGAATCAACTTACCGATACCTTAGAGTATGATATGACTGACAAAAGAGGTAGGTTTTTAGGAACAGGTTTTTCAGAGATTAAAGAAAATAAACTTTTTTATAAAGAACAGATTCAATTTCCAACAAGCGGAGATTATCAAATACAAATTTTCCAAGCGATGAGAAAAAATGGTGAGGTAAATGGTATAGAACAACTCCAAGGAATTACAGATGTAGGATTTAGAATCGAAAAAATTGAATAATCATGGCAGAAAAGAAAACTAGAAGTTACGTTACATTTATCAAATGGTTTTGGGGAATCGTTTTAGGAGGTTTGTTTGCAGTTTGTTTTGTATTTCTATTAGCTTCTTGGGGAGCTTTTGGAACGCTTCCAACATTTGAAGAATTAGAGAATCCTAAGAATGATTTGGCTACTGAAATTATTTCTTCTGATGGTAAAACATTAGGTAAATATTATTTAAAAGAAAATAGAACACCAATTCAGTTTAAAGACTTACCAGATAATTTAGTGAAAGCTGTTGTAGCTACAGAGGACGAACGTTTTTATGAACATTCTGGTATCGATTTTAGAGGTTTAGCTAGAGCATTATCGAAATTTGGTAGAAATGGAGGAGCAAGTACGATTACGCAACAGTTAGCAAAAAACTTATTTCATAAAAGGGAGAAAGCCTCTTTGTATACAAAATTAACACAGAAAATTAAAGAATGGGTAATAGCGGTCAGACTTGAAAGCCAATACACAAAAAAAGAAATTATTACCATGTACTTAAATAAGCAAGGTTTCTTATTTAATGCTACAGGTATTCGTTCAGCTGCTCGTATTTATTTTGGTAAAGAACCTAAAGAATTAGATATTCAGGAGTCAGCTATTTTAGCAGGAATGTTAAAAAACCCTAGGCAGTACAACCCATATCGAAAAGTATCTCAAAAAAAGTCATTAAGTAGGCGAAATGTAGTTTTTAGACAAATGGTGAGGAGTGGATTTTTAACAGAAAAAGAAAAAGACTCACTACAAAAGTTACCCTTGAAAATTAAATTTACTCCAGAGAGTCACAGTGATGGTTTAGCTACCTATTTCAGAGAACATCTAAAAAAGTTTATGAAGAAGTGGGCAAAAGATAACCCAAAAGCCAATGGTGAACTATATGACATTTATAAAGATGGACTAAAAATTTATGTCACTATAGATTCACGCATGCAGCAATATGCAGAAGAAGCTATGGAAGAGCATATGGCTAATTTACAGAAGTATTTTTTTAATGAACAAAAAAGAAACAAAAAAGCACCTTTTTATGATTTAGAAAAGGAAGATATTAGAAAGATACTAAATAGAGCTAAAAAGAATTCGGATCGCTATAAAGTGTTAAAAGCAGTAGGTAAATCAGACAAAGAGATTGAAAAGGTTTTCAATACAAAAACAGAAATGCGAGTGTTCTCTTGGAAAGGAGATCGAGATACGGTAATGACGCCTTACGATTCTATTCGTTATTACAAACACTTTCTACGTTCAGGTTTAGTATCAATAGAGCCACAAACAGGTCATATCAAAGCTTGGGTAGGAGGAATTAATAACAAACATTTCAAATACGAAGCTGTTGAACAACAAAAGCGTCAAGTAGGTTCTACTTTTAAACCTTTTGTATACGCAACGGCCATCAACCAATTGAAAAGATCACCTTGTGATAAATTACCAAATACACCCTACACCATTCCGAAAGAAAAATATGGTATGGAAGACGATTGGACCCCTAAAAATGCAGGAAATAAATATGGAGGGGAACTTACATTACAACAAGCATTGGCTAAATCTGTAAACGTAATTACGGCTAGACTTATAGATGAAGTGTCTCCTATTAATGTAGCACGTTTAGCTAAGTCTTCAGGGGTTTCTACCGAATTTCAAGCAAATCCATCTATCGCTCTTGGTGCTATTGATTTAACATTACTGGAAATGACCAGTGCATATTCCACATTTGCCAACAAGGGAATGCGTGTAACACCAATGTTTATTACGCAAATAGAAGATAAAAACGGAACGGTACTAGATACATTTGTCCCAAAAACCAAAGAAGTAGTAAATGAAGAAGCAGCGTATGTAATTTTAAACCTTATGGAAGGAGTTACAAAATTTGGATCAGGAGCTCGATTAAGAACTACATATAAGCGTCCTAAATTTATTACAGGCTATCCATATAAATTCGGTAATGCTATTGCAGGTAAAACAGGTACTACGCAAAATCAATCAGATGGTTGGTTTATGGGTACAGTACCTAATTTAACTACTGGTGTTTGGACAGGTGGAGAAGATAGAGCAACACATTTTGCTGGATTAGATAAAGGAGGAGGAGCAACGATGTCTTTACCAACTTGGGCAATTTTCATGCGTAAATGCTACGAAGACAAAACATTAAATATTAGTACTGCTGATTTTGAAGAGCCTTCAGATCTTTCTATCAATGTAGATTGTAAGAAACATGAAGAAGAGAAAAAGAAGGAAGAAAAAGAAAAGCAAGAAGAGGGTGGAGCTACTGATTTTTAAGGAAAACTGAAACAATCAAACAACTAAATTAAATGATAAATAAAAAAGTAAGCTCAGTATCCGAAGCGTTGCAAGGTGTCTCTAGTGGGATGACATTTATGCTTGGCGGATTTGGATTATGTGGAATTCCTGAGAACTCCATTACCGAGTTAGTAAAATTAGGATTAACAAATCTAACCTGCATCTCTAATAATGCAGGTGTAGATGATTTTGGTTTAGGCTTATTACTTCAAAACCATCAGGTAAAAAAGATGATTTCTTCTTACGTAGGTGAGAATGATGAATTTGAGCGTCAGATGTTATCAGGGGAATTAGAAGTAGAGTTAACACCTCAAGGAACATTAGCAGAAAAATGTAGAGCAGCTCAAGCAGGATTTCCAGCGTTTTATACGCCTGCAGGTTACGGAACAGAAGTAGCAGAAGGTAAAGAAACAAGAGAATTCAACGGAAAAATGTATGTTTTAGAAGAAGCATTTAAGGCAGACTATTCTTTTGTAAAAGCATGGAAAGGTGATGAGGCAGGAAATTTAATATTTAAAGGAACAGCAAGAAACTTTAATCCATGTATGTGTGGTGCTGCAACCATTACTGTTGCTGAAGTTGAAGAATTAGTTCCTGTTGGTGAATTAGATCCAAATCAAATTCATATTCCTGGAATTTTTGTACAACGTATTTTTCAAGGCGAAAAATATGAGAAAAGAATTGAGCAGCGTACTGTACGCCCAAAACTTTAATTCTCCAATATAGCAATTTATCAATGTACTAATGAAAAATGTAGTAGTAGAAAAATCTATTGAAGTTGCATTATTGATCATTGAATTTTGCGAGATTTTAGAAAAAAATAAAAAGTTTGTAATCGCACGCCAATTACTAAAATCAGGTACTAGCATCGGAGCCAATGTACACGAGGCTCAAAACGCAGAAAGTAAATCAGATTTTATTCATAAAATTAAGATCGCTACCAAAGAATTAGAAGAAACTAAATATTGGTTAATTCTTTGTGATAAATCCAAAAGTTATCCTAATAACATCGAATTACAAAACAAAGTAAAAGAATTAGGACTAATCTTATATAAAATATTAAGTACAAGTATTAAATCAAGATAATTATAAAATATTGTGAATTGATACATTGTTACATCTATAAATTGATACATTAGGTAAAATGTTAGATAAAAACGGAATAGCAAAACGTATAGCAAAAGAAGTAAAAGACGGTTACTATGTGAACTTAGGAATAGGAATTCCTACACTAGTAGCTAATTTTGTTCGTGAAGATATAGAAGTAGAATTTCAAAGTGAAAATGGAGTTCTAGGCATGGGACCTTTCCCTTTTGAAGGAGAAGAAGATGCCGATATTATAAATGCAGGAAAACAAACGATAACAACACTACCAGGTGCAAGTTTTTTTGATTCTGCAACCAGCTTTTCAATGATTAGAGGAAAGCATGTAGATTTGACCATTCTAGGAGCTATGGAAGTAGCTGAAAATGGAGATATTGCCAACTGGAAAATCCCAGGCAAAATGGTAAAAGGTATGGGAGGAGCTATGGATTTAGTAGCTTCAGCAGAAAATATAATTGTAGCAATGATGCATACCAATAAAAGAGGTGAATCTAAGCTATTAAAAAAATGTTCTTTACCATTAACTGGAGTGGGTTGTGTAACTAAAATTGTAACCAACTTGGCCGTTTTACAAATTAAAGATGATGGATTTCATCTGTTAGAAAGAGCGCCAGGAGTATCTGTTGAAGATATTCAAGCAGCAACCGAAGGAACACTAGTTGTAAATGGTGAAATTCCAGAAATGGAAATTTAAAGTCAATTAAATTGCTATGAAAAATAAATACATTAAGTTTTTGATTATCCTTAATGGAACACTTTTACCAATATTATTGTTTTTTGCCTTATTTAATATAGTAAAAGACGCTTTTAGAAATAAAGAAAACTCATATTACAATGGAGGTGTTATAGTAGGTCAAGAATTGGAAACTGCTAAACAAGATAGTGTTGCTCTTCAAGGTTTAAAGTACTACAGTCCAAATGAATTATATAATTCTGAAAATAAGTACTTGCCAATTTCGCTATTAACATATGAAGAAGAAAAAGCAATTTATAAAGCTGCTTCAGTAGCGAATGACATAGGAGATGGACTTTTGAAATACGTAAATGTTATCTTCTTAGATGAAAAATACCAAGTAATAGGTTCTTTGTTAGATAGAAAAGCTTCAATTTTAAGTATAGAGCCACAGAATAAATCAAATGGTTATGATAATAAGGAACTTGATACAACAGTAAATTTAATAGCCTATTTAATTGCTTTTGAGGATTCAAATAAAGATGGAAAACTCAATTCAGGTGATGAACATGATTTGTTTATTTCTGATTTAAGTGGTAAAAAATTAACAAAAGTTACTGAAGGTATAGATGTGGAAAGATTTAATTTTATAAACTCCAATTCTAAAATTTTCATCAAGTATACCGATAGGAATAAGATTAGAGATGAACATAAAAAGCAAAAATTTGCTATTTATGATATTAAAAACAGAAAATTTCTAAACTTATCAAGTCTAGACAAGGAATTAGATAAATTAGAAGAAATAATAATTAATTAAAACTTCTTCCCTTCGGGAAGATAAGAGATAGGCAAATGAAAATAGTATCCTATAATGTAAACGGAATCCGAGCTGCACTTAAAAAAGGCTTTACAGAGTGGTTGCAAGCTGCTAGTCCAGATGTGATTTGTATACAAGAAACTAAAGCACAAAAAGATCAAGTAAATCCAATGGATTTTGAACTAGCAGGTTATCCATACCAATATTGGTTTTCAGCTGAGAAAAAAGGATATTCTGGAGTTGCTATCTTTTGTAAAAAAGAACCAAATCATATAGAGTACGGAACGGGAATAGCTTCTATGGATAACGAAGGAAGAAATGTACGTGTAGATTATGACGAGGTTTCTATCATGAGCATGTACTTACCTTCAGGAACTAATAGCGAACGATTAGGCTTTAAGTTCAATTACATGGATGAGATTTTGGAATATGCTTCTGAGTTGAGAAATACAATTCCAAATCTTGTCATCTGTGGAGACTATAATATTTGTCATGAAGAGATCGATATTCATAATCCAAAAATGAAAGGAGTTTCTGGTTTTTTACCAGAAGAACGAGAATGGTTAGGTAAGTTTATAGATAGTGGATTTATTGATAGTTTCCGTTTTAAAAATCCAGAGCGTCAAGAATATTCTTGGTGGAGTTATAGAGCTAATGCCAGAGCAAATAATAAAGGTTGGCGATTAGATTACTGCATGGTAACTGAACCATTGAAAGATAAAATATCTAGAGCCTATATCTTACCAGAAGCAAAACACTCAGATCACTGTCCAGTAGCAGTAGAATTTGAATTTTAGTACTGTTTTTATGAAAAAGTTCTTTGTCTTAACCATTTTTACTACTATTTCTACTCTTTTTGCACAACAACCTGTTGATTCAATTCAGAAGATTGATACGATTCAAAAAATCCAAATAGATTCAATTCCTCAGCAAAAAGAAATAAAAGAACTGTATACAGATGATGATTTAAAACGAATTGATAGTCTTCTTGTAGAAGCTAAATTCAATTCTCCTTTATTTGATAGTATTCCATACATTATTAACGATAAAGATATTGTTGTTGACGTTCCAAAAGTAGTTACACCAGAATTATTGAAAGAGCGATTAGCATTGATTAATGCTACTACGCCATTTAATCTATCTTTCAATCCTGCTTTAGAGCGATTGGTAAACAATTATATAAAGTATCGAAAAAAGTATTATCCAACATTAATGGCAAGAGCGAAATACTTCTTCCCCATTTTTGAAAAATATTTAGACTTATTCGACATTCCTTTGGAAATGAAATATCTAGCGGTTGTAGAATCTTCATTACGTCCACAAATTAAATCCAGAGTTGGTGCTACAGGTTTATGGCAGTTCATGTATGGAACAGGAAAACAATATAAACTAGCAGTAAATTCGTATGTAGATGAACGACAAGACCCTGTAAAATCTACAATTGCAGCGTGTAAATATTTAAACTTTTTGCATGGTTTATTTAACGATTGGGATTTAGCTTTAGCAGCGTATAATTCAGGACCAGGAAATGTATTAAAAGCGATTAAAAGATCTGGAGGATATAAAAACTATTGGAATATCCGTCCTTTTTTACCTAGAGAAACAGCAGGCTATGTTCCTGCTTTTTATACTACTATGTATATCTTCAAATATGCTGAAGAACTAGGTATATATCCAGAATCACCTAAAGTATTTAACTTTCAAACGGATACTATTCAAGTAAAAAGAACAATTTCATTTCAACAGATTTCTGAAAAAACAGATATAGATACTGAGATGCTTGCTTTTTTAAATCCGCAGTATAAAATTGATGTTATTCCTTATGTAAAGAATAAAAACTTTTCAATTCGTTTGCCAAGGAATAAAATGATAGATTTTCTATATAAAGAACAGGAAATTTATGCCTTAGCTGAAGCTGAAGACGCCAGTAGAGAAAAACCATTACCGAAGTATTTCGAGATGGATAAAAGAATACGTTATAAAGTAAGATCGGGTGATTATCTAGGTAAAATAGCGATAAAATTTGGAGTAAGAGTAAAAGATATTAAACGTTGGAATAATATGAGAAATTCAAATCTAAGAGCAGGTCAACGTTTATATATTTATCCAAGAAGAATGTAAATGGAATAATTATTGATCAACAAAAACAACTACAAACGAATAAAGACTATTATTATGAAGAAACTTTACCTATTTTTTGTGGTGTTAGCGGCACTTCAAGGTTGTAAATCGGATGGTAAAAATGATATTATTTTACCTACTTCTACCGGTAATACAAACCAAATATTAGTGGTGATGAAAGGTAATGATTGGTTAGGTAAACCAGGAGATGAAGTGCGTTCCGTTTTTGGTGAGCATCAAGTAGGGCTGCCACAACCTGAAACATTACTTTCTGTGACACAAATAGACCCATCAGGATTTAAAAGCTTTATGCGAAATAACAAAGCAGTTTTATTATTTCAAAAGTCTGATAGTTCAGGTATTTCTATACTTAAAAACAAGTATGCTGCTCCACAAACTATAATTGTAGCTACCGCTAAAGATGAGTATGATCAAATTAATTTGATTAAAACTAGAGGTAAAGAAATAATGAAGTTGTTTAAAAATGAAGATATCAAATTCATTCAATCTATTTTTAAAAGAGAACGTGTAGATGTCTCGCAACTTAAAACAATAAAAAACTTAAATATTGATATTGATATTCCTGAGCGTTACCGTTTAGTTGACGATACAGGTGAATTCCTTTGGATGCGTCAGCATTTAAAAAGTGGAATTGCTAGAGGTGATGGAACCAATAATGTTTTAATCTATAGTGTTCCATTAACTGATGAATCAAAAATTGTAGATAATATTACTACTGTAAGAGATAGTATCGGTGAAAAGTATATTCCAGGAAGCCAAGAAGGTATGTTTATGATTACGGAACAAGCTTACACGCCATTTACCTATGATGCCGAAATTAGTGGCAAAAAAGCATACGAAACTAGAGGTAAATGGGAAGTGAAGAATGATTTTATGGCGGGTCCTTTCTTAAATTATACTATTGTTGATAAAGAAAACAATAGATTAATTGTTTTTGAAGGTTTTACCTATGCACCATCAGTTAATAAAAGAGATTTCGTATTTGAATTAGAAGCGATAGGAAAATCATTAAAGATTAATTAATGATTTTGTTCTAAATAGTTTTATTGAAGTTGATTTAACACGTTTTTTTAGTGATTGGATTTATTCAAATCAATAGAAAAATTATTAGAACTAATAAGTGTTTTTATGCAAAATCCAAGCTAAATAATAAAAAAAGAGGTCGAATTTTAATTTAAAATTCGACCTCTTTTTTACGGAGTTATGTTAGTTGAAAAACTTAATCATTAGCATACGCTTCCCATAAATCAAGTACATAACCATCAATTTTCTTTTGTTTCTCAATGCCATAATAGCGTTTAGCATAATCAAAAGCAGGTGACCAATTCCATTCTTTTTCTACTCCCATTAATTTAGCAGCTAGTATATGAGAGAATTGAGCAGGTCCATTAACGTGTCTATATGTTGCAGACCAATTAGCATTGTCAGCTTTAGGTCTATCTGCATGTCGAATTCCCCATTCAGCCATACCAATGTCTTCTGGCTTATATGGAGTAAGTGGAGCTCTGTCATCAGGATCCCATTTAGGTCCATTAGTTAAATCAACTTCAGCTTGTGAAACATAAAAATGTTGTTGATCATCTTGAAAAATGAAATGTTTTTCTTTATCTGCATACGCTAACATGTCAGTGTTGTTCAGAACTTTTGCAGCAAGTAAAAGAGGCATTTTTCTACCCAAATTATGCCCACCATTATTATACCATTCACCGCCATTTTTTGCTACACCATATATGTCCAAACCATACTGAACCATTCGGATCAATAACAGTTCTTTTTCTTTGTCACTATAATCCAATTGTAAAGTGATTAAGCCTTCACCTGATTTTTTGGCAATATCTCTACCATAAGTAGGCATGTTACTTTTTGGATGTATATCACGTTGTACCCATTCAGTACAGTGTTCTAACCATACTCTTTCGTAATTTTCTTGTACATCTAAAATATCAGGTTCATTCCCTAGCTTAGGGTGTTTACCTAAAACATCATAATTTAAATCATTCACCGTAGCAATAATGCTTTTATCACTTCCTGTATACGGTGGACGAAATGCTCCTTTAGGTGGTGCTTTGTCAAGTACAGTTACAACTACAGCATGTTGTATAATTGGTCTTCCTCTGTTACTTTCTGTAGAAATAGATTTAACAATAGAAGAACCTGATTTTACAATAAGTGCAGTAGATGTATATCCAGGATCTACATTCAAACTAGCTTTAAATTTCATATCTCTAGGTTCACTATCGTAACCTTGAGAATTACTTTCTTCAGGGTTGATCATTGTACCATTAATTACCCTTTGTGTATTGGTAATTGTAGATTCAGGTAAAATTTGTTCAATATTAACATCTGCTCCATTATTATGTACCCAGTAGTCACCATTTGCAAATTGCCCTACCTCATAATTTTCAGAAAATTTAAAAATAAAAGTTCCATTATAAATGTCTAAGGATTTCATCTGATTTGAATCAGCAGATGCGTCAGGTGTTACTGATGTAGAATCATCATCTGGAATTTGATCTTGGATTTCATCTTTCGAAGAACAGGAGTGTAAAGTAATAAACAGTGTAATTACTAGTAATTTGAGGATTACATTTGATTTCATTTTATTTTTTGATTTATTATAGTTAGCCTCAAAATTATCTTAAAAAAGACGAGTTAACCTCCCCTTTTTTAGTGATTTTTTACATAGAAAAGCTCTAAATCTAAGGTTGATAAATAGAAGGTATTTGATTGTTATTACAACTTTTACAGTAAGAATGGTCTATTATTCATTATAGAAAACAAATTACAACACTAAAAATTAGCTTTTTATTTCTATTTTTACGCTCATGTGTACAATAGATGCTGAAATTAGATGTTGTACATGTAGAGCGGATTTTATGAAAAAAACAATCAAACCAATAATTCTTAGTGTATTTATAGTTAGTGTTTTGCTTTCTTGTAGTACAAAAAAAGATACTGTAATCAACAGAAATTTTCATGCATTAACAACAAAATTTAATGTGTTGTTTCATGGTGAACAAGCTTTTGAAAAAGGGCTAAAAGGTATCGAAACAAATTACGAGGATAATTTTTGGAAAAGATTACCTATCGAACCTATAAAATTCAACGAACGAAATATAGGAGAGTTACGATTAGGTAGTGGTTTTGACGATGACAACAAAGAGAATAAAGCGTCTACACCATTCGATAGAGCTGAGGAAAAAGCGACTAAAGCAATCCAAAAACACTCTATGAATATTAATGGATATGAAAAAAATAGACAAGTAGATAATGCTTATTTATTATTAGGAAAAGCGAGATATTATACACAACGATTTATTCCTTCGATTGAAGCATTTAATTACATCATTGCAAATTATCCCAAAGCCGATTTAATCTACGATACTAAAGTTTGGAGAGCTAAAGCAAACGTTCGATTAGAAAATGAAAAATTGGCTATAGAATCACTAAAGCTTCTTGTAGATTTAGATCAAAATGAAAAAAATCTTACAGGTGTACAGCGTCAATCAGCATTTACAGCGTTAGCAATGGCGTATGAGAAAACAGATACAATTCAAAAAGTTATTGATAACTTAAAAAAATCTGTTGTATTTGTTGACAATGCACAAACGGCAAGAAACTATTTTGTGTTAGGGCAAATTTACAGCGAGTTAAACCGAAAAGATTCTGCAAGAATGGTTTTTAAACTTTTAGCAGGAAAACGCAGTACACCAAGAAAATATAAAATACATGCGTATCTAGAACTCGTAAAAAATAGTCATAAAGATTCTTCAAGTTTAGGACTCATAGGTAGACTAAAAAAATTAACTCGAAACCCTGATAATAGAAAGTATCATAACGAATTATATTACCAATTAGGAGTCTTAGAAGAAAGAAGAGATAGCACCAATCAAGCTATTGAATATTATTTAAAATCATTAGAAGCTAAAAAAAACACGAATTATCAAAAAACCTATGCTTATGAAAGCTTAGGGAATATTTATTTTAAAAAGCAAGATTACTTGTTAGCTGGAACTTTTTATGATAGTGTATTACAAGCAACAACAGAAGAGTTTGAAAATGAAAAAAGGATCCGAAGAATAAAAAGAAAACAAAAAGGATTAGAAAAACTTAAAGATTTTGAAGAACTTGTTAAGGTAAATGATAGCATTATCAATATAGCTAAAATGTCTACTGAAGAGCAAACAGCTTTTTTTGAAAAGCATATTGAAGCCTTAAAAGAGGAAGATGAAAAGAGAAGGCAAAAATTGGCAAATTCTCAAGATTTTGGAAGTCAATTTGCAGGTGGAAATGGTGCTCCTATAGGTAGCAATGATAAGAATAGCAAATGGTATTTTTATAATGCACAATCCAAAGGTTTCGGAAAAGTGAATTTTACCAAGGTTTGGGGAAAAAGAGAACTAGCAGATAATTGGAGATGGTCAAACAAAACAAAAGTTTCTGAAGAAGCAGAGGAAGATGTGGAAGAAGAAGTTGAAAAAATAGATAGTAGATATGAAGTGTCTACATATTTAGATGCAATTCCTAAAGAACCAGGAGCGGTAGAAAATCTAGAAAAGGAAAGAAATGACGCTTTATATCAATTAGGACTGATTTATAAAGAACAGTTTAAAAATCCAGGGTTGGCTATTGAAAAATTAGAGCGTTTACTAACTTTAAATGTTAAAGAAGAACTTAAATTACCAATTCATTACCATTTATTTCAGCTTTATCAAAGAACCAACAAAGAAGATAAAGCACAAGAGAAGAAGAATTTGATCCTAAATAATTATGCAGATTCTCAATTTGCTCAAATTTTAAAAAATCCTGACACTAAGTTAGATAGCCAAATAAAAGTTAGTGAAATAGATAAACAATATAAAGAAATTTACAGGATGTATAAGTTCAATATGAACGAAGAAGCTGTAAATGAGATAGATAAATTAGGTGATAAAGTAGAAAAATCAGAATTAATTGCTAAATTTGCTTTACTCAGGGCAATGTGCCTAGGAAAATACAAAAGTAAAGAAGAGTATAAAAAGGCCTTAGAATTTGTAGCATTTAAATATGCAAATCAGATTGAAGGTCAAAAAGCAAACGAAATTATTAACCTATTAAAATAATTCCCAAAAATGTTTAACAATAAAAACAAAAAAGAAACTACGGTTGAAAAAAAGACAACAGGTAGAAATGTAATTGGTAAAGGGACTAAAATTACTGGAGATTTAATATCTGAAGGAGACTTTAGAATAGATGGTACTTTAGAAGGTACATTAAAAACTAATGGAAGAGTTATTATTGGACATGACGGTTTCATTAATGGAACGGTAGAATGTAGTAACGCAGATGTAGAAGGAAAGTTTTCAGGCGATTTTAATGTTGCAAATACGTTAACTGCAAAATCTACAGCAAATATTACTGGTAACGTAAATGTTGGGCAAATTTCAACTGAACCAGGAGCAGCTTTTAATGCAACCTGTAATATGAAAGGTGCAGTAAAAGAATTAGCTAAGAAAACTACTGATGTCCAAAAGGGAAAACAAAAATCAGTATCATAAATATATACGCTTTAGCGGTATAGCTATTCAAATGGGGGGTACTATTTATCTAGGTAGTTTATTAGGTAAATGGTTAGATGGAAAGTACCCAAACTCAGATGAAATCTATACTAAAGTTTGTACCTTAGCTGCCGTTTTTATGGCTATGTATGCCGTAATCAAACAGGTGTCAAATATTTCTAAAGATAATGATTAAGCGTATTGTATTATTTATAGCTGCTATAGTTCTTCTATTCATCGTAAGTTATTTTTTAAATAGTTATTTAGTAGAAGAAAACCACTTTCCATTCTCGTTATTTAGTGTGTACTTATTCCATGCCATTGCAGCCTCAATAGTATATGCTATTGTAGAGTTGGTAGCAGATAAATTACCGAATCAAGCAGGTTATGCCTATCTAGCATCCATATTTATAAAAATAGGATTTTTCGTGCTTATTTTTAATACTTCAGTATTTGGAGAAAACATTCTAACCAAGCCTGAACGATTTTCTTTAGTTGTCCCATTATTCTTGTTTTTAATAACAGAAGCAATAATGGTTTCCAAACTCCTAAACAGCAAGTAGTTTAGTTTCTTTCCACTCAATTTTTCAACTGCAAAAAACTATATCTCAAAAAGAGTTTGTAGTTTTAATTAAATGTGTACCTTTGCACGGAAATTTAGAGACCATAAATTCTATATTTAGTAAAGGTATGATGATAGCAAAAAAATCTATCAAATGTTTAGCAATACTAGCAATAGTATTTTCTTCATTAAACGTTTTCGCTGGAGGAGGCGGAAATTCTGAAAAAGGAGGACAGATTAATACTCCTGAAGATATCAAAGGTTATATCAAACATCACTTAGCTGATTCTCATGACTTTTCTTTGTATTCATATACAAATGAAGCAGGAGAAAGAAAGCATGTAGGTTTTCCATTACCTGTTATTGTTTGGACGAGCAAAGGATTGAAAACTTTCATGTCATCTAAATTTCATCATAATGATGATGGACATGTAGTTGTAGATGCTGGTGACGTAAAGTTAGCTAAAATTCATAGTAAGATTTATGAATTGAATGAAGGTGTAGAGCACGTTGCTTTTGACGATCATCATCATGCAACAAATGCACATAAAGTATTAGATTTTTCTATTACTAAAAGTGTTTTTGGAATGTTAGTGGCTGGGTTATTAATGTTTTTAGGATTTGGTTCTTTAGCTAAAGGATATAAAAAAGGAGCTATTCCAACTGGAGTTGGACGTGTATTAGAGCCTTTAGTATTATACGTAAGAGACGAAATAGCAAGGCCAAATATTGGTGAGAAAAAATATAAAAGATTTATGCCTTATTTATTAACGGTGTTTTTCTTTATCTGGATATTAAATTTATTAGGGTTAACTCCAATAGGGTTTAATGTTACTGGGCAAATTGCAGTTACTATATGTTTAGCATTATTCACAGCAGTAATTTACTTAACAAGCGGTTCAAAAGATTTCTGGGCGCATACGCTTTGGATGCCTGGTGTACCTGTTGTGTTAAGACCAATTTTAGCAGTAATAGAATTAGTAGGGTTTGTGTTAATTAAACCATTCTCTCTTTTAGTGCGTTTATTTGCAAACATTACTGCGGGGCACTTTGTAGTAATGAGCTTAATAGCGTTAATGATTGTGCTTAAGAAAGACTTCGGTCCTGTTGCTTCAACAGGAATGTCATTTGTATTAGCTACATTCATTATGGTAATAGAAGTTTTAGTGGCGTTTTTACAAGCGTTTATCTTTACCATGTTATCTGCCTTATTTATTGGAATGGCAGTAGAAGAGCATGAACATGATCATGCACATTAATTTAGAATAAGAATTTGTTTAATTATATAAATCAATTAGTATGTACAATTTAATTGGAGCAGGATTAATCGTAATCGGTGGAGGAATCGGATTAGGTCAAATCGGTGGAAAAGCAATGGAAGGAATTGCTCGTCAACCTGAGGCTGCTGGTAAAATCCAAACTGCGATGATCATCATCGGAGCATTATTAGAAGGATTAGCATTCGGTGCTTTAATCTTAGGAAAGTAATCTCCAGAAGAAACAAAAAGCAAAACATTTTCCTGTAACGGTTGGTTGCAGGAAATGTTTTAACAATTAAACAAAAAGAATTTTAAAAGAATAAATTAGATATAATGGATCAGTTATTAAATGATTTTTCTCCAGGGTTATTTTTCATGCAAGTGATAATCCTAATCGTATTATTAGTTTTATTAGGAAAGTTTGCTTGGAAACCAATCTTAAAGTCTTTAGATGAAAGAGAAGAAGGAATCCAAAGCGCATTAGACCAAGCAGAAGCTGCTAAAAAGGAAATGCAAAACTTACAAGCTGATAATGATAGATTATTAAAAGAAGCGAGAGCAGAACGTGATGCTATGATGAAAGAAGCTCGTGAGATTAAAGATAAAATCATTGCAGATGCAAAAGATGAAGCTAAAGAAGAAGCTTCAAAAATGATCGAGAATGCAAAAGCTACCATTAAGCAAGAGCAACAAGCAGCTATTGCAGAGTTAAAGAAAAAAGTAGCAGATCTTTCTATTGGAATTGCTGAAACAGTAGTGAAAAAAGAATTAGCTTCTCAAGATGAGCAGTTAAAGCTTGTAGAAGGAATGTTAGAAGACGTTACTTTAAACTAATTTAGCATAATGAAACAGTCAAGACCAGCATTACGTTACGCAAAAGCGATATTAAACCTAGCTAAAGAGCAAGGTAATGATGCAGAAGTAAACGATAACATGAAACTTATCGCTGCTACTGTTGCTGAAAGTGACGATTTAGATGCTATGCTTAAAAGTCCAGTGATTAAAGCTTCTGATAAGAAAAAAGTATTAGATGCCTTATTTGGAGATAAAGTAAATAATATCGCTAAAGGATTATTTAACTTACTAGCCGAAAATAAAAGGATGACAATGTTAGAAAGTGTTGCAAAGCAATACACTATCATTTTCGATTACTATAAGAACATGCAGGTTGCTAAGGTAACAACTGCAGTTGCTTTAAGTGGAGACTTAGAGGCTAAAATCCAAAAGAAAATTGTTGAAATTACTGGAAACAGTGCAACAATTGAAAACGTTGTAAATCCTGATATTTTAGGAGGATTTATATTACGTGTAGGAGATGTGCAATACGATGCAAGTATCTCTAACCAATTAAACGAATTAAGAAGAGAATTTGACAATAGTCATTATATTCCAAAAATTTAATTATAGCTAAAAGCCGAAAGCTTAAAGCCTAAAGCAAAAAATAAAGATGGCAGCAATTAAACCAGCTGAAGTATCAGCAATTTTAAAGGAACAATTAACAAATTTTGAATCAAAAGCTACGTTAAACGAAGTAGGAACTGTATTACAAGTGGGTGATGGTATCGCTCGTGTATATGGTTTATCTAACGTACAATATGGTGAATTAGTTGAGTTTGGTAACGGTTTAGAAGGAATCGTATTAAACTTAGAAGAAGATAATGTAGGTGTAGTATTATTAGGTCCTTCAACAGGAGTTAGTGAAGGTTCTACAGTAAAGCGTACAGAAAGAATTGCTTCTTTAAAAGTAGGAGAAGGTGTAGTAGGAAGAGTTGTAGATACATTAGGTAACCCAATAGATGGTAAAGGACCAATCGAAGGTGAAACTTTCGAAATGCCTTTAGAGCGTAAAGCACCTGGAGTTATCTATCGTCAGCCAGTAACTGAACCTTTACAGACAGGTATTAAGTCTGTAGATGCTATGATTCCAATCGGACGTGGACAACGTGAGTTAATCATTGGTGACCGTCAAACTGGAAAATCAACAGTTGCAATTGATACAATCTTAAATCAAAAAGAATTTTTCGATGCAGGTGAGCCAGTATATTGTATCTACGTTGCAGTAGGTCAAAAAGGTTCTACAGTAGCTGCTATCGCTAACATGTTAGAAGAAAAAGGAGCTTTAGCATATACAACTATCGTTGCAGCTAACGCTTCAGATCCTGCTCCAATGCAGGTATATGCTCCATTCGCAGGTGCTGCAATTGGAGAGTATTTCCGTGATACTGGTCGTCCAGCATTAATCATCTATGATGATTTATCTAAGCAAGCGGTTGCGTATCGTGAGGTATCTTTATTATTACGTCGTCCACCAGGACGTGAGGCGTATCCTGGAGATGTATTCTACTTACACTCTAGATTATTAGAGCGTGCTGCAAAAGTTATTAATGATGATGCTATTGCTGCTCAAATGAATGATTTACCAGAGTCTTTAAAAGGTAAAGTAAAAGGTGGAGGATCTTTAACTGCATTACCAATTATTGAAACTCAAGCGGGAGATGTTTCTGCATATATTCCAACAAACGTAATTTCGATTACTGATGGACAGATTTTCTTAGAGTCTGATTTATTCAACTCGGGTGTACGTCCAGCAATTAACGTAGGTATTTCTGTATCTCGTGTAGGAGGTTCTGCTCAGATTAAATCAATGAAGAAAGTATCTGGTACATTAAAGTTAGATCAAGCTCAGTACCGTGAATTAGAAGCATTCGCTAAGTTTGGTTCTGATTTAGATGCCGCTACAATGAATGTAATCTCTAAAGGTCAACGTAATGTTGAGATTTTAAAGCAAAATCAAGGAGATCCATTTACAGTAGAAGATCAGATCGCTATTATTTATGCAGGTTCTAAGAACTTACTAAAGGATGTGCCTGTAAATAAAGTAAAAGAATTCGAGGCAAATTATATCGAGTTCTTAAATGCAAAGCACAGAGATACATTAGACACGTTAAAATCAGGTAAATTAACTGATGAAGCTACTGATGTATTAACGCAAGCAGCTAAAGAGATTTCTGCTAAATATTCAGCATAATTAAAAAACATTTCCTCATTGCTTTAGTAATGAGGAAATTCAAACAATTTTAAGTTCATATAGATGGCAAACTTAAAAGAAATACGTAACAGAATTACTTCAATTAAATCAACAATGCAGATTACATCTGCCATGAAAATGGTATCTGCTGCAAAGTTGAAAAAGGCACAAGATGCTATTACAGCTATGCGTCCTTATTCCTCTAAGTTAACTGAACTTTTACAAAGTTTAAGTGCTACTTTAGAAGGAAACACAGGAGGTGCATATTCTGAACAAAGAGAAGTAAACAAAGTTTTATTAGTTACTGTTACTTCTAACAGAGGTTTATGTGGAGGATTTAACTCTTCAATCATTAAAAAGACTGTTAGTACAATTAATGAAACATACAACGGGGTAGAAGTTGACCTTTTAACTATTGGTAAAAAAGGAAACGATATCCTATCAAAAGAATATAACGTTGTTGAAAATAACAATAGTATTTTTGACAATTTAACTTTTGATAGTGCTGCAGAAGTTGCTCAACAATTAATGGATTTATATGTTGCAGGTACTTACGATAGAATCGAAATTATCTACAACCAATTTAAAAATGCTGCTACACAAATTGCAATGGTAGAGCAATTTTTACCTATTAAACCTATTGAGGGAGGTGACAATGTTAGCTCTGACTATATCTTCGAACCTTCTAAAGAAGAAATAGTTTTAGAATTAATTCCTAAGTCGTTAAAAACGCAATTATACAAAGCAATTCGTGATTCATTTGCTGCCGAACACGGTGCTCGTATGACTGCAATGCATAAAGCGACTGATAATGCTAAAGAATTACGTGATGATTTATTATTAACGTACAACAAAGCACGTCAAGCTGCAATTACTAATGAAATCTTAGAAATTGTTGGTGGTGCTGAAGCATTGAATAACTAAGAGAATAGATTATTTATTATATTTGAAAGCGAGTTAGTCAACCTAACTCGCTTTTTTTTAAAATACAGCGATTGTAATATAATAAAACATTGTTATGAAAAATTTACTTTTAATAATTGCTATTATTTTTAGTCTACAAGGAATAGCTCAAAACAGAGATAAAGAACTTGAAGAAATTGGTTTTTCAATTATAGATGAACCGCCAGTATTTCCCGGATGTGAAACGCTCGGAAGTAAAGCAGAACAAAAAAATTGCTTCAATATGAAAATGCGTAAACATGTTCAAAAAACATTTAATCTAGGAGATGTTAATTGTATAGATAAAAAAAAAGTATTTAATAAAGAGTTAAATATAACGGAAGAAAAGTGTATTGGTTTAGAAAAAGGGATTCAAAGAGTTTATATCTTATTTAAGATAGGAAAAGAAGGAGATATAGAAGATATTAAAGTAAATGCACCGCACCCTAAATTACAACAAGAGGCATATAGAATTGCAAAATTGCTACCTAAAATGAAACCTGGTTTATCCGAAGGCGAGCCTGTTAGAGTAAGCTATGCATTACCTATTACTTTCAGAGTAGAATAAACTATAAAAGAAAGCCAAATACAACAGTTTTTGTCCTTAGTTAGATAAAGATTTAGGAATTTTCTTCTTTATATGGATTGGTTTTGATAATAATAATAAGCTCTACTCATATTTTATCATAGAGCTTTATAACATATAAAGTCACATACGCTCTTGATTAGCTTTATAAAATTGATGTAAAATTTTCTCTTGTTCTTTGGTAAGTTTTTGATTTTTGAGAAACCAGTAGACTCTTCTTGCTGTTAAAAAATGCTTGCTTTTTAAAAGTTCAATAAGTTTGTTTTTGATACTATTAGTGGTCAATTTTTTTGCTATAAAAATCTTCAAAAGTAAATGAACTTCTTCAAAAGTTAATGAAGAATAATTAAGGTCTAAACTTTCAAAAAAAGAAGTAGATAACGGCTGCTTAGTTTTTAAAATTTCATTGAAACATAGTAATCTATTCTTAGTATTTGAATTGATTATGAGTGTTTGCATTGTTTTTCTAAAAAAAGAATTGGTAGTATTATTCAGATATGGAATACTAGGTTTTACTAAGTATGGTTTCTTTTGAATGATTTCTGAAACGAGTGTCATTGTTTCTTTTGAAAAATCTTTTCGTATAGTCAATTGTTCTAAGGCAAATAGTTGTTGCTCTTTTTTATTAGATTTTAAGTAATCCTTTAACTGTAATTCCGAAAAAGAATCCCCAGTAATATTTCTGAGGATTTGTTTTGTATCTCCATGTATCCAGTGCCAAATAGAATAACAAGTCCAAACAGCACCTTCAACATAAGAGCTTTTATCTACTAAAATTGTTGCTCCAGTTAAAGCATCAATACCTTCACTACCTATAGTACTTACAATTTCATGTTTATAAACATTTTGTAAAGGTGAATCAGCGTCACTCAATATAATATTTAGCTTTGTATAATCATCATTAGTAAAGTTTTCCCCCTCATCTTTCTCCAGATCTACTCCGTCAGGTAGTTCTACATGACTATAACCTCCTAGTATATCCCAGAAAATTTTTATTAAATCTACTCGACAACGTTTATCACCACAAACAACTGATTTTACATTCATGTAATAAGCTATGGGTTGTTTTTTGTCATTTTTCACTTCTATTAATGTGCATGCTACAGGTTCCGTTAAGCTAATACCTTTATGCAATACATTTATTTTATGAGGGATTTCTATTTTATTGTCAGTTACAATAGCAGTATTTACTTTTTTTTGAAGTAAAGGAGTAGGCGGTTTTTTCTCATAACAAGAGGTTAAAAACCACGTGAATAAAAAGAATAATAGAAATATATATGGTCTAACTTTCATAGGACCTAATCTCAAATAATTTGACATTGTTATGACCATAAGTCTCTTTTAAACGTATCCTAATAGCGGTAGTTTGAACAGTATTAAAATCAAACTTTATTAAACGTTTACGATTCTTACTTTCTGTTCCTAGTTGTACCCAATTCCCATTTATACGAGCTTCAACTTCTAATGACTTCAATAACTCTTTTGGAATTGAAGTTCCATAAACATCATTATTCAAACTATCTCTACGTAGCATGATGTTACGTTTAACATTGGTGTCAGATTTAATTTCAATTTTAGAAATACTAACTTTTTCTTCCCATTCTATTTGTACTTCCGCAGGTAAACCTTCAGACTCCCAATGGTGAATTTTTTTATTATAATCTCTAGACCAACCATCATTTAAGTAGTTAGCATCACCAGAAGAAGTACTTGAAGCAAAAATTAAACTCGCTTGTTTTACTAAATCTTTATCATCTTTTGAGGGGCGATAAGGGATAAAAGCATCATCTCTCAACAGTTGTTCTTGTAGTTCATTAATATATTTTTGGCCAAGTTCTCTTGGTAAAATATTCTTTTGTACACATAAAGAGGCGGCAGTACCTACGGCTTGACCTTCTAAGGCACATGTAGCCATAATTCTAGATGATGAAAGTGCTATATGAGTTTGACTAATATTTCTACCAGCAAATAGAAGATTAGGCACATTTTTAGAATATAAACTACGAAATGGAATTTGGTAAGGTTCAGAAAAATCTTCATGAAAATAACTAGGAGGTTCACTAAGATTTGCAATACCACCAGGATTGTGTTCATCTAAAGACCAACCTCCAAAAGCAACGGCATCTGGAAACTGTTTATTTCCTAGCATATCAGGCTCTGAAAGAATATAATCACCAATGAAACGACGGCTCTCTCTCTTTCCAGGTAATGAAGAAACCCAATCTAAAGCATAGTTTTCAGTTTCGGGAAATTTACCAGAATTCTTTATATAGTCCCATACACCATATGCATGTCCCATTAAGGTTTGCTTTATATCTTCATATTCGCCTATAATATCGTCTTCACTACCAAGTTCAACCCACCAATAACCTAATTCAAAAGGAATAAGATTACGTCCTTTATGTGATTTTTCGGCGTCGTATTTAATTGCAAAATGTGGGGGTTCAAAAGACATTGGTTTTCCCATATTTTTGGATCCTAGTAATACAGTAGATCCCATTTGCCAGCCATCTGCTTCTTTAGGAGCATATTTTTCATTAAACTCAGAAGAAGCCTCTCGACCGGTTCTGTATAAAGCTCCAGCAGTTGCACCTAAAAGACCATCACCAGAGCAATCTATATATACATCAGCTTTTACAGTGAATTCCATTTCAGTTGTCATTTGCCAACAATACGCAGCTTCAATTTTATCCCCATTCATAATTGCACGAATAGCTGAAGTATTCAATTTTAAATCTATATTGGGTTCACGAGTAATAAAATCAAATAAAACATGGTCCCAAACAGGATACGAATCTTGAGGATTGTAAAAACGATTGTGTAATAATATTTCTTCAATAATACCAGTTTCTCTTTCAGGTAATCCATTTTTTAAATGATTTACACCGTTTAAATGTACTCTAATTTCACTTGAAGAGTTACCTCCTAAAACAGGTCTGTCTTGTATTAAAACTACTTTAGCTCCATTTCTAGCAGCAGAGATTGCAGCACACATACCAGCAGCACCTCCGCCAATAACAGCCACATCACATACCACTGTTTTTTTTCTATTTGGTCTTGGCTTTTTACCAGTTCCCATTTGGTGCCATTGTTCAGGGGTTGTATTATTAGATTGCGAACTAATTTCACTACCATTATTCTTTTCTTCTAATTTTTTTTCATTAGTACATGAGGTTCCTAGTAAAGGTATCATACTAGCTCCGATAGCACCTTTTACAGTATTCTTAAAAAATTTTCGTCTTTTCATTTATTTATTTGTTGTCGTTTTAATAAGGTCTGTTGTTAAGGTTAAAAAAGAACTTTTTAACTCTTTAATTAAATGTACATACCTTTTTTAAGAATATGAAGTAATTTTAATGATGAATTTAAGAAAAACACATTTTGTCTATGAAATGTCAAGTAGTAAACACTAGTATACTAAACGAAATGTAGAAACGATTAACGTATTACAAAGAATCATTAGATCTATGTATTCTTATCTCAACATTCAATCCAAAGAATCATAAACAATTGTAATAGCTTTTAAAAAGCTTCATACTTTTATTGTTTCAATAAAGATTCAATTTCAAGTAAAACAGATATTGAATCAATACCACAAATATGATATAATTCTTCAACAGTACCATGATGAACAAACTCATCTGGTATACCTAAAACTTTGATCGTATTTTTATAATTGTGTTCTGATGCGAACTCTAAAATAGCAGCACCAAATCCACCTTTTACTGTACCATCTTCAATGGTAATCACATTTTCGAATTTCTTAAAGATGTTATGTAACAATTCTTCATCTAAAGGTTTTATAAAACGAAGATCGTAATGTGCTACACTGTTTTCTTTTGAAACCATTTTTAAGGCCTCTGAAACATTTTTAGCAACAGAACCTACAGATAACACTGCTAAGTCATTTCCTTCTTGTAAACGAGCTCCTTTTCCTATTCTAAGGTTTGTAAAAGGTTGTCGCCAGTCAATAGTAACTCCCCTTCCCCTAGGATAACGAATTGCAATGGGATGTTTCAAACCCAATTGAGCTGTGTATAGTATATTTCTCAGTTCAATTTCATTTCGAGGTGCAAAAATGATAAGATTAGGAATACATCGTAAGTACGCTAAATCAAAAACACCATGATGTGTTGCCCCATCTTGTCCAACAATGCCCGCTCGATCTAAACAAAAGATAACAGGAAGATTTTGAAGTGCAACATCATGAATAATTTGATCATAAGCACGCTGTAAAAATGTAGAATAAATATTACAATACGGAATTAAACCTTGAGTAGCCATTCCAGCAGCCAGAGTAACCGCATGTTGTTCGGCAATACCAACATCAAAAGTTCTATTCGGGAATTTTTCTAACATAAACTTTAAAGAACTTCCTGTTAGCATTGCAGGGGTAATCCCTACAATCTTGTCATTTTTTTTAGCTAGTTCCACAATAGTTTTTCCAAATACATCTTGATACTTTGGAGGCTGAATACTATGTGGTTTCGGTAGTAAATCACCAGAAACTTTATCAAACTTTCCAGGAGCATGATATTTAACTTGATCTTCCTCTGCTTGTTTTAACCCTTTTCCTTTTGTGGTAATTACATGTAAAAATTTAGGGCCAGGAATTTTTTTCAAACGTTCAAGTTCATCAATTAATTCCAATAAGTTATGTCCATCAATAGGCCCAGAGTAGTCGAAATTTAAAGCTTCAAAAATATTATCTTGTTCAATATCGCTTCTTTTCGATTTTACTCTAGTTAAATACTCTTTCAATGCACCTACAGCAGGATCAATACCAATGGCATTATCATTTAGAATGACCAATAAATTCGCTGTGGTAACTCCAGCATGATTCAAAGCTTCAAAAGCCATTCCACTAGCTATGGAAGCATCACCAATTACGGCAATATGATGTTTGTGTTCTCCCTTTAATTGTGAAGCAATAGCCATTCCCAAAGCAGCAGAGATTGAGGTAGAGGAATGTCCAACACCAAAAGTATCATAATTACTCTCACTTCTTTTTGGGAAACCAGATATTCCTTCTAACTGTCTATTGGTATGAAAAGTATCTTTTCTACCAGTTAAAATCTTATGCCCATACGCTTGATGTCCAACATCCCAAACTAGTTGATCTTCAGGAGTATTAAAAACATAATGCAAAGCAATAGTAAGTTCTACTACACCTAAACTTGCTCCCAAATGTCCTTCTTTGGTCGCAACAATATCAATAATAAATCGTCGAAGCTCTTCCGCTAATTGAGGTAGTAGCTCTGAATGTAATTGCCTTATATCTTCAGGAAAGATAATATGATCTAACACGTTTTTAGACATACAGCAAAGGTAGTAATTTCAGTTGTCAGATAATAGTAATCCGTAATAGGTATTCATACATGTCATTATTCAAAAACAGTATAAATTGTATGATTTTATGCTATTCATAACAAGTGCTTTTCGTACAATTTAGTAGTTTAATCTTCAGGAATTCCTACGAATTAGTAAATTGCTATCAAATACCTTTTTATGAGTAAAAGCAACCAACGAAATATTTCGGTAACAGGAACTATTGAATTTTCAGATCTCCAATTAACTCCACCTAAAGATTATGCTGCAGGAATTCCAGCAGTTAAAGTAGCTTTAAATCATGTATTTAAAGAGATGGGAGTAGTTAAAGGGCTGAAAGGTTTAGGAGCAATGAACCAAAAAGAAGGTTTTGATTGTCCTGGATGTGCTTGGCCTGATCCTGAAAAACCATCTAAGGTTGCTGAATATTGTGAAAATGGAGCAAAAGCTTTTGCCGAAGAAGCTACTGATAAAAAAGTTAATGCCAGTTTCTTTGCAAAATATTCTGTAGAAGAAATATCTCAATGGACAGATTATCAGATTGGAAAGAGTGGACGTATTACGGAACCAATGGTATTATATCCAGGCAAAGTGCATTATGAACCTATTTCATGGGATAATGCGTACAAACTTATCGCTGAAAAATTACACGAGTTGGATAGTCCAGATGAAGGTATTTTTTACACATCGGGTCGTTCTAGTAATGAAGCTGCATTTTTGTATGGTTTATTCATCCGAGCTTTTGGTACCAATAACATGCCTGACTGTTCAAACATGTGTCATGAGTCTAGTGGTGTTGCATTATCTGAAACCTTAGGAATTGGAAAAGGTTCTGTAAAATTAGAAGATTTTGACAAGGCTGAAGTTGTAATGGTTATTGGTCAAAATCCAGGAACCAACCATCCAAGAATGTTATCTGCTTTGCAAAAGTGTAAAGAAAATGGTGGTAAGGTAATTAGTGTAAACCCTTTAGAAGAAGCAGGTTTAATTCGTTTTAAAAACCCTCAAGAGTTTAAAGGTGTTGTATTAGGAGGAGAGCAATTAACAGATGTTCACTTACAAGTAAAAATAAATCAAGATATTTCTTTATTAAAGTTAATCTTACTAAAGTTAGCTGCTATTGATAAAGAGGAAGGAACTGTTTTTGATCATGAATTCATTACAACCTACACAGATGGTTATGAGAGTTTGATGGAACATTTACAAGGTTTTTCAGAGGCTGAACTATTAATTAATTGCGGGGTTTCTGAAGAAAAAATAAATGAAGTAGTTGAAATTTTAGCACATAGAAATAAAATTATCATCTGCTGGGCAATGGGATTAACACAGCATAAAAATGGAGTAAATAATATTAAAGAATGTGTAAACCTACTGTTGCTAAAAGGAAGTTTAGGTAAAGAAGGAGCGGGTACTTGTCCTGTACGCGGGCATAGTAATGTTCAGGGAGATAGAACGGTTGGAATTGTGCACCATGCAAATAAGAATTTTAATAAAGCCATTAAAGATACTTTTGGTTTTGATGCGCCTACGCATTCTGGTTATGATGTGGTAAAAGGAATACAAGCCATGTATGAAGGAAAAGCTAAAATATTCATGGCTTTAGGAGGAAACTTTGTTTCGGCAGCTTCCGACACCGAATATACCGCTCAGGCACTTCAAAACTGTGAATTAACGGTACATGTAAATACCAAATTGAATAGAACACAACTGACGGCAGGAAAAACAAGTATTATTTTACCAACCCTAGGACGATCAGAATTAGATGTTAAAGATGGAAAAACACGTTTTCTTACGGTAGAAAATAGTATGGGAAAAGTGCATCGTACTAAAGGAATGTTACGTCCATCTTCAGAAAACTTAAGAAGTGAGCCTGAAATTATTGGGAATATTGCCAGTGCCTATTTTAATGAAGGACATGTTGTAAATTGGCAAGAATTAGGAAATAATTACGAGCTGATAAGAGAAAAATTAGAATCGGTAGTAAAAGGTTTCCAAGGAATGGAAGAAAAATCTAAAGGTACAGGCTTTTATTTACCGAATAATGTACGAGAATTGGATTTTAGTAAATTACCTAATGGAAAAGCCCAGTTTACTTGTTGCGAACTACCAGAACATAATATTGCAGATGATGAATTTCTATTGATGACAATTCGTTCGCACGATCAATTTAATACCACTATTTATGGAATGAATGATCGTTACAGAGGAATTTTTAACGAACGAAGAGTTATTTTAATGAATGAAGAAGATATGCAGCATTTTGGTTTTACAAAATTCGAAGTCGTAAACTTAACCAGTAATTATAACAATCAAGAACGAAAGGCATTACATTTTAAAGTCATTCCTTATAATATACCAAGAGGTAATTTAGGAGCTTATTTTCCTGAAACAAATCTGTTAATTCCTATTCATGAATATGCAGATAAAAGCCAAACTCCAATCAGTAAATCGGTAATTGTTAAGGTGGAAAAAATAGATTAGGAATTCAATAGAATTTATAAGAAATTTAGAGAGATCATAAATACAAAAACTAAATGAAACACATTTTTGTAAGCTTAATATCTCAAATGACTAAAATAACTCAGGAAGAAGAGTTATTTATAGCGTATACATTTCCTATTAAAACTTTTGAAAAGGGAGCTTATTTATTAAGAGAAGGAGAAGTTGCAAAGGGAAGTTTTTTTATAATTAAAGGCTGTGTTAGAGAATATGTATTGTTAGACGGTGAAGAAAAAACAATTGCTTTTTATACAGAAAATCAGTCCTTAGCAAATCAGAGCAGCATATCTAATAAAACACCTTCAAAAATAAATTTTGTGTGTTCAGAAGAAACTACAGTGGTTATTACTGATGTTGACAAAGAGAAAGCATTTTACAATAAATTTCCTCGATTTAAAGAGTTTTGTTTAGAAGAAATGGATAGAATCATTGGAGAACAAAGGGAACAACTAACGGAATTTTATCGACTAAAACCCGAGGATAAATATGTGAAGCTTGTTAAAGAACGACCAGATTTACTTAATAGGGTACCGCAATACCAAATAGCAAGTTATTTAGGTGTAAAACCCGAAACCCTTAGTAGAATAAGGGCTCGAATGGTTCAAAAATAAATTTCTCTAAACGTTTAATTTCCATCGTCTTGCTTTAAAAATTATTAGGATCAGCAAAACAATTTCAATGCTAGCTATAATATAATAGTGGGGTAATTCAGACCGGCCACCAATGATATAAATACTAGTTAAAATTGGGACAAAAGTATTCGCTAGTTTATTGATTGTACCGGGTAATATCCATGATAAAAAAATCATTAAAATAGGAATATTAGTAACCAAAGCGGCAATTGCCATTATTGATGTTACCTCTCCCGGAATTGCTAAAACATCACCTTTTACCAACTCAACTATAATTGAAAAGATGTCAGCAAAGATCATATTAATTAGCACTGTTATCCATAATAGTATAAAATAAATTTTGATGTTTTTATGACTCATGATAGTTTGATTTTAAAAGTTAAATCCAAAATGAAAGCCAGGTTCGAAAGCATATTTTTTATATCTGTTTTCTAATACCTGAAAAGAATTAGGGAGATTTGTGTTTATAGGCCAATTAGTTATAGCAAAAGAAGGTTCGATAAAAAATCGGTTTTTAAAAAAGCGAAACTGATATCCAATACGTAATGTATTAAACAGCTGAAATCCACTCTGAATTTTTCTATCAGATTCATCCAAATAATTTTGATGCATTGCTGTAGAATGCACTTTTGCAAAAGTTCCTTTCCAAATAAATCTTTTATAGGTTAGACCTAAACCAAAAGCTTCAACTCGACCAGGGAAATTAGGGCCATTATTTTTTTCATTAATACTCATACCAATGGGTTCATAATAATTCCAAGTGATTGCTTCTATAGAGATTACATCTTTCTTTGTAATTCTATACCCTAAATCAATCATGTAAAATCTAGGTGGTTCATCATCATCAACGAGATTGGCAAGCATAAAGGCAGAACTTCCTATGTAGCATTTTTTTTCTAAGGTTCTTTGCTGTTGTGACTGTAGAGTCAACGAAGTTAACATGATAGCTGTAATAATTTTGTATTTCATAATTTAGATTTTATACAAAATTGAATAACAACTGAAACCAATGCATTGACTTTCGTCAATAAATACAAAAGCTTTAAAAATCATTCTTTATTATGATTTTAGTTGTAAACTATAAGTTATAATTACCTTTGTAGTATGAGCAAACTTTTTTTGGTACCCACGCCGATTGGGAACTTAGAAGACATTACGTTTAGAGCTATAAAAGTTTTAAAAGAAGTAGATTACATTTTAGCAGAAGATACACGAACCAGTGGAAAGTTGTTAAAGCATTTTGAGATCAATACTCCAATGCAATCTCATCACATGCATAACGAGCATAAAACAGTAGATCATATTGTCAATAGAATTCAAAGCGGTGAAACTTTTGCGTTAATTTCTGATGCAGGTACTCCAGCAATTTCAGATCCAGGTTTTTTGTTAACACGTGCTTGTATACAAAGTGGGGTTGAAGTAGAGTGTTTACCAGGGGCTACGGCCTTTGTTCCTGCTTTAGTAAATTCAGGTTTACCTAATGATAAGTTTGTTTTTGAAGGTTTTCTCCCAGTAAAAAAAGGAAGACAAACACGATTAAAGTTGTTGGCTGAAGAAACCCGAACTATGATTTTTTATGAAAGCCCACATAAGTTGCTAAAAACATTGGGAAATTTTGCAGAATACTTTGGAGAAGATCGACAAGTATCAGTTTCCAGAGAACTCACAAAAATGTTTGAAGAAACTAAACGTGGAAACGTAAAAGAGATACTGTCATACTATACTAATAAACCTGCCAAAGGCGAAATAGTAATAATTGTTGAGGGAAAGAAATAAGTGAGTTTTCTTTCCTATTTTTGTGGTCAAATTTTTAGCAATGAGTCAATTTTATTCCATTACCATAAAAGATATTATCAGAGAAACTTCTGCTGCTGTTTCTTTAGTTTTTGATATTACAGCCGATAATAAAGAAAAGTTCAATTTTATTGCAGGTCAGTATATAACTTTAAAAACCGTAATTAATGGAGAAGAAGTAAGAAGAGCATATTCTTTATGTTCATCACCAAAGAGTAATGAGGTTAAGGTAAGTGTAAAAGCAGTAGAAAACGGTACTTTTTCGGTATATGCGAATGAAACATTAAAAGCAGGAGATGTGTTAGAAGTAGCAGTTCCTGAAGGTAAGTTCTTATTAGAACCTGAAGCGAATAAAAACTATATCGGTTTTGCCGCTGGAAGTGGAATTACACCAGTAATGTCTATGATTAAATCGGTGTTAGAATCTGAACCAACAGCTACTTTTACTCTAGTATATGGAAATAAATCAATTAACGATACTATTTTTTATAATGAGCTTAATGATTTAAAAACACAATATCCTGATCAATTCAATCTAAGTTATGTGTTTAGTAGAGAAAATGTAGAAGGATCTGTTTTTGGAAGAATAGATAAAGCTCACGTAAACTACTTTGTAAAAAACATTTATAAAGATGTTGCTTTTGATAAAGCATTCTTGTGTGGTCCAGAAGAAATGATTACAGTAGCTTCTGAAACTTTAGCAGAAAATGGTTTTAATAAAGAAGCTATTTTATATGAATTATTTACTGCATCTATAGATGAAGAAGCAGCTAAGCAAGTTAAAGAAGGACAATCGGAAATTACAGTATTATTGGATGATGAGGAAACGGTATTTACGATGCCTCAAAATACTGATATTTTAGCTGAAGCTTTACGACATAAAATTGATGCTCCATATTCTTGTCAAGGAGGAGTATGTAGTAGTTGTATCGCTAAAGTTACCGAAGGAAAAGCAGTGATGATTAAAAACCAAATTTTAACTGATGAAGAGTTAGCAGAAGGTTTTGTATTAACTTGCCAAGCGCATCCTGTTACACCTACACTTAAGGTGGATTTTGATGATGTTTAACCAATATTAAAATTGCTAAGAAATGAGTTTACTTGATTATAAAGAAGCTTTTCTAGTTGGACTTTTCATGTCATTCATGATTGGTCCAGTATTCTTTATGCTTCTGAAAACAAGTGTTTTAAAAGGATTTAGAGCGGCATTAGCTTTTGATATAGGTGTTGTTTTAGGAGACATTACTTTTATGTGTATTGCATATTTTGGGAGTAGGAATTTATTAGAAAAAATAAAAGATGATCCTAGACTATTCTTCATTGGAGGATTAGTATTAATTGTGTATGGATTGATTACCTATTTGGATAAAAGCAATAAAAAAGAAGTTGAGGAGTCCTCGATTAATGTGCCTAAAAGTAATAATTACTTTAGGTTGTTTTTAAATGGATTCTTTTTAAACTTTATTAATATTGGAGTATTAGCTGGTTGGTTGGGTATTATGGTAGTTGTTGGCCCTAGTTTAGAGATGAATCCTACTGCAATTTTCAGGTATTTTACTGTAGTTATTATTGGATATGTTACAACAGACATCATTAAAATTCTTCTAGCAAAACAACTACGATCTAAATTAACTCCTGTGGCTATTTACAGAGTTAAAAGAGGAATGGGAGTTTTATTAATTGTTTTCGGAGCAATAATGATGCTCAAAGGATTTATTCCAAAAGAAAAAATAGATGAAATTATAGAGAAGGTGGAGATTAGAAAGTAATTACTTTATTTTACCATCATGAAAGCCAGCTCTTTTCCATCCATCTGGTGTATGCACCCAAAGATTTGTAATTCTATATTCATTACTTTTGATCGTGTCACTAACTTTACTAGAAACTAATACTTTTCCTGTAACAATTGCTGTAGTATTTAAGTATTCTATAGCCAAATCTTCCATTCTATATTGAATTACTTGTAGCTCTCCCGTTTTTATTTTTTGTGATCTCTTTTGTAAATACGATAACCAACTTTTCTTTCCTATCGGTTTCGAATTTCCATTAGTATGGGTATAGTTTTCTGTAATCATAGATGCTAAAACCGCAGTATTACCCTCTTGAAAAGCATTGTTAAAAACTGTAAGTGCTTGGGATAAATTTTCTTTATCCTTTTTAGTTAAACCGGCTTCTTGTACAGTGGATTTACAACTAAAGAATACAATAGAAAATATAAGTAAAAGAAATCTATTAATTTTCATATACATTCAGGTTTTATGAGTTGATTATTTCTTTTGTTTATAAAGTTACATTTTATTGTAAATAATAATTGAACTTATGAGAATTGAGAGAGTTTTTGCATCATTTTAAAGTACTGCTTTTCTACTAATTTAGGTAGCCACTTTTTATAGAAAAACTTCTGTCTAGCATCTGTAGGATGGATAATCTGAAACTTTCCTTTAGAGGCTTGTTCTAATGTAATTCTAGCTACTTCATCTGCATTAGTTTTTGAATATTTCATCTGTTTTTCGGCAAAACCTTTAAACACTTTAGAACTAGCATTTTCCATAATGTTGGTTTTGAAAAAAGTTGGTGTAAGCACACTAACATGAATATTTTTCAACTTTAATTCATGGTATAAAGTTTCAGAAAGTGAATATACAGCCGCTTTAGATACGCTATAGGCAGACATCCCTGGTGCATTCATAAACCCGGCCGAACTACCAACATTAAGTATTAAACCTTTTTGCTGTTTCAATAGTTGTGGCGTAAAAAAATGACATCCGTAATAAGTACCCATCAGGTTAACTTCAATCATTTTCTCCCATTTTTCGATAGGATAATCTTTAAACAATAATCCATCTCCAATTCCTGCGTTATTAATTAAAAGATCTAGACTTTCTATATTAGCTAATACTTGTTGCTGAACTTGAGCATATTGTTCTTTATTACTAACATCAAGAGTATAATTATACACTTCTTTAGCTTTCTGAAATAATGAACTATTATTTTCTAGTGAAGTAATGTTGATATCTGAGAGGTGTAATGTCCAGTTATTTTCGGCAAGTAATTTCGCAAATGCTAAACCAAGTCCTGAACCTGCACCAGTTATAAATGCAGTTTTATTTGGATATTTTTTATGTAAAGTTTTTAGTTCCATGGATGCTTATTTTCGTTGTTTGATAATGTTTTCACAGGTTTTTATAAGGTAAATAGAAATCAACCAAAAGTTTTTAAAAGCCTTATTTTTAGTGTAGCCTTTTTGGTAACGATAATAGATTTGCTGAACAATACCTGCTAGTCTGAAGAGTCCATAAATTCTATAAAAACGGAAATCATCAACTTGCCTACCTGTTTTTTCGCAATAGTATTTTATAACTTCGTTTCTGGTTAACATACCAGGTATATTACTGGGTTGTCTTCGAATAGATTTTACAAAGAAATCATCTTTTTCCTCTACCCAATACGCTAAGCTATTTCCTAAATCCATTAATGGATCTCCAATTGCTGCTAATTCCCAGTCTAAAACTCCTAAAATATTTTCAGGATTAGAATGATCAATTACAACATTATCCAAACGAAAATCATTATGTATAATACATAGTTTTTCTTCTTTAGGAAGATTTTTTTCTAGCCATTGAATTACCTTTTTTCCTGAAGGAACATTCCAAGTTTTAGCATTGGTATACCGCTTACTCCAGCCAGAAATTTGCCGTTCAATATAACCAGAACCTTTACCCAAACTATCCAAGCCTTCTTTTTGATAATCGACCTGATGAAGTTCAATCATTTTATCCCAAAAAGAATAGCAAACCTTTTTAGTCGTAGCTTCATCCCATTGAACTATCTTAGGAAGATTTTTACGAAGAATAATACCTTCTAAACGTTCCATAAGGTAGAAAGTAGAACCTAAAACTGATTCATCTTCGCACACAGCGATCATTTTCGGGACATAAGGATAATGCGGTTTTAGTTTTTGTTGTAAGTAAAACTCTCTAGGCATATCATGTGCACCAGCGGCTTTTTTTCCTAAAGGAGCTCTTCTTAAAATGATATCATGATTAGCAAAACGCAATCTGTACGTCCAGTTCGATGCTCCTCCGGAGAATTGCGTAATGGTTGGATTATTGTCAATATCAGGAAGATGTTGTTGTAACCAAGGTAATAGCTTATCTAAATCGAGTTCTTCACCTGAACGTTGCTGTTTTTCTAAATCTTTTATAGTAGTTGCCATTAGCTAAGGTATTTTTTGAATTCTAGTCTAGAAATCATACGCATGTGCACTTCATCTGGACCATCGGCTAAACGAAGAGCTCTTGCCTGAATAAAAAAGTTGATTAACGGAAAGTCATCAGATAATCCTGCTCCGCCATGAATTTGCATGGCCATATCTGTTACTTCTTGTAATACTTTAGGAGCTACAACTTTAATAGCAGAAATTTCTGTCATACTATTTTTAACACCCTGTTCATCTATTTTCCAAGCCGCATAATGTGTCAACAACCGAGCTTGATCTATGGCAATTCTTGCTTGTGCAAAATGCTCAGAGTTTCCACCCAGTTTAGCTAATGGTTTTCCAAAAGCTTGTCGAGTTCCACTTCTTATAATAGCGAGTTCTAAAGCACGTTCAGCAGCGCCAATACAACGCATACAATGATGAATTCTTCCTGGCCCTAATCTTCCTTGAGCAATCGCAAAACCAGCACCAAAATCTAGAATTAGATTTTTCTTAGGTATTCTAACATTATTAAAATGTACTTCTCCATGTCCAGCAGGAGCATCATAAGTTCCAAAAGTATTTTGCATTCGTTTAATTTCAACACCAGGTGTATCTAAGGGTACTAATACCATACTATGCTGTTTGTGCTTTTCAGCTGTAGTATCTGTTTTTCCTAAAACAATAGCTAGCTTTGTCATAGGATGTCCTAATCCTGTAGACCACCATTTTTTACCATTAACTATAATTTCGTCACCATCTTCTATGATTGATGTTTCAATATTAGTAGCGTCAGAGGAAGCAACATCAGGCTCAGTCATGCAAAAAACAGATTTCATTTCACCTTTTAATAAAGGTTGTAACCATTCTTTTTTTTGTTCTTCAGATCCAAAATGATATAATACTTCCATATTTCCAGTATCTGGAGCATTGCAATTAAAAATCTCTGCAGAATTATATACGCGTCCCATTTCTTCGGCTAGCGGTGCATATTCTAAAACACTAAGTCCTTCAGCTAATTCATTGTCTGGTAAAAAGAGATTCCATAAACCTTCTTTTTTAGCTAATTCTTTTAATTCTTCTAACCTTGGATGCTCTGTCCATTTTGTCCAATCACTACCTACATTATGAGTGGTGTTGTATTTCGAATATTCAGATTCAAAAGGATACACATATTGGTTCATGAATTGTTTAAGACGAGCTAAATATTCATTAGATTTTTCTGATGGATTGAAATTCATTTGATACGAGATTTAAAATTTCTTCAACATTTTTAATGTCATAAAGGGCATTAATAGTTTAATAAAATACCAAGGATAAAAAGGTACATATGCATTGGCTTTTTCTTTATTTATAGCCTTTACTAAAAGTTTAGAACCTTTTTCAAGAGGAATCATGAAAGGAGGTGGTTTACCTATACTATCAGTCATTTCAGATTGAATAAAACCAGGGAAAATGGTGGATACAGTAATAGGCTTATTCAGCATGTCTATCCTAGCACCTTCCGCTAGGCTTTTTAATGCTGCTTTTGTAGCCGCATAAACATTCATGGCTCTTGGATATCCTCTAAAGGCAGACATTGAAGAGACAGCGACTAAATGACCGTTGTTTTGAGCTCTAAAAATTTCCATAGCCGCTTCCATTTGATTTAGAGCACCACAGAAGTTAGTTACTGCTGTTTGCATATTTTGCTTAGCGAATCCTTTGCCTAAAGGAGCTCCTTTACCCATACCCGCATTTACAATTACACGATCTAAATTTCCACCAATAGACTCAAAATCGTTTTTGAATGCTTGAAAGATTTTAAAAACATCTTCTTGAATAGTGACATCTAGAGGTCTGATGAAAACATGAATACTACTATTTATGCTTTCTAACTCAGTTTTTAAGCTTTCCAATTTTTCTACTCGTCTTGCGCATAAAGCCAGATTACAACCTTGTTTGGCAAATTCTCTAGCCATTCCACTTCCTAAACCAGAGCTAGCACCAGTAATAAGTATGTTTTTTCTTTTCAAAATATTTGGTTATTTAATTTGTATCCTTTAAAAGTAGTAATAAGAATTGACTTCTTTTTTCACTTATGTTAATAAAAGAGGTTGTTTATTGTGAAAAAATGAGGATATACTGTTTTAAATTTATAATATTGCCATTAAAATTAACTGAATAACCAAGCAAAATACAGATGTATTTGTATGTACAAACAAAAATATTTATTTTTGTAAGTGATGACTAAAACAAAATCTAAATATTCTGTATGCTTATGCCATGCTTCTAATGTATTAGCTAGAAGTATGACTAAATTAATGGATGAAGAATTAGCAGTATTAAATTTAACTTCATCGTATGCTTATCTTTTAATGGAAGTAGCTGCTCAAGATAAAATTAACCCGAAAAAAATTAGCGAATCATTAGAGCTTACACCTTCTACAGTTACTAGACTTATTGAAAAAATGGAAAACAGAAATTTGTTGCAACGTAAGCAGGTTGGTAGAAGCACCGAAGTACGTTTAACGAAAGAAGGTAAGAGTATAATGAAACAGATTAAAATTTGCATTGAACGATTTGAAAAAAGATATGCTGCATTAATCGGAGAAGAATTGATTGATAAGCTAACTAAAGATGTTTACGAAGCAGCAATGAAAGTGAGTTAAAAAGAATAAATTTCA
Source organism: Tenacibaculum agarivorans (assembly GCF_001936575.1). Taxonomy (GTDB): domain Bacteria; phylum Bacteroidota; class Bacteroidia; order Flavobacteriales; family Flavobacteriaceae; genus Polaribacter; species Polaribacter agarivorans. The sequence continues at coordinate 135,458 of NZ_MSMP01000006.1, forward strand.
ATATTTGTATGTGCAAGCAAATTTATAATCTGTCATTTAGTTTTAATCGTTATTACATTGATTGAAGGTAGTTGTATTTGTCTTTTTAAATGAGAAAGTAGCATTAGTAATTTCTATAAAATCATTTTTGTCTTCAACGTTGTATAACTTACCTGAAAATTTACCACGAATTCCAGTTAAAAAACTTATTTCTTTTGGGAAAAACTCCAGTATTTCAACCTCAAAGTCATTGTTTGTACTGTTTCTATAGAACTTTCTTTTTCCATCTTTATTAATAAAGAACTTTGCATAATTTTTAAAGTGTCCTTCAGCGTCAGAAATCGAGTATTTACCTATGCTATTTACATTCATTATTTGCATATGAAAAAAGTTTTCACTCGTTAGATCAGTTATTAGGTTAGAGTCCCTGTAAGCTTTAATAGTATATAAAGGTTTACCGTCAATTTCAGATCGTGAACAAGAGAAAGTATGCATACAGAAGTCTTTATCTATCTGTGAGGGTAGCCATAATTCATCATCTACTAGCATTTTAAATTCATTAAGCTTTTCTATAGAGTTAGAATTTTCATTATCGTTGCAGCCAGAAAGAATTAATAAAAGCGTAGATACTATTAGTAGTAGATTATTTTTCATGTTTTAGATGTATTTAAGTTTTTCACTTATCAGCAAATACCATGCCTATGGTAAAAAAAATCATCTAAAAATAAAGTCTAAAAGAGTAACGAGAATTAAACTCCCAAAATTAGTTTAGCAATAGTAAAATAGATTAAAATCCCAAAAATATCATTACTAGTAGTAATAAAGGGACCTGTAGCTATAGCTGGATCTATACCTCTTTTATCAAGAAATAATGGAATAAAAGTACCAATAAGCCCTGCTACTATAATAACGACTACTAAGGATACAGAAACAGCAAAAGAAGTCTCTAATTGTCCGTTATAGATATAAATAAATAGAAAGAGAACAATAGCTAAAGCAATACCATTGAGTGTTGCTAATAGCATTTCTTTAATGAGACGTTGGTTTATACTTCCTTTTACATCATCATTGGCTAAACCTTGAACGATAATAGCAGAGGATTGAACCCCTACATTTCCAGCCATTGCAGCAATTAATGGAGTAAAAAAGAATAGTACAGCATTTTCTTTAAAAGAATCTTCAAATCCGCCCATAATTAAAAAAGCACCAATTCCACCGATCAATCCTAAAAATAACCAAGGTAAACGTGCTCGGGTTAGCTCTAAAATAGTATCATCCGCTTCTACATCTTGTGTAATACCAGCAGCTAATTGATAATCTTTATCAGCTTCTTCTTTAATTACATCTACAATATCATCAATAGTAATTCTACCTACTAAAATACCCAACTCATCTACTACAGGAATGGCTTCTAAATCGTATTTACGCATTTTATTTGCCACATCTTCTGCATCATCATGAACATTTACAAAATCTACCCTAGGAATGTATACATCGGCAATTTTAGACCTTGTAGAAGCCATCAATAAATCTTTTAATGATAACCGACCTTTGAGTTTTCCGCTATCATCAACTACATAAATAGAATGTACTCTAGTAACTTCTGCGGCTTGTTCACGCATTCTGGTTACACAACCTAATATCGACCAATTTTCATTAACTTTTACAAGCTCTTTGGCCATTAAACCTCCGGCAGAGCTTTCATCAAATCGAAGTAATTCAACAATTTCTTTAGCATGCTCTTCGTCTTCAATTTGTTGCATTACTGCTTCTTTACGTCCTTCTGGAAGTTCAGCAATTACATCGGCAGCATCATCAGTATCTAATTCTTCAATTTCTTCAGCAATTTCTTTGGCAGATAATTGTTCTAATACTTTTTCACGAACATCGTCATCAACATCCATTAATACCTCAGAAGTTGTTTCACTATCTAGGAGGCGTATAATATAAACAGCTTCATCAAAGTTTAATTCATCTAAAACTTCAGCAATGTCAGCATGGTGTACATCAGTAAAAAGATCAGAAAGCGCAGTATCTTTTTGATTTGCGATTAAGTTGGAAACGTTTTCAAGAAGTTCTTTCGTTATTTCTATCGCCATGACTTGCTATTTTGTCCGTCAATTCTATAAATTCTTGTACCGATAATTGTTCGGGACGCATGGCAAATATAGGGTCTTGTTTTAAGTTATCCGAGAGATTCATAGATTTTAAACTGCTTCGTAACATTTTTCTTCTTTGATTAAATGCAGTTTTAACTACTCGAATAAATAGTTTCTCATCTACAGGTAAGGTATAATTCTCTTTTCGAATCATACGCATTACTCCAGAGTTTACTTTTGGAGGTGGATCAAATACTGTAGGAGGGACAGTGAATAAATATTCAACGTCATAGAAAGCTTGGGCAATTACAGATAAAATACCATAAGCTTTACTTCCTTTTTTTTCAGCAATTCGTTGTGCTACTTCCTTTTGAAACATTCCTGAAAATTCAGGCACGATGTCACGATTTTCAATGGCTTTAAATACAATTTGAGTAGAAATATTGTAAGGAAAATTACCAATTATAGCAACCTGTTCTCCATTAAATATTTGATGAAGATTTTGTTTGAGGAAATCGCCTTCAATAATAGTAAAGTTCTCTTTTGAAGTGTCAAGTTTTATGTGTTCTACAGGAAAAACTTCGTGTAAATACGTTACAGATTCAGAATCCAATTCCATTACGGTAACTTTAAACTTTCTTTTTCTAAGAATATGTTTAGTAAGGACACCCATTCCTGGACCAATTTCTAATACCTGATCGTATCCTTTTTCAGTTAACGAGTCCGCTATTTTATTCGCTATATTTTCATCCGTTAAAAAATGCTGTCCTAGGTGTTTTTTCGCTCTAACGCTCATCTTGTACTATTCTATGTTTTTTTATGAAATCGGTCGGATCTACATATCCTTTACTATTCTTCGAATATCCATTGCCCAAAGGTAATGTAATATCTTCTCTTATTTCAAAATGCAAGTGTGCATAATATGCGCCATTTGCAGTGCCTATAGTGCCAATTTTAGTACCTTTAGTTATCCATTTATCTTGAGTTGTAAGTATGGTATCACAATGCGCATATAATGATTCTACTATTTTTTCATTAGGTAGAAAATGCAAAATTCGTATTACGTTTCCCCAACCACCACCATAATCTCTAGTTTCTTTTACGTATCCGTTGGCTATAGTATAAATAGGATCACCTAAATCAGTATTACCTCCTGTAACAGCATTCCAATCATCACCTAAATGATAATTTTTTTGAAATTTTTGGGCATTATAATATCCTTTTGCATTTGGAATGCCCACAGGAAAGTCAAAACTATTTGCAATAAACTCTTTTTGTATAGTGTCTTTATAAGAAATTGAAACTATTTTGGTATCTCTTTCTGCAATTAAAGTTTTCTTATTATTCTTTTTTGAACAAGATAAAAGAAGGGCTGTAAAAATAAAAAAAGATAAAAATCTTATTTTCATTGCTTAGTTACTTACCACTGTAGGATAAAACTCTTTTACAACTTTTAATTCAGTTCTAAAAGCCAACATTTTATCAGCAAATTTTTTCATTCCTTCTGAGCGAAGCTTTTCAGCATCATGCTTATAATAATCATCTAAATCATCTCTAGTTTTAGCAGTATACTGAATAGAATAGGTAACTCCTCCCATTTCTTCTTCTACTAAAACCTGAGCCATTTTAGCACTTGTAAATCTACCTGTAGCTAATACTTCAGGAATATGGGTTTGCATCCAATGTAACCATTCATCATGAACAGTTTCATCGATATTTATAGTAACGTTGTATATGTACATATTTTTTTATTTGTATTGTGATTTGCTGTGTTTATATATTGTCTCCCCGTAGTTTTCTAAATTTCTTTCTAGCATCAACCAAATAAATACTAGATGGATAATCAAAAATTATTTTTTGATAATGTTCTTTTGCTTTCTCATTATCGTTCAATTCATTTGCATATAATTCAGCCATTTGATAATGTGCATCATCCACCAAAATCCCTTGAGGATCAAGACTAATGATTTTAGTATAATTTTCTATAGCTTCGTTGAACTTTTTTGTTTTTGAAAATAGAGAGGCTTGTTTAAATAAAGCTTCATCTTCGATTGATTGGCCTTTGAATTCTGTTAAAATATTATGTAAAAGTGCGATTGCTTTTTCATTTTTATTTTGATAATCGAGTACATCTGCTTTTGCATATGATAATAATCCGTTAGGAAGACTATCTTTAGGTTGATTATCAGAAATAATTAGAAATAAATCAGCAGCATCATTTGCAATAAGTTGTGAAGCAGACCCCTTTAGTACCTTGAGTTGTGCTTTAGCCCATTTAAAATCACCTTTAAAATATGAGGTCTGTGCTACTTTAAATCGTGCTTGTTGCCCTAGTTCGTGGTTTTTAAATCGAGATTGCACTTGAGAAAAGTAAATTAAGGCTTTGTTAAAGGTATCTTGATATACTAAAACATCTGCTAATTTTAATTTTACTTTGGCTTTTTGATATCGATTATCAGCAAACTTAATCGCTTCTTCAAGTATTTTTTTCGCTTCTTCAGGCTGATTCTTTTTGAATGTTAAATAATCCGCATAGGCTATTTGAATAGAAAAAGTATTTCTATTAACCCCAAACTCATTAAATACTTGTTGGAATTTTTGTTCAATTTCAGGCGTATCGGTAGCAATAGCAATTTTTAGATTCATTAATATAGCACCAAATTTATCTTCTAGAAAATTGGATTTCTCAATGGTAAAATCGAAACATTTCTTAGCCGTTTCATAATCTTTATTTTGAAAAGCAATCTCTCCTAAGTCATAGATTTTAACTAAATGTTCAGGATCTCTTTGGTATAAAGCTTTGTTTTGAATGAAAGCTTTACCATAGTCTTTTTGTGTAATAAACAACCAACTTAAAAGATCGTTCCAGATATCTTTAGGATTACTAGCTGATTTACGTAAAAGTGCCTTCTTAAACAAAATATTGTTTTCATTCTCACTATCGTCAGTAATATACCTAGATGTAAACCTTTTAACTGTATTCAAGTAATTATCATTAATATCTAAATAATTGATATACTCTTCAAACATTTGAGAAAAATTACCTTTTTCACCATGAATTTGGGCAATTTGAAACTCATAATGTACATTTTTATTGGTTTCAGAAGTTTTTTTATAGGCCTCAATAGCTAAGTCTAACTTATTGTAGTTTTTAAACATGTTAGCAATGGTGGCTCCATAACCAGACCGTTTAGCTATAGATGTTATGGCTTTTTTATAATACTTTTTAGCAGCAATAGTATCTTGCTGTCTTTCATAATTGTAGCCAATAATCACATTTAAAAAAGTAAGATTTGATCTTTTTTCTAGCTTTTCCAATAAAACACTTTCCGCTGTTTTAAATTGATTTGTCTCTTGATAGCAGGAAATTAGCCTTTGTAAGTAGGTAGTATTGTAAGGACTTTTGTTTACTAAACCTTTATATAATTGAATAGCTTTTTTGTATTCATTATTTCTATAATAATTTTCTGCTAAAGCAAATTCATTTGATTGAGCGCTGGTAATTATGCTGTTAATCAGAAAAATAAGTAGGAAAAAACGTTTCATCATCACTCAAAAATAAACAAGTTTAATGTTAAAATTAAATTAAAAAGAATGATTTTTTTGAATTTACTGTAATATTTTGGCACGAACTTTGTCTAATACAATATATAACTAATACAACTTTATCATGAAAAATTTAACTAGACAATACGAAGTAGCTAACGAGAAAGCAAAAAAATTTATGAAAAACGGACAAATCGCTCAATATTTTGAGGCTTTGTTAGAAGTAAACAAATATAAAAGACTAATGAATGTTGTTGTTTCGAATTAATATAAAATCAGTAATCAGCGGCGCGCACTGATTACTAACTCTATATTTTATTTTTAGTCTATAATTTCAAATCCACAATACGGCACTAAAACTTCAGGTATTTTAATACCGTCTTCTGTCTGGTAATTTTCTAAAATTCCAGCTAACACTCTTGGTAAAGCTAAAGAACTACCATTTAAAGTGTGTGCTAATTGATTTTTACCTTCACTGTTCTTAAAACGTAACTTTAAGCGATTTGCTTGAAATGTTTCAAAATTAGAAGCTGAACTAATTTCTAACCAACGCTCTTGAGCTGTAGAATACAATTCGAAATCGAAAGTAAGCGCTGATGTAAATCCAGTATCACCACCACATAATCTTAAAATTCTATACGGTAGTTTTAATTCTCTTAAAATACCTTTGATATGTTCCACCATTCCATCTAAAGCTTTGTAAGAATTATCAGGATGCTCTATTCGAACAATTTCAACTTTATCGAACTGGTGTAAACGATTTAACCCACGAACATGAGCACCATAACTACCAGCTTCACGACGAAAACATGGTGTATGCCCAGTAAGTGTAATCGGTAAATCACTTTCTTTTACTAGAGTATTTCTGTATAAATTGGTTATAGGTACTTCTGCTGTTGGAATTAAATACAAATCATCTCCAGTAACATGATACATTTGTCCTTCTTTATCTGGTAATTGTCCAGTCCCTAGTCCCGAAGCCTCATTAACCAAATGAGGAACTTGAACTTCTTTGTATTCTGCTGCCGCGTTTTTATCTAAAAAATAGCTAATTAAAGCACGTTGTAAACGAGCACCTTTTCCTTTATATACAGGAAATCCAGCTCCAGATATTTTAGATCCTAAATCAAAATCTATAATATCATATTTTTTAGCTAATTCCCAGTGAGGTAATGCATTGTCAGTTAATTCAGGAATATCTCCTTCACGGAATATTTCCTCATTGTCTTCTTCACTTTTTCCTGCAACTACCGATGTGTGTGGTACGTTAGGAATTTGATATAATAAATCTTGAAGTTTTTGAGTAACTGTATTTAAATCCTCAGTTAACTGTTTAGAGTGTTCTTTTAATTGACTTGTTTTTTCTTTTAAAAGATTTGCCTTTTGTACTTCACCAGATTTAAATAAGCTTCCAATTTCCTTGGATAGTTTGTTAGAGTCAGCTAAAACGGTATCTAATGAAACTTGAGTAGCTCTTCTGGTTTCATCTGCGTTTAACATTTCATCAATAATTTCTTCCGCATTAGCAAAACCTCGTTTCGCTAATCCTTCTAAAACAATAGCTTTGTTTTCTCTAACAAACTGAACTTGTAACATGAGTTAAAAATTTTAAGCGACAAAGATACACGAAGCCTAACATTTAAACAATGGATAACTATAGATTATTCTCAATGTATGTTAATGAAGATTGTTTGTCTAATTTTAATTGTGTTGTTAGATCTTGTATTGAATTGAATTTTTGCTCTTCTCGTAAAAAATAAATTAGCTGAACATTGATGTTTTTACCATATAAATCATCTTGAAAGTCGAAAAAATGAATTTCAATAGTTTGATCTTTACCATTAAGTGTAGGTCTATTACCAATATTCATCATTCCAAAATATTCGATACCTTCTATAAGAGATTTTACAATATATACTCCTGATTTTGGTATCAATTTATACTCCTCTTCAATAACTATATTTGCTGTAGGAAACCCTATTTTAGTGCCAATATTTTCACCTTTAACAACTTCACCTTTTAATGTAAATTCATAACCTAAGTAATCATTAGCAGTTTTAAGCTCTCCACTTTTTAAAGCATTTCTGATTTTTGTAGAACTTACCGCAACACTATCTATATCTTGTGCTGGTATTTCTTCTATTTCAAAGTTGTAAATTTGAGAGAATTCTGAAAGTTGTTCTATGTTACCTTCTCTGTTTTTTCCAAAGTGATGATCGTATCCAATAATTAGTTTGGATGTTTTTAATTGATTAACTAAAATATCTCTCACAAAATCTAATGCGGTTAATCTTGAAAACGCTCTACTAAAAGGATGAATAATTAAATAGTCTAAACCTATTTTTTCTAATAATTCTTTACGCTCATTTATGGTATTTATGAGTTTTACAGAAACTTCTTTTTGAAGTACCATTCTTGGATGCGGGAAAAAAGTTAGCAAAACAGATTTTTTTCCATTGCTTTTCGCTTGAGATACTAAATTTTTAATTATCTTTTGGTGACCAATATGCACCCCGTCAAAAGTACCAATCGTAACATAGGTTTCTTGAGTTGGTGTAAAATCGGAAATTGAATACACTGTTTCCAAATTCAAATATTAATTTAGACAAATTTACAAGTAAAAAATACAAGAATGCATTTTCATTCATAAAATGTCATAATTATAAAAAAACACATAGTTTTTTGATTAAATAGTAATAATAAGTGCTAAAATATTTTATGAATGAAAAAAAATTGTATTTTGCAATTCAGTTAACAAATTATTTACATTATGATGAAAAGATTAATTGCTACAATAGTACTATTTAGTAGCACTTTAATGATTGCACAGACCACCATAACAGGTACGGTTAATGATGCAACTTTAGGTGGGCCTCTGCCAGGAGCCGACATTAAGGTTTCTAGAAAGTCTGTTGGGACAAATACAGATTTTGATGGAAAGTTTACATTAACAGTTTCTGATACACCACCATTTACTATTGAAATTTCTTCATTAGGTTATCAAACACAAAAAGTAGAAATCACACAAAACAATCAAGTAGTTACAGTTGCATTGAAAGAAAATGCAACAGCATTAGATGAGGTTGTTGTTTCGGCGTCTAGAACTCCTGAAAGAATTATGGAATCACCAGTAACTGTGGAACGATTTGATTCTAGAGCAATTAAAAATACATCTTCACCTTCTTTTTATGACGGTTTAGAAAACTTAAAAGGAGTAGATATTAATACAAACAGTTTAACATTTAAATCTGTTAACACTAGGGGATTTGCAACTTTCGCAAATACACGTTTTATGCAGTTAGTAGATGGAATGGATAATTCGTCTCCAGCATTAAACTTTGCTTTAGGTAACTTATTAGGTTTATCTGAATTAGATGTAAAGAGTGTTGAATTATTACCTGGTGCATCTTCTGCATTATATGGAGCAAATGCATTTAACGGTATCATGTTTATGACAAGTAAGAGTCCTTTTGATGATCCAGGAGTTAGCTTTGTATTTAAAACAGGTTTAACTAGCCAAGATGCTGCAGGAAATAATGAATTTTACGATACAAGTTTAAGATTAGCACATACTTTTGATGATTATTTTGCTGCTAAAGCAACTATTTCTTATTTAAAAGGAACAGAATGGTTTGCAACAGATGAGAGAAATAGTTTAGATGGAGAATATACGTTTGGAGATAGAGCGTCTGATCCTAACTATGATGGTTTAAATACTTACGGAGATGAGGTTTCAACTAATTTAGGAGGAGCTATCGGAAATGTAAGTAGAACGGGTTACAGAGAAAGAGATTTAATGGACTATGATGCTAGAAGTATGAAATTCGGTGCGTCTTTACACTATCGTCCATGGGGTAACGATCGTTTAGAAGTAATTTGGAATTCTAAATATGGTAGAGGTAACACTATTTACCAAGGAGCAAACCGTTACTACATCAACAACTTCTTTATGGAGCAACATAAATTAGAGTTTAGAGGAAAGTATTTCTTTGTTAGAGGATATTTAACTTCTGAAGATGCAGGAGATTCTTATGATACAAGATTTACTGCTATTAACTTAAACAGAGCTTGGAAAGGCGATAGAGCATGGTTCCAAGATTATGCTGCAGCATATTTAGGAGCTGATCCAAGAGTTCAAGCATCTAACCACCAGTTTGCAAGAGATTATGCAGACGGATTTATTAATAATGGAACAACTAGGGTGCCAAGAAATGATGGATCAGGCGTAAGACCAGAAGCAGGTTCTGCTGAGTTCAATAGGTTATTCCAACAAGTAATTGCTGATCCAGATTTAGCAACGGGTTCTAAATTCCAAGATGAGTCTCAAATTCGTCATGTTGATGCTAACTTGAACTTAAAAGAGTATATCGATTTTGCAGAAGTTCAAGTAGGAGGTTCTTATAGAGAATATAATCTACGTTCTAGAGGAACTATTTATACTGATTTTGATGGACCTATTACTTACGATGAGTTTGGTTTATATACACAATTACAAAGAAAATTATTAGATGATAGATTAAAATTAACAGGATCTATTCGTTATGATAAAGCTCAAAATTTTGATGGAAATGTGTCACCAAGAATTTCTGTAGCTTATGCAGCTGGTGAAGAGAAGAACCATAACTTCAGAGCATCTTTCCAAACTGGATTTAGAAACCCAACTACTCAAGATCAATACATTGGTTTAAATGTTGGTAGATCTTTCTTAATAGGTTCTGCTCCAGATAACTTAGATAGGTTTGTTACACCACAAATTGATTTAAGTGCAGCAGGAGAAGCTATAGTAGGAGCTCCAAGCGTCAGTTTAACAGGAAGAAATGGATATGATAATTCATTTTCTTTAAATTCTATCCAAGCTTTCACAAGAGGAGAAATTGCAGCACCAGTTAAAGCTGATGTTAATTTAGTAAGACCGGAAAAAGTATCTGCTTATGAAGTAGGATACCGTTCTGCAATTCCTTTAGCAGATAATAAATTAAGTGTAGATTTAAGTGTATACTATAACCAGTATGAAGATTTTATTGCAAATGAAAATGTTGTAGCTCCTTTATATGGTGTAATAGGTAGTACTACTGAAGTTTCTCCAGGAGTTACTGAAAATGATATAGCTTTAGCTGCTCTAAGAAATAGTGATACAACAATATTTACAGCATATACTAATACAGAAGCTGATATTAGTTCTTATGGTGCTACTATTGGATTAAGTACTAAAGTATTTAATGGTTTCAATGTAGGATTAAACTATACCTATGCTAAGTTTGATTTTGATCAAAGTTCTGATCCTGATTTTGAAGCTGGATTTAATACTCCAGAGCACAAAGTAAAAGTTCAATTTGGTCATACTAACTTATTTGAAAACTTTGGTTTCAATATTAACGCTAGATGGCAAGATGAGTACTTCTGGGAGTCTACTTTCCATGATGCAACTATAGATGCCAGAACAGTTATTGATGCACAGATTAATTACAAAGTTCCTTCAATCAAATCTGTGTTTAAATTAGGAGGAGCAAACTTAACAGGGCAAGAGTACTTAAGTGCACCGGGTGTTGGAGCAATAGGATCTCAGTACTTTATTTCTTGGACAATTAATAATTAAAAAAAGCAACGTAGAATGAAAATAAAATATAGTTTACCTATAGCACTTCTTTTAGGGTTAGGAGCGTGTGATGTTAATAATGATTTAGAGGAGATTAAAGCTCCAGAAGGACCACAGGCAGAACTTAATGTGGCTGATGTAGATTTTTCAAATTATATTTCTGTAGGTGCATCTTTTACTGCAGGATTTGCAGATAACGCTTTATTTAAAGCTGGGCAAGAGAATTCATTCCCAAATATTTTAGCAACTAAATTTGGTTTAGCGAATGGTGGAGATTTCAATCAACCATTAATGTCTGATAATGTAGGAGGTTTATTACTAGGAGGAACTCAAATTCAAGGACCTAGATTATATTTTAATGGAACAGGGCCAACTTCTTTAGCAACTACAGGAGCTACTCCGTCTACAGAAGTAACCATGGCTGTACCTGGCAGTATGAATAATTACGGGGTACCTGGAGCAAAGAGTTTCCATTTTGTAGCACCTGGTTACGGTAATGTTGCTGGTGTGGCATTAGGTCAGGCAAATCCTTATTTTGCTAGGTTTTCTTCTTCAGCAACAGCCACAGTTATTGGTGATGCTGCCGCAAAGTTACCTACATTTTTTACACTATCTGAAGTTGGTGGTAATGATGTATTAGGATATGCTTTAGCTGGAGGTATTGGAGAAAATCAAAAAGGAAATTTAGATCCTTCTACTTATGGACCTGCTGATATTACAGATCCAAATGTATTTGGTAATATATTATCTGGAATGGTAGATGCGCTTACTGCAAACCCAGCAACTAAAGGGGTGATTGCTAATTTACCATATATCACTTCTTTAGCACATTTTACTACAGTGCCTTACAATCCATTAGATCCAAGAACAAATACTGATTTATCTGGACAAATCACATTATTGAATAATGTTTATGGAGCTGTAAATCAAGTATACGCTGCGGCAGGAGAAGCTGAAAGATCTATTGTATTCTCAAGAGATACTTCAAATCCTTTAGTGATTTATGATGAAGATGCTACAGATTTAACTGCTAACATAGCTATGGCTTTAGGAGCTAGTCCAACGTTTGTGCCTTTTGTTGAGTCATTAGGTTTACCTGCTGCTGCTGCACCATTAGTAGCTCAGTTATTAGGTAATCAATACGGAAAAGCTAGATCAGCAACTGCTCAAGACTTATTTGTTTTACCTTTAAGTAGTGTAATTGGTACAGTAAATACAGATAAAGTAGCGGAATTAATTACGGCAAGTGGAGGTTTATTACCACAAACTTTAGCAGGTCAATTTTCGGCAGAGGGTATTACTTTACCTTTAGCTGATAAGTGGGTATTAACGCCTCAAGAGCAAGCTGAAATTAGAGAAGCAGTAGATGCATATAACGTAACTATAAAGTCTATAGCAGATAGTAAAAATCTTGCTTTTGTAGATTTAAATAGTATTTTAGAAACTGCAGCTAACCAAGGATTAGAGTTTGATACATATATTTTAAATACTAGTTTAGTTACTGGAGGTCTAATTAGTTTAGATGGAGTACACTTAACGGGTAGAGGTTATGCTTTAATGGCTAATAAGTTTTTAGAAGCTATTGATAGTAAGTATGGTACTAATTTCAAGGAAGCTAAAGACGGTTTAGCTAAGGCAGATAATTATCCTACAAACTATTCTCCATCATTGGTGAATTAATATAATATTGTTAACATAAATAAAAAAGGTTGAGAATTTTCTCAACCTTTTTTGTTTGTATTGTTTTTGTCTGTGTTTATAATATATTTCTTGTATTTGCCATCTTTGTAACGATGATAAATAAATACAGGCATTAATATAAAAGACATGTATAGAACCCCTAATCCCATTACAATTTGAGCTTTAGGATGTAATGTGTTCAATAAATATATACCTACACACATCCAAACAATGAAGATGATGAACAAGACTGTAATAATTTTTTTCATGAGCCTAAAATTATATTTTTTATTATGAAATAGTTAGAACTTGTCATTACGAATGGAGTGAAACGTAATGAAGTAATCTATTTCTCGATATACAAGATCGCTTCGTTTCTCGTGATGACATTGTTTTTGTAAAATAATTACCATACTAATAGTGCAAAAATAGAAAACCCTTTAACAAATTCGCTAAAGGGCTTTACATATTCATATAAGATGTTTTAATTACATTTTCATTAACCAATATCGCATATCTACCTCTTGTTTAATAATGTCTCTTAAATCGTCTATTTTTACTCTTTTTTGCTCCATAGTATCTCTATGACGAATGGTAACTGTATTATCTTCTAAAGTATCATGATCTACAGTTATACAGAAAGGTGTTCCAGCTGCATCTTGACGGCGATAACGTCTTCCAACAGCATCCTTTTCATCATAAGCAACATTGAAATCCCATTTTAAATCGTCAATAATTTTACGTGCAATTTCAGGTAATCCGTCTTTCTTTACTAAAGGTAAAACAGCAGCTTTAGTAGGTGCCAAAACAGCAGGTAATTTTAATACAGTTCTAGTGGTATTATTCTCTAATTCTTCCTCTTGTAATGCATTTGAGAAAACAGCTAAAAACATACGATCCAAACCAATAGAAGTTTCTAAAACGTAAGGTACATAACTCTTGTTTTCTTCATGATCGAAATACTGTAGTTTTTTACCAGAGAATTCTTCATGTTGACTTAAATCAAAATCAGTACGTGAATGGATTCCTTCTAATTCCTTAAATCCAAATGGGAATTTAAATTCAATATCAGCAGCAGCATCTGCATAGTGTGCTAATTTTTCATGATCATGGAAACGATAATTATCTTCTCCCATTCCTAATGACAAGTGCCACTTTAAACGAGCTTCTTTCCAGTGCTCATACCATTCTTTTTGCGTTCCTGGTTTAATAAAGAATTGCATTTCCATTTGTTCAAACTCGCGCATTCTAAAAATAAATTGTCGGGCAACAATTTCATTTCTAAATGCTTTTCCTGTTTGCGCAATTCCAAACGGAAGCTTCATTCTACCTGTTTTTTGAACATTTAAGAAGTTAACAAAAATTCCTTGAGCAGTTTCAGGACGTAAATATAAATCCATTGCACTATCAGCAGAAGCTCCTAATTTGGTACCAAACATTAAATTGAATTGTTTAACATCTGTCCAATTTTTAGAACCAGTTAAAGGATCTGCAATTTCTAACTCTTCAATTAGCGCTTTTACATCTGCTAAGTCCTCATTTTCTAAAGATTTAGCTAAACGAGAAAGAATAGTATTTATTTTTTCTTGGTATCCTAAAACACGAGGATTTGTAGCTAAGAATTGTTCTTTATCAAAAGCATCTCCAAACCTTTTGCCAGCTTTGGTAACTTCTTTATCTATTTTAGCTTCAATTTTAGCACAATAATCTTCTACTAAAACATCTGCTCTATATCTTTTTTTAGAGTCTTTATTATCAATTAAAGGATCATTAAAAGCGTCAACGTGTCCAGATGCTTTCCACGTAGTTGGGTGCATTAATATAGCAGCATCTATACCGACTATATTTTCATTCATTTGCACCATTGCTTTCCACCAATATTCTCTAATATTTTTCTTTAATTCTACTCCATTTTGAGCATAATCATATACCGCACTAAGACCGTCATAAATTTCTGAAGATTGAAAAATATATCCGTACTCTTTAGCGTGAGAAATAACCTTTTTAAATTGATCTTCTTGTTTTGCCATGATGCAAAAATAAAATTTGGTTTGAATTTTTTACCCGTTCTAAAAAAAAAAGTGAAGAAATTGTAATTCTTCACTTTATAGTCTATAAAAATAGATTTTATCTTAGTTTTATTTGTGTTTTACCTGTAAAAACACCATCAACATATGTGTTAACTGTGTGAGTTCCTTTAGCAATATCATCTCTATCTACTAAAATTAATGAGACTACACCCAATTGCGTATTATCATAATCAGCGTAAATATTATCACTGAACACTATGGTAGAACCATCTTTTATTTTTTTATCACCTTTAGCGGCGATTACATTTTTATTTTCGTCTAAAATTTGAATTAAAATTTCCTTTTTTCCAGGATCAGTAACTGGATTGGGTTCTAAGTCAAACTTTACCTTAAAAGCATCTGTTCTTCTAGACCTAGAAGTGCTAGTTAACTTACCACTACTTCTTTCTTTCATGGCTAAAGCTAAAATATTTTTTACTTTAATAATACCAGCTACATCTACCTTTGCTCTTAATTCTTTCTGCTTGGCAGTAAGTACTTTGTTTTCGTTAAACAGGTTTTTTTCTGACTTGTTTTTTTCTTCTAATTGTTGAGTAACCACTATGTTTTCTTGCAGTAACTCATAATTTTGTTTGTTTAACGAGTCAACCTGAATAAACAAGCGCCTATTTTCTCGTTCTAATTTTACAATTCTACGAGAATATTTAACAATCAGATTGTAATTTGCTTTTTTCAAGTTTTTGATAGAATCTCTAAGATCAATAATCTTATTAATTTCTTTCACTAAG
Source organism: Tenacibaculum agarivorans (assembly GCF_001936575.1). GTDB lineage: Bacteria > Bacteroidota > Bacteroidia > Flavobacteriales > Flavobacteriaceae > Polaribacter > Polaribacter agarivorans. The sequence continues at coordinate 151,176 of NZ_MSMP01000006.1, forward strand.
CGTTGAGATAAATCCTTATTCTTAACGTTTATATTTTTATAATCGTCAATAATTTCATCTAATTCAGCTTGAAGTTCAATTTTCTGGTCAGAAAAAGCATCTTCTAATTTCTGATAATCATTATTCAATTTAAAAGAATAAACGATTAGCAGTATTACTAGCGTAGCCACTAAATACTTAAAACCATTTGGCTTTATGTGTTTTTTCCTACTCATTCTCTCAATGGGGGTTTAACTATTATGTATCATCCTAAAGCTAAGAACGGCAAAATTAGTATAATATTACTAAATTATAAATTTTTTGCTAAAAAAATAATTATCAGTTATTTATAAGATTTCTTAGGTCTTTTGGGCGTTGCGCTAATTATTTAGTCTATATCTTTGTAATCAAAATAGAATTTATTGTATTATCTTTTAATAAGTTAATTTATTTAGGATTTTGAGCAGTTTGTTAAAAAGAACATATTATAAATTATTTTTTAAAATACTATTCTTTATAGGAATAGGTTTTACTGTTAGTTGTAGTGATCTAGATAGTAATCAACAACCTAGATTGGAAAAAGGTGTAATTGATTTTTCTCAAGTAAACTTTGAGGAGCAACCAACAACTATTCTTCAAGGAGACGGTTTGTTCTACTGGAAACAATGGCCTCTAGATGACGAGGGAAAATTTTCTGTTGAAAAATTACAAAAACCAGAAAAGATTGAGTGGCCTCCTGTATTATGGACTACATTAGATTATCCTTCAAAAGGCTATGGGACTTATCGTATAACATTAAAAAGGCAGCTTACCAATCAGAAAAATAAAATAATTTTAAATATTCCTAGAATTTTAGGAGGAGCAGAAGTATGGATCAATGGAAGAAAGGTAGCTTCTCATGGTAAAATTTCTAAAGAGAGTACATCGGAAAAATTAGACGGTAGACCTTTGAGAATAGAATTACCTGAAGAAGCAGTATTAGATATCATGTTTTTGATTTCAAATCATAAACATCGATTAGGAGGAGGAATTGCCATGTTGAATACTATAGAAGATCAAAGCTATTTTGAACAACAAAATAAAACTAAACCTTTATTAGAAGGTATTATAACTTTTGTAATTATTCTTTTTGGAGTAGGTCAAATTATTAATTTTTACAGTTTTCCAAGGTATAAGTTTTACTTATTTTTCGGGTTGTTTTGTTTGTTAGGTGCATCTAGACAATTATTTATTGGAGAAGTATTAATCTATAATTTCTTTCCAAATATAGATTTTAGCATAGTACAAAGAATGCGCTACATAGGATATTATGGGGGACTAGCTTCTGTATTTTTATATCAAGTTTACTTATTGCCAGGATATATAAATTCAAAATTTGTGATTTCTAGTGTTGTCATAGCATTGTTAGGAATCGTTTATGTGTTATTGGCACCTGTGTATTATACCACGCTCAGCGCACCTTTTTTTCAGGTGTATGGATTATTATTTATTGGTGTTGGAGGATATCAAGTTATACGAGCGTTAAAAGACGGAAGACCTTTAGCTAAAGTAATAGCTTTGGGAGTGTGTGTTGCTGCTTTTTTATTGGCTAATGATTTATTAAATGCAATGCTGATTATTCAAAGCAAGTACTTAATAAACTATGGTTTATTAGTCTATGTTTTTTTTCAAATTCTTGTCAATAAGAAAATTCAAAAACAGAGAGAAAAAGATCTTATTCAGTTATCAGGAGATTTTGAAGAACTATCTTCCTTAATGGATAAAAAACAAGAAGAAATATCAGAGCTAAAATCAGAATCGTATAAGCAGATAAAATCTAAAGAAAAACTAGTAGAAAACCTTAAGAAAGTTATTGCGGAAGACGAATCTATTTCTATTTATAATATTATTGCTGATGTAAAATCAGAATTGGTTGAAGATGCCAACTTGATTAAGATTAAAAGTGAAATGGAAGAGTTGGATAATGAGTTCTTTAATAGATTAAAAGATTTGCATCCAAATTTAACCAAAACAGATTTAGAAATTTGTTCGTTAATTAGAGTGGGTTTACGAAGAAAAGAGATAGCAAGTGTTAGAAACACATCATTAGAAGCTGTGAAGTCTTCACGTTTCAGATTGAAGAAAAAATTAAATCTTTCTATAAATGAAAATTTAGATAGATATATTAAGAAGTTATAAAGCGTAGGTCTAAATTCATATCCTTTTTTTGAATCCGTACTAGATTAAGTAATGTATTACTTTGCATTAAATTTCCCTTACATGTTTAAACGTATCCTTTTTTCTCTTTTTTTATTATCTACCATCAGTATAATAGGGCAAGGTAAAATAGCATCCACAAAAAAGATAAATGATACTATAAATAGAGAAGAATCAAAACGCATCTCTATAGATAAGATTACTAAAAAGTTTATTACTGGTTATAAAGACGATCGGGAAAAATATCTTAAGGAATATACTGCTATTGTTAAAGATTCTACATTAAGATCTTTAGCAAAAAAACTGGTAGAGGCAAAAACTGATTCTTTAGAAGTAGAAGCACTCCTAAAATTTTGCGGTCATCAAAAAGGTAGAGATTTTGATAAAATACCTATTTACGCTACTCAAATACTTAAAACCTTTAAAAATGCAGATTATGACATTCGAGATCAAAAAATTAAAGTATTAATACACTTAGGAATTTATAAAAGAAGATTAAGTAGGTATGCTGAGGCCTTAGAACATTATTTTGCTGCCGAGAAATTACTTATAGAAGTTGCTGATACTGTGAAGTTAGGAATTACATATCACAATATGGCATCTGTTTACAAAAATGAAAATGAATATTCAAAAGCTAAAACATATTTTAAAAAAGCAATAGCAATTAATGAACACTTTAAAAGGTATGTAGGTTTGGGTAATAATTATGATATGCTATCAAGGGTATACCAGTTACAAGAATATCAAGATTCTGCTTTTTATTCAATAAATCAAGCAATTTATTACCATAAAAAAGCCAATAATGAAGAAGGGGGTCAGCAATCTAGAGGAAATAAGGCAGTTATGCTTACAAAAACAGACAGGTTTAAAGAAGCGCTTCCGCTATTATTAGAATATTACGCTTATGTAACAAAAATAAATAAAAGACTATCAATCATAGCTACAGAAAGTAATTTAGGCCGTACTTATATGGGACTTAAAAAGTATGATAAAGCACTATTGTATCTAAATTCAGCAATAGATAAAGCGATTAAGGTAAAGTCAAAACATAGCTTAATGAATGCTTATAAGAATCGTTACAAAATGTATCAAGAATTAGATAAAAACACTTTGGCTCTTAAAGATTTAGAATCTTACATGAAGTTAAATAAGGAGGTCTATAACACAAAGAGCCAACAAAGAATAAAAAATCTAGAAATCAGTCATGAAGTTGATAAACAAAAATATAGAGATAGTTTACAATTTACTGAAGAGAAAAAACGTTTACAAATAGCACAGCAATTGGTAAATAACAGAAGAAATTCAGTCATAGGTTTACTAACTGTACTTTTCTTAGCAATTTTTAGTGTTCTTTATCTAAGAAATAAGCAAAAAATAAAAGAGCATGCCTATCAAAATATTTTGCTTAATAATAAAATAGCCACCAAAACTGAAGAAATTAATGAATTGCTAAGCGAAACTATGCGTCATATAAAATCTAAAGAACGCATAGCAGATAATTTACAGAAGCTATCTAATGAAAAAGAAGGAATAACGCTTAAAAGTATTATCGCAGATTTAAAAGCGAATAAGGCAGATAATGCTAAACTCATGTTGATTAAGCAAAATATAGAACAGGTAAATTTTGAGTTTATTAAAAAATTAAAAGAGCTACATCCAGATTTGACTAAAACAGATATCGAAATTTGTTCATTAATTCGAATAGGTTTGAGTAGAAAAGAGGTAGCTAGCATACGAAATACATCATTAGAAGCCGTAAAATCTTCACGTTTTAGATTGAAGAAAAAGCTAAATCTTTCTGTAAATGAAAATTTAGATAGATATGTTGAAGGGTTGTAAATTAGTTTTTTAACTTGTTGCACCCCCTTTGAACCCTTTGTTTTATTTTTTTTTAAAAGGATTTTTTATTCTTTGGTACTCTATTTAAGTTTTCACTTTTTAACCCTCACTCATGAATTCTCGAATTAGATTACTTTTTCGCATTGTGTTTTTTCTGGTAATTACTCAAAAAATAAACGCTCAAAAAAATATTTTTGAAAAAGATAGTACAGAGTTTGAAAAAGAATTTGTAAAGGCTAAACATATTTTTGAAAAGGATTATACTAAAGCAAAAGACTATTTTACTAATGCAATACCAACTTTAGATACACTAATAAAAAAGTATCCAGATAAAATATATTTCAAAAATAGGAAAGCAGATGTGTTGAACAGACTAAGTATTGCTAGTATTTATGAAGGAGAATTTGATAAGGCATTTAAATTACTATCAAAATCTATAAAATTTAAAAAAGACTACGGAGATCCAGACGATAATGCCTATTCTTATTATCTAATGGGTATCATATGGGTTAGGCAAGGCGAGTATGAGAAATCTAAAATATGTTATGACTCGGCTTATGCAATGACACAGCGTAACATTCTCAAGGGGAAGTCAGTACACTCTTTTAAAGCAACAATATTAAATTTATATGGAAGTCATTATGCAAATATGGATAGTTTTCCAAAAGCTGAATATTACTTTAAAAAAGCTATTAAGTTTGTTGATTCTTTAGGTGATAAAAATATTGGGGCGATAAATCGTATGCAGTATGCTGAAGTTTTAAGTGATAACGGAAGGCATAGGGAAGCTTTAAAACTAAGAGAAAAAGCTTATAAGAATTACATACAATTAGGGTTTAAAGCTGCGGAAATGAATGCTCTCTCTGAAATAGCAACAAGTTATAGTTTGTTAGGGAACCACAACAAGGCGTATATTTTAAAAAGGCAGTTTATAAATTATCTAAAAAGTACAGGACAGAAGGATCGTCTAATGCGAGAGTATCCATATTTTTTAGACATTCTAGAAAAAAACAAAAGATTTGAAGAAGGGTTTCGAGTTCATAAGGATCATGCAATATTGAGAGATTCTCTTCGGAATGCGGAAAAATATAAAGAGCTGGCAGACTTAGATGCTAAACTAAAGTATGAAGTTCAAAAATCCATAGACAGTGTTACCATAGTTGCTGATAGGATGGTAATAGAAGAGCGTCAGGCGAAGCAGGCTAATACTAAGTTTTGGTCTGTAGTAACGTTATTACTCATTATTTCTGGAATCATGATTTTCTTTTACTTCAAAAAGGCAATAAAAGTTAAAGAACATGCCTATCAAAATATCCTGCTTAATAATAAAATAGCCACAAAAACAGAAGAGATTAATGAGTTGTTAACAGAAACAATGCAGCACATTAAGTCTAAAGAACGCATAGCAGATAATTTACAAAAGTTATCTAATGAAAAAGAAGGGATAACACTTAAAAACATTATCGCAGATTTAAAAGCAAATAAAGCAGATAATGCCAAATTGATGCTGATTAAGCAGAATATAGAACAGGCAAATTTTGAGTTTATCAAAAAAATAAAAAAACTACATCCTGATCTTACGAAAACAGATATAGAAATTTGTTCATTAATTCGAATAGGTTTAAGTAGAAAAGAGGTGGCGAGTATACGAAACACTTCATTAGAAGCCGTAAAATCCTCTCGTTTTCGGTTAAAAAGAAAGCTAAACCTGACTTCTAATCAAGATTTAGATCAATATATCAATTCACTCTAAAAAAGCAACAGATGTTTAAACATATTATACCTTTAGTCGTTTTTGTTTTACTAGGTAATTATAGCGTAGCACAACATAAAATAGATTCTTTACAATCAGTATTAGAAAAGACTACAAATCAAAAAGCTAGGTTGGATGTACTTGATTATTTAACCAAAGAACTGATTAGAGCGAATAAAAAAGAGCAAGAAAATTACCTTAAAGAGTATCTAAACTTAGCACAAGTTTCAGAGGAGTATGATTTAATGGCTTCAAAATCTCGTTTTTTAATCCAGTATTATATCAATGTAGGTCAAAATGAAAAGGCAGAACAATTATGTGATTCTCTTTTAGGTTTTAAAGAGAAATATACCAAAGAAAGCTCTTTAGGTCATTTACTATTGAAACGCGCAGCTATTAACTACAACAAAGAACAACTCGATGCCGCAGCTGAAGATTATGAGAATTCTGCGTCACTATTTTTAAAAAGTGGGGATTCTATTTTTGCTGCAGATGCCTTATTTTTTGGTGGACAAGCGCTTACCGATAAAAATGCATTTTTAGAAGCTATACAGAATTTTAAGGAAGCTGAACAATTGTATGAACTGTTAGGAGATAAGTATTATGCTTTATTGGTAGGTTCAGAATTAACCTCATTATACAGTAATAATGGATTTGTTGCAAAAAGTATACAAGAACGAGAGCGTCTGGTTAAAAAGGCAAAAAAGAATCGAAACTTTGCTTTGTTAGCACAACTTTTAGGGCAAAATGTAAATGCATATTACAAGTTAGAAGATTTGGATAAGATGCAATTGAATATAAAAGAAATGATTTCAGTAAAAGATAGTGTTAGTGATCCTTATTATAAGCCATATCAAGAATTATTTATTTTGAACTATCAATTGTTATTAGCATGTAAAAAGAAAAATGTTTCTGAAGCAAAAAAATACATGGAGCAACTAAAAGAGCGAACACAAAAAAACGTATCTCAATACTTGAAAACAGATGTTTTAATGGCAAAAGCCGCTTATTACGAACTCACTGGAAATGATAAAGCTTTACTACCGATATTGGAATCGTTATCTAATATAAAAACTACCAATAGATTAAGTGCACAGACCACAGCACGAAAAAAATTGGCAGATATATTAAGCAAAAAAGGTGATTATAAAGAAGTAGCTAAACTTTATGAAATTAATGCTAAGGTTAAAGATTCTATTTATGAAATACAGAAAAACAACACGTTTTTATATTACCAAGCAGAATTTGAAACCGAAAGACGCTTGAGAGAGATTTCAGAAAAAGAGGCTGAAATTAAACAATTAGAAACGGAGAAAAAACTGGCTGCAAATAGAAGGAATGCGATTACAGGAATACTCTTTTTACTTTTCGCAGGAATTAGTCTAATCATTTACATCAAAAACAAACAAAAGCTAAAAGAGCAAGCCTATCAAAATATATTACTCAATAATAAGATTGCTACAAAAACCGAAGAAATCAATGAGTTGCTAACTGAGACGATGCAACATATTAAGTCTAAGGAACGAATTGCTGAAAATTTGCAAAAGCTATCTAATGAAAAAGAAGGGATTACCCTAAAAAGCATCATTGTAGATTTAAAAGTAAGTAAGGCAGATAATGAGAAGTTAATGTTGATCAAACAAAACATAGAACGAGCAAACTTTGAGTTTATCAAAAAATTAAGAAAGTTACATCCAGATTTAACCAAAACAGATATTGAAATTTGTTCATTAATACGAATTGGGTTACGTAGAAAAGAAGTGGCAAGTATACGAAACACTTCATTAGAAGCTGTAAAGTCCTCTCGTTTTCGTTTAAAAAGAAAGCTAAATTTATCTTCAGAAGAGAATTTAGATGATTACATTATATCTTTGTAAGTCAATGGTTTAAATCTGTGCACCCTATTTTGCCCCCTGTCTTTTTTTGGATCTGAAACCCCTTCCACTATACTTTAGCATCGAATTTGAACCCAGAACACTAACGATGTTAAAACAGGAATTTTTTAAAAGCATATTCAGAATGAAGAGTACCATTTTACACTTTGTAAAATGGGATTCATCAACGTATATGAAAAATCAAGAAGAATTCTTGAGAAAGCATTTGAATGATTTAAAAAATTTGAAGCAGCGACTCAAAGATTTTAAATAGAAAGCTGTGTAAGCTTTTAACGTAAAGGATATTAAAACTTATTGAATCACCCTCATGAAAAAATGTTTACTATTCATAGTACTTAATTGTATTGTATTTAGTGCAAGCGCACAATACACTCTAATTCCAGACGCCAATTTTGAAGCCGCATTATCTTCTTTAGATAATACACCTGGTGATGGTAAAATACTAACTTCTAGTATTCAGGGTTTAACAACACTGAATGTGGCGAATAAAAATATTAGTAGTTTGTCAGGTATCGAAGATTTTGTTTCGCTTACCCAATTAACAGCTAATGGAAATTCATTAACAAGTATTGATGTAAGTAATCTTGTCGATTTAGAAGTTCTTACACTTTTTGAAAATCAATTAACAGCTATTGATTTAACAGCGAATACTAAATTAACTGAAATAGATTTTTTTGGTAATCAATTATCCAGTATAGATCTTTCGGAAAACGATGTATTAGAGAATGCTTATTTGGATAGCAATTTACTCACAAGTGTAGATATTTCACTAAATACAGTTTTAGAACGATTAGATGTTAGCAATAATGATTTATCGTCGTTAACCATTAAAAACGGAAATAACACAAATTTTAGAGGTTTTAGCGCCACGGGAAATGCGAATTTAACATGTATTATTGTAGATGATATTTCTTATGCAGAATCAAACTTCACAAACATTGATAGTGGAGTAAGATTCATAAATACAAGTTGTGATTACATTCCAATTCCAGATGCCAATTTTGAAGCTGCTTTAAGTGCTTACGACGATGTTGCCTCTGATGGTCAAGTACCTATTGCTGACATTGAAAGCTTATTGACTTTAGATGTTTCTAATAGTAGCATCAGTAGTTTATCAGGAATTGAATATTTTACCTCGTTAACGCAATTAATTGCTAATAGTAATTCACTTACAGCAATAGATGTGAGTGCTCTAGTTAATCTAGAAGAATTGGAGTTAGCTGAAAATCAAATAGACACTATTGATTTATCAAAAAATCCCAAATTAAGAATAATAGATTTTTTTGGTAACTTACTAACAAGTCTTGATTTATCTCAGAATACACTTTTACGAAGAGTGTTTGTAGATGGAAATGCTATTACTGAAATAGATCTTTCGTTAAGTACAAAATTGGAAAGATTAGATGTTAGCAATAATAGCCTAACTTCTTTAAACATTAAAAATGGAAATAATACAAGTATTAGAGATTTTGGTGCCACAGGAAATTCTAGTTTAAGTTGTATACTAGTTGATAATGTAGCCTATGCACAAACAAATTTTACCAATATAGATACTGGAGTGGTATTTAATACGGTTAATTGTGATTATACAGCAATACCAGATATTAATTTTGAAGCAGCTTTAGAAGCTTTAGGTTACGATGATTTTTCTGGAGATGGGCAAGTACCAAGTTATTTGATTAGTGGAGTTACATCGTTAAGTGTTTTTAATAATAACATTTCAGATGCAACGGGTATTGAAGCTTTCACTGCTTTAGAAGAATTAAACATTTACAGTAATAGTTTAACCAGTTTAGATGTAAGTAATAATTCTCAATTAAAACATTTACGTTGTCAAAACAACCAAATAGCTGCGTTAGATGTTAGTTCAAATACCTTACTTGAAACTTTAATATGTGATAACAATCCATTTACAAGTTTAGACCTTTCAAAAAATATTTTGTTGAATGATATTAACATATCAAGTACTTTCATACGAACTATTGATGTGTCTAAAAATACGGTTTTAACTGTGTTAACTGCGGAAAATTTAGGGCTTTTGTCTATAGATTTGGGTAGTAACCCATTATTGGAAGAAGTGTCATTAATAGATGGTGCTTTTGTTATTATAAACTTAAAAAGCACAGGAAATACGGCTGTAGTAGATATGGATCTTTCTGGTAATACCAACTTAACTTGTGTTTCTGTAGATGATGCAAGTTATGCAACTACAAATTGGACAGATATTGATGATGCTAGTGTATATACAACTTCGGCTTGTTCTTTAACTTATACTTCCATTCCAGATACTGCTTTTGAAACACGATTATTCGATTTAGGATATGATAATATTAATGGAGATGGTCAAGCTCCTACTGCATTTATTCAATCAGTAACTAATTTAGATTTAAGTGGTTCTACTATATCAGATATCACTGGGATTAAAGATTTCACTTCTTTAGAAATTTTGACTGTTTCTTCTAATCAAATTCAGACATTAGATTTAAGTGGAAATACCGTGATTAAAGAGATTTATGCAGAATCTACAAATATTGAAACCGTAAATGTCAGTAACATGACTGCATTGGAAATCTTACATTGTAATAGTGCAAATGACTTAAGTACATTAACTTTAACAGGAGCTACTAGCTTAAAAGAGCTAAGTATATTTAACATTACAAATCTCACCAGTGTGGATGTAAGTACAAATACAGCTTTAGAAAAAATTACAAGTTATGGTAGTTCTTTAGCGAATTTAAATACCACAGGTGCGGTAAGTTTAAAAGAATTACAGTTGTATACATCTAAAATTTCAAGTTTAGATTTAAGCACAAACACGGCCTTAGAAATTGTAAATGCGAACAGTGCTCCTTTAACTTCTATCAATACAAACGGAGCTACTGCACTTGAAGAATTGTATGTATATCAAACGCAAATTACGGCGTTAGATGTTTCTACAAATACAGCATTAACTACGTTACATTGTTACAACGTAGGAGGACTAACCTCTTTAAACGTTTCAGGAGCTACAGCATTAACCGATTTGCAATGCCAAAATACTGGGATTACAAGTTTAGATGTTTCAACGAATATAAATTTGGAGACATTATATTGTCAAGACAATGCATTAACGGACCTTAATTTAAGAAATGGGAATAATACCCTACTTACAGACTTTAATCTTACCAATAATTCGGTATCAGTATGTACGTTGGTTGATAATGTAATTTATGCAAATACCAACTTTACTAATATTGATAGCAATGTCACGTTTACGGTAACAGATTGCGGATATACACAAATACCAGATCCAGCTTTTGAAGCTGCATTAGCCTTTATAGATGATATTGCAGAGGATGGACAAGTGCCTTCAGCTCGTGCAAGCGGCTTAACAGGATTAAATTTTAGGAGTAGTGTAATCTCAGATTTTACAGGGTTAGAAGATTTCGTAAGCATTACAAGTTTCCGTTACTCAATTGCTAGTAATTTAACGAGTATAGACTTTTCAGGGAACCCTGAGCTTACCAGTATAAGCATATCTAATAATAGTAATTTAACAACTGTAAATGTTACCCAAAACCCTTTATTAGAAACTTTAGACCTTTGGAGAAATAACATATCTGAAATAGATCTTACTCAAAATCCACTATTACAAGAAATATTTTTAGATGAAAATGGTAATCTATCAACTATTGATCTTTCTCAAAATACTGCTTTAATCAATGTATTTCTTTCATCTTGTTCTTTAACTGCTATAGATCTTTCAAATAATCATTTATTGGAACAAGTCTACATAGAGGAAAATAATTTAACGAGTATAGATGTAACCAACAATCCATTATTGAAAGAACTCTATATCTATGATAATCCAATTGAAGGCTATTTAGACTTGAGTAGTAATACTAGTCTAATAGACTTAGGTGCTTATAATTGTAATTTAACTGCTGTTAATCTTAAAAACGGAAACAATAGTAATTTCACTTACATAGATACCACTGGAAATTCAAACTTAACTTGTGTGCAAGTAGATGATGCTGTAGATGCAACTTCAAAAATTAATGATGTTTATTACATAGATAATCAAACTTCATTTAATGAAGATTGTGGATATAATTTTGCTGTTGCTTTAGAAGTTATTTTAGAAGGTGCTTTTGAGTTAGGTGTCAATAATATCATCATGCATGATAATTTACGAGATAATACCACGGTATTAATTCCAACTACTTCTCCGTATAACTCAAATGAAACTTGTGAAACTACGGTTTTTGATACTACTGGAGAAAATGCAGTAGTAGATTGGGTTGAGGTACAATTAAGGAATGCAACTGACATTACAGAAATCGTAGATACAAAATCTGCCTTATTACTGAGAAATGGTACTGTGGTAGATACTGATGGTACTTCCCCCGTACCATTCAGTCAACTACAAGGTGATTTTTACGTAGGTATTGCGCATAGAAATCATTTAACCATTGTATCCAATACAATCTATTCCTTCACGAGTACTATTGATACTATAGATTTTACAAATGCATCAAATATTTCAGGGGGAACTTCAGCATTAATAGATTTAGGAGATGGTTACAATGGAATACCACTAGGCGATATTGATGAAAATGGTCAAGTTCAAAATGCAGACATATCAAATACAGTTTTGCAAATTGGGGTTTCGGGGTACAACATTTTTGATGTGGACATGAATGGTCAAGTTCAAAATGCCGATGTGAATACCATTTTACAAAATATTGGTAAAGGAGAGCAATTTTAAGCAATAAGCAGAAACTAAATCACGATCAAAATGAAAAAGTATATACTATTTGTAGTATTTAATGTAATAGCATTTACTATAAATGCACAATACACACAAATCCCAGATGATAATTTTGAAGCAGCTTTAGCTAAATATGATGATAATCCTGGAGATAATCAGATTCCAACTGAAGAAATTGAAAATATAGCTAAACTAGATGTTTCTAACTTAGGAATTAATAACTTATCGGGTATTGAAGATTTTATTTTTCTGGAAGAATTGAATTGTTCGGGAAACAATTTAACAAGTTTAAATGTTAGTGATTTATCAACTTTAGCCATTTTACGTTGTAATGATAACGCATTAACAAGTCTGAATATTGGAGGTATCAATAGTTTGGAAGAACTATACTGCCAAAATAACGAATTGAATAGTATAGATATCACTTCAGCAACAGATATTAGTTTTTTATACTGTTCAGGAAACAATATTTCTAGTATTGATTTTAGTTCTTCCGATTTTCTTGAAGTTATTGACTGTTCTGAGAATGATATCTCTAGTTTAACCTTAAATAATCTAGGAGATTTAGAAGAATTGTATTGTAACGATAACAATTTAACTAGCTTAGATCTTCAATTCAATCCGAATGTAAATACGGTAAATGCATCAGATAATAATATCACAAGTTTTAATGGAGAAAATTTAGAAGTCTTAGAAACATTAACCTTGAGTAGGAATCCTCTCAGTGAAATTGATTTGAGTGAATTAATAGCCTTAAGAGAGTTAGTATTAGTAACCTCTGATTTAACCAGTTTAGATGTTTCTAAAAATGTCGTTTTAACAGATATTCAAGTGACTGGACATAGCATTGAATCTTTTGATTTCCGAAAGAATACCTTATTGAAACAATTAGTTGTAGTTTCTTCTGCTACCAAATATATCAACGTACAAAATGGAAATAACTCAAATATTACATTCGCCACCCTATATGGTGATCAGAATTTATGTGTCGCTGTTAATGATCTAAGTTATGCTCAAAGTAATTGGACAAATGTACAATCCACAGATATTTATACAGAAGACTTTTGTAGATATACGCAAATTCCTGATACTAATTTTGAGAATGCATTATCCGCTTATGACAATATTGCCAATGATGGACAAGTACCAACCATTAATATTGAAAATTTAACCTCACTTTCTCTTAATGAAAAAGGCATTCAAAATACAACAGGAATTGAAGATTTTGTTGCATTAACCAGTTTGTCTTTAAGAGAAAATAGTTTTTCAACTATAGATCTTTCAAACAACACACTGTTAGAAAGTGTTGATTTAAATGAAGCTACTTCTTTAGAAACAATAAACTTAACAGGGTTATCTAAATTAACATACCTAGACTTAAATCAAACGAATATTTCTGAAGTAGATATTAGCGATGCAGTATTACTAGAGTATGCTGATCTATCTACTTCTAACCTGTCAACACTAGATGTTACCAATAATACTTTACTAGATGATTTAGATGTAGCTTGGACTAACCTTTCCGCTTTGGATCTTTCTAAATGTGTTAACCTAACAGAATTTAGAGCTTACAATGCCGACTTATATTCATTAAATATTAAAAACGGAAATAACGCTAAAATTAATAGTTTTGACGTTAGAAATAATCCGAATCTGACTTGTATTTTAGTTGATGATGCCAATGTAACTTATTTAAGCGGTTGGAGTAAAAATAGCAGCACAAATTTTAGTGATACCTATTGTCGTTATACACAGATTCCTGATATTAATTTTGAAGCAGCTTTGGAAACATTAATAGACGATGATGAGTCAGGAGATGGGCAAGTTCCTACTGCTTTAATCGAAGTAATGACTACATTAAACGTATCTGACGCTAGTATTACAGACCTTACTGGTATCAAAGATTTTAAAGCATTACAAGTACTAGACATTGAAGGTAATAATATCGTAGATTTAGATATAAGCGGTATGGACAATCTATTGTCATTAGAGGCTTCAGCGGCAATAACTTCATCATTAGATGCTTCCAATACCTCATCATTAACTACAATTAATATATATGAGAGTGATATTTCAAGTATAGATCTTACTAATGCAGAAGCTCTAGAAGAATTATATGTATACAGAACCTTAATTGATACCTTAGATGTAAGTACTAGCAATGAATTAACTAGATTAATTGCCTTTGAAACGCCAAATCTAAAATCTATTGATCTTACCGACGCCGCAGTATTAAGAGAATTAGAGTTATATAGAAGTTCTGTAGTAACTTTAGATTTATCAACCAATATAGGTTTGGAAAGTATTACCCTTTTTGAAACAGATTTAAGTTCATTAAATCTTCAAAATGGGAACAATGGAAATATCGGATTTATAAATATAAAGGATAATACAAACCTATACTGTGTAGAGGTTGATAATCCGAGCTATTCAAATACTAATTGGACGAATAAGGATAGTCAAACAGTTTTTAGTTTAGATTGCCAGACATTATTAGTGAGCCCTTCTGTAGTTCTAGAAGGTGCGTTTGAACTTGATAATTCTGGTACTGCCCCTACATTAATGCGAGACGATTTAAATGATGAAGGTTATCTACCCACAACTTCTCCATATGGTGATGGAGCCGTTTTTGAAGGGAGTTCATTTAGTGGTTCAGACGATACTTCAATAGTAGACTGGGTTGAGATACAACTAAGAAATCCAAATAATATTAATGAGATTTTATATAGACAATCTGCAAAACTTCAACAAGGAGGGTTGATTGTAGGAGTAAATACAGAAAATGTAGAATTTTCTGCTTGGTCAGGACTCTATTATATTGCTATTGCTCATCGAAACCATTTGACTATAGTCTCTAATACTACTCATACATTAAGCAGTGAAAGTACACTAGAATTAGATATGAAAACTGTAGCAAATGTTTTTAATGGCACTAGTGCTTTGGTAGACATGGGTAATGGATATTTTGCTATGCCTATGGGTGATGTAGATGAAAACGGTCAAGTTCAAAATGCAGATATATCAAATACGGTCTTACAAATTGGGATTTCAGGATATAGTATTTTTGATGTAGACATGAACGGGCAGGTACAAAACTCTGATGTAAATACCATTCTACAAAACATAGGTATAGGAGAACAATTTTAAGACAAAACATCATGAAAAAACAACTACTTATACTCTTTTTTTTAAGCATCCCATTTTTGATTTTTTCACAAGAATGCAATGAGGACCCAATAATTACAAAAAAACCAGTATCTGTAACAGTATTAGAAAACGGAACGGTTCAATTTTCAATAGAAGCTGCCAATTATAAAGAAGTGTACTGGTATAGAAGTACTGGAGTTGGTACAGCATCTATAATTTCTAATAATGATATTTATTCTGGAGCTAAAACTACAACATTGACGTTAGAAAATATTCCTGCTGAATATGATGGATATCAATATGCTGCATCTATCCTTGATGATTGTAGCGAGTCAGACTCTTCGGAATATGTTACACTTACTGTACTTCCTGAGTATACAAGTATACCAGATACTAATTTTGAGAATAAACTTTGGGAGCTAGGCTATGATAATTTTCAAAATGATGGTCGAGTACTAACAAATAGTATCTATGAAATTACCTCATTAAATATATCAAATGAAAACATTTCAGATTTAACAGGTATTGAAAGTTTTGTCTCGCTAGAAGAACTGAACTGTAACTTTAATTCATTAACGAATATAGATTTATCAGCAAACATAAAACTTAAACAGTTACTAATAGGTAGAAATAAATTAACAACATTAGACTTAAGTACAAATACAGCATTAGAAGAGCTAAACTGTGACTTTAATGATCTTACCAGTGTTAATCTTGTCACTTGTTCTAATTTAACTGTACTTAATATTGGAGATAATAAATTGGCAAGTATTGATTTAAGCGGAAATACATTACTTGAAAGAGTGGGAGTTTATAGAAATAATTTAACTGGATTAAACTTATCAAATAACAGATTAATTAGTTATTTATCTGCTTCGGGTAATGACTTTTCTTCAGGTATTGATTTAAGTACTAATACGGAACTGGATGAATTAGAAATCTCTTTTTCTAATCTTACAAGTATTGACTTAACTACAAATGCTAAATTAAGGGAACTCAATTTATCATTCAATGATATTACTTCAATTAATTTAATAAACAATGTCTTATTAGAAGAATTAGACTTAGAAGAAAATAACTTAACTACTATTGACCTTACTACAAACACAGCTTTAATTGAAGTAGACTTAGGAGAAAATCTATTTACAAATTTACATTTTCCCGATAACAATAACTTAGTTGATATCAATGCAGAGGAAAATGAACTATTAACAACTGTAACCTTCGGAAACTTGACTGCTATTGATGAAATTATCATGGACAAATGTATAATCAGTTCCATAGACGTTTCAAATTTATCTTCGCTTACAAGATTAGACTTGAGAGAGAATAATATTTCCTCATTAGATTTATCTAACAACACAAATCTATATAGAGTCTATTTAAGTGAAAATGAATTAAGCTATTTAAATATTAAAAACGGTAATAATACCAGTATAGGTACATTTAGTATTTCTGATAACAGTAGTTTAACCTGTGTGTTGGTAGACGATGTTGCCTATAGTGAGACAAATTGGACTAGTATTGATGAGTTTACAACGTTTAATGAGACGGATTGTACGTATGTAAGTATTCCAGATGCTAATTTTGAAGCCGCTTTAGAAGCTTTGGGTTATGATGATCTTTCTGGAGATGGACAAGTACCTAGAGATAGAGTACAAACTATTACAAGTCTTGACATTAGAAGTAAGAATATTGCAAACCTTACTGGTATCGAAGCTTTTGCAGCATTAGAAGAACTAAGAGCTAATAGTAACCAAATTACTACTGTAGATTTTTCAAAAAGCATAGCATTAAAAACACTATTTATTGGAAATAATACGTTAACAAGTGTTGACTTATCTAAAAATGAAAACCTTGAATACCTTTCTGTTGGCAATCTAAATTTAAGTGGAGGAATAGACCTTTCTAATAATTATAATTTAACAAGTTTATTAGCTGAAAACTGTAATTTGAGTAGTATTGATGTATCAAATAATACTGCATTAACATATTTAGAATTAGATGAAAATCCATTAACTAATTTAGATGTAACTACGCTAGTTAATCTAGAAAGTTTATTAGTAAAAAACACAACTTTGTCTACCATCGATTTGTCAGGTAATACAGCATTAGAGTTTTTTAGTTTTGGTAGTAGTAACTTTGAAAGCCTTGATTTTTCTGGACTTACAAATCTGAAAACTCTTGATGGAAGTGGAAATAGTAATCTAACTACTTTAGTTTTAGATGGAAATACAGCTTTAGAATTATTTCAAGTAAATACTGGTGATATAACTGCATTAGATTTCACAGATGCTGTTAACCTTACCTTTTTAAGTGCAGGTGTTAATCAACTGGAAACTTTAGATTTAAGCAATAATACAAAGCTTACAACAATACAACTTTATAGCAATAATTTAAGAAGTTTAGATCTTAGAAATATTGATGTAACACAAATCACTAATTTAAGTATTGGACAAAATACTGATTTATCTTGTGTATCAGTTGATGATGTAAATTATGCAACCAATAATTTTACATCAGCTGTTGAATATAGTATTGGTTGTGATTCGTACACCTACATTCCTGATGATAATTTTGAAGCAGCACTTTCAATTCTAGACGATATAGCAAATGATAACTTTATTCCAAATAGTAGTATTGAAAACCTTGTTAACTTAGATGTTTCAAACAAAAACATAGTTGATTTAACAGGTATTGAAGGGTTTACTGATTTAACTACATTGAATGCAAGTGGAAATCAATTAAAAACTGCTGATTTTTCAGGGAATACGAACTTAGAAAGCATCAATTTAAGTACTAATACATTACAACTTTTAGATGTGTCTAGCTTGATAAATCTTACCAGCTTGGATGTAAACACGAATGATTTATTAGTGTTAAATATTAAAAATGGAGCAAATACCATTTTAAGTTCTTTTGATGCCACCGGTAATGCAAATCTAACTTGTATTCTAGTAGATAGTGTAAGTTATGCGACTACAAATTTCACTGATATTGATAATCAAACCAATTTTAATGAAACGGAATGTACTGCTTATATTGCTATTCCAGATGCTGCATTTGAAACGGCTTTAGCAGTCTATGATGATAATAGTGGTGACAATCAAGTCCCGTTCGAGAATATCTTTTTCTTAACCGATTTAGATGTAAATAGCCAAAGTATTTCAGATTTAACGGGAATTGAATATTTCGCATCGTTAACATCATTAAATTGTTCTATAAATTCATTAACAACCTTAGATCTTTCTGGAAACTTGAAACTAGAAGAAATTGATTGTGATAAAAATAATTTTACCAGTTTAGATTTTACAAATAATATTTATTTAACTAAGGTAGATGCTGATGATATGACTAGTTTAACGGCTATTGATTTTACAGGTTGTACTTTACTACAATCAGCAGAAATTGATAATAATAATATTGATGCTATCGATTTTACAACAAATATCAATCTACAAAATTTCGATTTAGATAATAATAATCTTACTTCTATCGATTTAACAAAGAATACGATATTAGAAAATGCTGATCTAAGCTACAATAGTCTTTCTTCCGTAGACTTTTCTGAAAATACATTACTTGAAGACATTAATTTAGAATCTAATAATTTAACTAGTATTGATCTATCTAAAAACACGGCATTAAAAGATTTTGATATCGATTTAAATCAGGTAACAAGTTTAGATTTTACAAATAATACAGCATTAACAAGAATTGATATTGATGATAATCCACTATTAACTACAGTAATTTTTGGGGATAACTTGAATAATTTAGCTACGATCTATGCAGATGGAACAGCTATAGAAACGATTGATGTTTCGTCATTATTCTCATTACTAACATTAGATTTAGGAGAAACAAACTTAATTGCATTAGATATTTCAAAAAATATACAACTAAATGATCTTCGAGTTGATGATGCAAATCTATCCATATTAAAAATCAATAACGGGAACAATAGTAACTTTTCTAGAATGGAAGCAGATGGTAATCCAAACCTGTTTTGTATTCAGGTAGATGATGTGGATTATGCAATCAATAATTGGACGGTTATAGATAGTCAATCAACGTTTAGTACTAATTGTGAATCGTGTGTTGTAGATACTCAAGTATTTTTACAAGGTCCTTTTGATAGCACAACCAATACCATGGATGATACGTTACGAGCAAATGACTTGTTACCAACTACATCGCCTTACATAGACGGTATTACTTGTGAAGCTACTGTTTTTGATACTACTGGTGATACAGCTGTAGTAGATTGGGTGGAAATTCAACTGAGAAGCAAAGATGATCCTACTCAAATACAGTTTAGAAAATCAGCCTTGTTATTAAAGAATGGAAATATAGTGGATGTAGATGGAACCTCAAATCCAACCATTACAGCTTGGGAAGGAGAATATTATATAGCCATCACACATAGAAATCACTTAACTATAGGTTCTAGTGTAACACATGCATTAAATACAATTACTACAGCTATTGATTTTACAGATACAAACAGTATAAATGGAGGAACAAATGCAATGATTGATTTAGGAAATGGATATTTTGGAATCCCACTTGGTGATACTAATGACGACGGTCAAATTCAAAATGCAGATGTAAATCTTACAGTTCAAGAAATAGGAAAATCAGGATATACGGTTTACGATATGAATATGGATGGTCAAATCCAGAATAGTGATGTAAACCAATTACTTCAAAACGTAGGTAAAGGAGAACAATTTTAATCATAAAATAGGGGGTAGATCTAATAAATGTTTGTGAAAATACTTGTAAAACAGTGTTTTGTGGTTATGCCCCCTGTTTTGCCCCCTATGATTTTTTGATTTTTACTAGTCCCTCATACTACTTTAGCAACGAATATATAGCAAAGCAAATCTGTAATATTTAATAGGATTTACGATTAATTTTTTCGCACATGTCAGTTCGAGTATTTTTTATGAAGTATTAACGTAGTAAAAAATGTACTGAATCAAGTTCAGCAGAACTATCGAGAACAATCCAAGGACTTCTCGATAATCGAAGCAAAAAATTATTGATGTGAAATTATATTTCAAAAATGGTTTAAGTCCTTCGTGTTGATGAGACACATGTGGAATTTTACATTAAAGAATTAACAATATATCCCCAAAAACTATTTATTTATGAAAAATAAATTACTATTACTTATGGTGTCATTGATCGTTTTTACAAATGGTTTTGGACAACAAAAACAGCAAAAATTAGAAAAAGTTTCATTAACTAAAATAGCTAAGGCAAAAAAGAAATTAAACGCTCAAAGTATATTGAATTCAGAACTGAAATCAACAGCCGGATCTGAATTTAGAAGACAGAGTGCAAGAACTGACAAGCGTAAAAATAATCACGAAACATTTCAACAATACTATCAAGGTTTGAAAGTTGAATATGGACAAGTTAAAGTGCATAAGAAAAATGGCCAATTAGATTCGTATAACGGAAATTATTATGACGTTTCCAAAGTAAATACCAGACCAAGATTGTCTGAACAAGCTATAATTTCTATAGCAGAACAACACATGGGGAAAGGTGTGTTTTGGCCAGGAGATGGCTTGTCTAAATTGACGAAACCTAAACTAGAGTTACTTATTTTACCGAATAGAAGAACTGGTGAAATTAATTTAGCTTATGCAGTAACTGTAGGGGCTACGAAACCTGAAATGAAGTTAGGGATTTTATATGTCGATGCGAATACGGGTAAAATCTTAAAATATAAAAATCAATTATTTGCTTGTTTTGAAGAAGAGAATCATACTTCACACAGTCATACCAAAGAAACAAGAAACTTTGGAGCTTCTTTAATGGCTTCTGCATCAGGATTTGCAGCCTACACAGGAAGTGTGAATTTTGAAACCAAATCTGATGGAAGTAATTATATCCTAAATGATGAAACTAGAGCGGCTCAAAGTACATGGAATTTATCAACACAAGGTTTAGGGACTAAAAAAGGAATTATTACGGTAGATATGAGAGAGGGAACAGACTATGTGAACGGCCCAATATATGAATTTACCGATGCAGATAACAATTGGTCTGCCGTAGAAATGGCTACTGACGATAATATTTATGCTATTGATGTACATTGGGGTACCGCACAGATATACGATTATTGGAAAAATGAACACAATTGGAATAGTTATAATGGTTCTAATAGTTCATTATTATCTATGGTACATTATGATGCGAATTGGACCAATGCAGCTTGGGCAGCATTGAATGATACGACTGGTTTTATGTTATACGGTGATGGTGCAGGAAGGTTTACACCATTAACTACATTAGATGTCATAGCTCATGAAATTGCGCATGGGATTAATAACGCAACTTCTAATTTAGATTACGAATTCGAGTCAGGAGCCTTAAATGAAGGATTATCAGATATCTGGGCCATGGTGTTTGAAAATTATGCCAATGACAATTTAGGAACTACCACAGATCCATCTAGAATAAATGATCAAAATGCGGGTGGAGCATTGCGTTCGTTCTCCAATCCAAATGCATATGGGCAGCCAGATACCTACGGAGGTACCTATTGGTACGATACTACCAATTGTACGCCTAGTCAAAACGGAAATGATTATTGTGGTGTGCATACTAATAGTGGAGTGTTAAACCATTGGTTTTGGTTATTATATAACGGAGGTTCTGGAACTAATGATATAGGAAATTCATATTCAGTTACAGGAATTAATGTATATGAAGCTGCAGATATTGTTTGGCAAATGCAACAGAATTATTTAACATCAACTTCAGATTATGCAGATGCAAGAGTGGCAGCTATTCAAGCAGCTACAGATTTATATGGAGCATGTTCACAACAGGTGGCTTCGGTAGCTAATGCCTTTTATGCAGTAGGTGTTGGTGAAGCACATGTACCTGTAATTCCTGAAATAACTACACCACCAGCCAATGTTACAGTTGAAGTAAATGGAACAACACAATTTACAGTTGTAGGTACAAATTATACTTCTGTTCAATGGTTAGTAAGTAAAGATGGAACAGCTTGGAATACAAGATTCGATAACTTGACTGTTTCAGGAAAAAATAGCGAAACTTTAGAATTAATCAATGTTCCTTTAAGCATTAATGGTTATAAATTCAGAGTGTATTTAGCAGATGACTGCGGTAACGATATACTTTCAAGTGTAGCAACACTAACTGTAAGAGAATATACCACAATACCTGATTCTAATTTTGAAGCCGCTCTGGAAGCTTTGGGGTATGACGATGTTTCAGGAGATGGAAGAGTACCTAAAGATGATATCAAAGACATTACATCTTTAGATGTTTCAAGTAAATCAATTACTGATTTAACAGGTATAGAAGATTTTGCTGCTTTAGAATCTTTAATCTTTAATAATAATACTGTAAAAAATGTTGATTTTAGTAATAACGGAGAATTAACAGTAGTTGCTGGGAGAAATAATGGTTTAGAAAGTATTGATATCACTGGTTGCCCTAAAATGGATTTATTGCTTTTAGAAAATAACAAACTAACAAGCTTAGATATTACAGGTTGCCCCAATTTAACTAGAGTTTGGGCACAGAATAATGATATTGAAGATTTCGATCCTTCAAAAAGTCCACTGTTGAGAGCTATAGGGATTAGTAATAGTAACTTAATTAGTTTAGACGTTACTCAAAACCCAGCTTTACAACAGTTATATGCGGGAGGTAATGCAATAACAGAATTAGATTTAAGTCAAAATCCAGTATTACGAATTATAGGGGTTAATAGTAATAATCTATCTTCTCTTAATATTAAGAATGGAAACAATGGTAATGTAACCAATTTTACTAGTACAGGTAATCCAAATTTAACATGCATCACTGTAGATGATGCTACAACATTTGAATCAAATTGGAGAAGTAAAAAGGATGATCAATCTTATTTTGTTAGTCATGATTGTCGTTATACCGCAATTCCTGATACTGCTTTTGAAGCAATTTTAGAAGATCAAGGTTATGATGAT
Source organism: Tenacibaculum agarivorans (assembly GCF_001936575.1). Classification (GTDB taxonomy): domain Bacteria; phylum Bacteroidota; class Bacteroidia; order Flavobacteriales; family Flavobacteriaceae; genus Polaribacter; species Polaribacter agarivorans. The sequence continues at coordinate 174,738 of NZ_MSMP01000006.1, forward strand.
ATTTCAGGAGATGGACAAGTACCTACAGCAAATATTGAAACAATTCAGTATCTAGATTTAGATTATTCAGGATACAAAATAAAAGATCTAACAGGAATCGAAGATTTTACAGCAGTACAATCCCTTTTTGGAGATGGAAATGAAATTTCAACTGCAGATTTCAGTAATAATTTAAATTTACGTGAAATTTATCTTGAAGACAGTCCTTTAACATCATTAAATGTTTCGTTAAATACAAAATTATCTGGCATATTTTTAAAAGGAGCTGTTTTAGAAACTATAGATATCAGTAAGAATACAGAGTTAACACATTTATCAATAGATGATTCTAGTTTAAGTTCACTTGATTTGAATGCTAATACTAAACTTAAGAGTTTATCGCTTACTAACACAAACTTGTTGACTATTGATTTAAGTACAAATACGAATTTACAAATAGTGTATGTCTATGACGGAAAGTTTACAAGTTTAGACTTTAGTAAGAACAGTAAGTTGGAAGCGGTTTGGGTAAATAACAACTCTTTAACTAATTTAAATATTCACAACGGAGCCAATGGAACTATTACAAGTTTCAGGGCGTATGGAAATACTGATTTAACTTGTATTCAAGTAACTGATAAAGATTTTTTTGATACTAAGTTTTTAGGAGATATAGATGCAACAGCTAAATTTAGTGAAGATTGCGAATCATGCTCAATGAATTTAAGAGCTTTTTTAGAAGGACCTTTTAATAATTCAACTTTTAATATGAATGATGATTTACGTGCCAATGGACTGCTACCAACAACTTCTCCATATGCAGATGGAGCTACTTGCGATGCATCAATTTTCGATATAAGTAGTGGAGCCACTGTAGTGGATTGGGTTGAAATCCAATTTAGAAATGCTGATGATATTAATGAAATAGTAGCAAGAAAATCATTTTTATTACAAAGTAATAGTGCTTTTCTGAATCCAGAAGGAAGTACTGTGAGCCCATTTATCTCAGCTTGGCAAGGTAGTTATTATGTAGCTTTAGTACATAGAAACCATTTAACAGTAGTCACAAATTCGCCAATAATATTTGATGGTGATAATGCCAACATAGATTTTACAAGTGAAGGAAATGTATTGAATGGTTCAAACGCACTAGTTGAGGTTTCAAACTCACTTTTTGCTTTGCTAGCAGGAAACGTTGAAGGTAGTGGTCAAATTCAAAATTCAGGAGTAAATAGCACTATTTTACAATTAGGAAATTCAGGATATTCCATATTCGATGTAGATATGAATGGTCAAATTCAAAATACAGATGTCAATATGATACGTAAAAATTTAGGAAAAGGAGAACAAATACAGCTACTTGATGAATAATCGGGGATATAAATTATGATGTTAAGTAGTATTATAAACTCAGCAATTATAGGGCATTGCTGAGTTTTTCTATTAGTGCTTTCTACTTTTTCGTATTTTTACCTTTTATAATCGGTATTAGAATTTCTATTGTTTCAAAAAATTACATCATATTTCATTTCACTAGTAGATAAGGGAGTAGAACATGTTACTACTGAATTTGATAGACGTGTTATTCGATTATTAAACCTTATTAGTCTGATTAGTATTGTTGTTGTATCTCCTGTAATTTTTATTAAAGAGTTTGTAGAGGAAAATTACATTTCTTTATTTATACTTCCTATAGCTATATTAACTTTTATTAGAGTAATCTACTTAAATTCTAGAGGAAAAAGTCAGGTGGCCTGTTTAAAACTTTTGTTTAGCATAACAACATTAGCTTATATTCCTGCTTATATTGATGATAATAAAGTTGAAATCCCTTTTGTAGTATTAGCTATTGGACTTTTCAGCATATTCTTATTGAAGAATAAAATATGGAGAGTTTTAAGCTTTTCTTACGCTTTCATTACGTTTTCAATTTTATATCATAGTCAATTTTCGCAAAGAGAATTTGGCATGTTGAGTTTTGTAATTATTTTGATGGTATTGCTTGTTTTTGCTTTAGGACTACAATTTGTAAATGCAATGCGAAACAAGAATGAAATCACTATTTTAAATCAGAATATTCAGTTAAAAGAACAAAATGAAGTTATCCAGACAAAATCAAAAGAACTATTAGCATTAGAAAAAGAAAAACACGAACAAGAACTGTTATTAAAGCAGAAAGATATAGAAATGGTTTTAACTAATAACCAAGTACAAACACATCTTAATGAAAACATTATAAATAAACTTAAACTAGCTAAAAAAGAAGGAGAATTAGAGAAAAATATCAATCAAGTTATTTTTGAGTTGTATCAACAGAACGAGATTAATGCAAAAATGAAACTTATTGAACAAAATATGAATTTGGTCAATAGTAGTTTTTTCGAAAATCTTACTCAAGCACATCCCAATATGACCAGATTAGATAAAGAGTTTTGTTCATACATTAAAATAGGACTTTCTTCAAAAGAAATTGCAGCCATAAGAAATACAACAGTAAACACTATAAACGTGGCTAAAACACGACTTCGAAAAAAATTAAATCTTAATAGTGATATAAGCATATTATCATATTTAAACTCTATGTAAGTTTCAATAGATATATTATTATTTAACCCGTTTCGTGTTTGGAGTAAATTCTGTCACTTCGATATCCTCGATAACAATTTTGTGAAACTACTGTAATGACATGTTACTAAAAAAGGACCTATTGATAAGAATTTTTAAAAATTAAGGTAGCAGGGTTGATTATAAGATGAAAAGCTGTTTGAGCCTTAGCGAAATCGTAAGATTCGTGAATTCATTAATTTGAAAATATAAGATAATGAACAATTCTTTTCATCTGTGGCTGGAGATGCCGTAGTATTTTTAAATTCTTATTATTCCAGTTTTGATTTTTGTGAATCCTGTCTTGAGCGCAGTCGAAAGGTTGCATCAAGGCAAAGGAGAGGAAATAAAGGTCATTTACATATAAATATAAATGTTTGTTTTTTCAGTATTTAAAAGAAGATGTTAATGATAGTGATTTTTCGAAATAAAATGGGGAAAAATTGTATTGAATCAAGTTCAGCAGAGTTATCGAGAATAAGATTTTTAGTTCTGAATTAGTTCTCGATACATCCCGATACCCATCGGGATACTCGAACTGACATTTTAGCTCACAGCACATTTATTTATACATTTTAACTTTAATTTGTTTTAAATAACGTGAGTTCGATTTAAAAATACATTTTTAAAAATGTAAATTAATGAATTGCGTCATTACGAGACTCTCGACAAAAATTTTGAGAAACGTCTGTAATGACATTTCACCAAGAAAACGACCTATTGATAAGAATTTTTAAAAATCAAGGTAGCAGGGTTGGCTGTAAGATGAAAAGCTGTTTGAGCTTTAGCGAGTTCTTTTCATCTGTGGCTGGAGGTACAGTAGTATTTTAAAATTCTTATCATTCCAGTCTTGATTTTTGCTCCTTTGTATCAAGACAAAGGAGAGGAAATAAAGGTTATTTGCATATTAATGTAAACCGCTATTATTTAGCGTTTTAAAAAAAATATGTCAATGATAGTAAAGAAGTAATCTGTTAATGTAATAACGAAAATCTTGTTTTAAAGACAAATATTGCTTCACTTCCCTTTCGATAAACTCAGGTTCCGTTCGCAAATACTTCCTTAATAATAAGGAGTTATAGGTAAAATTACATCTAACCTACGTTAAATAGTATATCTTCTTTTCTCCAGCTATACCAATAGTTTTAACAAGTTGCTAATATTTTGTAAATACCTGTTTTTTCGCTCCCTAAATTGATTTATAAATATTTGCATTCGGTATAAGAAGCAATATATAAAATCCTAAAAATCCCCTTCTTTTCGCTGCTGCCTTATGCTTAATCCTAAATGTAAAAGTATATAAATCATTATTGAATATAGATTAATTAAAGCTTTAGATGTAATTGAGCAGGCTTGAATATAAATGCTCAGACGTAAAATTCTAAGATGAATACTATTTAAATCGTAATGCTGAAAATGAGAACAACTTTAAAAGAGGTATTAAAATGTGATATGAATTTTAAGAGGGGATAAAGATTATAAGTAAAGTTTTAAGTATTTGATTTTTAGTTTTTTAAAAAATGTCCATGCGTTTGTCTAGCCTCATTTTTTGAAATTCATTTCCCAATGAAATTACATTTGCAATCACAAGTTTAGGAATGTGTAAATAATAAAATATATAAGAATAGTTTCAAAATACAGTACAGTATACTATCGAATTTTGTGGATAAAAGAATGACGAATTTATTTCTGAATCAGAACGAATTTCAGAACGTCATTTCAAGTATATAGAAACCATAAAATTCACATTAGCATCTGTACTAAATAAACCCTAATTATGACAAGAAAATTACTTAAACTTTTTCTGTTTTCAATTTTATGTTCAGCAACATCTTTTGGTCAATCTTGTGGAGTGTTGATGAAACCTTTGTCTATTCAGGAAAGAGTAGATAATGCTACTAAAGTTATTGAAGGAGAAATCATATCCAGCAAATCGTATTGGGATTTACAACGCCATGACATTTATACCGTACACGAGGTAAAGGTCTATAAAAAAATCAAAGGAGATGCTTCCAAAATTACTCGAATTGTTACAACAGGTGGACAGGTAGATGATGAGATTGAAGTTAGTTCCAGTGCAGCTAAGCTCGATGTTGGAACAACAGGGGTTTTCTTCTTAAAATCGTTCAACAAAACCATCACGGGATTTAGTTCGTTATATAGTTTGGTAGGAGCGGCACAAGGAGCTGTTTGTTATGATAAGTTGAATACAGATGAAGCTGCTGATGTATTCAACAAATACCAATCAATTCAAAAGGAATTACTTCCTGCAATAGAAAAAGGAGCGGCAACAAAATTTCAAACCATACAGCTTCGTCCAATATCTATGAATAGAATTGCAGTAAACAGCACTACTCCTTCTATTAGTAGTTTTTCACCAGAAACCGTAAGTGCGGGTACAAAAACGAAATTAACTATTACCGGAAGTAACTTTGGAACTACTAAGGGAACGGTTAGTTTCCCTAATTCAAATACAGGTGGAGCTAGTTATGTTGCCGCCAACAGTAATTCGGAAATCATTAGTTGGTCGGATACTCAAATAGAAGTTGAAGTACCCACTTTAGCAGGAACAGGTAGGGTTCGAGTGACTCCTGTTGGTAATCAACCAGTGAACAGTAGTAGCGATCTTACAATTACCTTTAATCATGCCGGAATAGTCACAGATAGTGCTGCGCTCCCTTCAATTCTGCAAGATGATGATGGCAATGGAGGGTATACATTTCAATATCATACCGATTTTAACACAAGTCCTGCAAAAGCTTATTTAGAACAAGCTTTTGAAATCTGGAATTGTGAATCAGATATTAATTTTAAGTTCGGAGATACAACTACAGTAGATGTTACAGCAGATGATGGTATTAATATTATACGTTTTGATAACGGTAATGAATTAGGACTAGGGGTACTGGGTAATGTTAAAACACGCTTTTTAGGTTCATGTGCTAATACCAATAGGTTAATTGTAAGGGAATTAGATATTACTTTTGACGATAGTGTTAATTGGTATTATGGTGATGGTAATCCAGGGTCTAATCAACATGATTTTAAAAGTGTCGCCTTACACGAATTAGGTCATGCACATCAATTAGGGCACATTATCAACCCAGGTGCCGTAATGCATTACACCATATCTCGTGGTCAAAACACATATGGTTTAAGTCAAGGAGATATTGATGGAGCTGCTCATACTATGGGTCTTTTCCGTCAAACTGTGGGGTGTGGTGTTGCTCCTATGACAGAAAAATATATTTGCTGTGATGATATAGTGATATTAACAGAAACTTTTCCAAGAAATGGTAATGCTGCGGAGAATGGGAATACGTCTTTTGAAATTACAGCTCAAGATTATGAAACCATACAATGGCAAGTGAGTACCGATAATGGTAGTACTTGGATAGATCTTACTAATAATACAAATTATTCAGGTATTACTGGACTATCCCTTAACATAAATAATATACCAGCAAGTTTTGATGGAAATAAGTACCGTGCAGTTTTAAATAACCTATGCGATACTCCTATTACGTCTTCAGAGGTAACCTTAAATGTAATACAATATACAGATATCTTAGACGATAATTTTGAAGCACAACTGGGAGCCTTGGGTTACGATGATATTCCAGGAGATAATAAAGTACCTACCAATAATATCAATACCATTACAAGCCTTAACGTAGATAGCTCAGGCATTGGTAATATGGCAGGAATTGAAGCCTTTACGGCTTTAGAAGAGTTATATGCATTTGGAAACCCATTCACAGCAATAAATCTTCAAAATAATTTAGCGTTAAAAATTCTGGATTTAGCAGAGACAAGTTTAGAAAGCATAGATATTTCTGCTAATACAGCCTTGGTTCAGTTGATTCTAGAAGATATAACTACCTTAAATCCAGCTACTGTAGATATATCTAATAACAACTTATTAGAAGAAGTAGATTTAGCCCGTATGAATATTAGTAACGTCATTATTGGTAATAATGACAACTTAAAAAGATTGTATTTAAACGGTAATCTATTAACTTCTTTAGACGTTTCTGACTTAAATGCACTCGAAACATTACGACTTCATAGTAATAACCTCAGTAGTTTAAATGTAAAGAACGGTAATAATAATAATGTCTTAACCGTTTTTAGTGCACAAAACAATCCTAACCTCAACTGTATTTTGGTAGATAACGAGGTATACAGTACCAATATATGGACACAAATTGATGCACAAACGGTTTTTAGTGATACGTCTTGTGGTTATACAGCAATTCCCGATACTGCTTTTGAAGCCGCTTTAGGCACTTTGGGCTATGATGATATGCCTAATGATGGCCAAGTACCTACCTGGTTGATTGATGGTGTGACGACTTTAGATGTAGAGAGTAGCGGTATATCAGACCTTAAAGGTATTGAAGGTTTTGCAGCCTTAGTCAATCTCAACTGTTCTGGAAATACCATTGAAGAACTCAATATGCAAGGCAACCTTTTGTTAGAAGAGTTGAATTGTAATAACAATGTAATAACAGACTTAAATGTACAGAGTAATCAAGCCCTACGAATTTTATCTTGTGAGAACAACAGCTTCTCCAGCCTCAACGTACTAAACAACGAGAATCTGGAAGTATTGGATATTGAGAGCAATAATGGCAGTATACAATCTGTTGATGTATCGGGTAATCCTCTGCTACGAAGTCTTGTTGTAAAGTTTATCCCTGGATTCAATCAGTTAGATGTTTCTAACAATCCAGATTTGGAAATATTACTTTGCAACAACACTAGTATCCCATCGTTAGACCTCTCAAACAACAACAAACTAACCAATGTTCAGGCACATAACAATAATAGTTTAACGAGTATTGATGTAACAGGAGCTGTAGACTTGGAGCAACTCTTAGTTCGAAACACACAAGTTAGTAGTTTAAACGTCTCAGATTGTGCAGCACTTACAGAAATTGATGCGAGGGATATACGAATCACAGCTTTGAATTTAGGTGCTAATGGCTTACTTGAAACCGTAAATGTATCTCATAATGACGATTTAACCTCGCTTCATGTGCGTAATGGAAACAATGAAGCCATTACCAGTTTTAATGCCACTAATGTTCCTAATTTAAGTTGTATTGGTGTGGATGATGTAGCCTATAGTACTGCCAATTGGACGAACATTGATACTGGGATAACTTTTGATGATTTTTGCGAATACACAGCCATCCCTGATATCAATTTTGAAGCGCAATTAGGAGGTTTAGGTCTTGATGATATCCCAAATGACGGTCAAGTGCCTACGGTGCTTATTGCTAATAGAGAAACTTTATTTCTTATTAATAAAAATATCAATGACCTTACAGGGATTGAAGATTTTACAGCATTAGAAACGCTTAGAGCAGAGCGTAATAATCTACAGGTCTTAGATGTAAGCCATAATCATTCATTAAAAACGCTTAATGTTTCCAGGAATGATTTAGAAACCTTAGTATTGGGAGACATTGCATTAGAGATCTTACTTGCATTTGAGAACCAACTCACCGAATTAGATTTTACACAAAACACGGCACTTCGCACTGTCAGCGTGAGGGATAACCAGTTAACCAATTTCAATATCAAAAATGGAAACAATACGAACATTACAGCCTTTTTTGCTACAGGAAATGCTAATTTAACTTGTATTACTGTAGATGATGCAGCGTACAGTACCACTAACTGGACCAATATAGACGCGCAAACCAGTTTTAGAGAGGGGCCTTGTTATACCCAAATTCCAGATGCTGCATTTGAAGCTCGATTAAACAGTTTAGACTACGATGACATTGCAGGAGATGGGCAAGTACCTACCGCTCTGATAGAAGTAGTAACAAATCTGGATTTAGAAGGTGCAAGCATTAGTAATTTATCTGGTCTTGAAGATTTTACGGCATTAACGAGTTTGAATGTTTCTAATAGTGATTTTGCGTTGACAACACTTGACGTATCTCATAATACGAACTTAGTAACACTTATTGCAGATGAAAGCAATTTCGATACGCTGATTTTAGGAACGAATACCAACTATGAAACCATTTTAATTAATGGTAATCAGCTTGAAGAATTTGAATTTCTAAACCTTACCAACCTAAAAACTTTTAATATAGGAGGAAATCCAATAACCGAGTTAGATGTTAGTACGTTTTCTGCATTAGAAACTTTTATTTGTAATCATACTGACCTTTTCAGCTTAAATATTAAGAATAACAATAATGAAGCAATTATAGATTTTCAAGCAACAAATAATTCCAATCTTACTTGTATACGTGTGGATGATGTGGCGTATAGTACAGTTTATTGGGACGATATAGATGCACAAACGGAGTTTACAGAAGGAAATTATTGTCGTTATACTCAAATTCCAGATACTGCTTTCGAAAGCACTTTAGAAAACTTGGGGTATGATGATATTTCGGGTGATGGGCAAGTACCTACAGTTTTGATTGAAACTGTAACTACCCTCAACTTAGATAATAGAAATATTTCAAATCTATCAGGAATTAATGATTTTACAGCCCTACAGGTATTCAGAGCAAGGTCTAATCCATTTACCGATATAGATATTTCAGACAATGAAAACCTTACCGATATTGATTTATTCGAAGTAAATATAGACTCACTTAATGTAGATAACTTAATGCATCTTAAGAGCTTAGCGTTAAGTAATAATTCAATGAGGACTATTAATTTATCTGAAAATACCCTCTTAGAAACCCTATTAATCCAAAGTTGTACACAATTTGAAGCTATCAATCTTTCACAAAACACAGAATTAAAAAGTTTGAGTATTTGGGGTAATGCTCTTGAAAGAATTGATTTACAGGGTAATACTAAATTAACATCGGTAGTGGTTGCTCAAAACCAAATCACATCAATTGATTTTAGTACAAATACGCTACTCGAAGAAGTGTATGTTCAGGAAAACCCCATACAGTTATTAAATGTTGGTATGTTACCCAACCTGATAGCTTTGAATGCCAAGGATTGTAATCTCATTAGCCTAAATATAAAAAATAATAATAATGAGAATATCGCCTCTTTTGATACTACAGGAAACCCAAACCTAACTTGTATTGCCGTAGATGATGCTGCGTACAGTACAGCTACTTGGGCCAATGTGGATGCACAAACCACTTTTACAGATAATTATTGCCGCTATACTGCCATACCAGATAGTAACTTTGAGTTAGAGTTAGAAACGTTGGGCTACGACGACATTTCGGGTGACGGACAGGTGCCTACGGCATTGATTGAAAACGTCACTATCTTAAATCTTGTGGTATATCCTATTAGCAATTTAGCAGGAATAGAAGGCTTTGCAGCGCTGGAAAATCTACGACTCACTGAACAGACTATTGACACTGTAAATTTAACTGCAAACACACAGCTAAAAAGTATTTTTATTAGTGATTCTTCCATTGGTACCATAGATATTAGTAACAATCCGCTTATTGAAGAAATCAATGCGACCAATAACGGTATTAACGCTATTGTCTTGCCAGCAGACTTATCAAATCTAACAGAAGTAAGCTTGACCTTTAATAATTTAGAAAGTTTAGACTTATCAGCAGCCACAGCATTAGACGACCTTTTTGTAAACGATAACAACCTCAACTACTTAAATATTAAAAATGGTAATAATCAAAATATGGGTGGTTACAATACACAGAATAACCCAAACCTAACCTGTGTTTTAGTAGATGATGCCGTCTACGCTACGACCAATTTCACTGCAGTAGATGCGCATACTAGTTTTAGAGAGATCAGTTGTTGTGATCCTATACCAACGACTATTAGTTGCCCAGCTGATATTACAGCAGAATGCCCACAAGCGGTTACGTTTGCAACTCCAACCTTTACTATCGAATGTGAAGTAGCAGAAGGCGCACCCGCTGCTATCGATGGTTTTACTATTTTGGGAACCTTTGGCAATAGCACCTACTTCATCTCAGATGCTACCGATACTGCAGAAAATCACTTTGATTTTGCCAATACCAACAATTATAAGATTGTAACCATTAGCTCGGCAGAAGAGAATAGTTATATACGAAACAAAGCAGACAGTCTTGGGATTGGAAATCTTCTTATTGGATACAATGATCTAACCATTGAAGACACCTTTGAATGGCAAAGCGGCGAACCCTTTACCTATGATAATTGGAGATCAAATGAACCTAGTGATAGTGGTGATGGAGAAGATTATACCTGGCTGATAGGAGGTGGTCGCTGGAATGATACAAGCGCTACTTCCACTTCACATGTACTGCTTGAGTTTGTAGATTACGGTAATGGCCCAGTTCAGGTTAGTGGACTACCTTCAGGGTCATTTTTCCCAATCGGTGTAACCACAAATACTTTTATCATTGCAGATATTTATGGTACCGTAGCTAGCTGCTCTTTTGATATAACCATTACGGATACACAGGCGCCATCGATTGTGTGTTCAGATATTATCGTAGCTAATGATCCTGGAACGTGTGGAGCCAACATTACAATCCCGCCACCTTCAGTTACTGATACCTGCGGAAATAATATTATTGTCACTACCGGAATAGTTCCTTATAAATTCCGAGAAGGGGGACATATCGACACACCTTCAATCATCAAAGATGTAACAAATACACAAGAGCCTAGTATTTCTTTAGAAATCACATTTCAAGGTGATCATAGGTTTGGATATCAGAGATTTAAATTATCAGGACCCGATGGCTCATTAGTGTTAGGAAGTACTGGAAATTGTGAGTTAACCACAAGAACTATAGATATCGATCAAGCAAGATGGAACGGATGGATAAATACCTTTGGTACTGATCTTACCTTTACACTAGAAGGAGATGAAGACATTAGAGAAACTGCTTGCGGTTTACCTGCAAATAACTATTATGAAATTAAAGTGTTGAGTTCAGGAGATTTAGAACTAACTAATGACTATGATGGGCGCTTAGATATCTCTGGATTTTACCCAATAGGAACTACCGTAGTTACCTGGACAGTGACAGATCAGGGAGGAAATATTGCTACTTGTACACAAAATATTACGGTGAATGACACCGATAATTCCTGTACTACAGAAATTGCATTAGCGGCAAAAGTCCTTTTACAAGGCGCAGCTATAAACCCAAACACAGGAGAAGAAAGTTTAATGCGTGATGATTTACGTGCAGCTAGTTTATTACCAACCACAAGTCCGTATGCTGATGGATTAACCTGTGATGCTGCAGTCTTTGATGTTGCAGGAAGTAATGCAATAGTCGATTGGATTTTGGTAGAACTCAGAGATGCTACAGATAGTTCGATAGTGAGTTATTCACGTTCGGCACTAATACAACGCGATGGTGATGTGGTGGATGTAGATGGTACGTCTGTACTTAATTTTTCAACAGTAGAAAACACCTATTACATTACAGTAAAACACCGTAATCATCTAGGTATACGTTCAGCAAATACCATCACTTTTTCTACAGTTGAAAATAATAGTATCGATTTCACCAATGACACCTCATTAATTGAAGGAGGCTCTAATGCAGTAATAGATTTAGGAAGCAGCAGGTATGCTATGTTTGCGGGAGATGAAGATGCCAATAGCCAGATCCAAAATACCGATATCAATACAGTAATTACTGTATTAGGAGCATCTGGTTACAGTGATGCAGATATGGATATGAATGGCCAAATCCAAAATACGGATATCAATAATATAATGAATCCAAATGTTGGAAAAGGAGAACAATTTTAATCCCCAAAACAAAACACGATGAAAAAGTTTTATATACTAATATTACAATGCATTTTAGGGATGGCTATTAGCCATGCCCAATATACTTCTATTCCTGACCAAGCTTTTGAAACCGCTTTAGAAAACTTGGGTTATGATGATATTTCTGGTGACGGTCAAGTGCCTACGGCATTGATTGAGCATATAACAGAATTAAATATTGAAAATACAGGGATAGCAAACCTTACAGGTGTTCAAGATTTTGCCGCATTAACCAATTTAAACTGCTCTAGAAACAGTATTCAAAGACTAGAATTACAAGGCAATCCATTATTAGAAGTTTTAAATTTTAACAGAAATGTAATAGACAGCCTTAATATTAATAACAATGCTGCATTAAGAGTTTTAAGTGGTGAAAGAAATAAATTAAAACACCTTATTGTATCTAATAATCCAGCTTTAGAAGTTATAGATGTAGAACTAAACCAATTAACAGATATTAACTTGAGCAATAATGAAATGCTGAAAAGTTTAGTCGTTAAAAAGAATTTTGGGTTTAATGCATTAGATCTTTCAAATAACCCTGCTTTAGAAATTTTATTATGTAACGCCACTGCAATTCCAGCCATAGATCTCTCTAATAAATTAGAGTTAACTAATGTACAAGCATTTGAATGTAATAATTTAGAAACGTTAAATCTAGCCAATAACTCGAAACTTATAGAGCTAAGAATACATGATACAGCTGTCACTACTGTAGATATATCCGATTGTGTAGTATTAAAGGATTTAAATGTGCAAAATGCTAATATTCGTTCCTTAAATGCTAGTGCTAACCCCTTATTAGAGACAGTAAATATTGCAGATAATGAGATGTTATCATTTAACATACAAAATAACAATAATAATATCATTACAAGTTTTAATGCAACAGGTAATCCAAACCTTCAGTGTATTGTTGTAGACGATGTCGATTACAGCACAACTAGCTGGACGGCTATAGATGCAGCTTCTAGCTTTACATTGAACTATTGTCGTTACACAGCAATTCCAGACCCTGCATTTGAAACCGCTTTAGAAAACTTAGGCTACGATGATATTTCTGGGGATGGGCAAGTGCCAACCGCTATCGTTGAAAATATAATTAATTTAAATGTCCAAGATCAATTCCCTCGTATAGAATACTTAACAGGAATTGAAGATTTTAGAGAACTTAAAGTATTGGATGTTATTGCTAATAATATCTCTAATTTAAACCTGTCAGCCAATAGCAATTTAGTATCATTATACTGTAATTCAAATGGTATGGAGACATTGAATATTATAGGTTTAACGCAATTAGAAGAATTAATTTGTGATAATAATTCTGCTTTAACGGGGCTAGACTTTACTACCAATGGTAATCTAAAAAAAATAGATTGTAGTGATACAAGAGTAACAAGCTTAGATTTAAGTCAACTTCCTTTATTGACAGACTTAGATTGTCACATGAACCCATTTTTAACCTCATTAAATGTTAAAAATGGAAATAATGAAAATGTTACTAATTTCAAGACATCTGGTACAAACAATTTAAATTGTATTGTAGTAGACGATGTCGCCTACAGTACTGCCAATTGGACTAATATTGATGCAGGAACCAGTTTTAGTGATACCTATTGCCGTTATACAGAAATACCAGACGCTAATTTTGAAGCCCGTTTAGAGGCTTTAGGGTTTGATGATATTTCTAATGATGGGCAAGTACCAACAGCTTTAATAGAAAATATCACCTCTTTAGATGTTCAAAGTCAATCCATTTCAAGTTTATCAGGAATCGAAGATTTTACAGCGTTGGAGTCGTTAAGATGTACTAATAATTTACTAACTGAGTTAAATGTATCGGCATTAGAAGAACTCGTGTTTTTATGGTGTAATCAAAACGACTTAGATAGTTTGAATCTTTCAGACAACACAAAAATTCGTTTTATAAATGCTAGCCAGAATGTCATTGAATCGTTTAATGGGAATGGTTTAGACCAAGTGCATACCTTAGAACTATGGTCTAATCAACTTACTGAGGTTAACCTAGTAGGTATGGATGCGTTAAGAGTACTTAGTTTAGCTAATAATATTCTTGATGATTTAGAGGTGTCTGATAATACTTTATTAGAAGAATTTGGTATTAAAAATAATAATATTTCCTTTTTAGACTTGTCTAATAATTCAGCACTAAAAACTGTTGATGTAAGAGATAATGACTTAAACGATTTAAATATTAAAAACGAAAACAATGCCAATATCACAAGCTTTGATGCAAGAGGCAATTCCAAGCTTAACTGTATTTTAGTATATGATGTAGCCTACAGTACTGCCAGCTGGACTAGTATAGACCCACAAACCAGTTTTAATGAAGTAAGCTGTACAACCGATTTTTCATTAGCATTAAAAGTCTTTTTACAAGGTGCATCTTTAAACCCAAATGTTGGTGAAGAAACCTTAATGCGTGATGATCTTCGTGTAGAAGGTTTAATCCCGACCACAAGTCCATATACAGATGGGCTAACTTGTGATGCTTCAGTATTTAGTGTTACTGGAGACAATGCCATTATCGATTGGGTTTGGATAGAATTGAGAGATGCTACAGATAACACAGTGGTAAGCTACTCGAAATCAGCTTTATTACAACGCGATGGAGATGTGGTGGATGTTGATGGTGTATCTGTACTTAATTTCTCAGTAGCAGAAGATACTTATTATATTACAATAAAACACCGTAATCATCTAGCTATACGTTCTGCTAATGTAATCACTTTTTCTACAGTTGAAAATAATAGTATCGATTTCACCAATAATACTTCTTTAATTAAAGGAGGCTCTAATGCAGTAGTAGATTTAGGAAACAGCAAGTATGCGCTATTCGCAGGAGATGAAGATGCCAATGGTCAAATACAAAATACAGATATCAACTCAGTAATTACAATAATAGGGGGATCTGGTTACAGTGATGCAGATATGGATATGAATGGTCAAGTACAAAATACCGACATCAACAACCTTATGAATCCTAACGTGGGAAAAGGAGAACAACTTTAATTCACTAAAACACGATGAAAAAGTTTTATATACTAGTATTACAATGCTTTGTAGGTATTGCTATTAGCCATGCCCAATATACTTCTATTCTTGACCCCGCTTTTGAGGCTACTTTAGGTTTCTTAGGTTATGATGACATATCAGGAGATGGACAAGTTCCTACTGCGAATATTATAAATGTAACAGAACTAGTTCTTAACAATACAGCCATTTCATCTTTAGCAGGGATAGAAGATTTTACAGGCCTTATCTCGTTAGAGGTGAGTGATAACAATATTAGTTCAATAGATGTTTCTAAGCATACTCTTTTAGAAAATCTAAAGATTGACAACTGTAACTCCTTAAAAATTATTGTTCTTGGTGAGAATAATAAACTTATCGACCTGAGCATTACTGGTACATTGATAGAATATTTAGACTTATCTTCATTTGAAGATTTAACAGAGATCAATGTAAGTAATAACAATTTATCTTACCTTAATGTACAAACAGGAACAAGTGAGTTTATCAATAATTTTGATGCAAAAAACAACGCGAATCTGAGCTGTATTTTGGTTGATGATGCAACTTACAGTACTAATCGTTGGACTGATGATATTGATGCCACATCAAGTTTTTCTGATACCTACTGCAGATACACAGCCATACCTGATGCCAATTTTGAAGCGGAGTTAAGTGACTTTGACGATATCCCAAATGACGGTCAAGTGCCTACGGCACTTATTGTCGATGTAACGGGCTTAACTATTAATAATAAAAATATTAATGATCTTACAGGAATTGAAGATTTTACAGCATTACAAACGCTTATAGCAGACCGTAATAATCTAAAAGCCTTAGATGTGAGTCATAATCATTCATTAAGAACGCTTAGAGTTTTTAGGAATGATTTAGAAACCTTAGTATTAGGTGACATTGGATTAGAAATCTTACTTGCATTTGAGAACCAATTAACCGAATTAGATTTTAGTCAAAATACGGCACTTCGCGTTGTCAACATTAGGGATAACCAGCTATCCAATTTAAATATCAAAAATGGAAACAATACTGAGGTTACAGGCTTTTTTACTACAGGAAATGCAGGGTTAACTTGTATTACCGTAGATGATGCTGCATATGCACAAGCTAATTTTACTAGTGTAGACCCTCAAGTTACATTTAATGATGTTAACTGTGTAGAATATACTAGTATTCCAGATGCTAATTTTGAGGCTGCTTTAGGTAACCTAGGTTATGATGATATTACTGGCGATGGACAAGTGCCTACAGCTTTGATAGAAGTGGTAACCGAACTAGAAATAGGTTCACAAGGAATTTCAGACCTCACAGGAATTGAAGGTTTTAAAGCTCTCTACGATCTCCGTGCAGAAAATAACAACTTAACCCATTTGGATTTTAGTAATAATCCATTATTAGAGGAATTATATCTAAGAAACAATCCAATAGCTACTTTAGATATTACAGGTAACCCTCTATTAAAATCATTACTAATAAATACAGGAACGCTTAGTAGTATAGATGTGAGCAACAATAGTAATCTTCGCTACTTTGAAATTGAAAATACCAATATAGAACTTGTCAACTTAAGCAATAGCCCTGATTTGCAAGTGGTGTATGTAGCTAATAATAACCTATCATCGTTAAATATCAAAAATGGGTTTAATAGCAATATTGAACAATCTTTTTTTAGAACTACAGGAAATCCTAATTTAACTTGTATTGCCGTCGATGATACTGCTTACAGTACAGCTCATTGGGCTAATATTGATGCGCAAACTACGTTTACAGATGAATATTGTCGTTACACCCAAATACCAGATGCTGCATTTGAAACGGCTTTAGAAAATCTTGGACTCGACGATATTTCTGGCGATGGGCAAGTACCTACAACTTTAATCGAAACCGTGACTTCCTTGGATGCTTCAGCTCGAGGGATTTCTAACCTTACTGGAATAGAAGCGTTCGCTGCATTACAAGTTTTAGATGTAAATGATAATAGAATTGATGCCTTAGACCTTAGCGGCAATGTACAGCTTACACATTTAAATGCAAGTGTCAATGCCCTAGATAATCTCAATATCCAAGGTTGTAAACAGTTGATAGAACTTAATGCAAGTACAAATAACTTAACAGAGTTATATCTAGATACCAATACCAGTCTTCAAGTTTTAGAAATAAGCAACAATCCTATTGTAGAATTAAATCTTTCTTTCACAACAGATCTTATTACACTAAATATGAAGGACTGTCACGACATTTTAGAGTTAAACCTTTCTGCTAACAAAGCATTACAAAATGTAAATATAGAAAATGCTACATCCTTACAAGCCTTAAGTATTAAAAACGGTACCAATGAAATTATCCAGAATTTCAGTACTATAGGTAGTGCAAATCTATTCTGCGTAGCAGTAGATGATGTAGGTTACAGTATGCCAAAGTGGACTAATATTGATGTACTAACTGAATTTACAAGTGGTTATTGTCGTTATACCGAAATACCAGATGCTGCTTTTGAAGCCGCTTTAGGAAATCTTGGTTATGATGATGTTCCTGGTACAAAACAAGTTCCTACGGCTTTGATTGAGAATATAACTATGCTGAACATAGATAGCAAAAATATTGCTGACCTAACAGGAATTGAAGATTTTATAGCCTTACAAGAACTTTCTGCCAGATCTAATCCCTTTACCGAAATAGCGCTATCAAATAATGCAAACATTACCAGTCTCGATTTATTCGATGTTAATTTGAAATCTCTAGATGTAAAAGCATTAATACATCTTCAAAATTTATCGTTAAGTAATAATTCAATAAGTACCATTGACCTATCAGAAAATAAACTATTAGAACATGTAGCCATTCAAAACTGTGTATTATTTAATGAGATTGATCTTTTTCACAACGAAGCTTTACAAGAATTAAGCATTTGGGATTGTGCTCTAGGGATGATTGATATAAAAAACAATATGAAATTAACATCCTTAGTGATTTCTCAAAACAATTTAATATCCATTGATTTTGAAATGAATACCTTACTCGAAGAAATTTTCATCAATGAAAACCCAATAAAATCTGTAGATCTAAGTAAGGCCTCAAACCTTACAGCTTTTAGTGCAAAAGATTGTGATTTATCGAATCTAAACATCAAAAATGATAATAATACGGATATTGTTTTTTTTGAGACTCGTGGTAACCCAAACCTCAACTGTATTTTAGTGGATGACGCCGCAAATAGCACCACGAATTGGACAAATATAGATCCACATACAAGTTTTAGTACTACCGATTGTGAACCACCTGTTTTAACTTGTGCAAATGATATCACTGTTGATAATGAGGCAGGACTCTGTGGAGCGACAATTATAATACCACAACCAGAAATAAGTGATAATTATTCTGTAGTAGCTGTAACTTCTCCAATAACACGCTATAGATTTAGCGGTTTTAACAAAGCATTAAAAGATACACCTACTATAGTTAGTAATGCTACTATGCTTAACTCTGATGTGAGTCTAGAAATAACCATGCGTGGAGCTCATGGTAAAAGAGGCAATTACTTTTTTCTTAAAGGACCAGATGATAGTACCATACTCAGAAACGATAATTTAGGGAATTGTACTGAAAATATTCGAACCGTAACAGTCTCCCAATCTGTTTGGAACAACTGGGTTACAACGTATGGTAGTGATTTAACTTTTACGTTAGTCAATAATTTTGGAATTAAAAGAGGTAATTGTAACAATTCATACTTTAGTTTAAAAGCTTATAGTGCTCAAGGTGGTTTAAGAGTGACCAACGATTATAATAACTCCAATGATGCCTCTGGTTTTTACCCTAATGGTACTACGGTAGTAAATTGGACGGCTACAGATGATGCTGGAAACACAACCACCTGTTCACAAACTATTATTGTACATGATAAAGAAGGTCCTCAGGTCGTGAGTTGCCCTTCAGATATCACTACAAACACTTGTGATGCAACTGTGATCTATGACATACCTAAAGCCGTTGATAATTGTGTAACAGATTTGAGGCACATAGGTAGTTTCAATAATAAAAACTATTATGTATACGATACGCTTACTACTGCTGCCGAAGCATTTGATATTGCCGAGTCATATAATGGGTTCGTTGTAACAGTTGACTCTCAAGAATTAAATGATTGGTTACGAAATACTATTAATGCCATTGAGGAAAGCAATATTTTTATAGGATATACAGATCGTGCAGAAGAAAGAGTCTTTAAATGGCATAGCGGAAGTACTTCTGACTATAACAATTGGACTGGATCAGAACCTAATGATTTTCAGGGAGCTGAGGATTATACCATAATGAAATCTAATGGAGATTGGAATGATGTAGGAGATACGTTTTCGGCAAAAGTGGTCATTGAAATTGCAGACGAATTTGCAATGGCTCAAGTTGCAGGATTACCAAGTGGTAGCGAGTTTCCTGTTGGAACAACAACCAATATTTTTGAAACTAGTGATGCAGCAGGCAACATAACCACTTGCAGTTTCGACGTAACGGTGGAAGCTTGCTCAAACCTAACCTTATCGATAAAAACGTATTTACAAGGGGCAGCGGTAAATCCTAATGTTGGTGAAGAAACGTTGATGCGTGACGATTTACGTATAGCAAGTTTAATTCCAACTACTAGTCCATACCAAGATGACCTTAGCTGCGATACTTCAGTTTTTGATGTAACAGGTGAAGATGCCATAGTTGATTGGGTTTGGGTAGAATTGAGAGATAAAGACAATCCTACCACAACT
Source organism: Tenacibaculum agarivorans (assembly GCF_001936575.1). Lineage (GTDB taxonomy): Bacteria > Bacteroidota > Bacteroidia > Flavobacteriales > Flavobacteriaceae > Polaribacter > Polaribacter agarivorans. The sequence goes on from NZ_MSMP01000006.1 coordinate 194,895, forward strand.
AGTTATGCTCGATCTGCCTTATTACAACGAGATGGTGATGTAGTAGATGTTGATGGAATATCACCCTTGAGTTTTTCAACGGCAGATGATACGTATTACATCGCCATTCAACATCGTAATCATTTGGGTATACGTTCATCTAATCCTATCACTTTTTCTCCTACAGAGAATAATAGTATTGACTTCACTAATAATTTTTCCACAATAGAAGGTGGATCCAATGCAATAGCAAATTTAGGAAATAGTAAGTATGCGCTAATCGCAGGAGATTTTGATGAAAATAGACAAGTCCAAAATATAGATACAAATGCTATTATTCAATTATTAGGAGTTTCTGGATACAATAAAGCAGATGTAAACATGAATGGTCAAGTACAAAATTCTGATATCAATAGTATTCTAAATACCAATATTGGTAAAGGAGAGCAATTTTAATTCACTAAAATACGATGAAAAATTTTTATATACTAGTATTACAATGCTTTGTAGGTGTTGCTATTAGCCATGCTCAATATACCGCTATTGCTGACCCCGCTTTTGAAGCTACTTTAGGTTTCTTAGGTTATGATGATACACCAGCAGATGGACAAGTTCCTACTGCGAATATTATAAATGTAAAAGAACTGGTTCTTAACAATACATTCATTTCATCTTTAGCAGGGATAGAAGATTTTAGAGATCTTACCTCGCTAGAGGTGAGTGATACCAATATTGGTTCAATAGATGTTTCTACGCATACTCTTTTAGAAAACCTGAAGATTGACAACTGTAGTTCCTTAAAAACCATTGTTTTTGGTGAGAACAAGGAACTTATCGATCTGAGTATCACAGGAACATTGATAGAACATTTAGACCTATCGCCACTTGAAAGTTTAACAGAAATAAATTTAAGTAGTAATAATCTATCTTATCTTAATGTACAAACTGGAACAAGTGAGTTTATCAATAATTTTAACGCCACAAACAACCCGAATTTAAACTGTATTGTTGTTGATGGTTTGACGACCAGTTCCAATTGGGCAGATGGTGTAGATAATGGTGTTGTTTTTAGTGAAACTTATTGCCGTTATACAATAATACCAGATGTCAATTTTGAAGCGGAACTAGAAAGATTAGGTTATGATGATATTTCTGGTGATGGGCAAGTACCCACAGCGCTTATTGCCAATATAGAGACTTTAGCTCTTATTAATCGAGGTATCAACGATCTTACAGGAATTCAAGATTTTACAGCGTTAAAAACACTAAGAGCAGATCGTAATAATATACAATCTTTAGATGTAAGCCATAACCTTAATTTGAGTACGCTGGTTGTCTTTGGAAATAATTTGAATACCTTGATATTGGGTGATATCTCTTTAGCCACTTTAAGGGCAGAAAATAATCAATTGACTAAACTGGACTTAAGACAAAATACGGCACTACAAAACATTAATTTGTCCAACAATCTGTTAATCAATCTTAATATTAAAAATGACAATAATACTAACATTACAGGCCTTAACACTACCGGCAATGCTAGCTTAACCTGTATTACAGTAGATGATACGACCTATGCGCAAACCAATTTTACCTCCGTGGATGATCATGTGACCTTTAGCAACACAGCCTGTACCCAATACACCTATATTCCAGACGCTAATTTTGAGACTGCTTTAAGCACTTATGATGATATTTCTAGTGATCATCGTGTACCTACAGCAAATATAAGGACCGAACTATTTCTAAACATCGAACATTCAAACGTATCAGATATAACAGGATTAGAGGACTTTAAAGCTTTAGTAGCGCTTTATGCAGATGGTAACACTATCAGTAATGCTGATTTTAGCCATAACCTGAATTTGATAGAAATCGATTTAGCTGGAAGCCCTATTTCAAACTTGAATATTGAGAATAACACTAAATTGTTTTCTTTAATTTTAGATGGTTCACTTCTAACTACCTTAGATATAAGTGGCAATACTAAGTTGATTTTTTTACAAGTCAGAAATTCATCGCTTACTGAAATAGATTTGACCCATAATCCAGACTTACGACTCATCAACTTAATAAATAACAACTTAACAAAGTTGAATGTAAAAAATGGGAACAATACAAAAATCACTAGAAATTCAAATTTTAATATTTCAAATAACCCCAACCTTACTTGTGTATTTGTAGACGATGCAGCTTACAGTACTACCAATTGGACCAATATAGACTCGACCACTACCTTTAGAGATGGAAACTATTGTGAATATACTCAAGTACCAGATATTGCTTTTGAAACCGCTTTAGAAAACTTAGGCTATGATGATGTTTCAGGCGATGGACAAGTGCCTACCGCTAATATCGAAACAGTTAAGGTATTATTCATTCAAGATGCAAATATTTCAGATTTAACAGGAATAGAAGACTTTACTGCTCTAAAAGCAATCTTCGCTGAAGGTAATCATATTTTGGAAGCAGACTTTAGCAACAATTTAAATTTAGAAGACCTTGACTTAAGATTCAGTCCGTTACAAAGTTTAGATATTGAATCTAATATCAAATTGGTGCAATTACTTTTAGACGGTTCAGTTTTCACTACTTTGAATTTGAGTAGACATACAGATCTACGATTTTTAACTGTCCGAAATTCATCGCTTACGGGAATGAATTTAACTAATAATCCAAAAATAGAAATAGTTCGATTAGATAACAGTGATATCAGTTACTTGAATTTAAAAAATGGACATAATAACATTATTACTCATTTTAACACCACAGGTACAGCAAACCTAACTTGTATTGCAGTAGATGATGTCAATTATAGCACCAACTTTTGGAAGGGTGTTGATCCAAATGATAGTTTTACTGATGAATACTGTCGTTACACCAGTATTCCAGATGCCAATTTTGAAGCAAGATTAGGGGTGTTGGATTATGACGATATCTCAGATGATGGTCAAGTACCTACAGCAATCATTGAAAATGTAACCAATTTGCAATTAAGAGATCAAGGAATTACTGATATGACAGGTATCCAAGACTTTACATCATTAGAAGTCTTAAGCCTAATTGACAATTCAGTAGACTCTTTAAACGTGAGCAATGCACCAAATTTACGTATACTACAATTACGTAACAATAGTGTCTCGACCATTGATCTCAGCAACAACCCAAATCTGGTAAACCTACTTCTAGAAAATAATGGAGTAAAGAATATAGACCTCAGTAATAACCTAGCTATAGAAGAATTGTATTTGGCAGGAAATGAACTCACCTCAGTAGATCTGAGTAGCCATACTGCACTCAAAATATTAGGTTTAGGTAGTAATAATTTGGTCAACTTAAATGTTAAAAACGGAAATAATGACAACATGACCACGTTTGCTCTAGAAAACAACCCAAAGCTTACCTGTATTGCTGTAGACAATGTAAGCTATGCACAAAACAATTTTACTAGGGTTGATGATCATGTGACTTTTAGTGATACCCCTTGTACCCAATACACCCATATTCCAGACGCTAATTTTGAGACTGCCTTAAGCGCTTATGATGATATTTCAAATGATAACCGTGTCCCTACAGCTAATATTGAAACTATAACAACTCTAGATATTCGAAGTAATAATATTACGGATCTAACAGGTATAGCAGCATTTACAGCATTAACAGAGTTAAGAGCAAATTTTAATCTACTTACTTCCATTGATATCAGGGCCAATACCGCTTTAGAAACATTATCTATAGGCAATAATAGTTTGACCCATATAGATGTTTCTAGTAATGTTAACTTAAAAAGTTTATCTGTCAATGATTTAGACCTATCCGCAGCAGGTATTGATATTTCTAATAATACGCAATTAACTCATTTTGATGCTGATAATAGTAAGCTAAGTGGTATAGATCTTTCTAACAATACAGCATTGATACATCTGGATCTAAGCGAAAATCCTCTGACGAGTTTAAACATTACAGATTTATCAAACCTAGAAGATTTAATTCTATCCGATACCTCCATACCAACCATGGATTTCTCTAATAATAGTGCTCTTGATTCATTTACTTTTTCTAATACGAGTTTCACGAGTTTAAATCTCTCAGGACTGTCCAATCTAACTTTTATTGAAGGCTCAAGTAAAAACAACGAACTGTCTACGCTAATTCTTAGTGAGACTACAGCCTTAAAAACCATACAATTGAGTAGAGGTAACATCAGCTCTTTAGACCTTAGCGACGCTATAAACCTTAACTTGTTAAGTATCAGCAACCATCAAATCCAAGACTTAGATTTAAGTAACAACACAGCACTAGAAACCATCCAGTTATCTAAAAACGATTTAGCTAGTTTAGATCTTAGAAATATTGATTTAACACAAGTTAAAAACTTAAATTTTAGTCAAAATCCAAACTTGAGTTGTGTCTCGGTAGATGATGTAGCCTATGCAAGAGTTAATTTTAGTTCGAATATTTCTTACAGTATTGGATGTGGTCAATATACCTATATCCCTGATAATCAATTTGAAGCAGCACTTTCTTTATTGGATGATATCCCAAATGACAACTATATCCCAACAGCAGGCATAGCAAATCTTACAAGTATTGATATTTCAAACAGTAATATTGTCGATCTAACGGGTATTGAAGATTTTGCTTCGTTAACCACATTGAATGCAAGTGGAAATGCGTTGAAAATTGTTGATTTTTCAGCAAATACGATTTTAAAAAATCTCAACCTTGAAAACAACCAAATCAATCTTATCAATTTTTCTAATTTGAGAAATCTTAAAAGTTTAGATGTCAGTGACAATGAACTTTTGTTGTTAACTCTTCGAAACAGTGTCAGTTTCGGCTTAACCGATTTTGATGCTACCAACAACCCTAATTTAAAATGTATTATAGTCGATAGTGAGGCTTATGCTAATGCTGTTTTTACCAATATTGACAGTCAAACACGTTTTAGTGAAATTGCATGTAATCCTTATATCTCAATACCAGATACTGCTTTTGAAACAGCTTTAGAAAACTTGGGCTATGATGATATTAGCAATGACAATCAAATACCTTTGCTAAACATCTATGACATTACTTCTTTAGATGTAGAAAACCAAGGAATTTCTGATCTTACAGGAATCGAATATTTTGCGAATCTTAAAGTACTCAATTGTTCTGAAAACCTTTTAAGTACCATCGACCTTTCGAGTAATTTAAAACTTGAAGATATTGATTGTGATAAAAACAGCTTCGTCAGCTTAGATTTTTCAAAAAACTTCAACCTTATTAAGATAGATGCAGATCAAATGAGCAGTTTAACGTCTATCGATTTTACTGGATGTGAGTTTTTACAAAACGTAGAAATTGATGATAATAGCATCGAGTCCATTGACTTTACAACAAATACAAGCCTATATGTTTTCGATTTAGACAACAATAGCATTAGTACTATCGACTTGTCAAAAAATAGGTTACTCATAAGCGCTGACTTGAGTTACAATAGTATTTCAGACATAGATATCACAGAGAATACGCTTCTTAAGGTTTTTAATATAGAAGGTAATAGCATCAGTAGCATTGATTTTTCTAAAAATACGAGACTTATAGATATAGAAGTAGATAACACTCAGGTTGTCTCTCTTGATTTCACCAATAATCTTGAATTAAAGAGTGTAGATATTGATGATAATCCGTTATTGACCTCAGTCGTTTTTGGTAATGCCAATGCGTTATCAGAGATATACGCTGACGTTACTGCCATTGAAACTATTGATGTTTCTATGTTACCTTTGTTGCAAACATTAGATCTTGGAGACACAAACCTGAAGGCACTTGATATTTCTTCTAATCGAGCTTTAAGTGATCTCCGTGTCGATAATGCTGCTTTAGAACATTTAAATGTTAAGAATGGCTACAATAGTAGATTTACTAGGATGAACACCACTGGAAATCCAAATTTAAGTTGTATTCTGGTGGATGATATTGTCTATAGTACTAACAACTGGATCAATATTGATCCACAACATAGTTTTAGTGAAATTTCTTGTACAACTGATTTTTTTCTAGCTTTAAAAGTCTATTTACAAGGCGCATCTTTAAACCCAAATGTTGGTGAAGAAACCTTGATGCGTGATGATTTACGTGTGGGAGGATTAATCCCAACAACAAGTCCATATGCAGATGGGTTGACTTGTGATGCTTCAGTATTAAATACTACTGGGGATAATGCAATTGTGGATTGGATCTGGATAGAACTAAGTGATAAAAACAATCCTACTACAGTTAATTACTCACGTTCTGCCTTAATACAACGTGATGGTGATATTGTAGATGTTGATGGAACATCCCTCTTAAGTTTTTCAACGATATTTAACAGTTATTACATTGCTGTTAAGCATCGTAATCATTTGAATATCCGTTCATCCAATCCTATTACTTTTTCTACTATTGAGAATAATAGTATTGATTTTACCAATACTATATCTTCAATTGAAGGGGGTTTGAATGCCATAGTAGATTTAGGAAACAGTAGGTATGCCTTAATTTCAGGAGATTTTGATGAAAATAAGCAAATCCAAAATACAGATACAAATGCTATTATTCAATTATTAGGACTTTCTGGATATAATAAAGCGGATTTAAACATGAATGGGCAAGTGCAAAATTCTGATGTCAATACTATTCTAAATACCAATATTGGTAAAGGAGAGCAGTTTTAAAAATAAATTCCAATTCACGTGAATCTTGTTTAATGATAATAGTGTCACTTCGATTTTACTGGTGATTGAGTTTATCGAAATCAAAAGTAAAATCACTCAAATTGACAAGAGTTTACTTGTAATTCAAGATTCACGTTTTTTATTAAATTTTTTATCAAATGAAAAAAATAGTTATTCTTTTAGTAATCATACTTGCCAAAAATGGTAATGCTCAACTTACAGATATCGTTACGGGACTAAATAAACCTGGTTCTATAGCAATTCACGGTAATACGATGTACATAGGAGAGCGTGATAAAGTAGTTAAGATTGATCTAACGGATCCTAACCCTACACCAATGGATGTGCTTACAGGGTTTGATGGAGGTGTTCATCTTTTAGTTCATAAAAATGAGTTATTTGTTGCGATGTATAGGGCAGGTAAAGTTGTGAAATTAGATCTTTCCAATACTAATCCAGTTCCTGTAGATGTAGTTGATAAAGTATTTGGTGCTAATGGACTGGCTATAAAAGGGAATTATTTGTACATCGCAGAATCTACAGGAGATAAAATCTCTAGAATAGATTTGAGAGAAGTAAATCCAGTGGCTACAGATATTATAACAGGAGTAGATTTTCCAAATGCTTTATTGATAAAAGACAATGACCTATATTTTATACAAGTGGACGACAATAAAATTTCAAAGATAGATCTTTCAGAAACGAATCCAACACCTACAGATATCATCACAGATCTAGATACTCCTTCTTTGGGTTTACTCTTTATTGAGGGTGAACTGTATTTTTCTCAATATGGAGGTGATAAAATATCCAAAATTAATAGTAATGCTATCAATCCAATCGTTACGGATGTTATTACTGATTTAAATGGACCATCGCAATTATTGTATGTAAATAACGAACTCTTTATTGCTGTTTTACTAGAAGGAAGAATAGCTAAAATTAGCAATGCTGTATTATCTGTAGAGGACATTGATAGCAATCAAGATCAATCCATACGTTTATACCCAAACCCTACTACGGACTTTATCACAATAACAGGACTAAAAAGTGAACAAAAAGGTACTTTATATGATGTGTTAGGAAAAAAGATGATGAGCACTACCGTTCAAAATAGTACTCTAGATGTACAAGATTTACAAAAAGGGATGTATTATTTGGTTCTTGCAAATGGGTGGTCTCAAAGAATACTAAAGAAGTAATTGCTCAATAATTTCTTTTAGAGTATGTTAAAACCCTTTATTATACTGGATTTTAACAAAATGCTAAAGTTTTGTAAAACCCTATTTTTTTTCTTCTCAAACCGATTTGTAAATATTTGCAACACCTTTTTCGATTAAATAATTACAACTAGAATTTTACTATGTAAAACTATAATAAAAGTGTATAAGAAGGGAGTTTTACAGGCTAAGTTCTGTGATTTTTTAAATCATTAACAATATGACAAGAAAATTACTATTTAATTTTTACTTGATTCTTTTTTTGAGTTTAGAATTAAGCGCACAATATACTGCTATTCCTGACCCCGCTTTTGAAGCTACTTTAGGTTTCTTAGGTTATGACGATACACCAGCAGATGGACAAGTTCCTACTGCGAATATTATAAATGTAAGAGAATTGGTTCTTAACAATACATTCATTTCGTCTTTGGTAGGTATAGAAGATTTTACGGGGCTTACTTCGTTAGAGGTAAGTAATAACAATATTGGTTCAATAGATGTTTCTAAGCATATTGTTTTAGAAAATCTGAAGATTTACAACTGTAGTTCTTTAAAAACCATTGTTTTTGGTGAAAATAAGGAACTTATCGATCTGAGTATTACAGGAACATTGGTAGAACATTTAGATCTATCTCCATTTAAAAGTTTAACAGAGATAAATGTGAGTAACAATAATCTATCCTACCTTAATGTACAAACAGGGACAAGTGGGTTTATCAATAATTTTAATGCGAAAAATAACCCAAATCTGAGTTGTATTTTGGTTGATTTTTCGAGTTTTAGTTCTAGGTGGGCAGATGATGTAGATGATGGAGTCACTTTTAGTACAGCTGATTATTGTAGGTATACACAAATACCAGACACCAATTTCGAAGCTCGTTTAGGACAACTTGGGTATGACGATATACTAGGAGATGGGCAAGTACCCACAACGCTTATTGCTGATGTAGAGTTTTTAAATCTTATTAATCGTGGAATCAACGATCTTACCGGAATTGAAGATTTTACTGCATTAAAAACACTTAGAGTAGAACGTAATAATCTACAGTCTTTAGATGTAAGTCAAAACCTTAATTTGAATGCACTGATAGCTTCTGAAAATCATTTGAACACCTTGATATTAGGTTATAGCTCTTTAACTATTTTAAGGGGAGGGGATAACCAGTTGACTGAATTGGACTTAAGACAAAATACTGCACTCCAAAACATAGACTTAACAAATAACCTGTTAACCAGTGTAAATATTCAAAATGAAAACAATACCAATATTACATCCTTTAATATCTTAGGAAACCCTAATTTAACCTGTATCGCTGTAGACGATGCCGCTTATAGTACTACCAATTGGATGAATGTGGATAGTCAAACCAGTTTTACAGATGATTATTGTCGCTACACAGTTATACCTGATCCTAATTTTGAAGCTCGCTTAGATGCTTTAGGTTATGATGATATTGCTGGAGATGGACAAGTACCCACTGCTTTAATAGAAAATATAACCTCTTTGAATATTTCAGATGTACTTCCGAAGATTGAAAATATATCAGGGATTGAAGATTTTAAAGCGTTAGAAAGATTAAATATGGATGCTAACGCTATCTCTAAAATAGATGTTTCAAAAAATACCAATTTAATTTTCTTAAGCTGTTATTCAAGTGGCGTACAATCGCTAAATATAAGTGGTTTAAGGCAGTTGGAAGAATTAAATTGCGGAGCAAACTCTTTATTAGTTAGTCTAGATCTTTCCACTAATAGTAACCTTAAAAAATTAGAATGTAATGATACAGAAATAGTGAGTTTAGATCTAAGTGCTTCACCCTTATTAACCTATTTAGATTGTAACTTTAATACTGCATTATCCGAATTAAATGTGAAAAACGCAAATAATAAGAATTTTACGTACTTCGACATTAGATCAACTAGGAATTTAACTTGTGTTTTAGTAGATAATGCAACATATAGTGCATCCAAATGGACCAATATTGGTACTGGTGTAAGTTTTAGTGATACCTATTGTGGTGACTATACTACAATTGAAGACGCTAATTTTGAAGCTAGCTTAGGAGCTTTGGGGTATGATAACATTCCGAATGACGGACAAGTACCTACAGAATTTATTAGCGCGGTGACTTCATTAAATATTAACAATCAATCTATAGTTAACCTTTCAGGAATTGAAGATTTTAAGGCATTAGGGGAACTAAAAGCAGCAGGGAATTCTATACGAAATATTAATTTGAAAAGGAATACAAATCTCGTAGTGATTCGGCTCAATAACAACCCTTTACAAAGTATAGATCTTTCTGAAAATAAAAAGGTAAAAATTTTAAATATAAGTGATACTGAAATTTCATTAGTAAACGTAAGCAAAAACAGGTCTTTAGAATTTTTGACCGCTGACCGAACAAACATTTCCCAATTAGACGTAAGTAGAAATGGTGATTTAATTGAGCTTAATGTTAATGAAAATAGTAATCTCGAAAGATTAACTCTTGGTAATATTAATAAGTTGATACGGCTTGGTGCAAGAGATAGTAAATTAACTAGCTTAAATTTAAGTAAGCTAAAAGAACTGAATTCTCTGGATTTAAGAAATAATAATCTAAAATCATTGATTATTAAGAATGGGAACAATAAAAATATTTTTTTAAATACCACAGGAAATCCAGATTTAAACTGTATTGTGGTAGATGATGCTTCAGATTTTATTATACAAGATCGTTGGAAAAAGAGTATTGACAATCACACAAGTCTTTCCAATAACTATTGCAGATTTACCAATATTCTAGATTCAAATTTCGAAGCAACGCTTTTCGATGCTGGATATGATAATAAATCGGGTGATGGGAAAGTACCTACTGCTTTAATTGAAAATGTAATTTCTTTAGATGTAACTTCAAAATCCATTAGTGATTTAACAGGTATAGAAGATTTTACTGCTTTGGAAACGTTACAATGTGCAAGTAATGGTTTAACTAGCTTAGATATTTCGAAGAATAAGAATTTAATTTCTTTGAATGCAGTACTCAATCAAATTTCTGATATAGATGTCAGAGAAAATCTAAAATTAGAATCATTAATTATAAATAGAAATAAGTTAGACGCAATTAATGTTACGCTCAATACACAGCTTAAAAATTTAAGTATTTGGAATAATGTTGGTATTAGTGAATTGGATATTAGTAAAAATAAGTTGTTAGAGAATTTAGTAGCTTATGGTTTACCTAATCTTACTGAAATTGATGTTTCAGAAAATATCTTGTTAAAAGACATAACCGTTAATGATTGTAATTTAACTGAAATAGATGTATCTAATAACCCAAATCTAAAGGATTTTTCTATAGGCAATAATAGTATTAGTACACTAGATTTGAGTAACAATCCAAATTTAAAGCATGTGTCGTTATTCAATAACCCAATTGGCGGTTATCTTGATATGAGTCATGCTACATCTTTAGTAGATTTCGACATCAATAATTGTAATGTAACTGCATTAAATCTTAAAAATGGTAACAACACAGTAATAGATTACTTTGATATTAGAGGCAATACCAATTTAACTTGTGTTCAAGTAGACGATACAACCTATTCAACTACAAACTGGACGAATATTGATAATATTGCTAGTTATAATGAAGACTGTGGTTATAATTTCTCAATAGCCCCAAAAGTAATTTTGGAAGGTGCTTTTAAACTAGATACTGGAGATATTGTAATGCATGATAATTTAAGAAATAATACTACGGTATTAATACCTACTACTTCTCCATATAATACAAAAGAATTCTGCGATGAAACTATATTTAATACAACAGGAGAAAATGCAATAGTAGATTGGGTAGAAGTGCAACTAAGAAATGTAACAGATGTTTCTCAAATAGAGGCTACAAAATCTGCCTTGTTATTAAGAAACGGAAAAGTGGTAGATATAGATGGTACTTCTCCAGTACTATTCAGTAGAATACAAGAAAATTTCTATGTAGCTATTACACATAGAAACCACTTAACGGTAGTTTCTGAATCTCCTGTCTCTTTTAATAGTAACCTTGCCAATATTGATTTTACGAATACTAGTAATGTATTAAACGGAAACAATGCTTTAATAGAAGTATCGTCTTCAATTTTTGCATTACCAGCAGGTGATGTAAATAACAGTGGTCAAATTCAAAATTCTGGAATAAGCAATACCATTTCACGATTGGGGAATTCAGGTTATTCCATATTTGATGTAGATATGAATGGACAAGTTCAGAATATAGATATCAATATGATTCGAAAAAACTTAGGAAAAGGAGAACAAATCCAGCTACCAGATTAGTTATTGAAATTATAAACCCTCAGGTACAATAAGGGTTTTAACAAGTTGCTAAGGTTTTGTAAAACCCTATTTTTTTGTGACCATGAGTGGTTTGTAAATATTTGCAGTAATAAATACAACTAAACTAATGTAACAGAAGTTTTACTTCTTTAAATCCCTATACATATGATGAAAAAATTAGTATTTAATATTTGTTTGATGCTGTTCTTGAGTTTAGAATTAAGCGCACAATACACCACAATTTTAGATCCAAATTTTGAGGCCAAACTAGGAATATTAGGTTACGACGATATTTCTGGTGATGGAAAGGTACCAACCGATTCCATTAAAAACGTAACTAGCTTAGACATCAGGAACTCTAATATTTTAGACTTAACAGGTATTGAAGGATTTACAAGTTTAACAACACTTAATTGTAGTAATAATCCTTTAACTACGTCATTCGACATTTCTCAAAATACCCTGTTACAGTCCTTGGATGCACAACGAGCTCAGTTTACACAAATTGACATTTCTGCAAACATTGCTTTAAAAGTCCTTAAAGTTCAAAACTCAGCATTAGATGAACTAAATGTAGAAGCGAATACAGCCTTAGAAACACTTGAATGTCAAAAAACAGACATCAGTGAAATCAACATTATTAACAATGTGAATTTAAAAGTTGTAAACCTAAATAGTTTAGGATTAGAAGTTCTTGATATTAGTAACAATCTCTTATTAGAAGATTTTAAAATGACTGGCTACTCTGCAATAACATCATTTGACTTTAGTAAACATACTAATTTAAAAAGGCTATGGTTACAAAATGCAGATTTATTAGCATTAAATGTTAGAAACGGTAATAACAAAATCTTTATTGATTTTAGAATTGAAAATAACCCTAACCTAAATTGTGTTGCAGTTGATGATGTTGATTACAGTACTACAAAATGGACTAACGTAGATTCAGCGTCTATTTATGCTAACTTTTGTGAGTATACTACTATCCCTGATATTAACTTTGAAAAGGCACTTGAATCACTTGGCTTTGATGATATTACTGGTGATGGACAAGTACCTACTGCATTAATTAATACCGTTACATCAATAGATGTTTCAAATAAAGAAATTTCCAACCTTGCTGGAATCAAAAGTTTTACAGCCTTAGAAACATTAATTGTTGATAATAATGAGTTGGAAGATTTAGATGTAAGTGGACTTTCACAATTAAGTTACTTAAGTGCTAACACTAATGAACTTGAAAATCTTAACGTTAAAGATTGTGAGCAGCTAAAGGAATTGAAAGCAAATACAAATAATTTATTTGATTTAGATTTTACCACAAATACTAATTTAGAAATCCTAGAATTGGATAATAATTTATCTGAAAGTATAAATCTTGCTGCAAATACAAATCTAGTAACTTTAAGTCTTAAAGAAACCCCGTTGTTAGGTTTAAATCTAACTGCTAATAAGGCACTAATTAACTTATACATTGACGATTCACATATGTATTTTTTAAATATAAAAAATGGCACCAATCAACTTATTCAAAATTTTAGTGTAACTGGCAACCCCGATTTAACTTGTATTGTGGTAGATAATGTAGCTTATAGTACAACTAAGTGGACAGATATTGATGCTACTGCAAATTTTAGCGATACCTATTGTCGTTACACAACTATTTCTGACCCCAATTTTGAAGCAGCACTTTTTGATTTAGACTATGATGATATCGCTGGAGATGGACAAGTTCCAACGGCATTGATTGAATATGTATATTCGTTAGACCTTGTAAGTTTAGATATCACTAACCTGTCTGGAATTAAAGATTTTAAAAGCTTAACTTCTTTAACAATAACAAATACACCTGTAGAAGATTTTGATTTTTCAGTACTCCCTCAATTGAAAAGAATTGATTTTAGAAATAATAGTTTTGTTACTTTAGATATAAGTAAGAATACTAACTTAATTCAAGTAATTGTTAATAAACAAGAAAATTTACAAACGTTAAAATTAAACAATGGAAAAAATGAGCAGCTTACCATAGTAGAAATTCTAACTAATACAAATTTGGGGTGTATTGTTGTAGATAATACCACAGATTTCTTAAACCATTGGGAAGATGAAATTACAGCTACTAATACTGTAAGAGACCATCCTTGCTATTACACAGAAATTCCTGACATTAATTTTGAAGCAGTACTTTATAATTTGGGTTATGATGATATTGAAAATGATGGGCTGGTACCAACTGCTTTAATTGAAAATGTAACTTCGTTAGATCTTATAAGTGTAGATATAGGTAATCTATCAGGGTTAGAAGATTTTAAAGCATTAGCAGATTTAAAACTGATAGACATTCCCATGACTAGTTTTGACTTCTCTATGGTATCTCAGTTAGAAAAAATATTTATAAACGATTGTGAATTTACAAATATTAACCTAGTTGAAAATACAAGTCTAACAGAAATAGTTATAGATTCTAATGAATATCTGGAAACCCTTGAAATAAACAATGAAGAAAACGCGCAATTAACAAATGTAGTCATTCAATTTAACTCAAATTTGGGTTGTGTTGTTGTAGACAATACGACAGACTTTCTTACCAGTTGGGGAGCATTAAACGTGACTCTTGAAGAGATTGTAAGAGACATCCCTTGCGGTTACACTGCCATACCTGATGTCAATTTTGAAATTGCATTATATATCTTAGGTTATGATGATATTAGAGAAGATGGACTGGTACCAACAGCTTTAATTGAAAATATAACTTCCTTATCTATTGTTTATGACGGAATATCCAACATTAAGGGAATTGAAGATTTTGTTGCCTTAGAAACTTTGGATGCACAATCCAATAACTTAACCTCCATAGATGTTAGTAAACTTAAAGAATTAAAAAATTTAGATCTATCAAGTAACCCAATAAAATCAATAGATCTAAGTTTGAATACCAAACTAGTAGAGTTAGATTTAAAGAATACGAATATCTCTTTTTTAAATATTGAAGAGAATGAAGCCTTAGAAACATTAGTGATCAATGAAACTGGTGTTTTGTCAAATATCATCTTTGGTAATAACACAAAGCTTACTAGTTTATTCGCTACAGATAATTTACTTACTTCTCTAAATCTATCAAACTTTACCGCACTTACCCAGGTAAGTCTTAGTAATAATAATTTAAACTTTTTAAGCGTTAAAAATGGTAATAACAAAAATGTAACCTTTTTTAAGACTACTGGTAACTCAAACTTAACCTGTATTCAAGTTGACGACGCCGCCTATAGTACAACTAATTGGAAAGATACTATTTGGAAAGATATTGATGATACCACAAGTTTTAGCGATACTTATTGTCGTTATACTCGAATTGAAGATCCCTCATTTGAAGCCGCATTAGGAAGCTTGAGTTATGATGATATCTCAGGTGATAGACAAGTACCTACTGAGTTAATAGAAAATGTAACTTCTCTAATACTTCAAGATACTGACATTCGTGACTTATCTGGGCTTGAGGGTTTTAAAGCCTTAGAAAATTTAGAGATGACTGCTAATCCAGTAAGAGAGTTTGATTTTTCTAAATTACTTCTTTTAAAGGAAGTTACATTTAATAATAACGGCTTTATCAATTTAAATTTTGCTGATAATCCTAGCATAACTAAAATAAATGTGGGATATCATGATAATTTAGAAACGATTAATCTTAAAAATGAAAATAACGCTAATCTTACAGAAGTAGCATTCCAAGGCAACGACGTACTTGAATGTATTGCGGTTGACAATGCTGTTGATTTTGTGTCAAATTGGCCTTCAAGTACTCCAGATACTAAAGTGTATCAAAATTATCCTTGTGAATATACCTTAATTCCTGATACTAATTTTGAAGCTGCATTAGAGGCTTTGGGTTACGATGATATTTCTGGAGATGGATTTATTCTTACAGAAAATATTGAGTACGTAACTTCTTTAGATGTATCTGAAAAAATGATATCAAATTTAAAAGGAATTGAAGATTTTATGGCATTAGAATTTTTGATTTGTTCAAAAAATGAACTGGATAGTTTGGATGTTTCAAAGAATGAAAATTTGATATCACTAATTGCTTTTAGAAATAGTTTAGCTTCTATAAATTTAAAAGAAAACAAAAAGTTAGAAGAGCTCAATCTTACTAATAATAATATAAGTAGTGTAAACTTAGAAGAAAACGAAAAATTGATTTCGCTTAAGATGAACTCAAATAGTTTGACTTCAATTAATGTTAAAAATAATATTCATTTAGAATTTTTACAATTAAACAATAATGTTAATATTTCAGAAATAGATATTACATCAAATAAAGCTCTTAAGGAATTAGCACTGGAAGACTGTTCTACCTCAGACTTGGATATTTCAAATAATAATAATCTTATTGGACTATACATTTTAAACAACAACTTAACAAGTTTAGATTTGTCAAATAATAAATTGTTGCAATGGATTCATATAGGAGGTAACCAATTAGAAGGATATCTTGACTTAAGTAGTTTTAATAATCTTCAAGAAGTAGATGTATCTAATTCTAATTTTACTGCGGTAAATTTAAAAAATGGGAATACCACCAATATATATTATTTAGATGCTACCGAGAATCCTAGTTTAACCTGTATTCAGATTGACGATGTAACTTATGCTAATTCTGAAGTTACAGGTGGTAGTTTCTACATTGATAATCAAACTTCATTTAATGTAGACTGCGGTTATAATTTCTCAATTGCCCCAAAAGTAATTTTAGAAGGCGCTTTTAAGTTAGATGCAGGTAACACCGTAATGCATGATAATTTAAGAAACAATACTACCGTATTAATACCAACTACTTCTCCGTATAGTGAAAGTGAGTTTTGTGATGAAACTATTTTTAGTACCACTGGAGAAAATGCAGTAGTAGATTGGGTAGAAGTGCAACTAAGAAGTATCACCGATATTTCCGAGATAGAAGCTACAAAATCTGCATTGCTGTTAAGAAATGGAACCATAGTAGATACAGATGGCGTTTCTCCAGTACTATTTAGTAGAATACAAGAAGATTTTTATGTTGCTATTACGCATAGAAATCACTTAACGGTTGTATCAGCCTCACCAATTTCTTTTAATGGTACTACAACAAACATTGATTTTACCAATACTAGTAATGTGTTAAACGGAAGCAATGCTTTGATAGAAGTAGCAACTTCAGTTTTTGCATTTCCTGCAGGAGATGTAAGTAATAGAGGACAAATTCAAAACTTAGGAATAAGTAATACCATTTTACAACTAGGTAATTCAGGATATTCCGTTTTCGATGTAGATATGAACGGTCAAGTTCAAAATATAGATATCAACATAATTCGAAAAAACTTAGGAAAAGGAGAACAGATCCAGTTACCAGATTAGTTATTAAAATCACATACATCTAGATATAATAAGGGTTTTAACAAGTTGCTAAGATTTTGTAAACCCTTATTTTTTTGGACTCCAATTGACTTTATAAATATTTGTAAACGCCTTTACGATTTAAATTACAAATTAAAGTTTAGGCAACTTAAACCCTCAATATATGACAAGAAAGCTACTGGTATTTTTTACGCTTTTCATTTTTGCTACCTACTTGGGTACTTCTCAAAGTAAGATAGATTCGTTGAAGATAGTTTTAAAGACAACTACAGATAGTGTTGCACAATTAGAAATTTTAGACGATTTAACCAAAGCATTAGTTCGAAATAATAGTAATGAGCAAGAAGGTTATCTCAATCAATACCTATCACTTTCAAAATCATTAGGAAAGTATGACTTGATGGCATCGAAGTCTAGATTTTTGTTGATGTTGTATGCAAATCGATCTGAGCCTAATAAATTATTAGAAGTATCAGATTCTCTTTTAACATTAAAAAAACACTTTAAAAAAGAAAGTTCAGAGGCTCATATTTTATTGAAGCGAGCATTGGCGTATTATGATTTAGGTAAATTCAACAAAGCGATTAAAAATTACGACACAGCTGCTCAACTTTTTATGAAAAGTGGTGATTCAATTTTTGCTGCAGATGCTTATCTCTATGGCGGACAGGTAAAGTCAGATGCTAATCATTTTCTAGCAGCTTTAGAAGGGTACAAACAAGCCTCTTTACTATATAAAAAGTTAGGAGATGATAGCTATGCATTACTAGCAGGAAATAATTTATCAGTACTTTATAATCGTAATGGACTTACCGAAAAAGGAATTTCAGAAAGGGAAGCATTATTAAAAGAAGCTTTAGCACAAAAAGATTATAGAAATTACATGAGTCTTTCCTTTCAAAATGCATCCTCTTATTTCAAACTTCAGCAATATCAAAAGCAAAAAGAAGTCATAAAAAAAATGGACTATTACAAGGACAGTCTTACGTTAGAGAGTAGTAGAAAATTTAATGACTTTGGATTAACATTTCATAAAGCAACTTTCTATATCAAAACCGACAACCTAAAAGAGGCTGAGAAATATGTTTTTACGTTAGATGAAAAAGCACACAAAACAAGATCACCACAATATACAGAAGAAGCAGTATTGTACGCAAAGGCTTTATATTTTGAAGCTAAAAACGATGTTAAAGCGTTACAACCTATTCTTGAAAAAATAATCCAAAGAAAAAGTATAAGTCAAATCAATGTATTACAGTATGCTCAAAAAGAATTAGCGGAATTATGCGAGAAAGAAGGAAATTTCAAAAAGGCTAGCTTACTTCGTCAATCCAATATAAAACTTAATGATTCTATATTTAATTCTCAGCGAACGAATAGCCTATTATACTATCAAACTAAGTTTGAAACCGAGCAAAAGAAAAGAAAACTGTTACTACAAGATGCAAAAATTAAACAACTTGAAGTAGAACAACGATTAACTAAGAATAAACGTAACACCTTAATAGTAGGTATAGTGTTGTTTTTTGTAATTGCAATTGTATTCATCTATTATAGAAATCATCAAAAAATTAGAGAACAAGCCTATCAGAATATTCTTTTGAATAATAAAGTAGCAACAAAAACTGAAGAAGTAAATGAACTACTTACTGAAACGGTTCAACATATCAAATCAAAAGAACGTATTGCCAAAAGCTTACAAAAAGTCGTTGATAAAAATGGAGATGTAAATATTAAAAGTATCATCGCTGATTTAAATGCAAATAAGTCTGATGATGCAAAACTACTATTGGTTAAAAATAATATTGAGAAAGTTAATTATGATTTTATTAAAAGATTAAAAACTGAATTCCCTGAACTCAGTAAAACGGATATTGAAATCTGTTCATTTATAAAAATTGGATTGAACAGAACACAAATCGCACAATTCAGAAATACGTCAATAGCTGCTGTGAGTAAATCACGTTATCGCATCCGAAAAAAGATAGGTGTTTCTGACGAAATTAATTTAGAAGATTTTCTTCTAAAGTTTTAAGGTTAATATTAAATAAATTGATTATCAATTATTTAAAAAATGTCCATGCTTTTGTCTAGCCTTGTTTTTTGAAATTCATTTGAGAATGAAATTACTTTGTCGAAGCAAAATTACGGATCATGTCAATTTTTAATTTCAATATATATAAGACAATTTTAAAATACAAAGATGAATCAAAAAGTGAGCCTACTGGAATGAGGAATGCACTTAAAAATCAGAACAAATTTTTAAAAAGTCATTTAAAAAAATTAGAGATAATTAAGTTCAAAATTGAATTTGTAAAAAATAGTCATAAATGAAAACAAAACTACTTAGCTTTTTTACCCTAATCATTACCGTCCATAGTATAATACAATGTGTCGACATAATATGGATTACCCAACCGGAAAATTCAGAATGTTCCATATTCGATATAGATATGTATGGTCAAACTCAAAAAACAGAAGTGGATCTTGTAGGTGAAAACAGAGAAAAAATAGGGCAATTTCAATTAAAAATGGAGGATGCTGAGCCCTATGGATTAAAAAATAAAACACTGAAATTCAGTGATTTAAATTTTTGCACCCTCTTTTGAACCCCCTGATTTTTTGATTTTTACTTTGAATCCATACTACTTTAGCAAAGAATTTATAAAAAAGAACATACATGTAATGTATGACGTAATACAAAAACGAAACATTACATAAAGAATTAAAAAATTTTAAACGTCAAGTTTGATTTTCTAAAATGAAGAAACTAGTACTAATATTAATCCTTTTTTTAAGTGTATCTACATTAGTTGCACAGTACACTCAAATTCCAGATCCACAATTTGAGGCGAGTTTATCTGCATATGATGATATTCTTGGAGATGGTCAAGTGCCAACTGATAGAATTGAAGTTATCACTGTATTAGATATAGAGGATAAAGGAATTAGTAATATCACAGGAATTGAAGATTTTACAGCTTTAGTGGAATTATATGCTAGTGAAAATTCTTTTTCTACAATTGATGTAAGTGCTAATACAGCTTTAGAAATTTTAGATATAAGTGATAATACCAATCTTACTTCTTTTATATCAACGGGAAATAGTATTGAAAGCTATGACTTTAGAAGTAATGCAGCTTTAGAAGAATTAGTTATTGTCTCTAGTGAGGCAAAATATATCAACATCAAAAATGGAAATAACTATACTATTGCTAGCGGTAAAATTTCTATTTATGGAAATGATGATTTATGTGTTGCTGTTGATGACTTAAGTTATGCATTAGGTAATTGGACAGATGTATCATCAACTGATGTTTATAGTGAAAACTATTGTAGATATACAGCTATACCAGATGCAAACTTTGAAAATGTACTGTCTTCCTATGATGACATGACAGGAGACGGACAAGTGCCTACCATACGAATTGAAACTGTTAAAGGTTTAGAAATTGATGGCGAATCTATCGCAGATCTTACAGGTGTCGAAGATTTCAGAGATCTAGTATACATGAATTGCAAAGGGAATCTACTGAAAGGAATTAACCTTACCAATAATTTAAAATTGGAAGCTTTTAAAGGAGATGAAAATGAATTCACAACCATAGATTTTTCTGAAAATGAATTGTTGAATTTCATTGATTTAGATAATAATGATTTAGAGTCGCTGGATTTAAGTGCTAATACTTTGTTAGAGAAAATAGACCTAGAGTCTAATGAACTTACAAGTTTAGATCTTTCAGAGAATACCTTGTTGAGAGAGATTGATTTAGAGTCAAATAAACTTACAAGTTTGGATCTTTCTGCGAATACATTATTAAAAAAGATTGATGTTGAAGACAATTTAATTTCAGATTTAGTATTGCCTACAGGTACAACAAGCATTGAAGAAATTGTAGTTACTAAAAATCAGTTAACAACTTTAGATGTATCTGAATATACTAATTTGGAAGATTTAGAAATGGGAGAGAATCAGATAGAAACTATCGATCTTTCTTCCAATCCAGCGCTAGATAAATTCTTAGCGTACAAGAACAATCTAACTTTTGTAAATCTTAAAAATGGAACCAATGTTAGTTTGTCACTCTTTGTAACAGAAGATAATGAGAACTTAACTTGTGTTTTGGTAGATAATGCTGTTTATGCAACAGATAAATGGGAATATAAAGATGATCATACAAATTTCAGTGATACATACTGTCGTTACACTGCAATTCCAGATGATAATTTTGAAGCAGCTTTAGAAGCTTTGGGCTATGATAATGATACTAATGGAGATGGAGAAGTGCCAACAGCTTTAATTGAGGTCGTAACTTCTTTGAATGTAGATAATAAGAATATTGCAGACATAACAGGTATTGAAGATTTTACAGCGTTAACATCATTAGTGGCAAGCAATAATAGTTTTACAACTATAGATGTAAGTGGACTACCTAAATTGACTCTTTTTGAAGCAAAAAGTTGCAATTTATCAAGCTTAAACATTGAAAATGGAGCTAATACTAATATCACGTATTTCGATGCTACAAACAATCCGAATTTAGTATGTATCCAAGTTGATGATTCTGTATACTCAAGAACAAACTGGACAAACATAGATGCAACAGCTAATTTTAGTACAGTTTGCGGAACACTAACTGTAGCTCCACAAGTAATTTTAGAAGGTGCTTTTCAATTTGATGGAAATGATGACGATTACCTAATGCACAATAATTTAAGTAGTGTATTACCTACAACTTCTCCTTATGCTGATGGATTAACATGTGATAGCTCTTTGTTTAGTTTAACTGATGAATATGCCGTAGTAGACTGGGTAGAAATACAACTAAGAAATCCAGATGATATTTCTGAAATTCTACACAGAAGATCTGCACTATTACTAAGAAATGGAGACGTAGTAGATACCGATGGAGATGAAGATCCAAGATTTTCTGTCTGGCAAGGCAACTATTATGTGTCAATTGCACATAGAAATCATTTAACCATAGTTAGTAGTTCAACTTATGAATTAAGATCTAGACCAACAATTGGTGTAGACTTTATTGACCCGAATAATATACTTGGAAGCAATGGAGCCTTAGCAGATATGGGAGATGGATATTTCGCTATGCCTTCAGGAGATATAGATGAAAATGGACAAGTACAAAATATAGACGTAAATAATACTGTATTACAAATAGGAGTCGCAGGCTACAACATTTTTGATGTAGATATGAACGGCCAGGTTCAAAATACAGATGTTAATGGAATTCTACAAAATGTAGGTAAGGGAGAACAGTTTTAATTTTTAACAGCTTATTACTATGCAATTTAATTTAAAAAGCAACAGGAGACCAACATTAAGAAAAGTAATAGAAAAGTATGCTTTTCTACCGATCATTCACCAAGGTACATTTTTTTGGTTGTCAAAAGTGAAGATCGAGAAGTCGTTTAATGGAATAAACATGCAGATTATAAATATTCAAAGACTATAACAATAAACTATACCTCAAAAAACAGAAATATGAGAAAATTATTACTAGCTATCATAAGTCTTATTTCGGCAACATCTTTTGCCCAGAATATAAGCTTTACGTTTGTGAATGCGCGAAACACAAACGATGGTACAGATGATTATTATGAAGCTGATATCTATATTGCATCAGATACAGATTTCATTTTAGGTTCAGGACAGATTTATTTTAATTACAATACTGCTGCATTTGGAGAAAATGTAAAGACCAGTGGTAATTTTACCATGGAAACTCCAGACGGATGTATCTTAGATACCGCTTTTGGTACAGGAATTTTTGATCCTGTGGGTTACAAAGATTTTATTGTTAATGACAATACTACTTCTAGAGTTTCTACCTCTTTTCAACAAAGCTCAAGTGAGTTTGCGTTTACTGCTTTTGGTATATCTAGTAATGTTACTAGTACACCATCGCATTTATACAGTATCAAGTTTAAGTATGTAGATACTAATGAATCACCTAATGTAACTTTTGAAGCTACAGATTTATTTACGGGTCAGTTTTTTACAGCCTGTGGTCCAGTAA
>NZ_MSMP01000060.1 GCF_001936575.1 Tenacibaculum agarivorans
TTTTCTCATAAAAAATCTGATTTTAGCAATTTGCGTTACACAAACAATTTTTAATTAACTTTTCTTGATAATAATTGGTTTTCATATTAGTTGATATTTAAGCATTTAGATTATTACTAATTGAGGTTAGTTACATCTTTTACTTGGAAGTAAAAGTAGTATGTCTTATATAAATCTTAATGCGGTTTTACCCCATTTAAAGGTGTAGGTTTCCACATTTGATTTGCTTTTTAAAAGAATCAACCCAAGCTATATTACAAACTCAGGTTGACCTCACTCTAGGGAAAATAGAAGAGATTAACAGATTAAAACAATAGGTTATTACTAACTAACCTTTAAAAATTACTCTCCACTTACTTAGTTAACTATTCTATAACCTAGAAGATTAGAAAAGAACTTTAAAATTGTATTTGTCCTATTAATAAGAACCATACTTTTTTAGAAATCAACCCAAGTAATATTTCATACTTGAGTTGATAAGCCGTACGCCTAAATACGGCACTTTCTAGGGATTAAAAAGAGGCTTTTATTAAAAAGACTATTTATAATACCCCCTACAATAGTTCCCCCAAACTACGCAGCTATACTTTAACTTTCGATAGTAAAGATACCAACCCGAAACCCTCCAAAAAACGGGTTGATATCAATTCAAGAATTAACCTAACCAACACTTAACTAATGAAAAGATTATTTCTTTTATAATTATCTTGTCATCTATATTTTCAAAATCAATCCAAGCTATAATTAAATAACTTTTCAAGAAATAAAAGTTCCACCATCCTTACATGTTTCATTTTAGTATTTATTATTTTGATTTTTCAAATTGAACATTTTGTGTTTTTCATATCAACTTTCCCTGTCGATGTTTTACACTGCAAACCAACTACAAAATTTAAAATCAGTCAATTCATTGCACTCGTCATTTATAAAAAACAGGTCGTTATTTATAAATGATAGGTGTTAAAAAAACACTTAAACCTCTGAAAGTATTAACATTTAATTTATTTTAATGTAAAAAAGTAAAATGGTATTTTTGTTTGGCTTTGAAATTTAATCATATGAAGAAAAACCAAGCTTTAGGGCTTTTTCCATCTAGAAATGTTAAAATGGGAATATTAGTTTTTCGTTTTTTTTTAATTCTTTTTCTCTTTCTCAACTCTAGTATTAATATTTTTTGTCAAATGAAAAATATTACTAAGGAGGATAGAAAATATTTAAACTTATTACAAAAAGTAAAAAAGTTTAACTCTACTGATTCTAAAGCAAAATATTTGGACTCCGTAGGTAAAATTGCTAGACAAGAAAAAGCTTACAGATATCTCTTTGTAAGTTATAATTATTTAGGTCTTTTATACAATGATGAAAGGGTTCTTCTATACTCTGATAGTATCATTAAATTATCCAGTAAAATTCATTTTGAGGATGAATTTTACCCTAAAGATGCCTACCAAACTAAAGGAGACTTCTTTTTTAAAAAAAAAGATTATAAGCGAGCCTTGAAAAACTACCTTAAAGTATCTGAATATGCAAAAAAGTATAAAAATGATTATTTAACTTACAGTAATAATAGAAATATTGCATTCATTAAAAGAATAACAGGAAACTATGAAATAGCTATAAAACTTCAAAAACAAAATTTAAATTACTTAATGAATAGAGATAAGCTTGACACAACAAGCTACCTAAATACTTTAGTTTCTCTTGCTAATGTATTCAATGATGCACATATATCTGATTCCGCTTTTTACTATAATAAACTAGGAATTAGAGAGTCTCTAAAATTCAAAAAAAACAAATACTATAATCATTTTTCTATAAATAATGGAATAACACTTTATTTGAAAGGAGAATACAAAAAAGCTATTGATACTATCAACAAATATTCTACCTATTTTGAAAAATTCAAAAGCAAAAAAAATTTAAGCTTTGCATATTATTATTGCGGAAAAGCATATCTGAAAATAAACGATAAGCCTAAAGCTATTAATTATTTCAAAAAAACTGATACTATTTTCATAAAGTATGGGAATTTATATCCTTTTATGAGAAAAAACTATGTTCATTTAGTAGATTATTACAAGGAAAAAAAAGATCTAAACAATCATTTAATTTACTTAAATAAACTAATCAAATTCGATAGTCTTTTACATTCTCAAGATATATACTTGAATAAAGAATTGATCGAAAAATATGATATTCCAAAATTACGTCAAGAAAAAAAAGTAATCTTGAATACCATGAAAAATAAAGATAAAATCTCTTTTTCTATAATATTTTCAATCTCATCTATTCTTATTTTAATTTCAATATTACTTTTATATCAAATAAAACTAAAAATAAACTATAAGAAGCGTTTCAATAGTATAATAGATGAGAAGAAAAAAGAGAAAAAAATAAAACATGAAGAAACAATTAACAATCTTAATGTTCCTAAAAAAATAGTAGAAGAAATATTAATTTCATTAGAATCATTTGAAAAATCAACTAAATACACAAATAAAGATTTAACATTAGTATCATTATCAAAAGAATATTCAACTAATACAAACTATCTATCAAAAGTTATTAATCATTACAAAAAGAAAAATTTTTCAAATTATTTAAATGAACTACGTATTGAATATGCAATAGAAAAAATGAAAAACGACCTTATTTTTAGAAAGTATACAATAAAAGCTATTGCTGAAGAAGTAGGCTTTAAAAGTTCTGAATCTTTCTCAAAAGCATTTTATAAACTAAAAGGAATTAAGCCGTCATACTTTCTAAAAGAATTAATTAAAAGCAAAAAGGATGATTATTAGTCGTAATTTATAAATCACGTATTATTTTCTTCTGAAAAAATCCTTTTTTTAACTTTATTTGCATCAAATTCAAATTATTAAAAAATCATGAAGAAAAATAGATTAAAACTTGAAAAGTTCACAATCTCTAAATTAAAGATGTCAAAACTTTATGGGGGTACTGGTGATAATGGTGGTGGTGGTGGAACCCAAACTAATGACGCACCAAAAGGGTGTTTGATGGGGTCTATTATAGAGACAGAAGATGAAGACGAAGATGGTAACTAAAAACTGACGAACCTAAACTTCATAATAAAAAGGTAAAATTCTTAACTTACCTTTTTATTATGATGACTTCAATGAAATTATGAAAAAAATTCTCTTAATTATAATCTTTACCATTTCTAGTTGTAAATCTTTTAAAAAGTTGGATTACAAAGACAATGCTAGATTAGATAATTTAAATATTAAAAAAATTAAAAGCTTTAAAAACTGGCATTTAAAAGATTTTGAAACAGATACTATATTGGGTATAAGTTTAGATAGAGCTTATGATACTTTTTTAATACACAAAAAAGCAAAACCAGTTATTGTTGCTATTATTGATACAGAAATAGACACTAATCACAAGGGATTAAAAAATAAAATATGGCTAAATAAAGATGAAATACCAAACAACAATATTGATGATGACAGAAATGGTTATACTGACGATATAAATGGTTGGAATTTTAAAGGTAATAAGAACGGAGAAAGCAGTAAGTTCGTTAATTTTGAATATGTTAGAGTACTTAAAAAACTTAACGTAAAATACAGAAACCTAGATTCTACTTCAATAAAAAAAGATAAAAATTATCCTTTATTTCTAAGAGCTACCAAAGCTTATAAGAAAAGAGAGGAATATGAAATTAAAGAAAAAGAAAATGCTCAAAGGTTATCTGATATCTATTTTAATACTAAAAAAAAGATAAAAGGATTATTAAATGGAAGTAATAAATTAACGATTGAAGTTATTGATAGTTTTAAAAAACTCAAAAAAATAGATGAATTTAATGCGGCTGTTTTGACTCATTGTATCAAGAATAATACGGATAGTTTAGCTATTGAAAAAAGGAAGTTTTTATCTAGAGAGAGAATAGATAAGCTAATGAATTTAAATTATAACGATAGAATATTTCCTAATGATAATGAAAGTAATATTCTAGATAGCTTATATGGTAATAAGTATGTGAATAATAATTTACACTTAATGACACACGGTACAAAAATGGCTGGTGTTATCAAAAACATTTCAAAAAAAGATGAGATTTCTATTATGCCTATTGTTATCTCTAGTTATGGTGATGAACATGATAAGGATATTGCTTTAGCAATTAGATATGCTGTAAATAATGGTGCTAAAGTAATTAATATGAGTTTTGGTAAAGAATTCTCGATGAACCAAAAATGGGTTATTGAAGCTATTAAATATGCAGAAAAAAAAGATGTAATTATACTTTCTTCCGCTGGTAATTCTGGATTCGATTTAGATAAAAAAAATAATTATCAATACCCTAGCGATAATTTTGATTCTGAAAAAGAAGAAACTAATAACTTTATTACTATAGGCTCTTCTAGCTACTCTTTTGATAAAAAGCTTAAAGTTAAGAGTTCTAATTATGGAAAAAGTAATGTTGATCTTTTTGCTCCTGGAAGAAAAATATCTACGATAGCTCCAAACGAAAAAGAAAGTTATACTGGTGGTACTTCTGGCGCCTGTGCTGTTGTGTCTGGCGTAGCTGGACTGATTAGGTCTTATTATCCAAAGTTAACAGCATCGCAAGTAAAATACATTTTAATGGAATCTGGTTTAGAATTTGATATTGAAGTCAACACACCAACCAAAGAAGATAAAGATAAAACTACTCCATTTAATCAATTGTCTAAATCTGGTAAAATATTAAATGCTTATAATGTATTACTAATGGCTGATAGTATTAGTAGATAATTATAAAAGTTTTTAAACCTCCTTTGAAATATTTTCAAAGGAGGTTTATTTTTGAAGTCGATTTGTAAAAAATACCATTTATATAAACTTATAGTGTATCTATGTTTCCTCTTGAAAAAACTTAAAATGTTCAACTGGGAGAAACAAAAAAATTCAATAATTGTTAATAAAAAATTGAATTAAACAATACTAAATCTATTTCACAAAAATGAAAAAAATCAAGTTTTTTTCCTCTAAAGCTATATTTTTTTTACTGCTCATTATTAGTTTTGAATCTTATAGTCAAAATCAAACAGATACTTTATCCAACAAAAGTTTTCGTGAATTAAGTGATAAATTTAATTCAAATTTAAAAGACACTAATAAATTAAATTTATATGCTAGAGCCTTCCTAAAAAAGAGTAAGCTAGAATTTGATACACTTAGAATTGCTAGAGGGTATCATTATTTTTACTTTATTAATAAAGAAAATAGTATTGGATTGCTTTACCTAGATAGTATTATTAGAGTAACTAATAAAAAAAAATATGAATTATACCCTCTAACGGCTTATAACTTAAAAGGTAGATATTATTTTAATATACACAATTATGAAAAATCTTTGGAATATTTGTTCAAAGTAAAAGAGGTAAATCAAAAACAATATTATAGTGATGAAGTTGAAGTCCAAATCAATCATTTTATAGGTTTAATAAAAAGTAGGTTAGGAGAATATAGAGAAGCACTTAACCTTTTTTTAAACAATAAGAAATATATTTCCAATAAAGACACTCAATTGCTTATAACATATTATGCGATTGCTGATAGTTATCGTTTTTTAAAAAAACTTGATTCCTCTTCTTATTATAATAAACTAGGTATCAAAGAAGCTCTCAAACAAAAAAACAAAAGTTTATATAATTACTTTTTGTTAAATGAAGGAGCCACTCTATCAAAAAAAAGACTTTACCTAAAAAGCATAGATAGCATTAAAAAAAGTCTTCCAGAAATTATCAATCTGGATGATAAACAAAATATCGCTATGGGTTATTTTTTCCTTGGTAAAAATAATTATGCTTTAAATAAAAAACAAGAAGCTATAAATTACTTTAAAAAAGTTGATTCTATCTATCACTTAACTAACGACATTCATCCTGAATTAAGAGAAGGTTATGAAATAATCATTAACGAACTAAAATTAAATCATAACATTAAAGATGAACTTATTTATGTAAATAAATTACTAGAGTTGGACAGTAAATTATCTGATAATTACAAAGTATTATCGAAAAAAATTTCACAAGAATTTGATACCCCTAGACTATTAAAAGAAAAAGATAAATTAATTCAAAAAATAAGTGCCGTAAATAAGAATTACAGTATTTCGACTTACCTATTAATCTTAACTTTATTTATTGTTTTAATTTACTTAATTCATCTATTCTACAAAAAAAAATCCTATGAGCGTAAATTAGAGAAATTATTGTCAAAGAGTCATGAGGAAAAAAAGATTATCTCTAAAACTGATGATACATTTAACATAAACCAAAAAGTAGTATCTGATGTTTTAAGTTCCTTGGAAAAATTTGAATCAAATAGAGATTTCCTTAACAACAAAATCACAGCTTATAGTTTAGCTAAAAAATTAAATACAAATACACAATATTTATCAAAAATTATAAATCATTACAAGCGGGAAAGTTTTATCAGTTACGTTAACAATCTTAGAATTAATTATGCAACAGAAAAAATACTTAATGATACCACTTTTCGTAAATTTACAATAAGTGCAATTGCGATAGAATCAGGATTTAATAATGGAGAATCATTTTCTAAAGCATTCTACAAAAAAAATGGAATCAAGCCTTCTTTTTTCATCAAAAAAGTAAACGAAAATGGTAGAAATTTATAAATTTCAACTAACACAGATTCTAGAATGCTTTAATTATGACAAATAATTTATTTCCTTTAATAATTTTTATTTCCCCTCTACTTTCCCCTAAAAATAAAAACCTCTTAAAATCAATAGATTAAAGAGGTTTTAGAGGTGTCGAGCGGATTCGAACCGCTGTAGATGGTGTTGCAGACCACTGCCTAGCCACTCGGCCACGACACCTTTAGTGAGTGTGCAAATTTAAGCTTTTTCTTTTGTATCGCAAGTATTTTTTAACTTTTACGTGTTTCTTGTAAAACTATGGTTACTTCTCCTACGTTTCCTCCTATCGGTGGATTGATTTTTGAGATACTGACCTCTGCTTCCTCTACCATTTCTATCTCGCTGAAAATGCGATCAATAATTCGTTTTGCTACCTGTTCTAACAACTTAGAACGGACATTCATTTCTTCCTTTGCAATCTTATTTAGATGTACATAATCTACTGTATCTTTTAACTCATCTGTTACCGCAGATTTGTTTAAATCGGCTTTTATTTCTAAATCTACTCGGTATTCTGAGCCTATTTTTGCCTCTTCTTCTAAGCAACCATGATTCGTATAAATTACAATATTGTTAACTCTAATTATTCCCATTTTTTTATAGTTTGCAGTTGGCAGTATCCCAGTTAGCAGTCTCTTGGATCTTATAGCATACATCTAGACTACGTACTTCTGACTTTAGGCTTCCAACTTTTATTTAAAATTTACTTTATTTTTAAAATCTTCGCTTCCGTACCCATTTTAACCGTATACTCTCCTTTTGGTAAATAGGTTTTGTCGTTTTTTGCCGCTTTTAATACAGTGTCTGCATTTGCTTTAGTGTATTGTTTTAAGCCTTCCTTACTAAAACTTACATCGTAGATTGCTTCATTGAAACCTTTATCTGCTTGAATTTGTAAGGAATTCACTAGTATTTCATCCGAAAAAATGTCAATAGTTACTGTTTTGCTTCCTGTAACATAAAAAGGAATATGAACTTCTGGTGTACCTGCTTTAAACCATTTACTCCATGAGTTCCCCCAGTTTCTGTTTTTTGCAATCCCTGCAATACTAAATAATTTATCTTTTGATTGTTCCTTTACTTCTGAAGCATACTCTTGAATCGATTGTACAGATGCTCTATAGATACTTCTTCCATGAGTACCTAATACTAAATGATTTTCCTCTGGTTGTACTACCAAATCATGTACAGCAACATAAGGTATGTTAAAGGCATGCCATTTGTTTCCTGAATCCATAGATACATACACTCCATTATCTGTACCTACATATAAAATATTTGGTGAGGTTGGATCTTCTTTAATCACATTTATAGGCGATATTGGAATGTTACTGCTAATATTCTTCCATGTTTTCCCATAATCATCAGAAACATACACATAAGGTGTAAAATCATCAAAACGATATCCATTTAAAGTAACGTATACGCGTTCTTTCTTATATTGAGAGGCAATAACTCTACTTACCCATAAATCTTTTGGTAGTGTTGTTGAAATAGTATCCCAGCTTCCTCCTCCATTTTTAGTTAATTGTACCAAACCGTCATCTGAGCCTGTATAAATCAATCCAAATTGAAAAGGACTTTCACTAATTGTCGTTAAGGTTCCATATGCTACATTTCCTTTTTTTCCTCCTTGAGTTAAATCACCCGAAATCGTTTCCCAACTGTCTCCTTGATTTAAGGATCTATGTAATTTATTTCCTCCTAAATATAAAATATCTTGATTATGCTTAGACAATTGAATAGGGGTTTGCCAATTGAATCGATAAGGATTCTCTCCTAAATTATGCTTGGGCTGAATATAAGTTTGACTTCCTTTAGCTCTGTCTAATCTAAAATAGTTTCCAAATTGAAACCCTGTATATACGGTATTTGGGTTTCTATGATCTACAGCTACTTGCATGCCATCCCCTCCCATAATAGATTGATATGGATTTTTACCAGATTGTAACCATGCTTTATTCACACTTGTGGTATGCTTTCCTGTCCAAACGCCATTATCTTGCAATCCTCCATAAACATTGTATGGTTTTTGATTATCCGCATATATCGAGTAAAACTGTCCTACAGGTGGAGTGTTCAATTTCAACCAACTTTCACCATCATCATAAGAAACATTTAATCCACCATCATTACCATTTACTAAATGTCCTTGTACCTTTGGATTTACCCAAAGCGCTTGATGATCTGCGTGTACATTTTCTCTACTGATAGATGTAAAGGTTTTTCCACCGTCTTTAGATTTTAAAATAGGAACTCCCATGATATACACTCCATTTTTGTCTTGTGGATCTACACGTATTTCTCCGAAATAGTATCCATATGAATAATAGATGTCATCTAAATATCCTTCATGTGTTTTTTTCCATGACTTACCTCCATTAGTAGTTTTATATACTTCAGCACCTATTACTGGCGTGTCAAATAACAATGCATTTGCATTTTCTAAATACTTGGCTAAATCAGCAGGTTGTACACTTCCTACTCTTACCATTTGTTTTACATTTTCTGCTCTATATTTTTCTTGAAATCCATTCAATTTTAAATACGAATTCAATTTCTTATCTGACAATGCTAAAAACTGACTTACCGACATTTCTTTAAAATCATCCTTAACCAATCCATTAGATGATTTTTCTTTTTTTGTGTCTTTCTTTCTTCTGAATTGATTATCGTGAGATGCATACACTGTATTTTCATTAAAAACAGCCAAACCTATTCTTCCTACACCTTCACCAGTTGGAAAACCATTTCCTTCAGAAATTTTAGTCCATGTAGTACCAGCATCTGTAGATTTATAAATTGCAGAATGTTTTCCATCTCCATCAAAATTCCAAGCTTTACGTTCACGTTCCCAAGAAGCAGCATATAGAATATTGAAATTATTAGGTGCGTGTTGCACATCTATAATTCCTGTATCTGAATTGATAAACAATGTTTTTGTCCACGTTTTTCCTCCATCAGTAGTTTTAAAAATCCCTCGTTCTTCATTCGATGAGTATAAATGTCCTAAAGCTCCAACAATAACTTCCTCAGGATTTGTTGGATTGATTAAAACGCGTCCGATATGATGTGAATCGAATAAACCAACATTAGTCCATGTTTTACCTTTATCTGTAGATTTTAAAATCCCTATTCCTGCATATGATGATCGAGAAGAATTGTTTTCTCCCGTTCCTACCCAAATTGTTCCATTTTTCCAATCTACTGCTATATCTCCAATGTTTTGAGTTGGAGCACTATCTAATACTGGAGTAAAAGTATTTCCATTATTTTTAGTATACCATAATCCTCCTGAAGCATAACCTACATAAAATTCATTTGTGTTATTAGGGTTTACATCAATATCCACCACTCTACCACTCATAATAGTGGGTCCGATATTGGTAAACGATATATTTTTCACTAATGAATTCGCCATCATTTCATATTTGTTTGAAATGGCTTTTTGAATTGCTGAAGCTTTAGTTGGTGATTGTTGTGCAAAAAGAGTAACCTGCACTAGTAATAGTATAGATAGAAATCGATTCATTTGGATTGCATTTAAGATGATCAAAAATAAAAAATAGTTTCCATTTTATATTTTGATTAGATTTGTGAAAAAGCAGTATTAATGAATATTTTTATTTTATCGGTTGGTGAAAATATTTATTCCACTAAACGAATCTATGACGAAGCCATCAGCCGAGGTCATGAGGTAAGTATTATTAATCACACTAAATGCTCTATCAAGCTTAGTGGAGGGAAAAGAGAAATTATTTATGAAGGGGAGAATATTATTGATGAACCTGACGTAATTATTCCTAGAATAGGTGCTTCTGTTACTAGACATGGAGCAGCAGTAGTAAAAGAGTTTGAAATGCATGGTGTGTTTAGTACAGCCAGATCTTTAGGTATACTCAGAGCACAAAATAAAGTACGAACACTCCAAATTATGAACAGAAAGGGAATTCCTATTCCTGATACTGTGTTCTCTGTAAATCCAGAAAACATAAAAGAGCAAATTGAATTGCTAGGTGGTGCTCCCGTAATCATTAAAATGCAAGAAGGTACCCAAGGTATGGGTGTAATGCTTGCCGAAAGTAAAAAGTCTGCAAAATCTATTATCGATACCTTTTACAGAATGAATATGAGTATTTTGCTACAAGAGTTCATAAAAGAAAGTAATAGTGAAGATGTTAGAGTTTTTGTAGTAGGAGACAAAATTATTTCGTCCATGAAACGAAAAGGATTAGAAGATGATTTTAGATCTAATATTCATAGAGGAGGAACAGCGTTTAAAGTAGATTTAACATATCAAGAAAAAATGATGGCCATAAAAGCAGCAGGATATCTGGGCTTACCTATAGCTGGAGTTGATTTGATTCGATCTAAACGCGGTCCTTTATTAATTGAAGTAAACTCTACACCTGGTTTACAAGGAATAGAAGCCTATACTAAGGTAAATGTTGCAGAAGGAATTATTAAATATTTAGAAAAGAAATGTTCGACAAAGCGTTCAAGAACCAAGAGGTACTGATTCGAAGTGAAAAGATAAAATTAGGAGAATCGAAATTGATTAAAATTCCTGTAGATAGATTACCAACAGGAACTTTAATCGAAATTCCTATTTATGTATTTAACGGTAAAGGATTAGGGCCTACAGTATTGCTCCAAGGTGGATTGCATGGTGATGAAACCAATAGCATAGAATTGGTACGGAGAATGCTAATTGATAAATCATATAAAATTCATAGCGGCTGTGTTATTGTTGTTCCTTTGTTAAATATTTTCGGGTTTTTGGATTTCTCTAGAGAATTGCATGGTAAAGATGTAAATCGAAGTTTTCCTGGCTCTAGAAGAGGGTCATTAGCCAGTAGATTAGCGTACTACTTAATGAAAGAAATTACTAAAAATGTTGATTTTGCTATCGATTATCACACAGGTGGTGCACAACGAAGTAACTATCCTCAAATCAGATATACACCTCAAGATGAACGTGGAAAAGCCTTAGCTAACATTTTTGATGCACCTCTTAAATTTGGTTCAAAAGCAATTCCTAAATCTTTTAGAAATGAATGCTTCAAACATGATATTCCTGTAATTGTTTATGAAGGTGGAGAATCACTACGTTTAGATGAGTTTTCCATACAAGAAGGTATTTACGGGACACTACGAGTACTTCGTCATTTCAATATGATTAGTGATACTGTTGAAATTCCTAAGCACCATACTTCAGTAGAAATTGTGAAAAAAAGTTGGTTACGGGCTAAAGCTGCTGGAATTTTTACTACAAAAGTGGTGAATGGTGCTTTTGTAGAAAAAGGACAAATTTTAGGGTTTATTATGGATACCTATGGAGAAACTAAATTCTCTGTAAAATCACCTCGAGATGGTTATATCATTGCTAAAAATAATTTCCCCGTAGTGAACTTAGGCGATCCCCTTTTTCATATAGGAAATTCATAGTTTTTTGGCTCTTTCATTGTTTTTTTGTTAATTTAAAGCACTTAACTATCAAAAAATCAATAAAATGACAGAAATTATCATTAGCCTTTTAACAGGTGCTTTAGGAGGAAACATTGCAGGGGCACTACTAAAAAAATTTTCTATGGGTACACTTTGGAATTCAGTTGTTGGTATTTTAGGAGGTGGACTTGGAGCTCAATTATTAGGAATGTTAGGATTAGATCTTTCGGGTCTTATTGGTAGCATTGCTGGTGGTACCGCAGGAGGTGGTGTTTTAATGGTGATTATTGGCCTTATTAAAAATGCAATGGGCAAGTAATACGATTAACGACTAATACATGAAGTTTTTAATCATAAATCGTATAAAACATCAAAAACTATATCAAAAGATGCTCTTTAAAGCATCTTTTTTTATTCAATTCAAATCCACTTAAAATAACGTGAATCTTGCTTAAAGAAATTCCTGTCACTTCGAGTAAAATTATTTGTAATAAAATGGAAAATGATTTTGTATCGAGAAGTATTTCACTAGTTCTCGATAAAATTTTACGCCGTTAGCACTTTGTAAAATCATTATCATTGACATCTTTTTAATAACTGAAAAACAAACATTTACACTAATATTCTAA
>NZ_MSMP01000061.1 GCF_001936575.1 Tenacibaculum agarivorans
TTTTAATCTAAAAATTTAAACTAGTCAAAATGAAAATAAGGGTACTGCTCTTCATAATGATTATAGCAACTCAATCAAAAGTTTTTTCACAAAGAAATAATTTTCATGTTTATTTATGCTTTGGTCAATCCAATATGGAGGGAAGTGCTCCAATTGAAAAACAAGATGAAGTAAAAAATCCTCGTTTTCTCACACTACAACCGTTGGAATGTTCAAATCTTTCAAGAGAAAAGGGAAAATGGTATCCTGCAGTACCACCATTAAGTCAATGTCATTCAGGATTATCACCAGCAGATTATTTTGGTAAAACTATGGTAGAACATTTACCAGACAGCATAAAAGTAGGTGTAATTAACGTGGCTATAGGCGGCTGTGATATTCGTTTATTTGATAAGGGGTTATATAAGAACTATTTAACTACCTATAAAGAAGATTGGTTTGTTAACAAAGTGAGAGATTATGGGGGAAACCCTTATGAATATTTAATTAGTTTAGCGAAGTTAGCTCAAAAAGACGGTATCATAAAAGGTATTTTATTACATCAAGGAGAAACAAATACTGGGGATGAAAAATGGATCACATATGTGAAAAATATATATGAAAATATGCTAACAGATTTATCTTTAAATGCAGATGAAGTACCTTTGTTAGTTGGAGAAGTTGTTCATGAAGAACAAGAAGGAATTTGTGCAAAGATGAATTCAATAATAAATAAATTACCAACATTACTCCCTACGGCTCACATTGTTTCTTCCAAAGGTTGTGATGTACGAAAAGATAAAGTACATTTTAATTCAAAGG
Organism: Tenacibaculum agarivorans; assembly: GCF_001936575.1. GTDB lineage: Bacteria > Bacteroidota > Bacteroidia > Flavobacteriales > Flavobacteriaceae > Polaribacter > Polaribacter agarivorans. Next base: position 802 of record NZ_MSMP01000061.1, read on the forward strand.
GAGTTAGAGAATTAGGAAAACGATATGCCAATAAAATGTTGGCAATAAAGACAAAATAAAAAGTAAATAAAGTGCATAAAAAACTTTATTTTTAATAAGATCTATCTAAGAGTAGCACTCTTGGTAAGAATAATAACTATAATATGAAACTATATCCAATAAAATTTGACCCTATTTTAAAAGAGAAAATTTGGGGTGGAGAAAAGTTAATACAAACATTCAAAAAGAAATCAACTAAAAATAACATAGGAGAGAGCTGGGAAGTTTCAGATGTAAAAGGAGATGTTTCTATAGTTTCAAATGGTGATTTAAAAGGGAAATCATTAAAAGATTTAATCAAAACTTACAAAGGAGATTTTGTTGGGAATAAAATATATGAGCAATTTGGAGAAGCATTTCCTATCCTAATAAAATTCATAGATGCTAAAACACCATTATCAATTCAAGTTCATCCTAATAATGAACTAGCCAAAGAACGTCATGATTCTTTTGGTAAAAACGAAATGTGGTATATAATGGATAGTGATGAAGAAGCAGAATTAATAATAGGATTTAACAAAGAAGTTTCGCAACATGAATATGTACAAGCTTTAGAAGAAGGCAAAGTACTAGATATCCTAAATTCAGAAAGCGTAACAAAAGGAGATACATTTTATATTCCTACAGGAAGAGTACATGCTATTGGAGCAGGAACAGTATTAGCTGAAATACAACAAACTTCAGATATAACATATCGAATATATGACTACGAAAGAGTAGATAAAGTATCAGGTAAACAAAGAGAATTACATACAGAACAAGCTTTAGATGCTATAGACTACACTGTACATAAAACATACAAAACAGATTATAATCTAGTTGATAATGAGTCATCAACATTAGTGCATTCCCCTTATTTTAAGACAGATATTATACAATTAAATACTACAGTTGTAAAAAATTATGAAACATTAGATTCTTTTGTAATTTATATGTGTGTAGATGGAGCTTTCGAATTAGAATTTGAAAGTGAAATTTATACTGTAGATAAAGGAGAAACTATAGTATTACCTGCCCAAATTAATCAAGTAAGTCTAAAAAGTTCAGAAGCAAAAATATTAGAAGTGTATCTGTAGCAATAAGTAGTACAGTGTGAAAATAACTTTGATTTTTTAGAGAGTCTTAAGAAATTATTAATAAAGTGAAAGTTTTGTTAAATAAAACTTAAAAAAAAATCTATTGTTAAGTAAACTTTTAAATTCGTTTCATAATAGATTAACACATGAATTTAAAAAAACTACTATACATTGCAGTAGCATTTTTCTTGATTAATAGTAATGCTCAAAACCTTATTCGTACACCATCCATAAGTCCAGATGCCAAAACTATGGCATTTAGTTATTTTGGCGATATTTGGACATATGATCTAAATGCTAAAACCTCAAAGAGATTAACTATAAATAATGGATACGATGTTTCTCCAGTATGGAATACTGATGGAAGTAAATTAGCTTTTGCATCAGATAGAAAAGGAAATTTTAATGTATTTACAATTTCTAATCAAGGAGGAGTTCCTCAACAGATTACGTATTATCCTACTTCTAATTTTCCAACAGATTGGGAGCAAAATGGAGATATAATCTTTACAACTAGAAGAATTTATAGTGGACCTGAATGGGATCCTCAAATATATAAAGTCAGTAGTAAAGGAGAAACTCCAGAAAGGTTAATAACTGCTTACGGAGATATGGCAACTATTGCTAAAGGAGGCTTGATTGCTTATGTTAAAGGGGCATGTAGAATAGCTAGAGAAGATTATCAAGGATCAGCACAAAGAGATGTATGGATTTTTAATCCCAAAACAAATACATATACTCAAATAACTAAAAGTGTTAAAAATGACCATAGTCCGGCTTGGGATGCTAACAATAATTTATATTACATAGGTGCAGAAAGTGGTAGATATAATATCTATAAACAAAAAATAACAAATGATGGTAAGCCTAATGGAGTACCAGAACAACTTACAAAGTTAACTGTAGATGGAGTAAGGTCGTTTTCTGTAAGTAATGATGGAACAATTATATATACTTCTGGAATAGATACTTTTTTGTTAAAAAATGGGGCAACCACAAAACTTAAATTAAACATAACTTCTGATTATTTACAACCAGAAGAGAGTGTAAAAACACTGAGAAATGGAGCTGAAGCTTTTGCAATTTCTCCTGATGGAAAAAAGATTGCATTAAATATTTCAGGTGAAATGTTTGTAAAGCTAAATGACAAAGAAAAGAAGCATGCTAATAATGTAACTAAAGATTTTAGTAGAGATAAAGGAGCGAGTTGGATTGATGATAAAACTGTAATTTATACTTCTGATAAAGATGGAAGTTTTCAAATTTATAGTGCAAGTTCAGCAGATGATAAGGTAGGTTTAGAAAGATCGTTAAAATTAAAACACAGTAAATTAACTAATGAAAAAGAAGATGTTACCTATTTTGTAGTATCTCCAGATACTAAAAAGATAGCTTATGGTGTTGGTAGAGGAAAATTAATAATTGCTGACTTAGATAATGGTGAAATTAAAAACAAACAAGTTTTTATTGATAGTTGGACACCAGCTAGCGCATTGTCTTGGAGTCCTGATAGTAAGTACATAGCATATTCTTTACAAGATTTAAATTTTGATAGTGAAATTTTCATTCACTCAGTAGAAGATAAATCTAAAAAAATGAATGTAAGTATGCACCCTAGAAGTGATACTAGTCCAGTATGGAGTGCAGACGGAAAAAAATTAGCCTTTCTTTCTAACCGAAGCGGTTTAAATTATGATGTTTGGATGGTTTGGTTACAAAAAGAAGATTGGGAAAAAACTAAAGTTGACAGAGAGTTAGGAGATTATTACACTAAAGAAGAGCCAAAAGAAACAGCTAAAAAAGATGCTAAAGAAAAAGGTAAAAAGCCAGCTAAAAAAGAAGTTAAGGTAGTTATTGACGAAGACATCTATGAAAGATTAGTTCAAGTTACCTCTTTATCAGATAATGAATTTAGTTTAGCTTTTAGTGCTGATAGTAAAAATATTTATTTTTCAGCTACAGACCCTTCAACAAAAAAGAGAAACTTATATAAAGTAAAATGGGATGGCTCTAAGCCTAAAATAGTAAAAGGAGCATCAGGATTCTTTAATTTATCGTTTCAGAATGGAAAGCTATATTTCACATCAAAAGGAGTTGTAAAAGAATTAAATACAAAAACAGACCAAATCACTTCTTTATCACATATAGCTACTTTAAAAACTAATATTAGTAAAGAAAGAGAACAAGTTTTTGATGAAGGTATTAGAGTTTTAACAGCTGGTTTTTATGATCCTAATTTTCATGGTTACGATTGGAATAAATTAGTGAAAAAATACAGACCTTGGGTTTTAGCAGCTACTACTCATGAAGATTATTCTTACATGTACAATTTACTATTAGGACAATTGAATGCGAGTCATATGGGGTATAGAGGAGGTAATCCTCAATTAAGAAAAGGAGAAAAAATAGGAGTATTAGGTTTAGAAGTAAAAAATGTAGATAACGGAGTAAGAGTAGAATATGTATTGTCGAATTCAGTAGCTGATAAAAAAAGGAGTAAGCTAAAAGTTGGAGATATTATTACTGCAGTTAATGGAGTAAACATAGAAGTAAATTCTAATTTTTATAGCCTTTTAAAAAATACTGTAGACAATGAAATTTTATTAACATTAAGTACTGGAAAAGAAGTAGTGATAAGACCACAAACTTCTTTAAGAAGGTTACAGTATGAAGAATGGATTAACTCTAGAAAAGCATTAGTTGATAAATATTCGAATGGACAGTTAGGTTATATTCACATACAAGGTATGAATATGCCAAGTTTTGAGCGTTTTGAAAGAGAACTAAAAGCTAGTGGTTACGGAAAGAAAGGAATTGTAATTGATGTAAGATACAACGGAGGTGGTTGGACTACAGATAGATTAATGGCTGTTTTAAATGTTAAACAACATGCATATACTATTCCTAGAGGAGCAACAAAAAGCTTAAAAAATCATAAACAGTTTAAAGGACATTATCCGTTTAATGAAAGAGCAATATTATCTGTAAATACCAAGCCTGTTGTAGCATTATGTAATGAAAATAGTTATTCTAATGCTGAAATTTTTGCGCATGCGTTTAAAAATTTAGAGTTAGGAAAATTAGTAGGACAACCTACTTTTGGTGCTGTAATTTCTACTGGAGGTGCAAGATTACAAAATGGATTTATTAGAATGCCATTTAGAGCTTGGTTTGTAAAACAAACAGGTAAAAACATGGAGAATGAATCACCAGCCGTACCGGATTATCTAGTTAAAAATGCACCAGGATGGAAGGCTAGAGGAGAAGACGATCAGCTTAAAAAGGCAGTAGAAGTATTACTTCAAGATATTAAATAAATCATAGAAAATTATTTTTAATAAAAGCGAAGTTGTAAAGAACTTCGCTTTTTTTTATATGTATTTTTGCCCAATGGAATACCAAGAAGTAGAATTGTTAGAGAAGTTAAAAGTTAACTTTGGTTATGATAGTTTTCGTTTAGATCAGAAAAAAATAATTACAAATATCTTAGCAAAGAAAGATACTTTGGTAATTATGCCTACTGGTGGAGGAAAGTCAATATGTTATCAATTACCTGCCTTATTTTTTGAAGGAGTTACGTTAGTAATTTCTCCTTTAATCGCTTTAATGAAAGATCAAGTAGATAGTTTAAAAGCGAACGGAATTCCAGCGATGTACTATAATAGTAGTCAATCTAAAGAAGATCAAGAATCAGTATTTAGTGCAATAGCAGAAAGAAAAATAAAATTATTATATGTAGCTCCGGAAAGCCTACCTCTCCTACAAAATATTTTAAATCAAACCTATGTAAGTTGTGTAGCCATAGATGAGGCGCATTGTATTTCATCTTGGGGACATGATTTTAGACCTTCTTATAAACAACTCGCTTTTCTAAAAAAGTCATTACCAGAAGTTCCTGTGGTAGCATTAACAGCTACAGCTGATAAAGCAACTCAGGAAGACATTATGGAGCAATTAGTAATTCCTCATGCTACACGATTTATAAGTTCATTTAACAGAGAGAACATAAGTTTGGAAGTACGTCCAGGAAATGAACGTATAAAACAAATCATTAACTTTATTAGAAAAGTACCAGATGAGGCAGGAATTATCTATTGTTTAAGTAGAAAAGCAACCGAACAATTAGCTAAAAAATTACAAGGTCAGGGCATAGATGCGAAAGCATATCATGCAGGATTAACATTTGAAGAACGAGCTGAAACTCAGGAAGCATTTGTAAAAGATGATGTGCAAATTATTTGTGCTACAGTAGCTTTCGGAATGGGAATTGATAAATCGAATGTACGTTGGGTAATTCATTATAACATGCCTAAAAATATCGAAGGTTATTATCAAGAGATTGGGCGTTCAGGTAGAGATGGATTGCCAGCCAAAGCATTATTATTTCATAGCTATGCAGATGTAATACAATTACGTCAGTTTATCGAGAATACAACAAATAAAGAAGTCCAAGAGGCTAAGCTAGATCGCATGAAACAGTTTGCGGAAGCTACAGTGTGTAGAAGAAAAATCTTGCTCAGTTATTTTGGTGAATTAATAGAAGAAAATTGCGGAAATTGTGATGTTTGCGATAATCCTCCTAAATTTTTTGATGGAACAATTATCGCACAAAAAGCGTTATCTGCCATATATAGGCTAAAAGGTAAGGAAGCTATGGGTACTGTGATAGATGTATTAAGAGGAGCACAAAATGCAACAGTATTAGATAAAAAATATAATACATTAAAAACCTATGGAGTAGGTAAAGAAATATCGTGGCGAGACTGGCAACATTATTTAGTACAGTTAGTCAATCAAGGCTATTGTCAGATTGCTTTTCACTTGAACAATGCATTGCAATTAACGGACTTTTCTAAAAAAATACTTTTTGATGGAGAAAAAGTACAGTTAACTTCATCGATAGAAGTGAAGAAAGAAGAAAAAAGAGTCATCACAAAAATTACGAAAAGTACTGCTAAAGATAGCTTATTTGAACGCTTAAGAGCTTTACGTTATCGAATAGCTAAAGAAGAGAATATTGCGGCGTATTTAGTTTTTAATGATGCGACTTTAAAAGAAATTGAACGAGAACGACCACTAACGGATAATGAGTTTTTAGCAATTAGTGGAGTAGGGCAAAGAAAATTAGAAGTATATGGAGGTGAGTTTATGGAAGAGATTAAAAATTTTATTGAAGAGAAAAAAAGAGGAAAGAAAAATACGGCTTTAGAAACGTATAAATTATACAGTCAAGGATTAACTATAGAAGAGATAGCTGAGGCAAGAGGACTGAAATCTCCAACAATTTTTTCTCATTTATCTAAATTATACTTGGAAGGAAAAGATATCAATTTGGATCAGTTTACAACACCAGAGACTATAAAAAAAGTCGCTAATGCTAAAAAAGTGCTGAATAATGAAATGGCACTAAAACCGTATTTTGAGTTTTTAGAAGAGAAAATTCCGTATGAACAAATTCGAGTAGCATTAACTATTTTACAAAAGAAAAGATAAAAACGTCATTACGTCTTACTAATTGTTATAGTAATATAATGACGTTTTAGTACTTTAATAACGAAAATCTCGTTTTTAAGAGAAAGATTGTTTCACTTCCCTTGTGTAAATTCAGGATCCGTTCGCAAAGATTTTCTTATTTTCAACAGATTCAAGGTGAAATTACGCCGAACTCACCTTTATTTATTGTTGTAAAGTCTCCATCTCATTAATAATAGCATCTAATTTATCAATTAGTGGTTTGTATAACATCTTTGTAGAAATCATATAACTAAAAAAACAAATTATAGAAGTGATGATTGCTGTGATAAAACCAATACCTAATATTTCGATAAAAGAAGTATCTGGATTAATGTATGTAGAAAGAAAACTAGTTTCTTTACTATTAAAAGCTAAAATAAATATAGACAATACAGCTAGAGGGAGTATAAAAATAAACATTCGCTTTGTAGCTTTCATCACAGAATTCATTACCTCTCTATATCTTTTTAGATAGGTTAAATTATCAGATTTAATATCGATCAAAGTGAATTTTTTCAATAATCGTGTGTTGAAATAGTATAAACTCAAAATCAAAAAAGCACCATAAAGTCCAATAAAATATTCTGAAAAAATAGCAGCACCAATAACTACTAGAATAGCTATAGGAATTAGGCCTTTGTTATCAAATTCATAAGTTCGTTTAATTTTATGAATCACCGATTTAGATTTTTGATTATACAAGTTATTAATCTTAGGAGCAATTAAAGATTGTTCATCAATAAATGCTTCGTTCCAAATTTTTTCAATTGATTTTTCCATCAAGTAATATTTTTAATTGTTTTTTTATTCTATTTATACGTACTGCAATATTGTTAGCGCTAGTTCCAATAATTACAGCAATTTCTTTGTAAGGATTTTCTTCAAGATGCAATAAAATAATAGCTCTATCTACTTCAGATAATTGCTTAATAGCATCATATAACAAATTCAAGTGTTCATTTTCAAAGGCCTTATTATGTTCGGAGAGTTCTGAATAATGTTCTCCATATACATGTTTTCTTTTATTCCTTTTATTCAAGGTTAAGCAAACATTTAATGTAATTCGATATACCCATGTAGACCATTTTGATTTCTCTTGAAATGCATTTCTACTTTTCCAAATTTGTAAACAAGCTTCTTGATAGAAATCCTCAAAATCTTCTTCAGAGTCCGTATAAGCTCTGCATATTTTAATGATAATTCCTGAATGAGGTAGAATTGATGTTATATAAAAATCGTTACTCAAAAAATATATTTTATCTGATTAGTAAATCGAGAATTAAAAATATTACAGAATAATTTAAAAAAAATTATGTCAAACAATTTTGTAGCGCAGTTCTAATATTACAAGGCATATAAAAAAGTAGTCAAGTTAAAGTCAAGTTTAGTTTTTCTAATGAGCATAAGGTTTATAATGCTTGTTGTGTATTTTGTGATAAACAAACCAAAAAAATGAATATAACAAAAATTAACCCCTTTAAAATTATGAATAAAATAAATTCAACCCTATTTGCTTGTAAGTTACTACTAGTTTTTTTAGTAACACATTTCGTTAGTCTAAATGCGTAGATCTCAAATCCTACTTTTATAGATCAACTATCTCCAGTAACTATTAATTATAATGTTACAGGTTCACTGGTAAAACGTGTAACAGTTAATGTAAGTACAACATTTAATTTTGCTAATTTGAGTTTATTAGCCAATAACGAAGTTATATTAGATAATATTGATATACCTTTTAAAGGTTCGCATACATTAAATGCTTTGGTTAAGTTTCCTAAAAGCGGCCAAGTAAACTTAACATTAGCTACAAGGGCTGGAGATATCACAGTAAATCAACTGAGTTTTGAAAATGTAAATATTCAATATCCAAATTATAAGAATATTACCAAAGATGCTGGTATTACTACAGGTCCAGCTCTAAAATATGCTGGACCAACTGTTGCAGACTTGGATAACGATGGTCATTACGATATTGTTTTGAATAATCATAATGATCCTGTAAATCCAAGTAAAGTAATATGGAATAATGGAAATGGGGTTTTTGATAAATCCTTTAAAATAGCAAGATGGCGATTACAAGATCTTCATGGTTCTTCAGCAGCTGATTTTGATAATGATGGCGATTTAGACCTTATTGCCACAAGAGGTGGTGGTAATGGAACAACATCAAATCCGCCAGATTTTTATATTAATGATAATGGAACATTAATTTTAAGTAATGAACAAGTTGGTATTACTGCAGGAGCTAGAGGTAGATCAGCTGTTTGGGGAGATTTTGATTCTGATAATGATTTGGATTTAATTTTATTAAATGCACAATGGCAAAACCCAAATGGAGGAAAACATGTTATTTATAGAAATAAAGGTAATGGTACTTTTGAAACCACTCGTGTACCTAATTTCGAAAACGCCAATGGAGATCGCTTTGTATTAACAGATATCGATGGTGATCATATCGATGATTTTATTCTTTTTTTTCCAATTTCTGTATGGAAAGGAAATGGTGATTTTACGTTTACAAATGTATCTGATCAATGGTTACCTTCAGGTGTAAAAGGTATGTCGGATATTCTAGCAGCTACCGATGTGGATATTGATAATGATGGTGATTTAGATTTGTATTTATCCAGAGGGAAATCATATACTCAAGTAGCTAATAAAGCAGTAGATTTTAATCCTAATACACAAATATTACATGTAAGAGATTTGGGAGATCAAGGGCGATCATTAATTGATTTTACAGCAGATGGATCAATAAATTTAAAAGGTTTTGAAGCGGTTTATAGAAGTACCTACGATGGGAATTTTCCTTTTTATTTAGGAAGTGCTAAAACTTCTTTTGAGTTAACCCAACTCACAGGTGAAAGAGAAATAACTAGAACACAAGCCCAAGGATGGCCAAGTGTACGAGATCAAAACGGAATTTACATTGGACATATTGGCAATGGAAATTGGAAAGTAGAAGTAGTAAGAAATGGAGTATTATATTGGTCTATTTCCTGGACATTAGAGCGTGTAAGATCTATTGCACCGGCCTTTGAAACTAACAATAAAAATCTCTTTGACGTACTACTACGAAATGAAGGAAATACTTTTGTCAATGTTTCTAATGATTGGAATTTACCAAAAGGTGGGAATCATTGGGGGGTAACTACAGGTGATTTTAATAACGATGGTTTTGCTGATCTTTTCATTAATCGTTATCCTTTTTTGAATGAAAGGGTTACCGATTATATGTTGCTAAATACAGGAACTGGAAAATTTGAAATTATCACTAGTCATGGAGCACAAGCGATAGGAGAAAGTAGTCACGGAGATTTAGGCCAAGCTTTTGATTACGATCTAGATGGAGGTGTAGATATTTTAGATGGAAGTGATGAAAGAGGTACTTGGCATTTATATGGAAATCAAAGAACTGATTCGAATAACTATAGTATTGTACATGTAGGATATTCTCCTAATAGTAATATTGATCCAATTTCGGCTGAAGTAACAATTAAAACGGCAAATAAAACATTATTTAAAAGAGTAGGTTCCGCAGGGTCTGCACATTCCCAAAGTTTATTAAATATAGCGCATTTTGGATTGGGAAATGAAAATCAAATTCAAGAAGTTACCGTAAGATGGAGAAATGGAGAAATTAAAAAATTTAACAACGAATCGACAAATAAAATTTTAAAAACAAGTAATAATTCAACATTAGTAGAAACCGTTTCTTGTGATTTATTACCTAATAATATCCCTACAAAAAATACAATCATTGTTCCTGTAACATATACAGCTAATCAGAGACGAGATATTGTAGTATTAGTATACGATAGAGGAGACTGGGTAGCTACTGGTAAAACCGTGGTAAATTCAGGATCTGGTGTAGCAAATGTTACACTTAACCTAACGAAAACACCAACACAAAGTTCACAATATGAATTCAGAACATCGATAAGACCTGTTGGAGCAGCTTGGCAGCAAAGTATAAAATTATGTGCAAAATCTGGAGTTTTGCCAATAAACGCCTCAGAAATTGTAGATTGTTCCGTTTTACCAACTACAATTCCAGTAAATAATACCATTACAGTTCCTATTTATTATGCAGCAGATCAACAGAGAGATGTAATTGTAGCCTTATGGGATACAACATGGAAAGGTGTTGGAGTTACTAGGGTAGATGCTGGTTCAGGTATCGCTAATGTTACTATCAACTTACAAAGTCAACTAACAGCAGGTATTGTACATTCGCTTAGAGGAGCCATAAGACCTGTAGGAGCTACTTGGCAGCAAAATATTTATACTTGTATTCAAAATGGGGTAAATGCTACAGGAGCCAGACAACAAGTAAATCAAAAAGAAGTCGATCAAATAATATCTGAAGGGGAAATAAAAGTTTATCCGAATCCTTTCGGAGATGAATTTATT
>NZ_MSMP01000062.1 GCF_001936575.1 Tenacibaculum agarivorans
CAATGAAGCCTCTCCATAAACTAAAGCTGTTGCCGTTGGCGTTTTTGCTACTTGAGTAGTAAATAAATCAACTACCGTTTGATCAGCTGGATAACTTAATTCAGTAGCATTAAATACTTCTAAAATTTGTTGCTGTTCTTGCTTTGTTAATAACGGTAAATCATGAATAGGCTGATGAATATCTTTTACAATACCCATCAAAAACTCTTGGTAATGTACCAACATCCTATCAATTGTAGCTTGCTCAAATAACGCTGTACAATATTCTATATTGACCAAGATATTTGAATCTCCTTCAACTACAGTAACTGTAAGATCTGTTTTAGATGTTTCTGTGTCAAATTCATAAGCTGAAATTTCTACATCACCTAAATTAACTCCTGTATCTTTTTCTGTAGATAATACAGATGCATTCTGCAACACAAACATTGTTTGGTATACCGGAGTCATACTCATATCTCGAGTAGTAACTATCTCCTCTACTACCTTATCAAAGGGTACTAATTGATAGTCATAAGCTTCTAAAGTAGTTGCTTTTATTCCTTGTAATACTTCTTTAAATGTTGGGTTTCCACTAAGATCACTTCGTAGTGCCAAGGTATTTACAAAAAATCCTATGATATCTTCTAAATCAGACTGGGTACGATTAGCAATAGGAGTTCCTACACAGATATCATCTTGCCCACTATAGCGAGATAATAGTACTTTAAAGGCTGATAATAATAGCATAAATAAAGTAACTCCTTCTTGCTGACATAAATCTTCCAAAGCATCTTTCAGCTTTTTGTCTAAAGTTAGTGAAGTAGTTGCTCCTTCAACGCTCTGTACCGCAGGACGTGAATAATCTAGTGGTAATGTTAATGTACTTACATTACTTAGTTTTTCTTTCCAATATCCTAATTGAGCTTCTAATGCTTCTCCTTCTAAATATTCTCTTTGCCAAACAGCATAATCTGAATATTGTAGTGTTAATTCTGGAAGAAGAGCTTCTCGATCTTCTTTTAAAGCATTGTATAACTCTATAAATTCATTTGCTAAAATTCCTGAAGACCAACCATCACTAGCAATATGATGAAAGACACAAGCTAATATATACTTTTCATTTCCTATATCATATAAGCATGAACGTAGCATGTAATCTTTAGATAAATCAAAAGATAGATTTACAAAGTCTTTAATCTGTTGTTTTACATCTGTTTCTTCTGAAGTAACTACCTTTTGTAATGACCAATCATCTGATGTAATTATTTTTTGAAACCCAATCCCTTCTTCTTCATAAATTACAGTACGTAATGCTTCATGACGAGTAACTATTGATCGTAAAACTTTTTCTACAAAATTTATGTTCAAATCTCCTTCTAGTTGAAAAACTACTGGAATATGGTAAGCATGTGATCCACCAAAGTTGTCTAAAAACCATAATCGATCTTGATTAAAAGATAATGGAATTTTTTTGATGAATGTTCTATCAAATGGTTGTATACTGTCTTTATCAAACCCTTTGTAAGTAACACTGCTTACATCAAATTTATTTAAATGCTCAATAATAAGTTCTTTATTAAGCTTTATATCAACAAGTAAAGTATTATCGATATTTTCAGACTCCGATTTTAAAACTAAAGAACCTTCTTCTAACTCTAATTTGACACCTTGACTTTGTGCCGTTTTTATAATACTTAATGCCTTATTCATTATATTTTAATTATTTTTTTGTAGACTGTTTCTTTGCTTTCTTTTTCTTTAATTTTTTTATGCTCTAAATAGGTACTTAATTCATCTATGCTTACGAAATTGAATATGTCTTTAATCATGATTTCGACTTCTAACTCTTTACTTACAGTAGATACTAAACGAGTTGCTAATAGAGAGTGTCCTCCTAGTTCGAAGAAATTATCGTAAACTCCTATTTTTTCTATTCCTAACAATTTTTGCCAAATTTTTACTAGTTTTTCTTCTATTTCATTTCTTGGAGCTACATAAATTTTAGTTGATAGTATTGATCCATCTGGTGCCGGTAAAGCCTTTCTATCTAACTTACCACTAGCTGTTAATGGCATTTCATCTAACTCAATCCAAAGTGTAGGAACCATATACTCTGGTAAACTCTCTCGTAATATTTCTTGGGTTTTATCTTTATCAAATTCACCTACTACATATCCAATCAATCGTTTAATTCCTAAAGCATCTTCCGCTGCTAAAACACACCCCTGTTGGATACCTCCTATAGCTAATAAAGCTGTTTCTATTTCTCCTAATTCAATACGATAACCACGGACTTTAACCTGACTGTCTTTTCTCCCTACATATTCTAATGTTCCATCTGGTAACCATCTTGCTAAATCTCCTGTTTTATAGATTCGATCACCTTCTTTGAATACATTTTCAATAAACTTTTCTGATGTTAATTCTGGTCTGTTTAAATAACCTCTGGCTACTCCTTTTCCACCTAAACATAATTCTCCAACAACGCCTACTGGTAATAAAGCATTGGATTCATTTAAAATATATGCTTGTGTATTGGCTATTGGACGTCCAATAGTTTGAATGCCATTAAATTCTCTTTTAATGAATGTGCTATAGGTTGTTGCTTCTGATGGTCCGTATAAATCGTATACAGATTCTATTGAACTTTCAGCATAAATACGATCTACTACACTTGGTAATAATGGTTCTCCTGCTAAGTTCACTGTCTTTACTGTTTCTGGTAATTTTCCAGATTCTAAAACACCTAATAAAACACTTGGAACTGTATTTATTAATGATACGGAAACCTCTGAATCTTCTACTAATGATAATAAGTTATCGACTAGTTCTATTTTTGATCCTGAGGCTAACGAAGTAAATATTTCAAAAATTGATAAATCGAAGTTGATAGATGTACTGGCTAACATTCCTAACTCAAGTGATTCTTCAAAATTGGAGATTGCCCAGTTTACTAAATTGAACATGTTTCCGTGCTCTATCATCACTCCTTTTGGTCTTCCTGTACTTCCAGAAGTATAAATTACATAGGCCAAGTTATTTTGTGATATAGATTTGTAGCTTAAATTGTGTGCTGGAAATTCTGAAATTTGATGCCAATCACTATCTAAAGCGATAGTAATTATGTCTTTTTTATCTTCTAAAATAGAACGACTATTAGCAGTACTTACTATTAATTTTATGGCTGTATCCTCAATGATATAATTGATACGATCCTTAGGATAACTGGGGTCAATAGGAACATAAGCTCCTCCTGATTTTAAAATACCTAACATTCCTATAATCATTTCCAAACTACGGTCAATACAAATACCTACTAATGTATCTGTTACGACACCTTCTTTTTGTAAGAAATGGGCTAACTGATTTGAACGTTTGTCTAATGTAGCATAGCTTAACTCTTCTCCTTTGTATACTACAGCTATACTCTCTGGCGATGTAAACACCTGACTGTTAAACAAATCTAATATTGTTTGATCTTGAGGATAGTTAACTACAGTGGCATTAAAACCTTCTAATAATTGTGTTTCCTCGGCTGTAGATAAGATTTTTAGGTTAGTAACTGGTACTGATGCTTCATCATTTAAACAGTCTACCAGTTCAGCTAAAGTTTGTTCTATATAATCAAGTACTCGATCTGCTTCAATACTTTCATCAATTTGAGCTGTTATTCCAAAATCAACTCCATAGTCATCAACATTTACCGTAAAAGGATAATTTGTACGCTCTTCACTGCTTAAAACTTCAATTCCTAAATCTTCATCTGTATCTACATCTTCTTCAGATGACATTGATGTATGTCGGAAATTTAGTAGTGCGCTAAATAAAGGTACTTCATTAGAAATGCCAGACCAACCTTGAATATTTGATAAAGGCGTCTGCTCATAAGGTAATAATTCAGTTAATCTTTGCTTTACCTCTTTTATATATTCTAATACACTTCCTTTGAATGCTATAAAGAAAGGTAATGTGTTTATAAAAAGTCCTAGAGAATCTGCTGCGCCTAAAGAGCCTTGTAAACGCCCTGAAAGTAATGTTCCAAACAGTGCATAATCTGTATTGCTACATCTTCCAATAACAATTCCATAAGCAGCATGAAATACTACTGCTGGACTTATACCTAAACGAACACTGGCATTACGTATAGACTGGCTTAATTCGGCAGGTAATATTATTTTTGACTCCTTAACAACACCTATATCTCCTTTAACATCAGATAATTCAAACGGATACGTAGGCACATCAATAGTACCTAATAGCTTTTTAAAATATGATTCACTGTCATTTATTGCTTGTAAATGCAAGGTATGTCCTATAAAATCTCGATATAAAACTGGTGTTGGAAGATTTGATTCTTGATCTGATAAATACCAATTAATCTCAGCAACAACTTTTTCCATTCCAACATGATCCATAATTAAATGGTGTTCTAATAAGATCAAATAATACACTCCATTCTTTGAATCATCTGCAGATTGTAAAGTTAATAGAGGAGCTTTAGTAACATCTATCCACTGATTTCCAGGTACTCTTAATGGCTCTAATTGTGATAAGACATCTTTAGCATCATCTAACTCTAGGTATTCTATGTGTAATAATGCTTCTCTAAGTACTACTTGAACTGGCTGTGGTAAGCCTTCACTTAAAATACAGGTACGTAATACATCGTGACGATTGACTACAAATTGTAAAGCTTTTACAAAAGCATTTCTTTTTTCTTGATCTTTAAACGATAGTAAATGTGGTAGTGCATAAGGATCGCCTTGGTCTTTATTTCTCATTAAATAATGGAAATAGATTCCTTCTTGTAAAGGCGATAATGGATACATATCCTGAATATTAGAAACGCCTCCTGGAATATTTGCTACAACATGGTTGATTTCCTCTTGTTTAAAGTCCAATAAAGGAATCATTGATGGAGTAATAAAATCCGTATTCTCCTGTATTCCATTCTCTGGTACTTGATACATTGATACCGTTGAAGATAATTTTTCACTTACAGCAGAAATTGTTGGGTTAGAAAAAACATCTTTTACTGCTATATTGAAATTAGCTTCCTGTAAACGTGAAATTAATTGAACCACTAATAAACTATGTCCTCCTAACTCAAAGAAATTATCGTAAATTCCTATTTTTTCTACTCCTAATAATTCTTCCCAAATTGCTGCTAATTGTATTTCTGTTTCATTTCTTGGAGCAACATAAGGTTTGCTAGACAATAGAGATTCATCTGGTTCTGGTAATGCTTTTTTATCTAACTTTCCATTAGTTGTTAATGGCATTTCTTCCAATACTATCCAAATCATTGGAATCATGTAATCTGGTAAGCTTTTGCTTAATTCTTCTTGAATTTTTTCTTTATTAAAAATTCCATCAGCAACTACATAACCTACTAATCTTACATTTCCTTTTGTATCTTCTTTTGACAATACACAGCATTGATCTATAGAAGTTAAGGACAATAATGCATTTTCTATTTCTCCTAATTCAATACGATATCCTCGAATACTTACTTGATGATCTTTTCTGCCTATAAACTCTAAATGTCCATCTGGTAACCATTTTACTAAATCTCCTGTTTTATATATACGTGTACCGAACTCAAATGGGTTAGTGATGAATTTTTCTTTGGTTAGCTCTGGACGGTTTAAATATCCCTTAGCAACTCCTACTCCACTTGCCCATAATTCTCCTATTACTCCTTCTGGACATAAGTTTCCAAAATCATCAACCACATATAAAGAGGTGTTTGCTATTGGTTTTCCTATGGAAATGCTAGTGACTACATTTTCTACTTTAAAATAACTTACGCAAACTGTAGCTTCCGTAGGTCCGTACGTATTGTAAATAGCTATTTTATTGTAAATATTATCAATATAGGATGGCTTTATAATATCTCCTCCACTAATAATTGCTCTTAGTGAAAGCGCCTCAATATTTGGTTGTGTATTTAAAAATGCTACCAAATATGGATTGGTACTTAATAATGTGACTGCATGTTTCTCACATAGTGATAGAATCGAATGAAAGTCTTTATTATTTTCAGCAATAACTAATGTACCTCCACTAATTAATATAGGGAATATCTCTTCTACCGAAGTATCAAATGATATGGTAGATTGACTTAAGATTGTATCTGAATTAGTTACTTCAAAATAGTTGGAGAAAGTAAGCACATAATCTATTAAAGATGCATGTGTGACCATTACTCCTTTTGGTTTTCCTGTACTTCCTGAAGTATAAATTACATAGGCTAAATGAGCATCTGATACTAAAATCGTTGGTTTCTCTACACTTTCTTTTGAAATTGTTGACCACTGTTGATCTAGTAATACTATTTCTAGATTACTTTTAGAAGGTAATATGTTAATTGATTTTGCATCAGACACAACGAAACGTACTCCAGAATCGTCAATCATATAATTAATACGATCTTTCGGATAACTAGTGTCTACAGGAACATATGCTGCTCCTGATTTTAAGATTCCTAAAATTCCAACCAACATCTCCAAACTACGTCCTAAACAAATGCCTATTACATCTTCTGGTTGCGTTCCTTTAGCAATTAAATAATGTGCTAATTGATTAGATCGTTGATCTAACTCTTGATAACTTAATACCGCTCCTTCAAAAACTACAGCAGGTGCATCTGGTGTTTTTACAACTTGCTTTTCAAATACATCTAGAATTGTTTTATTAGATGGATATGCAACTTTAGTGTTATTAAATTCTTCTAATAAGTGTACTTTTTCTTCTTCTGGTAAAATATTTACACTTGCTACACTTACTTCGTTTTTTAAACCTGTCAGTAATGCTGTTATAGCCTCTTCCATATATGAAAGTACCTTGTCTGCATTGATACTTCCATCTATTTGAGCTTTTAAACCAAAGTCTACTCCATAATCATCTACATCAATAGAAAATGGGTAATTTGTACGCTCAAATCCTTCTAGAAGTGTAACTCCTAAATCAACTGAAGCTTTAATCTCTTCTTCTGTTCCTACATGAGAATGACGGAAGTTTAATAAAGCACTAAATAATGGTTGTTCGTTAGAAATTCTACTCCAACTTTGCACTTTTGATAATGGAGTTTGCTCGTGAGACAATAAATCGCCCAAGGTTTTTCTAACGGTTGAAATATAATCTAAAACGCTTCCTGTTAACTCAGTAAAGAATGGTAGCGTATTAATGAAAAGTCCTAGCGAATCTGCGGCTCCAGAAGTTCCTTGTAAACGTCCAGATAATAATGTTCCGAAAAGTGCGTATGGTTTATTACTACATCTTCCTACAACAACTCCAAATGCTGCATGGAATAAGACTGCAGGACTTATTCCTAATGTAATACTTGCTTTACGTATTTCTTTACTTAATTCTTCTGGTAAAACAATGTGTGATTCTTGGATTGCACTTCCATTTCCTTGTATATCTGACAATTCAAACGGATAAGTTGGTGTATCAATAGCGCTTAATAATTCTTTAAAATAAGTTGCACTATCATTTGTTGCTTGTAAATGCAATGTATGTCCAATAAAATCTCTATATAAAACTGGATCAGGGAGGCTTGTTTCTTTTCCTGAAATATATAGTTCAATCTCAGTGATTATTTTTTCTAAACCAACATGATCGAATATTAAGTGATGTTGATTTAATAATAAATAATAATTTCCTTGTATTTCATCATCCGCGGTTTGTAATGTAAATAATGGAGCTTTTGAAACATCCATCCATTGCTTTCCTGATGTTGTTATCAATTGTAACTCAGATAAAACATTTTTAGAAGCATCAATTTCTAAATGATCTACTGATAAAAAAGCTTCTCTAAGTACTACTTGTACTGGACTAGGTAAATCTTCACTTATAACGCAAGTACGTAAAACATCATGTCTGTTTACTACAAATTGTAAAGCCTCAATAAAAGAAGCTCGTTTTGTTGTATCTGTAAATGATAATAAATTTGATAAAACATAAGGATCTCCTTGTTCTTTATCACTCATTAAATAATGGAAATACATTCCTTCTTGTAATGGTGATAATGGATACATATCCTGAATATTTGCAATTCCATTTGGGATTTTAGCTACAACTTTATCAATGTCTTCTTGACTAAAATCTAGTAAAGGAATCATCTTTGGAATAATACGATCTATACCTACAGTAATTCCATTAACAGGTACTTTATATGCAGTTGTTTCTAAAGATATTTTTTTGCTTATCGCAGCAATAGTTGAGTTAGAAAAAATATCTTTTACTGTTACATGGAAACCAACTGCTTGTAATTTAGAAATCAGCTGCACTACCAATAAACTGTGTCCTCCTAACTCAAAAAAGTCATCGTAAACCCCAATCTTTTCTATACCCAATAACTCTTGCCAAATTGTTACTATTTGCTGTTCCTTTTCATTTCTAGGAGCAACATATTCAGCAGTAGATAAATCAGATATATCTGGATCAGGTAATGATTTTCTATCCAACTTTCCATTACTTGTTAATGGTAACGTAGTTAACTCTACCCACAAGTTTGGAATCATATAATCTGGTAAACTTTCTTTTAATTTGGCCTGAATTGCTTCTTTATCAAAAGCTCCTTCAGTAACCACATAACCTACCAAACGTTTATTACCATTAATTCCGTCCTTAACTAATACACACGATTGAGTAATAGAAGGTACATTTGATAACGTATTTTCAATCTCACCCAATTCTATACGATAACCACTAATTTTTATTTGGTGATCTTTTCTTCCTATAAATTCAATATTTCCATCTGGCATCCATCTTGCTAAATCACCTGTCTTATATAATCGATCTCCTGCTACAAATGGACTATTAATGAACTTCTCATTAGTTAATTCTCTATTGTTTAAATAGCCTCTAGCAACTCCAGATCCTCCCACTAATAGTTCTCCTATAACCCCTACTGGAACTAAGTTCATACTAGAATCTGTAATATATGCGCAGCTATTCTTTATAGGAGCACCGATTGGAAGCGCATCTTCTGTAATGTTAATTGTATACGTAGTTGAGAATGTAGTATTCTCTGTAGGTCCGTATCCATTAATAATTGTTACATCTGGATATAGTTCTTTTAACCTATTCGTGTGATTGAATAAAACAACATCACCTCCAACTAATAAATATTGTAATGAAGCAAACATACTCACATCTTCTTCAACTACTTGATGGAACCAAGAAGCTGTCATCCACAAGGTATTTACTCTTTTTTCTAAAATCAGTGATTTCAGATTAGAAGTGTTTAATAATACATCTCTATTGGTTAGTATTAATTCGCCTCCGTTTAATAGAGTTCCCCAATATTCTATTGTTACCGCATCAAAAGAAACAGAACCTGTTGATAACCAAACTGTATTTGAATCTAAAGAAACATAATCACAGCTTGTTGCTAAGCTTACTACATTTTTATGTTCAACTTGTACTCCCTTAGGTGTTCCTGTACTTCCTGAAGTATACATTACATACGCCAAGTTATTTGGTGAAATAACTTGTGCTAAACTATCTTCTGAATAACTTGCGAAAAGTGTATCCCAATCACTATCTAAAGCTACAGGGATTATTTCCTTTTTGTCTGATAACACTTCACTATTAGCTGTAGTACTTAATACCAAATTGATGTTGGCATCTTCTAGCATAAAATCGATACGATCTGCCGGATAATCTGGATCAATTGGAACATAGGCTCCTCCTGATTTTAATACTCCTAGAATTCCAACTAGCAATTCTAAACTACGATCCATACAAATACCAACCAACATATCTGGCTCAACTCTATGATCTCTTAAATAATGTGCTACTTGGTTTGAACGTTTGTTTAATTCTTGATAAGTTAATGAGGTTTTTTCAAATGTTACAGCTACTGCATGTGGTGTCTTTTCAGCTTGTTCTTCAAATACAGTTACTATTGTTTTTTTTGTCGGATAGGCTAATGTGGTATTGTTAAAATCTACAGTTAATTGTGTTTTTTCTACTGAGGTTAACATCGACAATTCGCCAATACTGTGATCAATATTATTTGCAATACTTCTTAGCAACTCTTTATAATGAGTTAGCATTCGATCAATGGTGTCTTTATTGAATAAAGCTGTACAATATTCTAAACCTAAACTAATTCCTAAATCTTCTTCAGAAACATGCATTGTAAGGTCAAACTTAGCAGTAGTTCTCTCTGCTTCTAGTACAGAAATTTCTACATCTTCTATCTCAATTTTTGAATTTGAAGGTGTATTTTGTAATACAAACATTACCTGAAAC
Organism: Tenacibaculum agarivorans; assembly: GCF_001936575.1. Taxonomy (GTDB): domain Bacteria; phylum Bacteroidota; class Bacteroidia; order Flavobacteriales; family Flavobacteriaceae; genus Polaribacter; species Polaribacter agarivorans. The sequence continues at coordinate 10,249 of NZ_MSMP01000062.1, forward strand.
AGTGGACTTGTACTAGTATTTCGAGTTTTCACTACCTTATCCACTATTTTTTCAAAAGGAACTAATTGATGATCATAAGCTTGTAAGGTTGTTTGCTTTATTTGATTCAATAGTTGTTTGAAACTTAAATCTTCACTTACATCACTTCGCAATGCTAATGTGTTTACAAAGAATCCAATCATACCTTCTAATTCGGATTGTGTACGATTGGCAATTGGAGTTCCTACGCAAATATCGTTTTGACCACTGTAACGAAATAATAGTGTTTTAAATGCCGATAGTAATAGCATAAATAAGGTAACTCCTTCTTTCTGACATATGGCTTTTAATGATGAACTTAAATTTTCATCTAAATTTACCGAAATGTATGAACCATTGCTACTTTGAACAGCAGGACGCACATAGTCTGTTGGTAATACTAAAGTGCTTGTTTCTTTTAATTTCTCTTCCCAATAAGCCAACTGCTTATTTAAAACTTCACCTTCTATATTTGTTCGCTGCCATAACGCATAATCTGAATATTGCAATGTTAATGCTGGAAGTTCCGCTTTCCTCTGTTGGCTTAAAGAACTATACAATTCTACAAATTCATTTATAAGAATATTAGATGACCATCCATCACTAGCGATATGATGGAAAACACAGGCAACCACATATTTTTGGTTTCCTAAATCATATAAACAAGCTCTTAACTTGTAATCATTCGATAAATCAAATGGAATATTAATATAATCATGTAATGCAGTTTTTAATGTTTCCTCTTCTGATATTTTTTCTTGATCAAGTGACCAATTTTCTTCATTTATTATGTTTTGATATCCAATTCCTTCATCAGCTATTAAATTTGTTCGTAATACTTCATGTCGAGCAACAATTGTTTTTAGCGATTTTTCTAATGCATCTATATTTAATGCTCCTTCTAAACGAATAACCGTCGGAAGATGATATGTTACTGTGCCTTCAAATTGATCTAAAAACCATAAACGATCTTGGTTGAATGATAAAGGAATTTTTTCGATACTTTTTTTATCGAAGGGTTTTATATTTTCTAATGATACTCTATTAGCCGTTTTTTGTTGATACTTTTCTTGTAATTCATTGGCATTATCGCTTTGATATTTTTTTAAATATTCAATAATAGATGCCTTATTACTTTTAATTTCTAAAAGTAATTGTTGATCAACTCTCTTATTTGATTTTACGCTTAGTGATCCGTCTTTTAACACTAGCTTTACACCCTGCTTGTTTAGTCTTTGAAAAAAACTTAATAAATCCATTTTATTAAAATTATATATCAATACTCATACTATAATCATCCACAGTATCTTCACTATAATTCACAACCTTATAGTTTATGTAAGATGCCATTTCTTCTATGGTACTGAACTCAAAAATCTCTTGAATAAAAAGCTCTATTTTTAATTCTTTACGAATCATTGCAACCAATCGAGTTGCTAATAAGCTATGTCCTCCCAGTTCAAAGAAATTATCATGAATTCCTATCTTGTTTATCCCTAATATTT
>NZ_MSMP01000063.1 GCF_001936575.1 Tenacibaculum agarivorans
ATTCAGGGAAGTGGAAGTCGTATAGAAGAATCAGAACTTCTATTATCAGAGGAGTTTAGTGCAGAGTTAAGATCAGTTAGTACAGCTTTAGGAGTTAGTCCAGCGATTTTATTCCATGCTGCTTATGGATTAGTGATAGGAAAATGCAGCAATAAGGAATACACTTTATTTGGTTCTTTATTCTCAGGACGTTTACAGGGTTCATTAGGAGCTGCAGATTCACTAGGATTATTTATCAATACCTTACCATTTTATGTTGCTTTAGAAGGTGATGTATCTGACTACATTAGTAGCGTAAAAACCCAGTTAGAAGACTTGTTATCTTACGAACAAACTCCGTTATCGAGTATTCAAGATTGGAGTGGAGTTTCAAATGAATTACCCTTCTTTAGTGCGATTTTAAATTACCGTCATTCACATCTTCCAACAGAAGAAGTTGTAGAGGAAGATAGTACATATGATTTAGGTATTGAAGTCATAGGCGGACAAGAACGTACCAATTATCCTTTTACCTTAAATGTTGATGATTACGGAACAGTTTTCGGGTTGACAGCTCAAATAGAAAGCAGTATAGATGCAGATCGTATAATTACATACATGCAAGAAGCTTTAACAGAATTACTAACGAGTTTAAAATCTGGAAATAAAAATATTGCTTCTCTATCTGTTTTACCGAAACAAGAAAAACTACAATTATTAGATTTATTTAACAATACAACTGTTGAATATTCGACAGGCAAAACAGTGTTAGAATTATTTGCGAATCAAGTTCAACAATCACCAAAAGAAATTGCAGTAGCTTATAAAGGAGCGACATTGAGTTATCAAGAATTAGACAAGCGTTCTAATCAATTAGCTCGTTACTTGCGTGATCAAGGAGTAGAAGCAGATACATTAGTGGGTATTTGTATGAATCGTAGTTTGGAAATGCTTGTTGGAATTTTAGGAGTATTAAAATCAGGAGGCGCTTATGTTCCAATCGATCCTAATTATCCAAAAGATCGTATCGATTATATTATAGAAGATACAGCAACAAAGTTGATATTAAGTAGTGAAACTAGTCAAGATATTTTACAGGAAAAAGCAGAGATTAATATAGTTTCATTAGATACAGATTGGAATACTATTTCAGCATTTTCTACTCGAAAGTTAAGTTACAAGATCGTATCACAAGATAACTTAGCATATATAATTTATACATCTGGAAGTACAGGAAAGCCTAAAGGAGTTATGATTGAACATAAGAATATGTTCAATTTAGTAAACTGGGCAGTTGTAAACTTTAAAGATGCATTAGATGTAGGAATGTTAGGGAGTACATCGATTAATTTCGATTTATCAATTTTTGAGCTATTTACCGCATTAGCATCAGGATCAAAAATTGAATTGGTAGATAATTTATTAGACTTAGTAGAAGAATCAGAAATAGCTGTTTCATTACTCAATACAGTTCCAAGTGTTTTACTAGGATTACTAGAAGCAGGACAAATTCCAGCAACAGTAAAAACAGTCAATTTAGCTGGAGAAGCATTATTGCCGAGCTTAGTAGATCGTATTTATAAAGAAAGCTCAGTAGAAGCAATATACGATTTATATGGACCATCAGAAGCAACTACCTATAGCACATTTATTAAACGTGAGTTCAACGGAAATCAAACTATTGGACGTCCAATATCTAATACGCAAATTTATATTTTAAGTGATGTAAATGAATTAGTTCCTGTAGGAGTAGTTGGAGAATTATGTGTAGGAGGAACTGGAGTTGCTAGAGGGTACTTAAATAGAGAAGAGTTAACCAATGAAAAGTTTATAGCTAATCCATTTAGATCAGGAGAAAGGATTTACAAAACAGGTGATTTAGCACGATGGTTGCCAAATGGAACTTTAGAATATTTAGGAAGAAAAGACAACCAAGTAAAAGTAAGAGGATATCGTATAGAATTAGGAGAAATAGAAACTGCTTTATCTGAGTTAATCCATATTCAAAGTAGTTGTGTATTGGCTAAAGCAGATGCTACAGGTAGTAAACGATTAGTTGGTTATGTAGTTACTGAAGGAAAGTTTGATAAAGAAAAAACACAAGAGGCATTAAAAGAAAGTTTACCAGAATATATGGTTCCTATGATTTGGGTAGAGCTAGAAGAAATGCCATTAACTGCTAGCGGTAAATTAAATAGAAAAGCTTTACCAGAACCAGATGGATCTTTACTATCAACCAAAACATATGTTGCTCCAAGAAATGAAACTGAAGCGCAATTAGTAAGCATTTGGCAAGATGTATTAGGAGTAGAAAAAGTGGGGATTTATGATAATTTCTTTGAATTAGGAGGGCATAGTCTATTAATAGTTCAACTCATCTCTCGCTTGCAAAAATTAGATTTATATATAGAAGTAAAAGATATTTTTAATAATGCAACTATTGTAGAAATTAGTGAAAAATTATCTTCAAACAATTCAGGATACCAAGTTCCAGTTAATGGAATTACGGAAGGTACAGATCGAATTGTTCCAGCAATGGTTCCTTTATTAGATTTTACTCAAGAAGAGATTGATACAGTAATTGCTAAAGCTCCAGGAGGTATTTCAAATATTGAAGATATCTATCCATTATCACCATTACAAGAAGGAATTCACTTCCATTATTTAATGAGTAATAAAGAAAGTGGAGACCCATATATATTACCAAGCTTATACTCGTTCCCAAGTCAAGAACAGCGTTCATTATTTTTAGAAGCTTTACAGTTTGTGGTAAACAGACATGATGTATTACGTACTTGTATTATCAGTGAAGGATTACCAAAAGCAGTACAAGTAGTATTGAGAGAAGTTTCAATTAAAGTAGAAGCGCTAAATGCAGATTTACATGAGTTAAAATCATTAACAGCTCCAGGAAATCAATGGATAGATATATCAAAAGCACCATTAATAGAATTAAAATCTGCAGATGATCCAGCAACAAATAATTATTATTTAATTGTAAATCAACATCACTTAGCATTCGATCATGTTGGTTTAGAAAAAATCATAGCTGAGATAATTGTGTATTTATCAGGAAAAGGAGAAAGTCTTCCAACACCTGTTTTATATAGAGATTTTATTGGTCATACGCTTCATCAGCAAGCTAAAAACAATAGTGAATCTTACTTTAAAGAACTATTTGGAGCTATAGATACGCCTACATATCCTTATGGTTTATCAGACGTAAGAGGTAACGGAAGCGATATTAAAGAATCAAAAATACTTTTACCAGAAGAATTAAGTAAAGAAGTAAGAGCAATTTGTACGAATTTAGGTATGAGTCCAGCCGTATTATTCCATGCCGCTTATGGACTAGTTATAGGAAAGTGTAGTAATACAAATTATGCAATTTTCGGAACGTTATTTTCAGGGCGTTTACAAGGTGCTTCAGGAGCAGCAGATTCTTTAGGAATGTTTATGAATACGTTACCATTTTTAACGTCTCTAGAAGGAAGTATTTCAACATACATTAATGAAGTTAAAAATAGCTTATCAAGTTTATTATCTTATGAACAAACTTCATTATCTAACATTCAAAGTTGGAGTGGTATTTCTAACGATGTACCATTGTTTAGTGCCTTATTAAACTATCGTCATTCGGCAATATCAACAGAAGAAATTGAAGATGAAAATACTATTGATTTAGGAATTACAATAATTAGTGATCATGAAAGAACGAATTATCCTTTCTCTATTGATGTTGATGATTATGGAACAATATTCGGATTAACAGCACAGATTGATGGAGAAATTGATGCTGATAATGTATTGATCTATTTACAAGAAGCAATAAAAAGTTTAGTAAAAGGATTAACATCTGAAAACACAATAGCAGTCGCAGATGTAAATATATTACCGGAAGAAGAAAAAAGTCAATTACTAGACGTTTTTAATGCTACTTCTGTTGACTATCCATTAGATAAGACTGTGGTTGATTTATTTACAGCTCAAGCTCAAAAATCTCCAGAAGCTATAGCAGCAGTTTTTGAAAATAAAGAATTAACATATAAAGAATTAAACGAACGTTCAAATCAATTGGCACATTGTTTAGTAGCGCAAGGTGTTGGTCCAGATACCATAGTTGGTGTTTGTTTAGAACGTAGTTTAGATATGTTAGTTGGAGTTCTAGGGATTTTAAAATCAGGAGGTGCTTATGTACCAATCAAGCCAGATTTCCCAAAGAGTCGAATTGTTCACATTATTGAAGATATAGGTCATTCTCTAGTAGTAACAAATACAATGAGTAAGGGAATTATATCTTCTTTAGAAACTATTGATTTGATTCTATTAGATGATCCAGAATTACATTCAAACTATCCAAATACACCAATAGAGCAAGCGTGTAATCCTACGGATTTAGCTTATGTCATTTATACTTCAGGTAGTACAGGATTACCAAAAGGAGCAATGATAGAGCATGCAGGTTTATTGAATCACTTATTAATCATGGTTGATGAGTTAAAGATGAGTAGTGATAGTGTGATAGCTTTTACAGCACCATTTACTTTTGATATTTCAGTTTGGCAAATGTTAAGTGGTTTATTATGTGGAGGGTGCATTGCAATATATACTGAGGAAGAAATCTTAGAAGCTGATAACTTCCAATATTCCTTATCTAAAAATAAAGTGAGTCATCTTCAGTTAGTACCGCCTTATGTAGCTACCTTATTAGAAAATGGAGATGTTGTAGCTGGTTTGTCAGGATTAGCTTATTTCTTGGTTACTGGAGAAGCAGCTACCAAATCGTTATTAGATAGATGGTTCTCATTGTATCCACAAGTTCCAGTCGTAAATGCTTATGGTCCAGCTGAAGCTGCAGATGATATTACGTTACATATTATGAATGAATCACCAACTGGAATAGTAGTTCCTATAGGAAAACCAGTTGCGAATATGGACTTATATGTAGTAGATATATTTAATAACTTATGTCCAATTGGAGTTGTAGGGGAATTATGGACAAGTGGAATAGGAGTTGGTCGTGGTTATTTAAATAGAACTGAGCTTACGAAAGAGAAATTCATTGAAAATCCATTCAAATTAGGAGGAGAACGATTATACAAGACAGGAGATTTAGGACGTTGGTTACCAGATGGGACTTTAGAGTTCTTAGGTCGTTCAGATGATCAAGTAAAGATAAGAGGGTATCGTGTCGAATTGGGAGAGATAGAGAATGCATTATCAGTTATTTCTGGAATTCAAAACAGTTGTGTATTAGCTAAGAAAGATCCTAATGGAATAAATCGTTTGGTAGGTTATGTAGTAGTAGATGGAGTTTTTAATAAAGAAAATATACAAAATGATTTAAAAGATAGCTTACCAGAATATATGGTTCCTATGATTTGGGTTGAAATGGAAGTTATGCCATTAACTAGTAATGGAAAAATAGACAGAAAATCTTTACCAACACCAGATAGTAATGAGTTATCAAGTAATGAATATGTAGCGCCTAGAAATGAAATTGAATCTAAAATAGCTACAATATGGCAAGAGCTATTAAAAATAGAAAAAATTGGTGTTCATGATAATTTCTTTGAATTAGGGGGACATAGTTTATTAGTTGTTCAATTAATTTCAAATCTACAAAAGAACGATTTACACATTCCAGTAAGAGATATTTTCTCTAATCCAACCATAGCAGGGATTAGTAAAAGTTTATCATCTTCTTCAATATATCAAGTTCCAGCCAATGGTATAACGGTTGATACTGATCATATTATTCCATCTATGGTTCCCTTACTAGATTTTACACAGGAAGATATAGATACAATAGTGAATAGTGTAGAAGGAGGCGTTTCAAATATTGAAGATATGTATCCATTATCTCCATTACAAGAAGGAATATACTTCCATTATTTAATGAGTAGTATAGAGGAAGGAGATCCATATATTTTACCACACTTATTATCGTTCCCAAATAAAGAAAATCGAGAAAAATTTATAGAAGGATTACAGTTTGTAGTAAATCGCCATGATGTATTACGTACTTGTGTAGTAAGTGAAGGATTACCTAAAGCAGTTCAAGTTGTACTTAGACAAGCAAAACTATCTTTACAACATTTAGAGATAGATACTTCTAAAGATGTTTTATCAGAATTAGAGGTATTAACAGCTCCTGGTAATCAATGGGTAGATGTTTCAAAAGCTCCTTTGTTAAAATTACAATCTGCAGATGATCCAGCAAATGATACTTATTATTTAATTTTATTAGAACATCATTTAACATTTGATCATGTTGGAGTAGAAAAAATTATAGAAGAAATTAGCTTGTATCTATCAGGTAATGCATCAGTTTTACCAAAACCGGCTTTATATAGAGATTTTATAGGGCATACATTATACCAACAAGCTACCAATGATAGTGAATCTTACTTTACGAATTTATTAGGCACTATAGACACACCGAGTTATCCATTTAATTTATCAGACATTCATATAACTGGTTCATCTATAGAAGAGTCTATTGTTGTTTTATCAGAAGATTTAAGCAAGGAAATTCGAAATATAAGTACTCGAATGGGAATGAGTCCAGCAGTTTTATTTCATGCCGCCTACGGATTAGTTGTAGGAAGATGTAGTAATACCGATTATGCAATTTTTGGGTCTTTATTTTCAGGACGTTTACAAGGAGCAGCAGGAGCAGCAGATTCATTAGGTTTATTTATCAATACATTACCATTTGTTGTTGAGATTAAGGGGAGTGTATTAGCTTATGTTACAGAAGTTAAAAATAGATTACAAGAGTTATTACCTTATGAACAAACTCCATTATCTAATATTCAAGGATGGAGTGGAGTGTCTAATGAAACTCCATTATTTAGTGCCTTATTAAATTTCCGTCATACTGCTATTTCATCTTCTGAAGGAGAAGAAGATGAAACCAATGCGATTGACTTAGGAATAGAAATATTAGGTGGTCATGAACGTACCAATTATCCATTTACGTTGAGTGTAGATGATTATGGTGACATTTTTGGATTAACAGCACAAATTGAAGAAAGTGTTAATGTAGCTCGTATTGTGGATTACATGCAAGAAGCGTTAGAACAATTAGTTGAAGGTTTAGAGTTAGAGGATAAAGAAGTAACTTCTATAGCTATTGTACCTACAGAAGAAAAAGTACAGTTATTAGAAGATTTCAACTTAGCAGCAGTAGACTATCCGTCAGATAAAACTATTGTTGATTTGTTTGCAGCTCAAGTGGAAGAAACACCAGAAGCAGTGGCCTTAGTTTATCAAGGAGAAGAATTAAGCTATAGAGAGTTAGATGAGAAGTCTAATCAATTAGGACATTATTTACGATCAGAAGGAGTAGCGCCAGATACTTTAGTAGGAATTTGTTTAGAGCGTGGCTTTGATATGATTATTGGAATTTTAGGGATTCTAAAATCAGGCGGAGCTTATGTTCCAGTAGATCCAGCATATCCAGAAGATCGTATTGATTATACCTTAACAGATGCAGGTATTAGTTTGGTGTTGAGTAGTGATGCTAGTAAAGAAGTTTTAAAGGATAAACCAGAGCTTTCAATCGTCAGCATAGATGGAGATTGGAATACAATTTCTACTTTTTCTATAGCAGCATTACCTCAGGTTATTTCACCAAGAAACTTAGCATATGTAATTTATACATCAGGAAGTACTGGAAAGCCTAAAGGAGTTTTAATAGAACACATGAATGTTGTTCGTTTATTTAAACATGATTCTTGTTTATATGATTTCACATCACAAGATGTTTGGACCTTATTCCATTCATTCTGTTTTGATTTCTCAGTATGGGAAATGTATGGCGCCTTATTATTTGGAGGAAAATTGGTGATAGTACCGAAAGAAATCACAAAAGATGCTGTTTCATTTACTAAGTTGTTAGCAGAAGAAGGCGTTACGGTATTAAACCAAACTCCAAGTGCATTTTATGCATTACAAGAAGAGTTTTTATCAAGAGTTGAACAAACAAGCATCCGTTATGTAATTTTTGGAGGAGAAGCCTTAAATCCGAGTTATTTAGCAAGATGGAAGGGGCAATATTCAGATTGTCAATTAATCAATATGTATGGTATCACGGAAACTACGGTTCACGTTACCTATAAAGAAATCACAGCGTCAGATGTGACTAATTCAGTAAGTACTATTGGTAGTGCTATTCCAACACTGAGCTGTTACATTGTAGATGAGCATTTGAATTTAGTTCCACAAGGGGTTGTTGGAGAACTATGTGTTGGCGGAAGTGGAGTAGCTAGAGGTTATTTAGGCAGACCAGAGTTAACAAACACACGCTTTGTAGAGAATCCATTCATTGAAGGAGGTAGTTCTAAGCTATACAAATCAGGAGATTTAGGTAGATGGTTACCAGACGGAACTATTGAATATATAGGAAGAAAAGATAATCAGGTCAAGATAAGAGGATACCGTATCGAATTAGGAGAGATTGAGAATGTCTTATCACAGGTTTCAGGTATCCATAGTAGTTGTGTATTAGCCAAAGAAGATGGCAGTGGCAATAAACGATTGGTTGGTTATGTAGTTAAAGATGATGAATTAGACAAAGAAACAATTCAAGCAGAATTAAAGGAAAGCTTACCGGATTACATGATTCCAATGTTGTGGGTTGAGTTAGAGGAAATGCCATTAACCTCTAATGGAAAATTAGATAAGAAATCGTTACCAGAGCCAGATGGAAGTTTATTATCAACAAAGGTTTATGTAGGCCCAAGGAATGAAAAAGAAGTTCAAATTGCTAATATTTGGCAAGACATACTAGGATTAGAGAAGGTAGGAGTATATGACAACTTCTTTGAATTAGGAGGACATAGTTTACTAGTGGTTCAACTGATTTCACGTTTACAAAAACTGGATTTCAATATTGCTGTTAAAGATATTTTCTCTAGCCCAACAATTGCATCAATGAGTGAGCAGTTATCTTCGGTAGGATCAATTTATCAAGTACCAGCCAATGGAATTACTATAGATACAGATCGTATTGTACCAGAAATGGTTCCTTTATTAGATTTTGATCAAGAAGATATTGATAAAATTACAGCAAGTGTTTCAGGAGGAGTTGCTAATATTCAAGATATCTATCCATTATCACCATTACAAGAAGGAATGTATTTCCATTATGTAATGAGTACTAAAGAAGAGGGTGATCCTTATGTGATATCTAACCTACTTTCGTTTACGGACAAAGAAAAACGAAGTGCTTTTATAGAAGCATTACAATTTGTAGTAGATCGCCATGATGTATTACGTACAAGTATCTTAAGCGAAGGTTTACCTAAAGCAATTCAAGTTGTACAACGTGAAGCGCAGTTATCAGTAGAAGAATTAACGGTAGATGCAAACAAAGATATTGTATCAGAACTAGAGCTGTTAACAATTCCGGGAGCGCAGTGGTTAGATGTTTCAAACGCTCCATTATTACAATTAAAATCAGCAGATGACGAAATAAATGAACGCTATTATTTGATACTAAATCAACATCACTTGGTATTAGACCATGTTGGAATGGAGAAAATAGTATCAGAGATAGTTATGTACCTATCTGGTCAAGCATCGAATCTTCCAACTCCAGTCTTATATAGAGATTTTATTGGATATACGTTACATACGCAAGCAACAAATGATAGTGAGGCTTATTTTAAAGATTTATTAGAAAATATTGAGGAACCTACATATCCATTTGGTCTATCTGATATTAGAGGGAATGCTAGTGAAATTAAAGAATCTAGTATTATTTTATCAGAAGATATAAGTAACCAACTTAGAGAAGTTAGCACGAGTCTAGGAATGACACCAGCAGTTGTATTCCATGCTGCTTATGGAATTGTAGTTGGAAAGTGTAGCAATTCAAATTATGCTTTATTTGGGTCATTATTCTCTGGACGTTTACAAGGAGCATTAAACTCAGCGGATTCTTTAGGGTTATTTATCAATACACTACCATTTTATATTTCTTTAGAAAAAGATGCAGCAGCTTATGTTCAAGAAGTAAAACAACGTTTAGAGTCGTTATTACCATATGAACAAACACCATTATCGAGCATTCAAGGATGGAGTGAAATCTCTAACGAAGTCCCATTATTTAATGCCTTATTAAATTTCCGTCATTCTCATGTAGAAACTCAAGAAGATAAAGGTAATGAGGTTGTTGATTTAGGTATTGAGGTTATTGGAGGAGACGAAAGAACAAATTATCCATTTACATTAAACATTGATGATTATGGAAATTATTTCGGATTAACAGCACAAGTAATTGTAAGTATAGATTCAGAACGTATACTTACTTACATGCAAACGGCTATTGCCGAATTATTAAAGGTTTTACAATCTGGTGAAAAAACTATAGTAAGTTCATTAACAATTTTACCTGAGGAAGAATTACAAACATTAGAAACGTTTAATGGAACAGAGGTAGATTATGGAACAACTCAAACAGTTTTAGATTACTTTAAAGATCAAGTTGAAGCGCAACCAGAAGCGACAGCAATAGTTTATAAAGGAACAGCATTAAGTTATAAGGAACTAGATCAGCGCTCGAATCAATTAGCTCATTATTTACAAGACCAGGGAATTAAATCAGGAGATTTTGTAGGAATTTGTATTGAGCGTAGTTTAGAAATGTTGGTTGGTATTTTAGGAGTTTTAAAATCAGGAGGTGCTTATGTTCCAATTGATCCTAATTATCCGCAAGATCGTGTGGATTATATGATTGAAGATACAGCTACTGGTTTGGTGTTAAGCAGTACTCAAAGTCAAAGTGTTTTAGAGCATAAGAAAGACATAACTATTGTATCGTTAGATAGTGATTGGGATGTGATAGCGAGTTATTCAACTTCAGGATTAGAAACTAAAATTGCTCAAGAAGATTTAGCCTATGTAATCTATACCTCAGGAAGTACAGGAAAGCCGAAAGGTGTTTTAATAGAACATGGAAATATGTTCAATTTAGTGAACTGGGCATTAGATAATTTTGAAGAATCACTTGAGTTAGGAATGTTAGCTAGTACATCCATTAACTTCGATTTATCAATTTTCGAACTATTTACTTCATTAGCTTCAGGATCAAAAATTGAATTGGTTGATAACTTATTATCCTTAGTTGAAGATTCAGAAGTTTCAGTATCATTAATAAATACAGTTCCAAGTGTTCTATTGGGTGTTTTAGACTCTGGGAAATTACCAGAAACAGTAAAGACAGTCAACCTAGCAGGAGAGCCTTTATTACCGAGTTTAGTAGATCGTATTTATGCGGAAAGTTCAGTAGAATCAGTTTATGATTTATACGGACCTTCAGAGGCTACTACTT
>NZ_MSMP01000064.1 GCF_001936575.1 Tenacibaculum agarivorans
TTTAAAATATAATATTTAACAAAAAATTAAAATATTTTAGTATATTGCCCTCTGAAAGTTGACTATGGTGGGGACCACGTTCAACTTCTTGTATAAAATTGAAAGACCGCGTTTACAGCCGCGGTCTTTTCAATTTAGAGCTTATTTTATTAAATACTTTCCTAATACTCTATTTCTTCGTAAGAATCAAAAAATAAATAATTGTTTAAGATATTTTAAGGTGTTTTCAGTGGTAAACAATTACATTTATGAATTAGAATGTTTACATAAGAAAAAGATATGACAATACAAATTTGTTCAGATTTACACCTTGAGTTTCCTGTCAATAGAGAATGGTTTAAAAATAACCCTTTAATCGCTAAAGGTGAGATTTTAATTATTGCAGGTGATGTTTATCATTTAGATAAAGATTTTACAAAACTAGATTTTATAAAACAAGTTTCTAAAGATTTTGAAAAAGTATTTATAGTGCCAGGAAATCATGAGTATTATGGAGGTTATGATATTTCTACAGCTCTTGGAACTACATATGATCAGATCGATGAAAATGTTTTTATTGTAAATAATTACAAGGAAAAAATAGATGATATTACATTCATTTTCTCTACTATGTGGTCTAAAATAGAAAAGCATGTTTTGGATATTGCTTTGGGAGTAACAGATTTTAGAAAAATTAAATTTAAGAACAAACATTTTACTCCAGATCATTTTAATGCGATCCATCAGTATGGTTTTGAGTTTATTTCTAAAGCAGTAAATACAGAAGGAAAAAAGGTTGTTACAACACACCATTTGCCTAGTTATGACTGTATGAATAAAGAATTCAAAAAAAGTGTCTATAACGAAGCTTTTTGTGTAGAAAAAAAAGACTTTATAGCTAAGAGTGATATTGATTATTGGCTATTTGGACATAGTCATAGAAATATAGGAGATATAAAAATAGGAAATACGCAAATGATCTCAAATCAGTTCGGATATATCAATTGGAATGAGCATAGAACCTTTGATTATGAGAAAGTCATTGAGTTATAATAGAAAAGATATTGGATCAATAGCTTTTGTTATTTTAAATAGTTTTAAGAAAACTTTTCAGATTTTAGAAGTTAGGAATAATCTTTGATAGTAGAAGTGATTAGTTATTTATACAACTAATTAAGAACTACTACTAATGAAAAAACTATTATTACCCATTTTAATGTTAATGGCTATTGTTTCATGTAAGCATGAAAAAACAGAAGATGAAACATCGAAAGCGTTAACAGATGAACTACAAAGAATTTCACAGTCAGGACTGATCCATGGATTTTCTGTTGCAATTGTAAATGAAGAAAATATTCTATATCAAAAAGGTTTTGGCTTCTGCGATATAAAGAAAAATAGACCTTATACTGCAAAAACTTTACAAAGAATAGGTTCCGTTTCAAAAGTGATTATAGGATTAGCGCTATTGAAAGCTCAAGAGTTAGGGAAATTACAGTTAGATGATCCAATCAATAAGTATTTGGATTTTGAGGTTTCTAATCCACTTTTTCCAGAAGAAAATATAACAATACAGCATTTAGCAACGCATACTTCCTCGATTATAGATACAAAGTTCTATGATGAAAATGTGTATGTTCTAAAAGAAGATAACGGATTCAATGGTATTAATGAAATGGAAGGAGTCTTCAAACCTTCAAAGTCAAGAATGCCTATGTCAGAATTTTTAAAGAAAATACTATCAGAACAAGGTGAGTGGTATTTAAAAGAAGGATTTACAACGTTTAAACCAGGAGAACATCATAGATATACGAATATTGGATCTGCATTAGCTGCTTATGTTTTAGAAAAAGCCACAGGGCAATCATTTCCTAATTTTACTAAGAAATATGTATTCGATCCACTTAAAATGTCGTTATCAGGTTGGTCATATGAAACTGTAGATAGTTCTCTAGTCTCAAAACAATTTTACGGAAATAAAGAAGTTCCTTTGTATACATTACATAGCTATCCAGATGGAGGTTTATTCAGTTCTTCTAATAATTTAGGTTTGCTTCTTAAAGAGTTGATAAGAGGGCAGGCAGGAAATAATGGAGTACTAACTAAAGAAAGTTATTCAAAATTATTTGGAAGTCCACTAAATTCTAAGGTTACTGACTCTATTAAAAAACAAAATCCAGTATTATCTGTAAAATACGATTCCTGTATTTTTATGGGAAAAACAGCATCAGGTTATTTTGGTCATACAGGTGGAGACTTAGGAGTGGTGTCTTTTTTGTTTTTTGATGCAGATACTAAAATAGGTAGGGTATTAAATGTTAATACGCATGTAGATGGTGATAATGAAAAAGCACTGAATGAACTTTGGAAAATTTGGAATACTTTAGATCAATATAAGTCTAAATTGAAAGTCGATTAAGCTCCTAATGATGCTTTTAAAACTATGTTGATTTTATTGTTCTATGCAGGAACAAGAGATTGCACAAATTTTTCTGGAAACTGTCCAAAATTTTGTGTAAATAATATAAGAAACGGGTTTTACTTTTTAAAGTCTAGCCCGTCTTTTAATTTTTTTAATAATTTAAAAAGCTTTTTGTAATGAACTTTCTTTTCTTTATCATCACTTTTTATCATAAAATGATCTTTTTTGAGTAAAGCCAATTCATAGTCGTCTTTGAAGTCTTTGATATCTTTGGTGAATTCAAATTTAAGCTTACCAATCTTCCCCGTTTCAATATCAATTATAAAAGTATTTAAGTACCTGCTCGGAGCCGTATTCTGTTCAAGAATAAGAAAGTTTTTAAAGATACGAACACACTGTATAGATTCCCATCGAAGCTTTTGAGGACCTCCAACAATTTCATAGTCATTAATAAACAACCATTTATATTTCTCATTTTTTTGCACGTAAAGGCCATGCATAGTTGCATGAAACTTGTATTTTTTGGATGTTCCTATGAGTTTAGAATCTGTAGATCGATATTTACGTTCACTTATTTTTCTTAATATCGATGCATTATAAGTTAAAATTCCGATATGATTATCAGTTTCCATAAGCTCACCTTTATATGCGTCTCTTGGGGCTATTTTTTTTAAACTATCGTTATGTAGAGTGATATAATATGAATCTGGAACTTCTATTTTTTCTTTACGCCAAGTAGTTTTCGGATAAATTATTTTATCAAAATAAGGATGGTTTACTTGTTTTTGATGAAATTGACTATTTAAAATCCATTCTAATGAAGTATCTGGAGTATTTCTTTGTTTAGGCAATACTTCACGAAAGAGTGCTTTTGTTAATAATAAGTGTTCTTTTTCAAATTGTTGTTTAGGGATAGTGATAATGTTTTTTATTAGTGCATAAGAATGAAAAAGATCGATGTCAAAAGTGTGCTTAGTTTTTCCATCAATAACTTTAGCATAGATGCCCCCAAAACCGCTTCCGCCTTGGTAGTTTGAGTGTATTGTATCTTTAAAATTATCGTAGTTGAAATCTTGTATAACAGTTCTTTCGTTGTATTGAGAACAGCATAGTATAGAATAAAAGAAAAGGATTAAAAAGATTTGTTTCATTAGTACAAATTACCAATGATATGGAATAAAAAAAAGCGGTAATGTATAATTACCGCTTTATATCTATTTTCTCACTAAGATGAGACAATATTCGTTATCCTAAAGTAACTCTAACGAAGTTTTTAACTTCAACTTCACCATAAGAAGAAACATATTCAGCAACAGTTTTCTTCTCATCTTTGATGAATTTTTGATCTAATAAACACTGCTCTTGATCTAAAGTAGTGTTATCAGAGATAAATCTTTCCATTTTACCTGGTAAAATTTTATCCCAGATTTTTTCTGGCTTACCTTCAGCTTTTAATTGTTCTTTAGCAGCTTCTTCAGCATTAGCTAAAGCTTCGTCAGTTAACTGTAATCTAGAAACGAATTGAGGTACATTCTTTAATGTTTTACCTAAACGACCTAATTCTTCGTTATCTTTTATGATAGCAGCTATTCTAGCTTCAGTTTCAGACGCTACATACTCAGGAGAAAAATCTTTATAAGATAAAGTAGTTGCTCCCATTGAAGCAGCTTGCATAGCTAAATCCTTAGTTAAACCAGCAGCATCATCAATAGACTCAGTTAATCCAACTAATGCAGAAATCTTTCCAACGTGAGTGTAAGCACCAACATAAGGAGCTTCAATTCTTTCAAAAGTAGGAACCTCAATCTTCTCACCAATAACTCCAGTTTGCTCAATTAATTTTTCAGCAACAGTGTTACCATCACCAAAATCAGCAGCTAAAAACTCCTCTTTTGTTGTATAATTAATTGCAATATCAACGAATTGCTGAGCTAAATCTTTATATGTGTCATTTTTAGCAACAAAATCAGTTTCACATGCTAAAACAATAGCAACACCAAAAGTGTTATCATCACTAATCTTAGCGATAGCTACACCTTCAGATGAATCACGATCTGCTCTTTTAGCAGCTATTTTTTGACCTTTTTTACGTAAGATTTCAATAGCTTTATCAAAGTCACCTTCAGCTTCTACTAAAGCTTTCTTACAGTCCATCATACCTGCACCAGTAGTTTCTCTTAATTTTTTTACGTCTGCAGCGCTAATTTTTGACATTTTGTTTGTTTTTTAAGGTTGTATATAATTTACAATGATAAAATAAATTAAAGGTTTCAATGTAATGAAACCTTTAAATATTTATTCTGATTCTTCAGCTTTTACTTGTTCAGCCTTCTTTTCCTCAACAGCTACAGCCTCTTTCTCAGTTTTAGCTTTCTCTCTGTCAGCTTTTCTTTCTGCTAAACCTTCGCCAATAGCTTCAGTTACGTAAGATAAAACTTTATCGATAGATTTAGAAGCATCATCATTTGCAGGAATTACAAAATCAATCGGTCTAGGATCAGAGTTTGTATCTACCATTGCAAAGATTGGAATGTTTAATTTTTGAGCTTCAGCAATAGCAATGTGTTCTTTCTTTACATCTATTACAAATAATGCACCTGGTAAACGTGTCATATCAGCAATAGAACCTAAGTTCTTTTCTAATTTTTCACGTTGACGGTTAATTTGTAATTTTTCTCTTTTAGATAAAGCGTCGAAAGAACCATCTTGCTTCATTCTATCAATAGCAGCCATTTTCTTTACAGCTTTACGGATAGTAACGAAGTTAGTTAACATACCACCAGGCCATCTTTCAGTGATGTAAGGCATGTTTACTGATTTAGATTTTTCAGCAACAATATCTTTAGCTTGCTTTTTTGTAGCAACAAATAAGATTTTACGTCCAGAGTTGGCTATCTTTTTTAATGCAGCAGTAGCTTCATCAATTTTAGCTGAAGTTTTGTATAAATCAATAATGTGAACACCATTACGCTCTGTGTAAATATAAGGTGCCATGTTTGGGTTCCACTTTCTTGTTAAGTGACCGAAGTGAACTCCATTTTCTAATAATTCTTGAATGTTTGCCATTTCAATACATGTGTTTACGTTCTGTTTTCGCAATAGCCCAGTAGTTTTACGTCTGAACTATTTAGATACTAAACTGTTAATAAAAAATATTTTTTGAAAAACAGTCTCGCAACGTTTGAAAAATGCTGAAACAAGTCCAGCAAATATATTAACGCTTAGAGAACTGGAATTTCTTACGTGCTTTCTTCTGACCGAATTTCTTACGCTCAACCATTCTTGGATCACGAGTTAATAATCCTTCTGGTTTTAATACTGCTTTGTGCTCTTCGTTAATAGATACTAATGCTCTAGTAATTGCTAAACGAATTGCTTCAGCTTGACCTGTAACTCCACCACCGTAAACATTAACTTTAATATCATAAGACTCTAAGTTCTCAGTTAACATTAAAGGTTGTCTTACTTTATACTGTAAAGTAGGTGTAGTAAAGTAATTGTTTAATTCTCTTTTGTTGATAGTTATATTCCCCTTACCTTCAGAAAGATATATACGAGCAACAGCTGTTTTTCTTCTACCTATTTTGTGAACTGTTTCCATTATTTAAGATCGTTAAGGTTAATAGATTTTGGTTTTTGAGCTTCTTGTCCATGCTCTGTACCAGTATATACATACAAGTTTCTAAATAAAGCGCTACCTAGTTTGTTTTTAGGTAACATTCCTTTTACTGCTTTTTCGATTAATCTCGTAGGATTTTTTTCATAAACCTCTTGCGCAGTTAACGATCTTTGTCCACCAGGGTAACCTGTGTGACGGATGTAAGTTTTGTTAGTCCACTTACTTCCTGTTAAATTAATTTTTTCAGCGTTGATGATTACAACGTTGTCACCACAGTCTACGTGTGGAGTAAAATTAGGCTTGTGTTTACCTCTAATAAGTTTTGCAACTTTAGAAGCTAAACGACCCAATGATTGCCCGTCCGCATCAACTAAAACCCACTCTTTGTTTACAGTTGCTTTGTTAGCAGATGCTGTTTTGTAACTTAATGTGCCCATACACGATTTAGTTTTTGTCTATTAATAATGATATACTTTTCCTTAAAAAAGGAGTGCAAATTTACAATTATTTATTTTACTGACAAATAGCAACTTGCTTTAATTTATATTTAAGAACTACTCCTTGGGAATTAACATATTATTAAGAGAAAACTAGCATACTTTTGAACTAGCGTTAAAATCCAACAATGATACTAAGATTACTATTCCTTTTTTTAGGACTATTTGTGGTTACAAAAGTTTCTTCTCAAGAAGCTGACAGCATAATTGTACCAAAGAAAAAATACTTTACTAAATTCATGAAAGAAACTCCAGAGATTGATGGGGTTATAACAGATAAAGCATGGGAGCATCTCGATTGGGGAGGTGATTTTGTTGAAAAAGCACCAAATGAAGGAAAGCCACCTACATATCAAACAAAATTTAAAATAGGATATGATGATCGATATCTATATGTAGCTATTAGAGCTTTTGATGATGAGCCAGACAAAATTGAAGCAAGATTGACTAGAAGAGATGGATTTGCTGGAGATCGTGTAAATGTTATTATTGATAGTTATCATGATAAAAGAACGGCTTTTGTATTTACAACAACTGCAGCTGGGGTAAAAGGAGAGGAATTGGCTACACAAAACGGACAGAATTGGGATGAAAGCTGGAATCCAATTTGGTATACGGATGCTGTAGTAGATGATAAAGGTTGGACAGCTGAAATGAAAATTCCTTTTACGCAATTACGATTTGGAAATGCAGAAGAACAGATTTGGGGATTAAATATTAACAGGACTTTGTTTAGAGAACAAGAACGCTCACTTTGGCAACGAATTCCTAATGAAGTTTCTGGTTTTATTAGTGAAGCAGGAGAATTGCATGGTTTAAAAGGATTAAAATCTCAAAAACAATTAGAAATTCAACCGTTTACCGTTTTACAATATGACAGTTATGAAAAAGAGGCAGGAAATCCATTTAGAGACGGAAGTGATTTTAGTATTAATGCAGGTTTAGATGCTAAAATTGGAATTACCAACGATTTAACTCTAGATTTAACTATCAATCCAGATTTTGGACAAGTTGAAGCTGACCCAGGTGCGATAGCATTAGATGGATTTCAGATATTTTTTAATGAACAACGACCGTTTTTTGTAGAAAATAAAAACATTTTTGATTTCCGATTTGCTAATGGCCCTGATAATGTATTTTACAGTAGAAGAATTGGTAGGGCACCTCAAGGCAGTGCAAACACAGCTGATGGCGAATTTGCAGATATACCTATTAATACGTCTATTTTGGGTGCAGCAAAATTCTCTGGAAAAACTAAAGACGGATGGTCTATTGGAGTTTTAGAAACCATAACATCTAATGAATATGCAGAAATAGACAATAATGGAAACAGAAGAGAACAGTTGGTTGAGCCTTTAACGAATTATTTTGTTGCTAGAGTTCAGAAAGATTTTAATGAGAGAAACAGTTATTTCGGAGGAATATTTACCTCTACAAATAGAGGAAATCTTAACGAAGGTTTAGATAAAGTATTGCATAAGTCTGCCTACACAGGAGGTTTAGATTTTCGTCATGAATGGCATAATAGAGATTATTTTATTCAAAGTAATGTAGTAGCGAGTCATGTAGTAGGGTCAAAAGAAGCAATTCAAGAAACACAAGAATCGTTAACACATTTATTTCAAAGAGTAGATGCAAGTCATGTAGAGGTAGACCCTAATAGAACTTCTTTAACAGGTACGGGAGGTAGAGTTTTTGGAGGAAAAAGAGGAGGAGGAAATTGGCGTTACTGGACAGGGGTAAATTGGCGTTCACCAGAATTAGAATTGAATGATGTTGGTTTTTTACGACAAGCAGATGAAATCAGACAGTTTGCTAGTTTAAGGTATTTATGGCAAGTGCCAACAAAAACATATAGAGATGCAAGTGTTAGATTACGTCAATTATCTTCATTTGATTTTGAAGGGAATTATAATAGAATGGAATACAGTCTTCAAGGAAACATTAATTGGATTAACAATTGGTGGACTGAGTTGGAATTAACTCATAAACCAAGAATTTTTTTGAATACATTTTTAAGAGGAGGACCAAGATGGCGTTATTCTGAAGAAAACTTTGTAGTATTCTTTTTTGGATCGGATCAAAGTAAGAAATTTAATTTTAGAGCTGGTTACATACATAGTGAAACTAAACAAGATAACTTTTCTTTTATACGCTATGTACTTGGTTTAAATTATCAACCATTTGATGCCTTAAGTGCTTCATTAACCACTGAGTTTACAGAAAATCCTAATAAAACACAATATGTTACTCAAGTAGATTATAATGGAGGAAAAAGATATGTGTTAGGAAATATAGATCAGAAAACATTGAGTACTACTTTACGATTAAATTATAGTATAAATCCTAACTTATCTATTCAATATTATGGACAACCGTTCATTTCTAGAGGAAGATATGACCAGTTCAACTATGTAAACAATGCTATAGCTGACGATTTAAATGAAAGAGTGATTTGGTATGATAATACACAAATTCAACAAAATAGTGCTGAAAATTACTTAGTAGATGAAGACGTTGATGGGAATATAGATTACGAATTTGATAATCCTGATTTCTCATTTGTGCAATTCCGTTCAAATTTGGTAGTACGTTGGGAGTATATTCCTGGGTCAGAATTATTTTTAGTGTGGTCTCAAGGAACAAGTGGAGATGTGGGAGCAAACAGATCCTTATTAGGAGGATTAAATAATCAGATTTTAGATCAACCTTTAGAAGATACCTTTTTAATAAAAGCCACATATAGATTTTTATAAATACAAATAAAGAGATAAGTAAAAATCCCACTACGTGTTATTCAAGTGG
>NZ_MSMP01000065.1 GCF_001936575.1 Tenacibaculum agarivorans
TTTAGTATCACAAAATATTTCGGTTATTGAAGTAGGTGCATATTCACATATTTTTGAGAAATTCATTGATTTTGTTGGTCTAAAGTATCTTTTAATTACTGATATTGACACAAATAAATTGATTCCTACTGGCGAAAAGAATAAAGAAGGTGATGATATAATGGTATCTAAATCATGTCGAGTGAATGATCCTAATGTGAGTGGCACGAGTAATTCTTCATTAAATCATTTTGTTAATAAAAGTGTACAAGAATTAATTAAATCTCAAAATATATTAATTAAGGATAATAATTTATGTATTGCTTTTCAACATGAAGAAAGTGGGTATCATGCAAGAAGTTTTGAAGATGCTTTTATACATATTAATTTATCTTTTATCAAAAAAAATAAAGATGCTTTTAATGGATTAAAAAATAAAAGAGAATTTGATCTAGAAGGAAAAGATAAAAAAGACGCATATGAGCTTGCCGAAAAATGTATTCTAAAGAAAACACATTTTGCTCTAGATGTAGTTTATCATAGTGATCAAAATTATAGTAATTGGAATATTCCATCATATATAAAAGAAGGATTACTATGGCTTCAGAAGTAGATCAAATTATAGCAACAATGGCAATGGGAAATCATTTTTTATTAAATGGTGGTGCTGGTAGTGGAAAAACACATACTTTGATTGAGCTTATTCAAAGAATTACTGAAAAAGAACCAAAGGTAAAAATAGCATGTATAACATATACTAATGTTGCGGCTGATGAAATTACAGAAAGAGCAAATTCTTTTTCATTAAAGGCTTCTACAATTCATGATTTTTTATGGGATAATATAAAGGGATTTCAAACCAATTTAAGAGATGCAATAATAGAACTAAATGAGGATGTGTCTGAAGAAGAATTATCAAGGGATAGAGAAATTAAATATCTAGAATATAAAAGCTTAAAGAAGGGAGTTATTTCACATAATGAAGTTTTACAACTAGCCAAATTTCTTTTTAAAAAACATCCACTTCTATCGAAAATTATAAACGATAAGTTTGATTATATTTTTGTAGATGAATATCAAGATACTTCTGAAGAAGTAATAGATATTTTATTGACTCACCTTAATAAAAAAGAACTTGATTTAAAAATTGGTCTTTTTGGAGATAGTATGCAATCTATTTATGATGGGATTGGAAAGATAAAGATTGAGGAATTAGAGTTTAGTGAGCATCAAAAACTATTAAAGGAAGTTCCTAAAAAGTTAAATAGAAGAAATCCCAGAAAAGTATTAGATTTAGCAAATGAATTAAGAAATGATACATTAATTCAAAAGCCTTTAGAAGGAACTAAAGCTCCAAACATTAAAGAAGACGGAACAGTTAAAGAAGGTAATGTCACTTTTCTTTATTCTTCACTAAAAAACAAAACTATTAAAGAAGTTTTAGAAAGCAAGTATTGTTTTAATTGGGATTTTGAGAATTACGACGACAAAGGAAAGCCTCTATCTAAAATCTTATTTACTAGGAATAGTCAAATAGCAAAAGAAGCTGAGTTTAATTCACTTTTTCAAATCTATGAAAAAGATAAAATAATAGGAGGATCTGGATATGTTAAAAGAATAAAAGATTTTTTAAAAGTATACCCTATAGAAGGAGATATTAACTCACTCACTTTTTTGGAACTTTTAGATAGACTTACAAAAAAATATGACGAAAAATTAGATATAAAAAAGGCTCTTGAATTAGTGGAAAAAGAAAAGAAAAATAAAGACACTACTCAAAAAGCTATAAATGCTGTTAAGAAAGTACACCCTGGAATTGAAAAAATTCTTCCTGCTAGAACTATGTGTGACTATATTTTTGATAATAAAGAACTTTTTGAAACTGTACTTAATACTGAGTTTCAAAACTTAGCTAACATATATATTAATAAGGATAAACTTATAGGAAAGAAAAAAAGTAAAAATTCAACTTCAAATAAAAGAAATGATGAAAGAGATGTTCTAATTAAGTATTTATACAAAATTCAAGAAATTATTACGTTGTATAGAGACAGAGATATTATCAAGCTGATTAAAAAAGTTGATTTTAAAATACAAATAGGAAAACATAAGCTGCTTCTCAAAGAGAAAATGGAAAATTTATGCTTGCTTACCTCTTCTAAAATAAAAGATATTTTAGATTATATTGAAACTTCTGAGCTATTTAATATTGACCCAAGAATTACAGAGTTTATAGAAAAAAATCCCTATATAATTGAAAGAATTAAAAGAGTAAACTATTCAGAAATCGAAAATCTTTATAATTATACAGAGGGGCTTAGTTCATATTCAACTCAACATGGTGTAAAAGGAGATGAATTTGACAATGTCTTAGTTGTTATTAATAAAGACAAAATTTCGCAGTTAACGGTATGCTACAAAACTCTTTTTGAAGGAGATTCTGAAGATAAAAAGTATTATGATAGAACATTAAATCTTTTCTACGTTGCTTGTACAAGGGCAAAGGAGGATTTGGTAGTATTCTATGAAGGTGATTATTCAGATAAAGTTATTCTTAAAGCAAAAGAGTGGTTTGGTCAAAATAATGTAATTGATTTAAAACATGTTAACTGAGATTTTTAAAAAAAACAAAAATAGACTCATTAAAAGGTTTAGAAAAATAGTTTGTTATACCTGGACTTTTAAGGAGGTAAAACTTTATAAGAGTGAATAAGAAAAATAGTAATAATAACTTTTTAATAGTACTAGTAATTGTAATAGTAATTATAATTTATGTAGCTTCTTTAGGTAAAGTAGATGTTACATTAGAAAAAAGTAACAACCAAAATGATGAAGAAAAAAATAATTTAAGCAAACTAAAGGCAAGGCATAAAAAGCTTGAGACACTAATACAAAAGAAACAGGAGTTAAGTACAAAATTAAACAAGAAGTTTAAACGAATTTATTTCGGTGTTCGTTTGGTTTTATCATCTTTATTTGTCGGCTACAATCTATTACTCTATTTCTTCTTTAATATTACTAATCTTGGTGATTTACTGAACTGGAATCAATTTGCACTTATAATTATGGCTTTGTTTTCTTTTATAACATTTGGCTCCTTTGCTAATGTCAAAGAGTTTGTACAAAATATAAAAATGAGATTAGAGCTAAGAACATATGATAAGTATAAAGATATTTTTGAGCAATTAAAAAATCATAAAGAAGAAGCTATTAGGATAACCGCTTCTATTACTGACACTGAATTAAAAATATCTAAACAGACAGTTGTTAATGATACTACTCTGAAAGAAAACAATAATAAAGTAGTTTAAAACAACTTGACAAATTATGAATCGCTTTGAGTTAATTAGATTTTAGAATATAAAAAACTGAAATGCCTGATTAAAACTGGAAACAACAAAACTAGCTAATAATTTAAGATTATGTAAAAGGTAATTTCCATTAAACTAATTGATGGAGAAACTTTACAAAAGCAGAAGAGATTTAAGATAGAAGAATACAGATAATAATCCATATCCTACTTTAACCATAAATAAAAAAATGTCCATAGAAAATAAAACTTGGAGAAAATATGAAAGACAAATTTATCAAGAACTTGTTAATATATTTACTGATTGTGAATTCGAATTTGATGATAAGGTTTTCGGAAAATACAGCAGAACTGATAGGCAAATTGATATTTCAATACGAGGAAATATTGGAGGAAACAAAATTCTTGGAATAATTGACTGTAAACATTTCTCGAAAAAAATTAATATAAAGGTTATAGAAAGTTTTCTTGGAATGTTAGAGGACACTAAAGCAAACTTTGGATTGATAATCACAAATAAAGGATTTAGTAAATCAGCAAAAAATAGAGCTAATATTCGAAATTTGAGACTTGATATTATTGAGTTTGATGAATTAGAAAGGATAAAGTTAACTTATGATTATTTTGTGAATCAAAAAATTAGAAATCTTGAATTATCGAAATACGAGCTTTTTAAAAGAGCATCAGAAAACTCGGGTTACTTTGATGTATGTAAATCTGATTATAAGAAAAGATTAATAACTTTTAAAGAGGGTTTTGTAAATACAGAATACTTCGCTTTTAAAAAGATCATTTTAGAAAGTGCTCGATTATTTAGAGATTTTAGGGACTTAGATGTTCTTACTATTAGAATTCCAGCAAATAAAGAAGGTAGAAAACTATTATATCACTCAAAAATAAAAAGGAATGAATTAGAAAAGTTCTTAAATCTTAATTTCGACCTTCTAAGAGAAGATATTAAATCGTGGAGAAGGGATTTTTTAGAAAACGGAAACTATACAAAACAATCGATTTACGATTTTGCAAAAGCAAATATAAATTCAACTGAATATAATAATTATGAAAAACAGGTATAAAAAACATTAACCACTAGATAAACTATTAAAGGCAAAAATGTGAGTTCGTACTCGAATTATTTTAAGATAGGTCTTATTAAACAATAGCTTCCCCCCCTCTTTAATGATATAATATTTATAAAAGGAATATAAAAACGTAATTATTACGCAAAATCTAAATCCTAGAATAGGTTTACAGTCGGTATGACCTGAGTAATTTTTTAATTCTGTGCTTTAGTATTGTTTACATTTTCCTATTTATAGTGAAATCATATAACTAACACCTTATAAATTATAAGGAATAGAAAAACGCAAGAAACGCAATTATTACGCAAAATCTAAATCCTAGAATGGATTTATAGCCTGTATGATGTCAGTGATTTTGTAATTCTGTGCTTTAGTATTGTTTATGTTTTCCTGTTTATGGTAAAGTCATATAACAAACACCTTATAAATTATAAGGAACAGAGAAACGCAAGAAAACGCAATCATTACGCAAAATTTAAACCCTAGAATAGGTTTACAGTTTTTATGATCAAAGTAATTTTTTAATTATATACTTTAAAATTATTTATCTTTTCTAGTATATAGTGAAATCATAGAACTAATACTTTATAATCTATGGGGAATACAAAAACGCAA
The DNA here is from genome assembly GCF_001936575.1 of Tenacibaculum agarivorans. GTDB lineage: Bacteria > Bacteroidota > Bacteroidia > Flavobacteriales > Flavobacteriaceae > Polaribacter > Polaribacter agarivorans. The sequence continues at coordinate 4,987 of NZ_MSMP01000065.1, forward strand.
GAAAACGCAATCAATACGCAAAATCTATATCCTAGAATAGGTTTGCAGCTTGCATCATCTGAGTAACTTTTTAATTATATGCTTTAAAATTGTTTATGTTTTCTTGCTTACAATGAAATTATAGAGCTAATACTCTCTAGTTATGAGGAACACAAATACACAGAAAACGCAATCATTACGCAAAATCTAAATCCTGGAATAGGTTTACAGCTTGGATGATCTGAGTAAGTTTTTAATTATATACTTCAGAATTGTTTATGTTTTCTTACTTACAGTGAAATTATAGAGTTAATACTCTCTAGTTATGAGGAACACAAATACACAAGAAAACGCAATCAATACGCAAAATCTAAATCCTAGAATAGGTTTACAGCTTCTATGATTTAAAGATTTTATAGTAATATCTTCTTTCCTTCTTAAGTGTTTTTAGAAATAAAAAATCAGCAGTTATTATTTATAACCACTGATTTTAAAAAAGCTACTATCTTATATATTAACTTTAATTATTATCGAGTTCTATAGTCTTTATCAATTCTACCTCATCATTATCAGTTATTTTAAACATATATAAATAACTAATACCTAAATATACTTCTTTATGTTTAGTTTTCTCTTTGCTTTTTATTAATTCAGCAAAGAAAATATCATTTCTTATTTCAGAAAAATTAATTTGAACTTTTGAACACTTCTTGATATTAAGAGATAATAAGTTATCATCAACTAAATTTTTTTTATTTGTGTCACGAACAATCTCTTCTTCTGTGATAGGATTAGATTTTTCAAGTTCAGACCTAAAATACTGAGCAAGTTTAGTATAACTAACTACCTCATTAGAAATATAATATTTCTTTTTACTTTTTACGAATAAGCTATACTCCTTTGATGATGTTATCTTACTTAAAGCAAACTTATAAATTTTGACCTTTTCATTTATCGAAAAAGATAAAAAGCACAAACTTAAAATAACTATAATTTTATTTTTCATTATTTAATCTTAACGTTTCCGCCCAAGGAGATATTTAACTACATATAGTCTTTTACATTTTTTAAAAAACTATTTCAATTAACTTAAATATACCGCCCTTTCTTGAGCGGTATATACTTTGTAATAATATATTTTGATATTAAAGTTCATTTTAACCATTACCTTATTAGATAACAATTTAATGTATTTCAATTGTTGTTTGGGTTCCGTCTGAACAATTTTCAAAACAATTAAATCCCTTTCTAAACCTTTTTTTATGATTCATTTTATAATATTCATGCAAACAATAAATATCAATTCCGTCAACCTCTTTACCATTATCAATATCTGTAAAAATACCTTCTTCTCTAAGTTCTAAATCTCTAAAAAAACTATCAACATCTAAATTACTAAAACCTCCTAACCTGTAATATCTGGAATCATCAATTCCAAATGCCAGATAATAGTAACAATTTCTTTCTAATGTATTAACACTAGAGTTAATCAATCTGTAGGGCTGTGAAAATAAAATTTTCATGAAAAGAAACTTTTTATATTTAGTTTCTAAAAACTCTATTTTTTGTGATTCTATATCTTTTATTACTTGATTTTTATCAGAAACCCCATATTCACTAACCGTAAATAGTTTTGCCTTAAAAGCTATTGAAACAGTATCTATTGATGCTTTTTGACAATTAACTGTGAATGATACTAAAACTAGTATTAAAAATATTATTTTTTTCATTTTTATAAATCTTCTAATGTTTCCCATAATAATGCTCTTTTACCACTTAAGTCACCAGAACTATGACCTGCGTTGGATTTTTTTCCTGATCTTTTTAAACCTTCAAGGTACAAATAATAACTTCTAGTACTTTCTATTTCATAACTTGCATGCCCCATTTCATGTCTTAATGTCTCTATTGTGGACGGAGTTTTATCTGGGTCATGAACAGATGGTCCAAGTGTTGGGTTTATAAAAATTTCAAGAGTATTTAGTCCAAAACTCCTAGAAGATAACCTAACATGGCCATTATTTTGATCTACAGAAAAAGAAAATTCATTTTTACCATTTTTACCTGACATACTTTTAGTCCCAACAAATATATCAACACTTTCTCCATACTCATTTGTTATATTATCCATTTTCGCAAACATGTTGGGTGACTTTTCTTTAAAATTATCAATTTTTTCTTGTGTAGATTCTGCAAGTCTTGTATACTTACTTAATTTTCTTTGAGATTTTTTTAAATTTCTTTTAGCTTTTTTATACCTCTTATATTGAGATCTACTACTGAAATCTTCTCTACTGGTTCCATATGATGACTCTGCACTTTCTACTATTTTTCGATTTTTTTCTACTTGTTTTTCTGCTTTTTTTCTTCTCTCCTCATCGCCATTGATAATTTTTCGCCCGTCAGGATCAACAAAAAACAAAGGATTATTCAATGTATAAACGTAAGGTGACGTAGACGAGTAGTTTTCAGCTAATGGATCAATATTCATCCACCTACCTAATGCTACATCATAATTTCTAGCACCAAAGTCATACCATTCAAGTCCTAATTCATCATTTAACTCTTTTCTTCCTAATCCGAATTTCTGCGCTGTGCTATTTCCAAGACTTGAAACAACTTCGTTATAACCTCGATACTTCAATCCAAAGGGATAATCACCTAAGAGCGATTTTTTGATCTCTTTCTAATTTTTTAGACCTTTTACATCCTAAAAACTAACTATTTTCAAAGAACTTATACTTTTAATAATAATGTTCAATTCAGAATTATTATCCCTTCTTTTGATTATCGTTCCAAACCTCTGTCTCTTTCTTTCCCTCGATCTTTTTCTAATTCTTGCCTTTGTCGAATCTTATTCAGTTGACTCTGTCTTTGATTCAGTCTTAATTTCTTTTCATTTCTAAGCTCATGAATTTTTCTGATCTTAGTCTTTTCATCTACTAATTCAATATCTCTATTTTGATGAAATACTCCAAAGATTTTTATGGTTTTTGTTTTTTCATTCACTAGATAATGAACCGTATATGGAAAAGAAGAACCTAAAACAGCTCTTCTATGATTATTTTCTATTTGCTTAAATATTTTTGGATTTTCTTTTAATTCAGAACGAATTTTATAAAAAGCATTTTTGAACCGCTCACCTAGTTCAAGTTCTTTAGAGCGATACCAAATAAACCTTTTGTTGAGTTCTGCGATTGCCTCTTTTGTATATTTGATTTTATAATCCACCTAGTCTGACATTTTTTCTAGTTCAGATAAATAAAAATCTAAATCTTCATCATCAATAAGGTTTTCATCGTTTTCTGCATCTTTGATACGTTGTGCAATAATACGTTCACGTTCTGCATCAAATTCTTCCTTGCTTACTAATTCTCCTTTTTTGTTATAGTAACCTTCATTCATATTCTAAATATAACATATTGTGTTTGGTCTTTCATCCCCAAAAATAAATTCTCAAATGTGCTTCTAAATACTTCTGATTTCTAGTAAAACAAATGGTTTTTCTACTTAACCGTTTTATATGCATCCGTAAATTTAAATTCATTCTCTCAATTTTATTTGTACAATATTGAAAACGTTTATGAATTTCTCTTGGAATAATAGTTGGATAAATATTCAATCTATCTGTATAAATCTTCTTCGGATTCAGTAATAAAACTTTATCTATTACTTGCTTCAAGGTTTCAGTAGATCGGTTACCAATTATAAAACTAACAACACTTTTAGTCTTTTGTTCAATAGCGTACACTAACCAATTGTGTGATTTACCATTCGCTATTTTTATAAACATCTCATCAACTTCAAATTTGCAACCAAACTTATTGAAATAAGGAGTCTTTATTTGACTAGCAATCTTCAAAACTCTTGATAAAACAGTATTTTTAGAAATATCAAGTACTCTTGCAATACCTCGAACCCCACAACCTTCTTTCAGTAAGTTTTTAATAAAATCATTTGTTCCTGATTTATAAGCTTGATAGGCATACTCTGATTGAAAGTAACTTCCACAATCTTTGCAATAGAATCGTTGTTTATTATTCTGGATTCCTTTCTTGATACAATCACCAGAATTACATCGAGTGCATTTCATAACATTTTTTAGGTGCTAATTTAATACACGTCGCTAAAAGAAACCTAGATGTTAAAGGTTCTAACAAAATTTTAATATTTCAATGAACTAAAGATACTGCTCTAAAAGAACAGTATCTATTTTTTATCTTGCTGATTTTCAAATCTAAAAATCATTATTTTACATCAGGTGCTAATTTGACCCATTACC
>NZ_MSMP01000066.1 GCF_001936575.1 Tenacibaculum agarivorans
GGTAGATATTACCCATAAATCTAATACCCTGAGAATAGCAACTGCTCAAGCTATTGTAAAAGTAAGTTCACAAGCTACTATAGAAGCAATTCAAAATAATACTGTGCCTAAAGGAAATGTGTTTGCTATGAGTAAAGCCGCTGGATTATTGGGAGTCAAAAAAACACCTGAATTATTGCCTGATTGTCATCCAATGCCAATTGAGTTTACGGGAGTAACTTATGAAATAGAAGATCTATCTATATTGATAAAAGTAACTGTAAAAACAATTTATAAAACAGGGGTAGAGGTTGAAGCCATGCATGGGGCAAGTATTGTTGCTTTGAATATGTATGATATGTTGAAACCGATTGATAAAGGAGTAGAGATTCATCATATTAAATTATTAGAGAAAAAAGGAGGTAAATCATCATATCCAGTTAGAGATGTTTCTAATATTACGGCAGGGATTTTAGTGTGTTCTGATACTATTTCTGAAGGAAAAGAGGAAGATAAATCAGGAAAGTTGATTAAAGAAAAGTTCGAGGGATATCAGATAAATACAAAAGAAGTAGAAATTATTCCAGATGATTTCGATACAATTCAAAAGCGAATCAAAGAACTAAAAGAAACATGTAATTTAATAGTTCTTACTGGAGGAACAGGTTTATCTTCAAAAGATACTACGCCAGAGGCTGTTTTGCCTTTATTAGATAAACGAATAGTAGGAGCTGAGGAAACAATTCGTCGTTATGGACAAGAACGAATGCCTTACGCAATGCTATCTAGAAGTGTTGTAGGAACTATGTCTGGTTGCTTAATTTTAGCTTTACCAGGATCAAGTAAAGGAGTTGTAGAAAGCTTAGATGCTGTATTTCCACATTTATTTCATAGTTTTAAAGTATTAAAAGGAGAGCGTCATTAATGACAAATGAAAAGAATATATTAACGGATACGTTTGGAAGGCATCATAATTATCTTCGAATTTCATTAACTGAAAAATGTAATTTAAGGTGTACATATTGCATGCCTGAAAGTGGAGTTGTTTTGTCTCCTAGACATCAAATAATGAATGCTAAAGAAGTTATTGAGATTGCTTCGTTATTTGTTAAACATGGTGTTACTAAAATTCGATTAACGGGAGGAGAGCCTTTATTGCGTAAAGATTTTTCTGAAATAGTAGAAGGATTGTCAAAATTACCTGTAGAATTATCCATGACAACCAATGCTATTTTAGTGGATCGTCATATCGAAACATTAAAAACGTCAAGTATTAAAACTATTAATGTTAGTTTAGATACATTACATCCTGAAAAATTCAATACAATTACCAAAAGAGATCAATTTAAAAAAGCTTTTGATAATATTCAATTACTACTAAATGAAAACTTTAATGTAAAGTTGAATGTGGTATTGTTAAAAGATTTTAATGATGATGAAATTATTGATTTTATCGAGTTTACCAAGAGACAACGTATCGCAGTACGATTTATAGAATTTATGCCTTTTGATGGAAATAGATGGGATAAATCCAAATTAGTTAGCTATCAAGAATTATTGAATCAAATTGAAGATTATTATTTGTCTAGTGTTATTCAGCTTCCTAATGAAGAAAATTTTACCGCTAGAAATTTTAAAATAGAATCTTATAAAGGAGATTTTGGAATTATTTCTTCAGTAACAAATCCATTTTGTGATGTTTGTAATCGAATTCGATTAACTGCAAATGGTAAACTTAAAAACTGCTTATTCTCTACTTCAGAAACGGATTTATTATCAAGTTATCGAGAAGGAAAATCTATAGAACCCATTATTCAAGCAGCAATTTTAAAAAAGAAAGCAGTTCGTTCTGGAATGACAGATTTAGAAGATTTTGAAAACTTAACCAATCATAATAATCGTAGTATGATTACTATAGGTGGTTGATTTTTTCCTTTAATTTACTATCGTTTTTTTAAAAAAAAGCACAACCTATTTAAGTTGTGCTGCATTTATGAAGGTATATGTCTATTGGGCAAAAGAAAAGTTTTTTAAAGTTAAATTATAATAGAAAACTGATAATTAATACAGATGTATATATTATTGATAATCCATAGCTTGATTAATTTGAGTTAGACTCAACAAATCTTCAGTTTTATTGGATGCAATTGAACCCAGAATGTAATTATTGCTGTCTAGAAACAATGTTGTTGGAGTTGTATTTATATTATTCTCAATCAGAACGTCTTCAGAAATGTTATATTTCTTAAAATTAGAGTTGATTGTTTTATCATTTCCATAACCTTTTTCTAAAATAACAATTTTTATTTCAGGATTTGAAATGTGAAACTTATTTAAGGTATCATAATAATCTACACAATAATCACAATCACTAGAAGAAAATACTATCAATTTATTTTGGGGTAATTGTAATGCAGGTAAATCTAAAATAGATTTTTGTCCTCCAATTTTGAAATTAGTGATTTGGTTACCATCTACAAAAGAATTAGGCGTCTCTGCTATTTCTCTAACTATTTCTCTCATTCCTTGAAATGTATTCAGTATTTTTTTTGTGTTTTCTATAATGACTTTGTCTCTGATAGATTTTTGGTGATTATTATACAATAGAAAAATAGTTAAAAAATTAAGTATAGTTATATTTATAATTGTAAAATATAAAAAAGTTTTTCTGGAATATTTCATGAGTATATTTAATTAGAAAGATGATTAAAAGATATAAATATCATTATCTCTTAATCATCTCTAAGTTATTGTTTAAGTGTATAGATTAAATATGATTAGTAAACAGTGCTAGTACTGATTTGAATTTACTAAAGTTAGTATTAAGACAACCAGTTATACAAGAACCCCATTTTATTTTATTGTTTGAAGCTAGGCCTAAAACATCTTCGATAGCATTTAATGGATCTGCAAAATTTCTAGAGCATCCAGCCATACATGCAAATTTAAAGAAAGCTTCTTGACCAGCATGTCCGAAAGCAATTTGATTTAAAGGCTTTTTTTCAAATTCAAAATAGTCATCCCACTTATTAGAATTTCCCTTGAATTTACCACTTACTAAGGTTAAGCTAGATATTCTGTTTTGTTGCCAAGGATTGAAGGCTTGGGAATGTTTTCTTAAGCCGTGGGTATTAGATGGTCTAGCTGCAATTTTTTCACTCTTAAAACTATTATATTGATGAAAAAAAACATAATTATATTTACTTGTAGTAGCAGGTATAAATTTTCCTACTTTGTTATGGAAAAAATTCCTTAATGGTTTAAGACCTAAATCTACCTTTGAGAATATAGGTAATTGGTGTTTTCCGTTTTTGGACCATAATTGACCCGCATAAGTTCCATGTTGGTATTTTGTAGGGTGTTTAGCGACATATAATTGTATCCCTTTTCTTACTATTCCACTACCATGATTTTTACTCCCAATAAAAGTTCTATTCTTTGCGCTTATTCTAGTACTTTGTTTGGTTAGAATTGATACTTGTGGTGCTACAACCCATGATTTAGCTTCAAAAGGTAGTTTAAAGGGCTTAGAAAGATTAAAGTTTGTAAAAGATAAAGTGTATACTCTACCACTAAAATCGGGGTTACTGAAAAATTGACCAACTATTTCCCTAGTGTTGGTATTCACTAGATGGTTACTAATTCGGTGAGAGGTTATTGAGTTGTCAGTAACTACATTTTCTGATTGTGTTTCGTTTGCTGTAGTTTCAGGTATAATCTCAGTTTCCTTTTGACAAGAAACTAGAAAGATTAATAATAGAGGTATCAGTATACTTACCTTTTTTAATTGTTTCGAAAAATGTTTTTTCATTTTAATAAAGTTTTAAATTGTTCGTTTATTGAACAATAGAAGACTTAAAAAACCTACCATTTTTTGTTTTTTTAGCAACAATTAATATTATTTTATCATTCATAGTTATATGTAATTTGAAATTTTTCGCAGCAGAAATAGAAAGGTTAAGTGTATTAAAATAAAGTACTTACTTAATCTTTAATTTTGACGTTTTTTAAAATAATTAATCACTCAGTGTTAAAATATACAGTTTGTTATGTTGTAGTAATTTTATTTGAGTTTAATGAGAGGAGTTGTGATATTCACTTATAAGTTTTTCGAGTAATTTTAAATCCCATTCTCGCACGAATTCTTTCGTGTGATTAATGAAACTGTATTTTATACTACCAAAATTATATTGCTATGAATAGAAACTCTAAAATAGTGTTATAGGTTATATTGGGAAAGAGAATTATTAGATAAACTATATCTAAAATTTTGAGTGAAAGAAATACCACACAAAAGAATTTGTGCGGTAGCTCTTACTATTTAGAATAATGGTTTCTATTAACAACCCAATTTTGAAAAACTTCAGTATTTTGATACTACTATTCTAAACAGCCTCTTTTTATTAATTTTTTAGTTACAACTCGGAAATTGTCCTCTAACTTGTTGAATAGTATTAGGATCATTATTACAAATTGCTTGACCATTCAAAATTACATTCTGAATAAAATCAGAAGGAAAATTGTTAAACATTGGTTGCGAAATGCTAATACCATCTCCTAAAATTAAACCAACAGAAGGACCTTCATATTCAAACCCTTTAAATAAGCCTAAACTAGTTCCAGGATCTTTGATTTTAGTCCATTGATTACATGGGATAAAGCGCAGCTGGTTTTGTTTTAATTTTGCTTTTGTGCCATAATTAGCGGTAACTTTTGTAGCTGTTGGATTATCAAATCTTCCAGCTTTTAAATCTCCTATTTGGGTTTTAATAAATTGGGATCTATTTGGATGATCCAAAACTTCAGGAGATAAGGTAACTGCCCACTGTGTTCCATTATTACGTTTAAAAGCATTTCCTTTAAAAGCATTTCCAGAAAACCCAGGAAATTGATTGCTAACAAAATCCATGAATTGTATTCTACCTGCATCTGTAAGTGGGAAGGCTCTAGCACCATCAAATACAGCTACTCCGCCACTATCGTATCTTACGGCAAATCCACTACTATTTGCAACAATATTCTGTGTTGTAACTTTTCCGTTTTGAACAAAATGAGGAGAAAGCATTAATGCTGCTAAACCATTTGTATTTCTGATATTTTCTGCAAAAATATCATTAACCCCGCCTTGTTTTATCCCGTTTTTAATATCATTCTTCATTGCTCTGTCATCTGTTTCTAAACGTAGAGTAATACCTCCAACACATTTAAGGTTTCTGAATAATACATTATCACAATTATAAGTTTGTACCAATCCGTAACCAGTATGCGCTCCTGTTTGAGAAATATTTCTCACAATGCCACTATTGGCACCTGGTTTAACTTCTGGAGCACCTGAAACATGAATCATTAAAATAGAATTTAAAATACTTCTACGATCTTTAATATTGAATTTCTCTACTAAAAAATTATCAACACGACCAATTCTTGCAGCGGCTATAAATTTATTAGTTAAAGAAGGATCACATAGATCTATAGTAAATCGTCCATTCACCCCTCTAATACTTACGTTTTTAAGACGATTTCCTTGTTTACTAGCTCCAATATTAAAAATAGCACCTCTATCCAATTCAGGTTTAATCACTGTGCCTCCTTCTATTTCTAAATGAATATTAGATCTTAAGTTGATTCTTCCCCAAGTATATGTAGCTTTGGGAATTTCAATAATGGCTCCTTCTGCTTTGTTTTGATTAATAAAGCGGTTTAAATCTTGAGTTGTTGTTCCTGTAAATTGCACTCTTTTTATTGAGTCTGAAGGGAAGGTGTAGAAATTAGATACTTTAATTTTTGAATTTAATTCTTCATCTTGGGTGTTTCCTGCATCAGTATTCTGATCTTCAAGTATATTTTCAGAACAAGAGATAAAAAGTAAAACTAATGTAAGTAAGAAAAATTTGATTGGTTTGTTTGACATTTTCTTGGGTTTTAAATTGATTAATAGGGTTGTTAATTAAGACCCAAGTTATAAATACATTAAGAGGAACGATGGTTGAGGATTAACTCTTATCAGCAGTATTTTAACCTTTTTTGAAGTATTTGTAATAATAAGTCTAATAAAATGAAGTATTAATGTTTTTTAGCTCTTTATTCATATATTTTTTAATATATGAATAATTAAATAGCGACGTAAAAAAATAACTTGAATTCGATATAGATTTATATCGAATTCAAGTTGAATTAAAGTAGTAGTTGATTTTTAGTAGTGGTTATTGTTCTATACAATTACATCAAAGAGTAATAGATATGTTTGTGTAATACTATCTCTTAATTTTTTATTGCCAATTAATATAATTTGTCCAACGGTTTGTTTCTACATCTCCTAGCATTTTTTGAGTAACCGTACCATTAAGTTTTACTGCCCATTGAATACTATGTATTTGAAAAGGAGCTATTAATCGAGACAATAATAAATTCTTATGTGAAGAACAGCCACTGTTGAAAGAAATATTTTTAATAATAGTATAATTTAGTCCAGCTATGGGTGCGCTTGCTGTCCTTATGTAAGAACTATTAGTTGCATTTACTGAAATCTCTCTTGATTCGCCGGATAATCTCCAAGATCTTCTTCTGTGATTGTACTCTAATTTAATACGTAAGTATAAAGAATGGTAGTTTTGATTACCTATTCGTGCAGTTTCTGCATAAGCTTCATTAACATATTTGAAAGCTCTGGGAGAAGGGCCTTGCACTTTACCTGATCCACACCCTTCAACATAACGTTGTTTTCTAAATTCTTTCTGGTTATTAATAGCCACAGTTCCTCTTTCTAGGTATTCATTTTCAATAGGTACAATATCAGTAGTGATGCTACCTACTTTTTTAAGAGTACTAATATTTGCATTTGGATTTTGAATAGTGCTATCATCTAGTTCGTAAAAAGCACCGTTATGTAACCAAATAATTTTGTTAGCTACTTCAAACTGATAGTCCTCATTAAGAATAGCATTAAAAGCATCTGAAAATTCAGAACTTCGTTCATCATTATAAAATGATACCGTTTTTAATTCCTCTGTATCCAATTCAGAGAAATTAATAAAAGCAGTGTTAAAATCATCCCAGTTTTTAAAAGAAAATAAATTCTTTTGGGTTTCAGAAGTAGTCGTGTTAACTTCTTGTTCAATAATTTCGTCTACATTTCCTTGCTCACAAGAAAATAAACTTACAAAGGCAATTGCGAATAACGTTTTTTTAAACATAACTTGATTGATTAATTTTTGCTTTGAATATTTAAGGAATTCAAAACATGTTTTCTATAGTAGTGTTCTATGAAAAGCTAAAATGTTACTAGAAGAGATATACTTTTTTTACTAAACTGAGTTTGTTTTTTTAGTTGTGAAATTCTTATAGTGAAGAAGACAAAAAAGAAAAATTAGCCAAAATAATAGAAGAACCTATTTAAATAATATAGCAATAATACATAACTAAATTTCTAAATCTATTATAGAGTTATAATAGACTGGAAAACTTTTGTCTAGTTAAAAGTGAAAAATGCAAGAAATAATAAATTTTAGGTAAAAATAGTAAAGGAAAAGAACACTTATAAGGATTTTTTCAAAGAAAACTTAGATTATCTTTTAACTATTATTTATCTCCCCTTGAGTGACATCAACCTGAGTTTGAAATATAGCTTGGGTTGATTCTCTTAAAAAAGTTAATCAAATGTGGAAATCCACACCTTAAAATGGGTAAAACCACATTAAGATTTAAATAAGACATACTACTTTTACTTCCGAGTAAAAGATGTAACTAACTTGAATTAGTAATGATCTAAATACTTAAATAACAATTAATATGAAAATGAATAATTATCAAGAAAAATTAATTAAAAATTGTTTGTGTAACGCAAATTGCTAAAATCAAATTCTTTATGAAAAAACAAATCGTAAGCGCTTTTATAGCGTTAGTAGCTACTATGGGGTATACTCAAGAGTACCAGAAATTATTCCGCCATCGCCGGAGGCAACTTCATTGGCTAAATTTACAGAAATACCTGTGAGTCATTATACAGGATTACCTAACATTGGAGTTCCATTATATGAAATAGATTTTGAAGGATTAAAAATTCCAATAGGTATGTCTTACCATGCTAGAGGAATTAAAGTAGAAGAAATAGCTTCTAGAACAGGTATAGGTTGGGCATTAAATGCAGGAGGTTTAATCACCAGACAAATAAGAGGAAAAAATGATTTTGTGGGTACTCACTCATATCTCAATGTAGATTATTACAAAGATTTTGAAACTGATTTTTCAGTTAGGAGTAGAGTTTACAACCTAGATATACCTGGTAATGGTGGAGATTTACTTCCTGACTTATTTACATTCAATTTTTTAGGCTATTCAGGAAAGTTTATTTTCGATCAACAGACTAAACAGCCCGTTTTACAAAGTTATGATGATCTTAAAATAGAAAAAAAGGGAGGTAATTTAGAACAAGATGTTTATTTTGTTATTACTACTAAAGATGGTTTTAAGTTCTATTTTGGAAATACTAGTGATCCTAATGATACTAGAAGAAAAGCCAAAAGTAGGGATGTAGCTACGGGTGAATTTCTATTAAACAGTACGGCTGGACTTAGTGATACCACAAGCAATTCATCTTTAAATTTTACAAGCTCGTGGCATTTAATGGATATAGTAAGCCCTAATGGGAATAAGTTAAGTTTTACTTATGAAGAAGAGGTTACCAATTTTTATAGAAGAGCTTATGACTTTAAAAAGGATGGTAAGCAAAATTCTAGTTTTTCAGCCTATAGAGGACATCAATATCAATTAAAAGAAATTGTTTTCGATCATGGTAAAGTAAAGTTTATTAAAGATAACAATGAACGTGAAGACTTAAAAGGAGGTCATGCTTTATCATCTGTAGAAGTTTATAATACTTACAAACGAGTAAAAAAATATAATTTTAAATATAGCTACAGTTACAATAACTCATCCAATAATATCAATTATTACTTATACGCAAATGCCATTCATGCTAGAAAGCGATTGTTTTTAGATGATATTGAGTTAATAGGAAATAACAACGATACCGAATTATATAGAGCTTTTGAGTATACCAATAAAAATGGATTACCTAATCGTTTTTCAAATGCACAAGATTACTGGGGATACTATAACGGGAAAAATAATGGTCCTTTTCTAGCATCTTATAACTATGAAAACTATCAAGTTAGTAGAGCTGTTGATGTAGCTAAAGCTAATATTGGTTTAATAAATAAAGTTATTTACCCAACAGGAGGATATACTTCATATT
>NZ_MSMP01000067.1 GCF_001936575.1 Tenacibaculum agarivorans
AATATTTATAAAGCCCGCCAAATATAAAATTTGGCATTTTCAACAAAAAAGATAAAAGCAAAATATTATATTTGGCTTAGTACCAAACCGAAACGTATCGCTTATCAACTGCCCTACGTTTCTTATACTGACCGTTATACACAATAAAATCAATTATTTGAAAATAGTAGAACTATCTAAAGAAATAAGAAATTTACTGGAGCAATTTGACGCTCCTCAAAGACTTATCAAACATCTAACTATTGTTAATTCAACTGCTTTACATATAGTTGAACAATTAAACACTGAATGGCCAAACTTGGAGTTAAATAAAAAAGAAATACTATTTGGTGCATCCACTCACGATATCGGAAAAGCTGTAATTACCGATGAACTATATAAAAAAGGTAAAAAGCATGAATCTAAAGGATTTGAAATACTAAAGGAACTTGGTTACAATGATGAGGAATCAAGATTTACAATAACTCACGGAAATTGGGAGAATCAAGGTCTGAAAATAGAAGACCTTATAGTGTGTTTATCTGATAAAATTTGGAAAGGAAAACGAGTGAATGAATTGGAAGAACGAATAACAAACGAAATTTCTGAATTAACTAAAACCGATTTTTGGGATGTTTCAATGAAGTTTGAACTAATTTTAGAAAAAATCGCTATTGGATCAGATGATAGAATAGCTTGGCAAGGAATATAAAATGTGTATAACAAAACCTAAAAAACATTGCTTACCGATTTTATTACTTTGGAAAATCAATCTCAAAACCAAAATTTAGGTAAATTTATAAACTAATCGCTAAAACTAACGCCACGTTTCTTAGCCGGAACGTTATGCTCAATTAATGTTAACTCGAAATAAAACTAAATGTGCTTAAATAATATAGATTTGACATTAATAAAGGACATTATTTTAATTATTGGTTCTTTGACTGCGACAGTTTTTACTATTAGAAGTTTCAGTAAGTGGAAAAAAGAACACAAAGGGAAATTAAAATATGAACTATCAAGAAACTTATTGAAGTCAATATATGATTTAAGAGATGACTTTAAAGGAGTCAGAAGCCCGATGATACTTGCTTCCGAATTTTCATCAGAGCATCACATTTCCGAAACAAAGGAATCAGAAAAGTACAAATTCATATTTGAAAACAGATTAAAACATCTTCAAAAAAGCTACAACACATTTCTTAGTCTTTTGCCAGAAGTTGAAATTGATTATGGGACGGAAATGAATGAGCTTTGTAAAGAACTTATAAAACACATTACCAATTACCATTTCAAAATGACTGAATTTATTCAGTTAGTTGATAATTGGGATTTAATCAATAATCCTTATCACAAAGAATTAAACAGTATAATTTTTAATAATACTCAAAATAACCCAACGACTGATTCTTTTAATAATACAGTTGATAAACTTAAAGCACAATTATTGAAAGAAATAAAGAAGTATTAAACTAAAAATCGACTAACTCCTTCAACGAAACTTCCAAAGCCTTAGCGATTTCTAAAAGTGAATAAATAGTTGGATTGACTTTTCCATTTTCCAACTTTTCAAGTGCTTGCCTGTCTTTATCGCAAGCTCTAGCCAAATCGGACTGACTCCAACCCTTCTGACTTCTTAGCCTAACAATCCGCTGGCCGATTTTCTTTTTAAGTTGTTCTTTATTCACAGAACAAATGTCAATTAATTATACGACAATTTTGTCATACAAAAGTTTGACAACTCAATTTTAATTATTATGTCTGTCATATAAATAGTTGACAGTTGAGTAAATTCAGGATTTTAAAAATATACAGTAAATTTCGCTATCGAAGATGGGGAAAGAACTATACTGTACCTGAAATTAGACTTGAAGGAAAATGGCTTGAACAACTTGGTTTTGAACAAGGAAATGAAGTGCTAATCGAGCAGAAAAAGAATGAGCTAATAATAACAGTGCGGAAAGAAAAAAGAGCATAACAATATATAAGAAAACATAGGGCTTTTATTTTTAATCGAAAGGTCGGTGTCTATTTGCAATGTCGCCAATTATAAAATTTTGGCATTTACACAAAATGATAAAAGCAAAATATTTATATTTGGCTTAGTGCCAACGTGAAACGTATCGCTGATCAACTGCCCCACGTTTCTTATATTTGGTGTTGTGTGGCATTGGAAAAACCAAAATGAAATGAATGAAACAAGACGAGAATATCTCAAACGATTAAATATCGTCTTGAATTTCATAGAAAATAATCTTGACACTAACCTATCACTCGAATTTTTATCTAAGAAAACGCATTATTCAACTTACCATTTTCATAGAGTATTTTTGACAGTCGTAAACGAAAGGCTAAATGAATACGTTAATAGAAAGAGGGTTGAACGCATTGCCTCAATTTTGTTGGTTAATCCACCCCCTTCTTTAAAAGACTTAGCCTACAAATACGGTTTTAATAGTGATAATTCTTTTTCAAGAGCATTTAAGAAATACTATGGCATTAGTCCAACGAAATTTAAATCTGAGGGAAAAGAATTACTTAGCAAGATTGGTATAGAACCTTTTTCATCAGAAAAATACATTTGTTCCATTGATAATATTAAACAATGGATTAAAATGAATACACAAATAACGATAAAAGAACTTCCAGAATTAAAACTTGCTTGTATATCGAATATTGGACAATTTGAAAAAGCAGGTAGTATGTTCCAAAAATTGATGGAATGGGGACATCAAAAAAGAGTATTAGATACTTCAAATTTTAAAGCAATAACAATTTATCACGACAACCCTAATGTTACCCAAACTTCAAAATTAAGATTCAGTACTTGTGTGACAATTAGTGAGAGTATTAATGCGGATGGAGAAATTAGACAAATAGACTTAAAAAAGGGCGTTTATGTAGTTGGTCATTTTGAAATTAAAGGAGAAGAAATTTCAAAGGCTTGGAAAAGTATGTGTGTTTGGGTAATTGAAAATGGTTATGAATTTAGAGATGGAGATTATTTTGAAATATATCATAATGACCACAAAACTCATCCTGAACAGAAATTCATAATGGATATTTGTATTCCACTCGAAAAAACAGAGAATATTAGACTTGAAGAAATCAACAATGTAAATCTGTCGAAAAACAACTCTCAAAACCAAGAATGCGAAAACAACTTAGATTATCATCAATTGATAAACTATATGAAAGAATTGAGACTCTTTTTCAAAAAGAGTATGACACAATTTTTAAACTCGAGAAGATTTATCAAGGAGACCCCAATTTTTCCTACTTTTCTCTAACAACAGAGGAATTAAAAAAGCAAAAGCTTAAGTTCGTTATCATCTTAAATCATAAAGAATTGTATTTTTCAATTTGCTTATCGGGTCAAAACAAAAGCATTCGAAAAAAATATTGGAAGATTTTTAAAGGTAGCGACTGGAATAAATATCATTTGGCAGAATCAATTGAGGATAGTCTGTCAATTATAGACCAAACCACTGTAGAAAAGCCTGATTTTAACAATAAAAGAAATTTAACTGAAAAGATTGAAAAGGAATCGATGAAGTTCATTAAAGAACTAAAAGATATACTTGAATAATAAAAAACGACCTGATCGATCTAATAACTTGTACCAAATAAACAAAAACTTAATCATATTTATCTTGCAAATCAAATGAACTTATGTATTTTTGTCTACAACTTTACATAAATAGACATGTTGATAGAATTTAAAGTCTCAAACTACCGTTCTATTGGAGATGAGCAAATACTAAGTCTTATTCCAGACAAGAAAAAAGGAGATTCTTCAGACAATATAATTTCAAAAGGAAAGCATAATGCTTTAAATGCTATTGCGATATATGGCTCTAATGCAAGTGGAAAAAGTAACTTACTTCTTTCTATGAGTCTACTTGACAAATTAATTCATTTATCTGCTAGGTCTTCTTCTACGACAAAATTACCTTATGACCCTTTTTTACTTAGAAAAGGCTGGGAGAATAAGCCCACAAAATTTGAAGTCACATTTATTATTAATCAAATAAAATATAGATATGGTCTTGAATTTTATAGAGACCAAGTAGTTTCAGAATGGCTATATAGAAAATCAGTCGGTAGAGAAGTTTATTTATTTTTACGACAAGAAGATATTATAGATACTTCATCTGCCTTTAAAGGGAAAAACAAAATAATTGACACTGCTATTGAAGCAACAAGACCAAATGCTTTGTTTCTATCCACTTGTGATATGTTTAATATTGATGAGGCAAAAGATATTTTTCAGTGGTTTAAACACTTTCAAATGATTGATGGATTGAATACTGAAACAATTAACACAGTTACTTTATGGGACAATAAAGGATATCAAAGTAAAATTAATGACTATATGACTAAACTTGGATTAAGTTTAGTAGAAATTGACATTACGACAAAAGATTTTGATTCGTCTGAACTTCCTGATATCTTGAATGAAAACGAAAGAGATAAATTAATCAAGCAATTAAGTGGTTCTAAAAGTTTCACGATTTATGCGAAGCATAAAGTATATAATTCAAAAGGTAAAGAGACAAATGATACTTTATCTTGGAAATTTGAAGAAAGAGAATCGGCAGGAACAAATAAAGCATTTCACTTAAGTGGTCCCATTTTATGGACATTAACTAAAGGTGGTGTTTTAATTATTGATGAAATTGAAGCAAAGTTACATCCTATTATGACAATCGAGACTATTAATCTTTTTTTAAATAAGGACACAAACCCAAATAACGCTCAATTAATTTTTGCTACTCACGACACAAATCTTCTCACATATTCAAAACTAAGAAGAGACCAAATATATTTTTCAGAAAAAAACAATTGGGAATCTACTGAAATATACTCTCTATCGGACTTCGTTTATATAGATAACACAAAAGAAAGACCTGATACAGATAAAGAAAAAAGATATTTTGAAGGAAGATATAAAGCTATTCCAATTCTTTCAAATTTTCATTCACTAAATTTAGGTTCTGATGGCAAAGAAAGGTAAACTTAATAAATTTGCTAAAAAAGAAGCAAAAGAGAGGCCTATCAGATTTAAACGCTATGAATATTTATTTCTAATAGTTTGTGAAGATGAAAAAACTGAACCTTCATATTTTAAAGAATATAAAAAACAAATACCTGAGGAAACATTATATTTAAAACCTGTTGGTACTGGTAGAGACCCTAAAGGTGTAGTTGAAAAAGCAATTGAAGAAAGAGATAAATTAGCAAAGGAAGCGAACAAAGAAGTAGATTGTATTTGGGTTGTCTTTGATAAAGATGACGCTGATGAAAATGCAACTAAAATTTCTAATTTTGAAAACGCATTTGAAATAGCTCATAATCAAAATTTCAAAATAGCATATAGTAATGAAACTTTTGAATTATGGCTACTACTTCATTTTATAGATGTAGATAAGAATACTCCACTACCAAGAGCAGAAATATATAAACAATTAAAAGAGGAGTTTCAAAAAATAGAAGAATACAAGGATTACGAGTACGATCATTACACAATTGACGAGCGAACTATTGAAATAGTTTTTAAATCTGGTAACCGAGATTTAGCTATTGAACGAGCAAATATATTGATGGAGCATCATAAAGAAAATAAACCAATTGAAGCCAATCCAAGTACAAAAGTACACTTACTTATTAGCGAGTTATTACAGTGGATAAAATACTATTCTTATACACCATAAAAGTAGTAAAACCTACACACAACAACGGTAACCGTTGCACAACCCTCTAAATTTAGAAAATCAGACCTTGAATAAGCTCTTTTAAGACAACAGAATTTTCAATTAACAATATTGAACTTGAGATTTTGAGTGACTTAGAAAAGCTTGTTTTAGCTCTTTGAGGAGGTTTTTAAATAAAAAGCACGAAAAGGAGGTTTTTATCCCACTTTCTACATCTTTTTTAATGAATTTTAGGTACTTCTTCAGGTTATAAGCTATAGCGGATAACTGCATCACCTTGTTAGCTTGTTGAATACCTATTGTATTGATCTTTCGCAGCCCCATAAATTGAGTAAGCGTACCAAAAACTGGCTCAACTGTACTTTGACGTTTCGATTTCATCGATCTGCCTTTAGGGGTCTGTATTCTGGCTATGTTTCGTTCATATTCTTCTCGATAATAAGTAACGGTGATACGCTTTTCTTTAGCTGATTTGCCTAAACATTCGTGCCTTAGAGGACACTGAGAACAGATCTTACTCGATATACGATATTCCTTCTTCTTGGTTTGAGTGCGATGATCCATGAATACTTTTTTAAAGGGAACTGCTGAACCATTAGGGCATTGGTAATGATCTTGAGATTCTATATATTCAAACCCCTCTGGACCGCCTTTGTAGGTGCCATGCGGTGGAATATAACTGGCAATACCTTTGCGCTCTAGATAGGCATAATTCTCTCCACTACTATAACCCGTATCTGCTAATACATTTTCTAGTTTAAATCCAAAACGCCATAAGCGCTGACCTAAGCGATCTAAAATGTCTGGTAAATATTGACTGTCTTTACCATCGGCATGATATGCTTTGATATCCGTGATCACATGGTTGGCTGTGTCTACACTTAATTGGCTACTGTAATTTAGTTTTCTTGCTTTACCTAGCTTAACACTGATACGAGCATCAGGATCTACTGGGCTATAATGCGTTTTATTACTCGTATAACGACTCCCTTTATTTCCCGATCCCTGACGACGGGTTTGCGTCTTACGCCAATGTGCATTCCTCGAAGATATGGACTTAAGCTCGTGTTCACTTGCCTTAATACTACGCTGTACTTCACTTGCTTTATTTACTTTTGACTTTCTATAAGTCTCTCTATCTCCATAACTGATGTGACGAATATTTGCTAGGTGAGTTTGTAAATCCGCTGCGGGAACTTTTAACTCTAAACTATCCATACTTGCATTAGCCTTTATGGGAGCGGAATCTATAGCCTGAGTACTTCCTTTAACCATCCCCTTAACAACACACATCTCAAAAATATGAACGAAAACTTGTTCAAATACCGATTCAGGAAATAGTTGGCGGGTACGACTAAGGGTAGAATGCCATGGCAATGACTCATCGATATCGTATCCTAAAAAATATAATATATCCAAGCGCATACTACAATGATCCATAAGCTTACGATCGCTAATGATATTTTCTAAATAACCTACCAAACATAACTTGAAAAAAACAACTGGATCTATACTCTTTTGACCGCTTGAACCATAGTAAACCTTCGTTGTACTATATAAAAAATCTAAGTGTAGTACGTCTTTTAAGCGCCTGTAAAAATTGGTGGTAGGTACTCGAGTACTCAACTGAAAATGACTGAATAATTTTTCTTGATAAACCTTGACTCCTTGCATACATTAAGATACAAAATATCAATATCTTTAGCAAGACATGTGCAACAGGCACCGTTGTTAGGTACTTTACTTTTATCCAATGACTATGTTCCATGGTCTAATATCCCACTTTTCGATAATTCCACTTTTAACATATGGATCATTTTTAGCAAATTCTTCAACAATTTTTTGATCAAGAACATTAAAAATCAGCATTCCTCCGTTCGAAGGATTCAATAAACCTCCTGCTAGAATTAATTCACCTTTCTCATATGCCTTTTTCATGAGTTGTATATGTTCATTTTGATATAGCTTTTTTTCTTCGTTAAAATTTTCTGAAGCTCTGTAGTTTAAAATGTAATATGTTTTCATTTTGTATAATTTATTACAAAAATCAACATTAATAGGTGGCAAAGAGGTGATCTATGTCACAGTTTTATTTTCGAGAAGAGTTTAAGCGGCTCAGTGTTTCTCTACTCACTCCAAGGTAAGAAGCTATCGATTTTTTAGATAGTTTTTGGATTAATTCAGGGTACTTTGATATAAATTCCTCATATCTTTCTTGAGCATTAGAACTTAACAAATTCAAAATCCTTTTTTGTGAAGCTACATTTGAAAGGTTAGATTTTATTCGGAAAAAATTCGCCATTTTATGAGATTCAAAACATATTTTTTCACGATTACTTAAGCTTAGTGATAGTACTGTAGAAGTAGCAATACAAGTTACATCAATTGAGGCTCTAGTCTTATTAAAAAAAGCATTATAATCTGTTATCCACCAATCATCCATGGCAAATTGTATAATGTTTCTTTTTCCATTTTGATCGACGTAAGATGCTTCAAATAGTCCCTCTACAACCCAATATACATTTTCAACATATTTATCTCTTTCTACTAAAAAATCTTTTCGATTTATTTTTCTAGTTGCAAAATGTGAATATATGTATTCATATTCTTGATCTGTCAGAGAAATAATTTTTTCAATATGTTTCCTAAACTTTTCTTTCAAATATTTTCAGAACTTAGATTGGTTCGTATTGTACCTAACGGACTTGTGTATGAAACGTAGCGTGTAAAAAGACACTAACACTTCGGATTAACACAGAGCCGAATTTTTAAATTTTGTTTTTAACTTATCATTTTTTAAAAGCCAAATTAAAAATTTAGCGGACTTTCTAAAAATA
>NZ_MSMP01000068.1 GCF_001936575.1 Tenacibaculum agarivorans
GACCTTCAAGGTAGATACGGAGAATTTGCACTATAGAGAAATTAGTAAAGACAAACAATTTGTTTTAAGTGTATTAGAAACTAATATTTTCAATATTAAGTTGCTTTAATTTGTTGAAATCCAGAGAATTATTTTCTCCTTTAGCAAATAACTTTTGAAAATTGTATTCACCATGAATATTGATATGTTGCCAGGACATTATAGAACCATTTTTTATAATTGATAGCATTTTTTCAAATTCAGCTTTGGATTTACATTTAGAGAGTTCATCGCTAATTTTTAGGTAATTCCATAAAACAATACTGTTTTGAATCAAATGTCGTGTCGCTACAATAATTTCTTGTTCTTCCTTACTACCGTATTTGATATTTTGATTATTACCAAAAAAAATAGCCTTAGCAAATTGATGTGAGTTTTCAACCCTATTCAGAGCTTTTTCTGTTGACTTGCGTAAATCAACTTCATCCAAATATTTGAGGATAAAATATGTTTTAAAAATTCTACCCACTTGCTTTAATGCTCTATAAAGTGGGTGTTGTTTTGAATATGAACTTAAACGCCTTAATATGCTAGAAGCTGTGGTCTCTCTAAGCTTTATTGTTACAAGCAACCGCAATATATTATCCCATTGTTTTTCTATTAATTTGGTATCAATATATTGCGTAGCAGTAGGGAGAATATCAAATTTATTCAATAGGTATAGTTTTTTTGGGTTCTCTCTAAATGTATACCGTATTTGATTTTTTAGATTCTTTATCCTTGGAGCAAAAAATACTCCCAGCCCGTTAGTAATAGCAAAAATGATTTCACTATAACCATGAGTATCTGTAGAATGAATGGTACTTTCTATTTCATCATTAAGCATTAATCCATCGATAACATAAGCTGCTTCACGTTCTGATGAACTAATAACAGTATTGTAAAAAAGCCTACTTGATTCATCAATAAAACTATAGGCCGTAACACCTTTACCAGAACCAAAATATTTAAATGAGTGATTCGCATGAATAGAAGGAACATCTACACTAAACTTTTGACCATCACTTGATGTATGATTTTCATTCAAGTTCTTTTTATAAATCTTAGATAGCGATAATTGATTAATTATTGAGTTAAGTCTAGCGTTAGCTTCATCTAAATTTTCTTTACTGAAATACCATTTTACCAGATGATTTAGTGTATCAATAGTTATACCACTGGAAATTTTTGCCATTCTACCTATTCCTATATTACACCCAAAAGCGATAATTGTTGCATAAAACGCTTCGTTTAAAGGTCTTGTTTTATACCCTTTTTGAGAAAAATGAGAAAAACAATCAATAAACTTAGAAGTAGTATTTATTTCTGAAAGTATCAATGGTAATGGAATAACTGAGCCCTCATCACTTTCTAAAAGTTTAATAAGGCCCTTATTTTCCTGTGCTTTATCGTCTTTTGGAGTTGCAACTCGGATTGCCCCAGATTTAGTAACATTTAAATATTTGTTATCATAAATATTTTTATTGGTTCTTTCGTATTGCTTGTGCAAAGCAAAACTCATATTTTCTAAAAAATCATTTACTTCTATTTTAAAGGGAAGATTTGCACGTTTAAGTAGCTTTTCTTTTTGATCTTTCCATCTTTTATTTGATACAAGGTATTCCTCTACAGCTCTGTATCTATTAGAATTCTTTAGGTTTAAGGCTCCAGACTTTATCAAGTCTTTAATCTTGATAAATAAAAGAACCTTCCATAATTTCCATGCATTCTCATTATTTGTCTTTAAAGCGCTTTTTCCTTTATTGTCTAGAAAATTTTTAGGTAAAAACTTATGATTAGTTTTATTAGCATTGACCTTAAAATAATTAATAGCCTCGAAAATTTCCTTATTTGAAGTCTCTTTGTTAAAGTCAAGTACATTAATAATTCCTGAGACTCTGTTCTGTAACCTACGATAGTTTGAAATATAATTAGTAGTTACAAATTGATCTTTCATACCAGAGGAAAGCGAATTTTGTAACTTTTCGAGTTCACCTTCAATTTTTTTCCTCTGAATATGCCTTTCGCCCTTTGAATTATCCATTTCAGAAAATACCTTTTGTATTTGAAAAATTTTTTCCTTGTCACTCTTTGAATTATTAAAGGCAACACCTCTCATATCATCGACATAATCAGAGAGTGACCTGATCATTTTTATGATTTTTTGAGTTTGTATTAATTTAACTGGTCTTTGCTTTAGAAAATCTTCAGTTACTTTTTTTTCAATTTCATTTTCAAATCGTTGTACTGATTTGAGTAGCGTGTCAACAAAAAAATCTTGTCTTATACGGTATTGATAAACTATAAATGCTAAGAAGTATAAATACTTTTTCTCTTGTTCTTTCAATGCCAATAATTGCACATGAGCTGATTTGATAAGCCAAACAGCATAATAGTTTAACAATTGATCTGAAAGTTCTAAAGAATCAAGACAATCCGTGAATTCTTTATATAAATCAGCAACAATTGAAAAATCATCTAAACTTTGTTTTATTTTCCTGGGTGTTATTTCTTGTTCTGGACTTTTAATAGTTGTAACTAAATATGGATTTGTTGGTGATATAGGTTTATCATTATCCTTACCCATTTTTAAAATGACATCGATGGTATCTTTCTGATTATTGCTTAAAGATTTATCTACTTTATTTAAAAGTTCATTCTCCAGGTTATTAAGAGATTTAGATATTGTTTCAGCAAATACTCGATAACTTGGTATTTCAAATTTGTTTTCTTCACATATCCGAAGTAAGGTTTTTATTATTTGTTTGGGTCTTAATGCCGTCCTAACTAAGGCATTCACTTCGTTTTCAAAATCTGTCTTCCAGTCTATAAAAAGTTTAGCTCCAATGCTTTTTGAAATTAATTTTTTATGTCTAGTAAATGTATTTCTATGATATTCGTTAAAATCTAGATCATACTCTATATTGCATTGGCTGATAACATATTGAATATCTGCTTCTCTAAATTCATTGGTTTTGTAGAATCTACAACTATGTTTGAAATATCCATACATTAAAACAAAGACTATAAAATTTAAAGGAGTTTTAAAATAATCTGCATATTCCTTGTATAAATTTATATCAAAGTATTCTTGTCTTTGCTCTTTATTAAATTCAGGTACCTTATCAAATTCCCGAATTTCATTTTCGCTATAAATTTTAAGAATCATATTATAGAACCAATAAAACTGTGGTTCATTTTAGGTATACCTTTAACTTACCACTCTCAGTTAAGTGCATTAAATTACAAAATTAATGTAAAATGCACTATATTTACTGAACTATCTATAATGAACTATTATTATGAGAACTTATGCTTATTTAAGGGCATCTACTAACGAACAGGATGCACATAGGGCAAAAACTGAACTTGTGAACTTCTCAAAGCAAGTGGGGTTGACAGTTTCCTTTTGGTTTATTGAATATGAAACAGGTAGTAAACTAAATAGACCTGAACTTTTTCGGCTTTTAGAAATTGCAGATCCTGGTGATATACTCCTTGTAGAACAAGTTGATCGCATTAGCAGATTGAATGCAAAGGACTGGGAAACCCTGAAGCTCTTAATCTATGAAAAAAATATTAGGGTTGTGGCTATCGACCTACCAACAAGCCATAAACTGATTGATACACCCGATGAGTTTACAAAAAGAATGTTATCTGCTATAAATGCCATGATGTTAGATATGCTTGCTGCAATAGCGCGAAAAGATTATATGGATAGAAGAAAGAGACAAGCACAAGGTGTTCAAAAAGCAAAAAAATTAGGTAAATATAAAGGTAGACCTGTAGATCTTCAGCTTCATCATAAAATAGAAATGCTCCTAAAAGAAGGTAAAAGTTATAGTGATATTCAAAGTTTGATCGGCTGCTCTAGACATACTATATCTAAGGTCAACAAAAAGCTAAAAACAGTATCTCTTGCTTAGTTCATACATTATGAAACGAATAGAATTACATTTAAAGAATAAGTCAGTTAAACCCACTGCAATGCGTTTATTGGTTCTGCAATTTTTTACTGAACAAACCAAAGCGGTATCTTTAAAAAATTTGGAAATCGCATTAGCGCCAGCAGACAAAAGTACATTATTTCGTACATTGAGGACTTTCGAAAAAAATAAAATTATCCATAGTATTGAAGATGGTACAGGCGTTACAAAATATGCATTGTGTTTAGAAAGTTGTAACTGCGAATTACAAGATTTACACTACCATTTTCATTGTACTCAATGTGAAAATACATTTTGTTTAACTATGCTTAACATTCCAACCATAGACCTGCCTACTAATTTCAAAATGAATCAAGCAAATATGGTTATCAAAGGTTTATGTTCAAATTGTAATAATTAAACTTTGCAGTTAAGTTGCATTGAATAAATAGTAAATTTGCTTTGTGAAATTTATAACGCTCATATTTGCTTTTATGACATTGGTTTTATCCTCTGTTCCTTGTTCTGATGAAGTTAACGAAACAGATAATAGCATTCAGGCAGAAAATCACAGCGACCATTCAGAAGATGAATGTACGCCTTTTTGCACCTGCGCTTGTTGTGGTATTGCAATTCCTTTTGAGGTTTTATTTTTTGAAGATATACATATTAATACTTCCGTTATTTCACATACTTTTAGGTATCAAACTAATTTCACACAAGGTTATATTACTTCTATTTGGCATCCTCCTGCCACTTCTTAAATAATTTGGTCTTGGGATAGGTATGCCTTGTCCTAATTAAAAATAATTTAATAATCATAGAATTTATTTGAATGAATAAAACAATATTTGGCATCGTACTATGCCTACTATTAAGTGCATCAGTTTATGCACAAAACACCTCAGTAACCATAAAAATAATAGAAGAAGAAACCAACGAGCCTTTAATCGGTGCAACTGCCTATTTTGAAACCCTTAAAATAGGCGCAATAACCAATGATGAGGGTTTAGCAGTATTAGAAAATGTACCTTTAGGAGAACAAGAGATTACCATTTCTTTTGTCGGCTTTGAAACCATTTTTGATACGATACAAGTAACTGAATCTACGCCTATAAAAACGTATTTAATGCACGAAGGAGGTATGGAGTTAGAAGGCGTTGTTGTCCAATCTACTCGAAGTACACGAACCATAAAAAAAATCCCTACACGAGTAGAATTTATCGGAGCAGAAGAATTGGGCGAAAAAGCCATAATGAATGCTTCCAATATTTCAATGGTACTGCGTGAGAGTACAGGTATTCAGATTCAACAAACCTCTTTGAGTAGTGTAAATAGTAGTATTCGTATTCAGGGGTTAGATGGTAGATATACCCAAATTTTAAAAGATGGCTTCCCTTTGTTTGGTGGGTTTTCAGGAGGATTGAGCATTAACCAAATCCCACCTTTAGACCTTAACCAATTTGAAATTATTAAAGGAAGTGCCTCAACTTTGTACGGTGGTGGTGCTATTGCAGGATTGGTAAACTTGGTTTCTAAAACACCTGACGAAGAACCTAAATTAGATATTCAACTTGCACAAACACACGTAGGAGGTAGTACCGCTAATGTTTTATATAGTAAACGAAAAAATAAGTTTGGTTATACATTATACGGTTCAGGGCATTATCAAAGCCTATACGACCCTGACGATGATGATTTTAGTAATTTACCCGAAACCAAGACCTTTTCATTTAATCCTAAACTCTTTTATTACCCATCAGAGAATGAAATACTTTGGTTAGGTGTGAATGGTACGTTTGATAAAAGAGAAGGAGGTGATATTATAGCCATCAGGGATGGTGCTAATGGTATTCATCAATATTCCGAAGAAAATATCTCAACACGAATTAGTACACAGGCTGTTTATGAAAAGGAAATAAACGATTTAAAAGCATTTCAAATTAAAAATAGTGTATCGTATTTTGATAGAGAATTGATAACACCAGATGTCCTGTTTTCAGGTAGACAATGGGATGTATTTACGGAAGCAAATTACACCATTCAAAAGGAGAAAACTGATTGGGTTTTTGGAGGAAACTTTTACAGTAATCTATTTAAAGAAAAAGATAATCCTACACCTAGAAATCAAGACAATATAACTTTTGGGGCATTTGTGAATAATACAACTGACTTATCCGATAAATTTATTTTAGAATCGGGACTTAGAACTGATTACGTGCCAAATTGGGGTGTGTTTCCTTTGCCTCGTGTTTCTTTATTATGGAAAGCCAATAACCATTTTTCAAGTCGTTTAGGTGGAGGATTAGGTTACAAAATTCCTGATATGTTTACTGAAGAGGCAGCAACTCTGAATTTTCAAAATATTTTACCGATTAATGAAGGTAATTTGAATGCAGAGCGTTCTTATGGAGTAAATATAGATTTCAATTATAATAACAGGATTTCTGATGAAATAGGTTTTTCAATCAATCAACTTTTCTATTTAACAAGCATTGATAATGCACTATTGCTTGATGAACAATCTAACGGCACGTATTTATTTGAAAATGCTGATGGAGTAGTTTTAAGTAGAGGAGCAGAAACTAACATTAAGTTTACCTATGATGATTTGCGATGGTTTTTGAACTATGCTTATATCAACACTACATTGAATTATTTACCTAATAATCCACAAAAAACGCTAACACCAAAGCATCAAGCAGGCAGTGTTTTAATGTATGAAAATGATAAATGGCGAATTGGTTATGAAATCTATTATACAGGTAGCCAAAGATTAAATTCAGGCAGACAAACACAAGATTTTTTTACAATGGGATTAATGGTTCAAAGGCATTTTAAGTGGGGAAGTCCATACGTTAACTTTGAAAACTTTACAGACCGCAGACAAAGTCGCTTTTCTACTGAAACCTTACCGCCTCATCAAGATCCTCAATTTGCAGAAATTTATGCTCCAACAGATGGTTTCATATTTTCCGTTGGAGTTATTATAAATCCATTTGGTAGGGAAGATGAACATTAAAAAATAATTATGAAATTATATACTAAAATTCCGAAAAGTTTAAAACCATATTATGAAAAAGAGTTGATAAACTATGCTAATGAGTATTCCTCAGGTAATATAAAAGGTGCATGGTTGCATCTAGAACGTGCGCATATCTTAGGACAAAGATATCCTCTTGAGCATACTTTTGTTCATTGGAAAATGCTACTCTTTGGGTTTAAGATAAAGAGTACAAAGGAAATTATTGGTCAAATTCCACGACTTATTTTTGGTGGAATAAAATCTTTTGTTGGAAAGGTACCTCTTGGAAATCCAGGAGGTGCAAATGTACCACCTTTAAAGTCTTTTCCTTTAGAAATTGAACTTCAAACCATATTCAAAAAATCAGATATTTCAATATAAATTAGACTATACTTTTTTATTCCATGACATAAATTTGTAATAATGACCTTCTATGGTGCAAAAATTCCGAGTCTACCTTGAAGGCC
>NZ_MSMP01000069.1 GCF_001936575.1 Tenacibaculum agarivorans
AACTTCGAGTGAAATTCATTGGAGTAGAATGGAAATGAATTTTGTATCGAGAAGTAAAAATAGTGTTCTAGATAGTTCTGCTGAACTTGATTCAGTACAATTTTACCTCATTATCATTCCGTAAAATCACTCGAACTGACAAAGACTTCTTATCCAAGATTCACATTATTTAACAAGTTCAGAGAATTTTAACGTGACTATAAACATCATTTCTAATACAAATAAATTGATTAACAGCTACGATTTTAAATTACACTGAACTACAACTAAGCATTTATATTAAAAAATTCAACATCAATTTTAACCCATTTTTTACAAAACACATTACACCAAGGGTTCAAAAAAACACGTCTGCAATCACTGTAAAATAAGGATTTTTCATTTTTGCATCCTTTTTTGCACCCTTGGTTTTCTTTTTTTAAACCCTAAAATCGAATACTATTGCACCATGGTTTTATCAAAACATCTGAAACTAAATTTGAGAATCAAAAATGACAATAAAATGTCTTCTGGCGATAGACAGTTTTAAAATAGAATATACTCTCAAAAGAAGTTTAAGATCAAAAAAAGATAACTCACAATTAATACAATTTTAAATTATATAAATACACCCTCGTATGAAATTTTTAAACAATTCACACAACAATTTAAATTCGACTTGTATGAAAAAGCTTGGCACTTTTTTATCTCTATGCCTTTTTTCTTTAATCGCTTTTGCACAAACTCCAGAAGGTTTTAATTACCAATCTGTAGTTAGAGATGCTACTGGCAATGTAATCGCAAATACAGCAATAGGCGTTCAGTTTCAATTACACCAAACTACAGCTACAGGAACAGTAGTATATACAGAAACACATACACCAACTACAAATGCATATGGAGTTTTTGATGTAGTTGTAGGACAAGGAACTTCTACAGATGATTTTTCTACAATTAGCTGGTCATCAGATAATCATTTTTTAGAAGTTAGTGTTGATATCACTGGTGGTACAACCTATGTAAGTATGGGAACAACCCAACTATTAAGTGTCCCTTATGCATTACAAGCAAAATATGTAGAAAACGGAGACAATTTAGGAGATCATACCTTAACTGAAAATATTAAGACAGCCGGAAAATGGATTTCTAATGACGGTGACGATGAAGGATTATTAGTAAATTCTGGTGGACGAGTAACTACATCACACAAATTATTCTTAGGGAGTAATATTAACCTAGATACACACTGGATTAATGGTGATGGTACCGACAATAAAGGTATCCAATTTGATACAAGTGGGAATGTAAATTTAGGTGGAAATATAAAATTAAATGACAACTGGTTATCAAATGATGGAGACAACGAAGGAATTAAGATTTTAGATAATGGAAACGTATCGATTTCTGATAATATACAATTGAATGGCAACTGGCTATCTAATGATGGAGACGATGAAGGAATTAAGGTTTTAGATAATGGAACTATAGAACTTACGGGTAATATAAAATTAGCTGACAATTGGATTAATAATGACGGCGGTGACGAGGGATTACAATTTGATACTAGTGGTAATGTAACATCTTCTGGAACTTTAACTTTAGGAGGTAATGCATTATTAAACAACAACTGGTTATCTAATGACGGAGGTAATGAAGGATTACAAATTGATAATAGCGGAAATGTAACGACTTCAGGGAACTTAACCTTAGGAGGAAATTTTCAGCTTAATGGAATATTAACATCACCATCTGAAAACCAAATTTTTGGTACGTATGATGATACTAGTAATCTTTCAAATCTTGATAGAAGAAATGTAGTTATTGGATATCAAGCCGCAGAGGGTGCGCAATCTGGAGATAGCAATGTGGTTATCGGATACTTTGCTGGATATAACTTAAACGGAGACTCTAATGTATTGATTGGAACCGCAGCAGGAGCAGGTGGTACATTCTCTAATCAACTACATATTAGAGATTTAATTTATGGAGAATTTGATAATAGTTTATTACAAGTAAAAGGAGAACTAAAAGTTGATGAAAACATTTCAACTGATGGAAATGTAATTATTGACGAAGACGGAGATGATCTTAGAGCTGTTGGTGCAGCTAATAATGTAGAAATCATCTCGATAATTGTAGATACTGATGGAACACTAAATTCTAATGTTACCAATTCTACTGGTATTACAACTTCTTTAAGTGGGAACACATACACAGTAAATTATTCGAATCACTTTTCAAGTATTCCTTCAGTAACTATCACTTGTGTTGCGTCTACTTCTGTGACTAGAGCTGCTCAGATTACCTCATTGGCTCAAGGTAAAGTGGAATACCAGGTAAGAAGCTCAGGAGGAGATAATAAAACAGACGCTATAACTGTTTTGCAAATTATTGGAAAAAGATAGTAGACACATGAGACAATATATATTTATAACAACTTTATTTATTACTAGTTCTTTGTTTTCACAAACTTTAGAACGTTCAGTAATTGGATCAAGCGGAACAACACTAAGTAACGCCAATGCAAGTATAAATTTTACCGTTGGTGAATTGGTAACAACTACCGAATCTAACGGAACAGTAACACTAAACCAAGGGTTTCATCAAGAGGTAATAATGTTAAAAATTAAGCTCTCTCCCATTACTTTTTTACAGGGACCCTTGGTAACTTCAGGAACAACTGTTATGGACGATAGCTTGCGTAGTAATAGTTTATTACCCACTACAAGCCCATATACAGACGGTTTAACTTGTGAAACTACCGTATTTGATAATACAGGAAGTGATGCTATTATAGACTGGGTTTGGATTACCCTACGTGATAAAAATGATCAAACTATAGTAATCGCAAGTCAATCAGCATTATTACAAGCCGATGGAGACATAGTTGCTACAGATGGAGCTTCTGCTTTAGAATTTGACTTGCCTTCTGATAGCTATTATGTGGCTATTAATCACAGAAATCATTTAGGAATACTAAGTGCCGCTACTATTGCTTTAAACTCAGTAAATACAACTACTGTTAATCTAAGTGATACTTCAATAGCTGCTTTTGGTGGTTCAAATTCAACAATAGATATGGGCAATGGAATTTTCGCCATGATTTCTGGGGATTTTGATGAAAACGGACAAATTCAAAATACAGATGCTAGTTCAGTTATTCAATTGTTAGGAATTTCTGGATATAACAATGCCGATATAGATATGAATGGACAAGTACAAAATTTAGATATCAATAGTATTCTAAATACAAATATTGGTAAAGGAGAACAATTTTAATAACTAATTCCCATGGTGTATAGAAACATAAAATTACTACTAGACATATGGAAAAGTGCTGCGCTGTTTTCCATATTCTTCCTGAGCATTGGGCTTCCCCTATTCGCCCAATGCCCTTCTGGATCTGTCTATCTTACCTCACAAACGGCAGTGCAAGATTTTATCGACAACTATCCTGATTGTACGGCAATTACTGGAAACTTAGTCATTTCTAGCTCGTCAGTAAATGATATTTCTGGTTTAAACAACAAAATTAAAAGTGTTACTGGCTTAGTATCAATTTCTGGCACGAGTCTTACAGATCTAAATGGACTTCAAGGACTTGAAACTATTGGTAACTCATTATCGATTAACAATAACGATAGCTTAACTAGTTTAGCAGCATTGAGTATTATAACTTCAGTAGGAAATGGACTAACTATTTCTGGAAATGATACTATAACCACACTTAATGGAATAGAAAATATTTCAACCGTTTCTTCAATCAAGGTAACCTCTAATTACGCATTAGATGATATTACTGCATTTAGTCACTTTACTAATGTTAATTTTGACATTACTGTAGGCTATAACAACCTAACAGATTTACAAGGACTACATAATTTAATAACGGTTAAGAATCTTACGATTTCAGAACCTAATTTGCCAAACTTAAATGATCTTGATAAACTA
The DNA here is from genome assembly GCF_001936575.1 of Tenacibaculum agarivorans. Lineage (GTDB taxonomy): Bacteria > Bacteroidota > Bacteroidia > Flavobacteriales > Flavobacteriaceae > Polaribacter > Polaribacter agarivorans. The sequence continues at coordinate 3,931 of NZ_MSMP01000069.1, forward strand.
ACAACAGTTAATCGTTTAATTGTACAGAGTAACTCAATCATCACCTCATTACAAGGATTAGATAAGATAACTAATGTTAATGAAATTCTATTTTCAGATTTAACCGCATTATTAGATTTGAATTACTTCCCAAACGTTAGTAATTTACCTCGATTAAAACTTAGAGGATTAAATACCATTACAAATCTAAATGGCTTAAGTAACCTTCAAGAAGTAACAACTTTTGAAATTGAAAGTTGTAGTGCATTAGCATCATTATCTGGAATTACAAATCTAGAACGTATTACTTCCCTATTTTCTCTACAATATCTTTCAATTGGAGATTTAACAGGTTCTGAAAGCATTACTTCTTTAAATGATTTAACAATTGACACTTGTAATAATTTAACAAATCTAAGTGGCCTTGATAAAGTAAATTCTTTACATGATTTAACGATTGACACTTGTGATAAACTTATCAATTTCACTGGTCTTGATAATTTAGTTTCCTTAGGTGATATTTCAATTACTGATGCTACAGTTTTTGAAAATTTTAATGGATTATCAAACACGAATACTATTGAAAGTATTACAGTTGATAATTGTGATAGCTTTTCATCATTTATTGGTTTAAAAGCCAATTCAACTGATACTATTGAACTACAAAACAGTGATACAGTTACTGACTTAAATGGTTTGAGTTCTTTTACAACGTTAAGCTCACTAACCATTCAAAATTGTACAAACTTTGACTCACTAAATGGAATACAGAACCTTACATCTTTTGACAGGTTAACGATTCGCAATACAGGTATAGTTAATATGTCTGGCTTTCCTAGTATTACAAGTCTTGATTATGTATTAGTTCTAGACAATACTTCGCTGATTTCTCTAGACGGATTCGAAGCATTAACCAATATTGGTCAAATGAATATTTCTGGTAATGGATTATTAAATATAGATGGTCTTCAAAATTTAGTGTCTTTAAATGCAGATAATAATAGTATAGATCATTACTTGGCTGAAGAAAATTTACAATCCATAAACTTAACTTCTTTAAGGACTGTGAACGGGAATTATTGGTCACTATATATTCCTAATACTTCAAATATATGCGGATTAGCAAATTTTGCTTCTTATGGAAGTTTACCAAGCTTTTGGTCTTTCTATGCGAACTCAGGAAACTATTCAAATTTCGATCAAGTAAAAGACGCTTGCTCTATTCAATTTACAGCAAAACTATACTTGGAAGGCGCGATGAAAAATGTTACTTCTGGAGAAGAGCATTTAATGACCGACGATTTAAGATCTACTGGTATCTTACCTAATACTTCACCTTATTCGGATAACCTAATATGTGATCCTGCAATATTCAATACGACAGGTGAAAATGCCATTGTAGATTGGATTGAAATTCAGTTAAGAGATGGAACTGACACTTCAAACATCATAAGTACTAAATCATTTTTAGTACAACGTAATGGAGCCTTAGTAGATCCAGAAAACAATTCTACTAATTTATCGCTATCAGAATCTAGTGGATCGTATTTTATCACTGTTTCTCATCGTAATCATTTAGCCATACAAACAAATACTGCTTTGGCTCTATCAGCTACCACATCACATATTGATTTTACCAATTCTTCAAATGTGCTAGGAGGAACAGCTGCATTAAGCCTGGTATATAATGATTCAGGAAGCGGAATAACTACTTATGGAATTATTGCTGGCGATAATGATAAAAATGGACAAATTCAAAACATTGACATCAACAATATCATCCAAGTTTTAGGCAATTCTGGATATCATAAAGAAGACCTTGATTTGAATGGTCAAATTCAAAATACAGACATCACAAACATACTAAACACCAATATTGGTAAAGGAGAACAATTTTAACCCCAAACGATTATGAAATTAATTAAAAATAAAAAATTTAGAGTTAGAGAGGAGATCAAAAAATTTGCCTATCTGCCTATTATATACCATGGAACTTTTTTCTGGTTATCGAAAGTTAAAATAGAGAAATCATTCAATGGAATGTCAATGAGGATAATTAACATCCAAAGAGTGTAAGTTTAAAATAATACATTAATGATGAAAAAATTACTATTCATATTTTTAGCTGCTTTTACAACTCAGCTATTTTCACAAAATATCAGTTTTTCTTTTGTAAATGCAAGAAATACGAACGATGGTACAGATGATTATTATGAAGCTGATATCTATATTGCATCAGATACAGATTTCATTTTAGGTTCAGGACAGATTTATTTCAATTATAATACGGCAGCCTTCGGAGAAAATGTAGATGCTAGTGGTAATTTTACCATGGAAACTCCAGACGGATGTATCTTAGATACCGCTTTTGGTTCAGGTATTTTTGATCCTGTAGGATACAAAGATTTTGTTGTTAATGACAATACGACTTCTAGAGTTTCTACCGCTTTTCAACAAAGCTCAAGTGAGTTTGCTTTCACTGCTTTTGGTATCACTAGTAATGTTACTAGTACACCATCACATTTATACAGTATCAAGTTCAAGTATATAGATACCAATGAATCACCTAATGTAACTTTTGAAGCTACCGATTTATTTACAGGTCAGTTTTTTACAGCCTGTGGTCCAGTTA
>NZ_MSMP01000007.1 GCF_001936575.1 Tenacibaculum agarivorans
ATCCTTTTCTTATTAACTCAAAGCAAGCATTGATAATCGATAATTGTTTATTGATCATTGGAAAAAACTTCCAGCTTCAGGCTCCAGACTTCTGACTTTACTTAAAATAAGCTAATAAATTTCCTTTTTTAGAAGCTGATACTAAAATTTCTTTCCCATTTGTTAATTCTACACTTCCTCCTTTTCCTTTTTTGTACTTAGTGATTGCATTGATATTCACTAAATACGATTTATGAATTCTAGCAAAAGGATACTCATTTAATACTTCTTCAAAATGTTTTAGTGTTTTGCTTACCACTTTTTTAGTTTCTTTGAAATGGATTTCCGTGTAATTATCATCTGCCTTGCAAAAAATGATATTGTCTACATCTATAACTTCAAATCCTTCTTGAGTAGGAATAGTAATTTTACCTTGGATTGAATTGACTTGAGGTGTCAAAATTTTATTTTGTAATTGACTTTCTTTCTCTTTAATTTCAATAACCAGATTTACTGATTTTATCAATTCATCAATTGATATTGGTTTTAATAAATAATACGTTGCTTGATTATTTAATGCTTCAATAGCATAATGATCATAAGCCGTTACAAATATGGTTTCGAAAGTTTTGTTTTCTACTTTTTCCAATAAATCAAAAGCGTTTCCAAATGGCATTTCAACATCTAAGAAAACTAAATCCAATTCATGGGTTTGAATTAACTCGTAAGCTTCTTGGATATTACTTGCTTCTCCTAAAATTTCTATATTAGGACAATACTTCCCAATATAGTTTCTGAGTATTTCTCTACTTATTTGTTCGTCTTCAACTATTATTGTTTTTAGCTTCATAACTTATTTTTTTAGGATTACTTCTACTCTTGTTCCACTTCCATCTTCAAAAGCATCTGTGATTTTTACTTCTATTTTGTCTTGGTACATATCATTTAATATGGCAATTCTATTTTTTATAGTACTCATACCCTTCGATTTTTGTTTGAGTTGATTTTTTGTTTTCATCTCAAGCGATCTCTTTCTACCGATTCCATCATCTGTAATTGTAATTGCAATAGTCTCTTCACTCTTTTTATCAATAGCGATAGTCAGTTTTCCTTTTTCTTTTTTATATCGTAAACCATGCCAAATAGCATTTTCTATATAAGGTTGTAAGAGCATTGGTGGAATTTGAAACTGTTCTATATCTATAGACTTATCTACAGTAATAGTGTAATCAAATTTATCTTTAAATCGGTTATGTTCCAACTTCACATACAATTCTAACAATTCAATTTCCTTGGTAAAAGGAATAAAATCTTCATCAGAATTTTCAAGTACAGAACGCATCAATACAGAAAATTCAGATAGATATCTATTGGCATTTCTTTCATCATTTACTGCAATAAAACTATTTACTGAATTTAACGCATTAAAAATGAAATGTGGATTCATTTGTGAACGCATCGATTTTAAGGCTAATAGATTATTGGCTAGCTGTTGTTTTTGAGTCGATCTATGTTTGTAAAATGCTAACAAACTCATTAAAAGTAATCCTCCAATTAAAGAGTAAATAACCACAAGCTGCGTTTTACTTTTCTCTAAAGTCAACTCTTTATCTTTAATAGCTAAACTAATTTTGCTATCCGAAAGTTCTTTATCGCGCTCTAAAATTGCTATTCTACTTTGATTATCAGCTATTTTTTTAGTGAGTCTTTTTATTTGATAGATCTCTTGTTCTTTTTTAATGTATAAAGTATCTACAATATCAACAAAATCTCTATAGGTTTTTAATGCATTGATATAATCACCCACAGTAGCATAAACTTCGGATAGTTTTCTTGTCGCATGTTTTTGTACTTCAAAATCTTCTTTCTTATCTGCTTCTACAATACTTTTCTCTAAATATTCAATAGCTTCAGGATAATTTTCTTTTTGGATATAAGCATTTCCTATTTTATAGTTCAATCTTTGAGAGGTTAATGAATCTTTCTCCTCTGTTGACTTATTTTCATATTTCTTAACTACAGTATTTAGATCATTTTTATCAACATTTTTTAAGATTTCTTTTCTTAGCTTTATCTCATTGTCGTATTGTTTGGTTTCATTATAAAAATCCGCTACCTCTTGTTGTACTTGTAATGAAGGTTCTTCTGCTAATTCTGAAGCTTGCTTTAATGTATTTAAAACAGCTGTATTAGCTTTATTTATATTCCCTTCTTTTGCATAAACATTCGCCAGTTTTGCATTAAGGTCAGGTACAACATCGTTAATAAACTTTTCATTCGCAATCTTTAGTGCTTTTTCATAATATGATTTACCTTCTTTATACTCTTTTTGCTTAATTGACACATCTCCTAAACCTTGTAGAATCTGAACTTGATTATAGATACTTAAGCTTTTATCTTTAAGCTTAGTATATGTTTTTTTACTATCATCATATTTCTTTGCTAAATATTGTGTTTTAGCGAGTTGTAGTAATGTTTCCGTTTTTTCATTGATCTGTAATGAGATCTTATAGTTACTGATAGCAATATCATACTGCTTCCAAAAGAAATAAATATCTCCTAAAATTTTATAGGTATTTGCATTTCTACTCCTAGATTCATTGGCTTTTAATGCTTCTTCAATGAAAGTTAAACTTTTATCTAAATCTTTTTCTTTGTAAAAATTTGCTGAATCAATAAGTTGTGTATAATTGGATGTTCTTCTTCTAACTTTAGATTTGGACATGAAACTACTCCTACTTATTTTATCGATATCTTCAATTACTATTTTAATATCTTCATCAGAAGTTATGGTATGAATTACGGTTTCAAAATCGGGGTGACTAACTCTTAATTCATCATTAACTCTAGCTTTCACCCGATACACCCCATGAATATCACACCTACTTGTACTGAATGCATTTACGCTAATATTTGCATCTTTTACATACTCTCCAGTATCTTTATGTACAATCTTCACTTTTAATTCAAATCCTCCTCCATTATCTAGCACAAAATTTTGTGCACTCACAATAGCTCCTGATAGGATTGATAATAAAAATGTTATGTAAAATCGTAAACTCACTTTCATGTTTCTTAATAAACAGTATGTAAACTTATCACCAAAAAATCAATAAAAAAAATAGGGAGATTCAAATTGAAGTGAAAAACACATGAAAAAGCATAGGTTTACTCAACTAAAGAAGCTTTTTACTAATCCAAACCCTTTTGTTACTCATAGTTCTTTTTTTGTTAAAAAAGTTGCTACTAGCTTTGACAAAAAGAGAAATCTATATGAAAATAATTACTACTATATTTTTATTACTCACGACCACTATTTCCTTTGGACAAAAAACTGCAGAAGAAAAACCGTATATAGAAGTTACTGGTACTGCCTTTAGAGAAGTTGTTCCAGATGAAATTTATTTAGATGTTCCTTTAGAGGAGCGTATTGAAAAAGGAAAGAAAATTACAATTCAACATATTGAGAACAAACTAAAACAAGAATTGAAAACTTGTGGTATTCCTGAAGAACATCTTAAAATATCAGATTTAAACTCTACATTGGTAAAAACAGGATGGTGGAATAAAGAAATTTTAGCTAAAGCGAATTATGAATTGAAAATTCAAAACACGAATCATTTGAAAGATATTTTTGAAATTTTTGAGAACCTAAACATAAAAGGAGCTACCATTACTAAAGCAACCAATTCAAAAATTCAACGTATTAAAAGAGAAGTACGAATTTTAGCTATAAAAGCTGCAAAAGAAAAAGCGGATTATTTATTAAATGCCATAGGACAAAAATCTGGGAAACCTTTAATTGTTAACGATGTGAGTTCTAAAAACACTATAGATTTCTCAATGGCTAATGTAGCATATAATAGACGTAAATTAGTTTCCAACCAAACTAAAAATTATACTAAAAATACTATACAATTTAAAAATATAGAGGTTTCATCTAGCATCTACGTAAAGTTTGAAATCCAATAATTGAAAAAAGGAAGAGTCGTTTAGTAAAGAGTAACATTTGTTACTCTTTTTCTATTTTCTTAAAAGCAACTCTTGTCCGATACTAATTGTATTATTTTTTAATCCATTAATCATTTTCAATTGCTGAACAGAAATTTTAAATTTTCTTGCAATAGAATATAAAGTATCACCTTTAATTACTTTATAGAAAAATCGGGTACTTGTAGTATTAGTATCTGTATTTGTTACTGTAGTTTGAGTTGTATCTTTTTTTTGTACAACTACAGGAGTAGACGGAGGCGTTGGAGGTCTATTTTTTTCTCTGTCGTATTGATCTAAATTGTACTTATGAATTAATGCAATTAATTTTTGAGGATATTTTTTATCGGTTGCATATCCTGCCCGTTTCAATCCATATGCCCATCCTTTATAATCTGTGGTTCTTAATTTAAAAAGTCTTGCATATCTTTTTCTTCCCGTTAAAAATTTAGAATGATCTTCATATGATCTTTCAGGGTGTTTATATTTTCGAAAGCATTCCGCAATTTTATCATCATCATGAGTAACGCTTTTTCCCTTCCAACCTCTGTGGCATTTTATTCCAAAGTGATTATTAGATCTAATAGCTAAATTACTTCTTCCGCTTCCTGATTCTAAAATCCCTTGAGCTAAGGTAATACTAGCAGGAATTTTATATTTATGCATTTCTCGTACTGCTATTGGAGCAAACTTTTCTATGTATTCATTTGTAGTTTTTACAATACTTTTTGAAGTTACTTTCTTTTTTTTAGTGTGTTCTACAGTAGGAATTTTAGATTCTTCTTTTATAACAGGCTCATCAACCACTATAGGTTTTTGAGGGGTTGTAGTTACCACCTGTTTTTTAGATCCACAACTTGATATTATTAAAAGTATACTTAATACTAAAAATTTCAACTTCATTTACACCTGAATTAAATCCATATTCTTTTTTGCTAACCTTCGATTGAATCCATCTATTCCTTGAATTCCACCTGTATGAATGGCTAAAATTTTACTTCCTTTTTCAAATTGCTTTTTCTTAATCTTATCTACAATTCCGTATATCATTTTTCCTGTATAAATCGGATCAAGCAATATACCAGTATCCGATTTAAATTGATTGATAAACTCTATTAATTCTTTGGTAAACTTTCCATAACCTCCAAAATGATACTCAGTCTCTAAGCTCCAATTCGTTTTGGTTACCAATTGTTTAATCTCATCATACAAAAAATCACCTTTTAAGGCTGGAAAACCTATTACTTGTTGATGACTTTTTGTTGAGTTTATCAAACCGGCTATGGTACCTCCGGTTCCAATAGCCGAACAAATATAATTGAATTTTTCATCTTCATTTGTCAATACTTCTTCACATCCCTTAATAGCCAGTTTGTTCGTCCCTCCTTCAGGAATTAAATAAAACTCTCCTAGCTTCTCTTTGATACTTTTTATAAAACTGGGCGTACTCTTTTTTCTGTATACGTCTCTTTGAATAAACTCAAATTTCATTCCATTATTATGAGCTACTCTTAAGGTACTATTTTCAGCAATAACTTTTGAAAAATTAATCCCTAATTCTTCTCCTCTTATTATACCTATAGTTTTTAAGCCATTAAGATTACCTGCAACAGCCGTAGCTACTATATGATTTGAAAAAGCACCTCCAAAAGTTAACAATGTATCCTTTTGTTGATGCTTTGCTTCTAAAATATTATACTTTAGTTTTCTGAATTTATTACCAGAAACATATGTATGAATTAGGTCTTCTCTTTTAATCCAAAGTTCTATTTCATACTCTTTTAAAAAAGATAAATTTACTTGCTGATTTTCACTTTTTATGTTCTTACTAAACATAAGCTTTGTTTGTCACTACCAAAAGTTAGCTTCTCTTTCTGAATACCCTATACTTATATTTTCCCAATAAATTTCGCCTTCTTCTGTCTCTATAAAAACTCTATAGAATCCTTTAGCATAACCAGACACATTTATTATAGGAGTACCAGAAGTTTGTAAATCAATATCTTCTACAGCGCTATCACCTATTTCTTTGCTGGTGTACATTCCGTTAGATAATGTCGATTCAAAATCTATATTTTGAAAATCTCTAGTGGGCACTCCTTTAACTATCCATAGTTTTTTTACTTTTTTTGACGTACCTATACTAAATACATCCTCTACTATTGTTGGGTACACTGTAAATACCGAAGAAATAATATCAGAAACAGAAATTGGTTCGTCATCTTTTCTGTTCTTAGCATTTGTTCCTGAATCGTTCCTTAACACATTTGGATTTCCATACACTCCATTAGTAGTCCCAGTAACATCAACTAAGTTGATTCCTGTTATAATATTTAATTTCCCTGCCTCTTCAGGGTTATTTGAATTTCCACTACAAGCTGTTAATAATACTATTATTAATACTAATAAAATACTTTTTCTCATCGTTGCTTTATATTTAGGTTAGTTTATCTATGTTTTCTTCTACTTCTTCCCATTCTATCATTAAATCGTCTAGTTTATTTTTCTTGGCTTTATATTCTTCAAAAAAATTAGGTCTAGAAGATACTTCATCATAATTCTGTGCTAATTCAAGATCAATTTTTTCAATTTCTTGCTCTAAATCAGCAATCGATCTTTCAATTTTGGAAGATCTATTTCGTAATTTTCGTAATTGCTTCTCTTCTTCTTTAGATAATTTATAAGCCTCTTTTTTAGAAGTATCTTTAGTTTCTTTTACAACTGTTTTCTTTTCTGCCTCACGTAAACTATCTATTTTGTGTTGTTCTAAGAAATAATCTATTCCTCCAAGATATTTTTTAATCACTTTGTCTTTAAATCCATAGACATTTGTTGCTAAACCTTGAAGAAAATCACGATCGTGTGATACTAAAATTAGTGTTCCTTTGAAGTGTTTTAATGCTTTTTTCAGTACATTTTTTGAAGCAATATCTAAATGGTTTGTAGGCTCATCCATTATCAATACATTAAAAGGAGTCATTAACAGCCTACATAAAGCTAGTCTATTTCGTTCTCCTCCAGAAAGTACTTTTGCTTTTTTATCTACAGCTTCTCCTCCAAATAAAAATGCACCTAACATATCTCTAACTTTAACTCTATTGGAGTCATTAGCTGCTTCTTCAACAATTTCTAATACTGTTTTTTCTGGCGGAAGGTACTCAGATTGATTTTGAGCAAAATATCCAACTTCTACATTATGCCCTAACTTCAACATCCCTTCAAAAGGAATTTCTCCCACCATCATTTTAGCTAATGTTGACTTTCCTTGTCCATTTTGACCTACAAAGGCAACTTTAGCATTTCTTTCGATCATTAGGTTTACATTTGCTAACACGTGCTTGTCACCATAACTTTTACTAACATCTTCAGCTTCTACTACAATTTTACCTGGCTCTTTAGAAACCTCAAAACGTACATTCATCACAGCATTTTCATCCTGATCAACCTCTATACGTTCAACCTTATCTAACTTTTTAATCAGCGACTGAGCCATAGATGCTTTACTCGCTTTAGCTCTAAATTTCTCGATAAGTTGCTCAGTACGCTTGATTTCTTTTTCTTGATTTTTTTGAGCTTGCATCTGCTTTTCTTTGATGTCTGCTCTTAATTCAAGATACTTAGAATATGGCTTTTTGTAATCGTAAATTTGACCTAATGAGATTTCAATAGTTCTATTGGTAACATTATCTAAAAACATCTTATCGTGAGATACTGTTACTATTGCACCCGCATAATTTTTCAAGAAACTCTCTAACCAAATAATAGATTCAATATCTAAGTGATTAGTAGGCTCATCCAGTAGTAATATATCATTATTTTGTAGTAATAACTTAGCTAACTCAATACGCATTCTCCATCCTCCTGAAAAGGTGTCCGTAAGTTTATCAAAATCTTCTCTTTGAAATCCTAAACCTTGTAGTATTTTTTCAGTCTCTCCTTGGTAATTATATCCTCCAAGTAACTCGTATCGTTCCGTTAATTCATTTAAGTCAATAATCAATTGATTATAACTCTCACTTTCATAGTCTGTTCTTTCCGCTAATTGTTGATTGATATTTTCTAACTTCCCTTCAATCTCTTTAATTTCTTCAAAAGCTTGATAGGCTTCTTCTAAAATAGTTCTTCCTTGTACAAAATCTATATCCTGACGTAAAAATCCAATACTAATATCTTTATCAAAAGCTAATGTACCTCCGCTACTTTCAATATCTTTAGAGATTACTTTTAATAAGGTAGATTTCCCTGCTCCATTTTTTCCTATTAGTCCTACTCTATCTCCTTTTGTTAATTTAAAAGTAATACCTGAGAACAAATCTGTTCCCATAAATGTGACTGTTAAATTATGAACGTTTAGCATTGATATTATGAATTATGATTCTTTAATAAGTTAATTTTATCTTATTAATTATTAAGTCCTATTTATTTTCCTGAAATTTGTACAAACTTACAAAACTGTATTCGTACGGCGTTGCAAATTACTACAATATATGTTTGGCAAAAAAACTAAATTCTACAGTATTCTTAATAATAAATGTCCAAGATGCCATGAAGGTGATTTTTTTAAACATAAAGCATCTTTTAATATTAAAAAAGTAACAGCTTTACATGAGAACTGTTCGCATTGTAATTTAAAATACATGATGGAACCCTCTTTCTTTTTTGGAGCTATGTATGTAAATTATGCCTTGGCGGTGGCACTATTTGTAGCTGTCTTTGTAATTTCTAAAGTTATTTTTCAACAGACTATTTTAACAAGTTTTATTGCTGTTGTCGTAGTTTCTTTACTACTTACTCCTTTTACTTTACGCCTTTCTAGAATTATTTGGATCAATCTTTTTGTTAATTATGATAAAAAGTATGGTACTAAAAGTAAAGAAGTGAGTACGAAATAACCAATAAGCTTTATAATTTGATTATCAATTATTAAATCTATTGATGTCTATTTCAGGATCTAATTTCTCTCCCTTTTCTAGGTGATTAAATAAGTTTTGAGCTACAGTTGGTGCAATCATAACACCTCGTGTTCCTAATCCGTTTAAAACAGCTAATTCATTGTGTTTTGGATGAATTCCAACTAATGGTCTCCTATCTTTAACAGTTGGACGTATTCCTGCTGTATGATCTATGATAGTAAATGGAACTGTAATTGTTTTCTTTAATTTATCTATCAGTTCTAGTTTTCCTTCCTCTGTTGGTGATAATGTTTTATCTGTCCAATTAAAAGTTGCCCCAACTTTATAGGTATCATTCCCTAAAGGAAGTACAAAAACAGCAGACTTTACTAAAAAATCTATATTTAATTCTGGTGCATGGATTGTAATGATTTCTCCTTTGGTTCCATTTAATGGTAGTTCAGTAAAGAACGGATTCTTTTTTAATCCAAAGCCTTCACAAAACACGATTTTGGATGCTTTAATGTTTTTATATGCAAGTTTACTCTCAGTAAGTTCTAGTGCATCATAAGTAAATGATTCTGATATTAAACGATTAGTCTTAATTAGAAACTGTCTATACTCAGAGATTAAATCTTTAGTATCTATTCTTCCTGTACCTTTTAATTCTCCAAAACCAAAATCACCAATTATACCTTTAATCTTTCCTTTTGATATTTCTGACTTCATATACTTAGACAAATTCGGTTTGTCTAACGCAGCATACCAATTGTTTTGATCTCCAATAGAATTGAATACTTTTTTAGCCGTAAATTTAGTATCAAAGTCTTTTCCTAAGCTTTCTCCTATTTTATCATAAAAAGGCATGGCAAATTCAAGTTGTTCATGCCCATTCCATACCGGAGTAAATCGTTTTAAAATAACCGGATTATATGTTCCACTAGCAACACTAGAGGAGTTTTGAGAATTATCTTCAAACACAACAAAGCTTTTGTTATGTTCTATTAATTGTTCCACAAATGCTAAACCTGCTAGTCCTAATCCAACAACGATGTAATCAACTTTCATATATCAAAAGTACTATATATTCATAAAAAAAGCGTTCTGAAAATTCAGAACGCTTTTATTTATAATTTTAAATAGAATTAGTAATTCCACATATCCATTTCACGGTTACGAACTCCTTCTTTAATTCTATCAGCTTCTAACAATTGGAATAAAGAATTTCCACGGATATAGTCACTAATTTGTCTGTCTCCGTATAAGTTTTCTTCTTTCACTATAGTAGAGTTAAAACGTCTTGCATTTAACAAGTTATCGTAAGAAATTGGGTGTGCTGAATTTTTAGGATTAAACACCTTAGATTCATGAAGAACCTCTCGTGCATCTGGGAAGAATACCCAGAATAACTCGTAGATTTCATCATCCTCCACTTCATCAACTCCCATAACTTGAACATCAGGTCCCATTGGAGCTAATGCTAACATTCTATATTTTAACTCTCCTTGACGCTTATCAAAATACCAAATTCCTTTAATTAGGTATCCTTTGATATCCTGAGCTTGTACATAGTAAGTATCCGTATATCCACCTTCTTCTTCACCTCCATCAACTTCTCTTACGTTTACAGTTTTCTCCTCAATTTCTTTCATACTAATTCTAGTAGTGAAATAAGAATCGTTGTACACCTCTTTGATTCTCCCTGTTTTAATTCCTTTTAACAAGGTATCAAATAACGAACGTCTTAGGTTAGAAGTACTAGTAGTATCAATTGGATAATAGTACGGTAAGTTAATTTTTTGGTTTAAATCTACGAACTCCCATACCACTTTAGACCATAGGACATCTCTATCACTAATGTATCCATAAGGTAATGGTTTGTCGTTATCAGAGTCTATTTGTTCCTGAGTTTTAACACCAATCGCCTCTACTGTTTTAGCATTTAATAGATTGGCTTGTGCAAAAGTTGCACTAGTTATAGTTAATGCTATAATTACCAAATTAAAACGCTTCCAATTCATACTATTTAATTTTAATTATTTTTAGTTTGAAACTTTAATACCAACTCCAACTACTTTTTTAACTTTTGCACCAGATCCGGCTACAGTTGCATTGATATCAAAAATGTTTATTACGTCTCCTCTACGAGCTTTAGCAATTGCTTTTTTAGCTCTTGAAGACATACGAGTTCCTGTTACTGGTACTGCTGGTTGTCCAGGTACTTTTACTTTAAAACTCGATACTTTTAATGTTAAATCAAATAAGAAATCAGGTAATCCTGCACCAATAGTAGTTTTACCGATACTATTTTTAGGCATAGAAATAGTACCATACTGTCCTCTAATCATACCTACGGCTGGTGGAATATCTTTAATTCTAAACTTCTTATTTGAACTTACTTTCTTACCATCTGGTAATGTACCAGTTACACGAATAGTTACTTCATTTCCTTTACCAGGAGTCATTACATAACTATCTCCTTTCTTTCTTCTTAAACCTGCAGCTGAAGCAGATACTTTGTTAGAAGGTACACCAGGCATCGAAATCGTCATTGGATTTTGTAAACCACGGTATACTGCATTCATTTTATCTGCAGAAATTACAGCTTCATTTGGTCTTGGAATTACAGAATAACCTCCTGTGATAGGAATCTCTACTAAAGAATCGTTTTCTTTAAAGAAAAATGTTCCTTTAAGTTCACGGTCTCCAACACTACCTGCTGGTCCATCAATGATAACCTGACCTGCTTTAATTTTATCTTCTGGCCAATCTTTACCATTTATTTCTACTTTTTCGGCCTTTAAGTTAGGATCATTTCTACCTAACACAATTTTACCAGATAATTTTTCTCCCGGATAGTATGCATTCTTTTGAAATACTACCATTGCCTCATAATTCTTCAAAGATACTGCACTCTCTAATTCACCTTGTAATAATTTTGATAGTGCATCAGTTTCCGTAGTTTTAATATCTGCTTGAATTTGAGTAAGTTTTGTCAATGATGCAATTAATGGAAAACCTTCATAATTATAATTTAACCAGTTTAATTGTGCACCATCTTTATTCTTAACCGGATCTGTACTGAATCGAGATGATATAACACCTGCCAATTCCGTTTCTCCTAATACATTTAAAGCTGACTTTCTGAATTCATCCATTTTAGATACAAACTCTTTACCTTCAGGAGTAATTGTACCACTTACAAAAAATAACTCGTCTAAAGTTTTAGACTTATCCATAGTTTCGTAATCTTTCTTATCTTTTAGATCCGAAGTTATTTTAGTTTTTAAATCCTCGATGTATGTATAGAACTCATCTGCTTCTATTTTTAACGTATCTGTTTTTCCTTTAGCTGCACCATACTGCTTTTCTTGCTCTTGTGCTTTCCTTGCTAAATTTTCGTACGCTTTTAAATTTTGCTCAGTTGCTCTTGTGTTAGCATCTGTTAACTTTTCGTTCATTAGACCGAAAGCTGATAATACCTCCTTACTCATATTCATTGCTAACATTGCAATGAAGATCAGATACATAAGGTTAATCATCTTCTGCCTTGGAGATTGTTTTCCGCCTGCCATAATTTAAATTAGTTTATTTAAAAAGTTAATTAAATTATTTAGTTGCCATTGCAGAAAGCATACCTCCATATACTCCATTTAATGAAGATAAATTTGTTGCTAATGATTGCATTTGCTCTTGTAAACGTTGGCTATTTTCAACCATTGCAGAATTTAATTCTGATTGTCTAGAAGCATTTTCTACTTGTGTTTGGTATAAGCTATTTAAAGACGCCATTTGAGAAGCCGCTTTAGACATTTGCTCATTATAATTATTAGTAGCTGAGATAGACTGAGATGCAGAAGCTAATGGCTCTACTGCTCCTTGGAAATCTTTAATACTGCTTCCTAATCTAGATACTAATTGTGCATCTAACTTTGCTTCTTTTAAAATATCGTCTAACTTCTTAGATAATAAAGATTGTGCTTCTTCTGGAGTAGCTTCTTTTTTATCCTTCTTTCTTCCTGAAGGAGAACCGTCAGCTAATTCAGGGTAAACTTTAGTCCAATCTAACTCATCTTCTACTGGCTCGAATGCAGATAATGCGAATACAACAGCTTCTACAGCCATACCTAACGTAAGCATTACTCCACCGGTTAAAGGACCAATTTTAAAGTGCATAATTTTAAATAATGCTCCTAAAATTACTACTGCAGCTCCTAAACCATAAGCCATATTAAACAATTTCTTCGTCGATTTTGATTGTGCCATAATTTTGATTTTTAATTAATTAGGGATATATATGTTTGTGTTTATAAACTATTTTAGTTATTGCTTTTTTGTTCCTAGATAATCTTGTACTGTTCTGAAACCGATATAACTTCTTGCTGTATCTGCATATTCCCAGTCACGAGAACCTACTTCTAAGAAATAAGCAACGTCTTTCCAAGAACCACCACGTACAATTTTACGGTGATTAATTCTATTTTCTACGTTTGGATTCATTGTTGATCCCATGTAGTAAGACATTTGATTATAAGCTGTGTTTGTCCACTCTGATACATTACCTGCCATATTATATAATCCAAATCCATTAGGATTATATGATATTGCTTCTACTGTATATAAAGCACCATCTGCTGCATAATCTCCACGTACTGGCTTAAAGTTTGCTAAGAAACATCCTCTATCACTTGTAGTAGAAGGCCCTCCCCAAGGGTATTTAGCGAAGTCTAATCCTCCACGAGCTGCATACTCCCATTCTGCCTCAGTAGGTAATCTGAATGAAGGAACTAAACCTAAACTCTTTTTTGATAATTGATATGAATTCTTGTTTTTAGTTCTCCAGTGGCAAAAAGCTCTAGCTTGGTGCCAGCTTATTCCAACTACTGGATAATTTTCAAATGCTTTGTGTGCAAAATACTCTTGGTGCATTGGATCATTATAAGAGTAGTTAAAATCTTTAATCCAAACTGTAGTATCAGGATATATATTTAATGTTTCGTCTTTTAAGAAGTCTTTTCTGTTTTTTCCAGTTCTTGCAGCTTCTTCATTATCAAACCAGAAGTATCTGTATTCTAAAAGTTTTGTATTAAAACTTCTAATACCATTTAATGCTTCATCTTTTTTAATGTATAATGAATCCATTACCTCTACATAGTTTTCATCTGGATAATCTTCTCTGTTCCAAACTAATTCTTCTTCCCAACTTAATGGTTTTATCGAATCTATTCCTTCACCTATTTCGTAGTAATTTTCTCTCATATACTTTTGATATGGAGATTCGTTTACTGTATCTTTAGAAGCAAAAGCATATAATTGGATTCCTTCAGGCTTTTTTCCATCTCCTGCAGTTTCGTCATCTGCAGCAAATTCTGCTTGGTATGCTAATTTTGTTCTTACTACAGAGTCTCTCACCCAATTCACAAATTGTTTGTATTCACTATTTGTGATTTCTGTTTCGTCCATGTAGAAAGGTTGTACTGTAACTGTTCTTGTAGGAGCATTCATAGCACCTAAAGGATCTTCGTCTTGTTTACCCATAGTAAATGACCCACCTTTGATAAAAACCATTCCATAAGGTTTTTCAGCAAACCATTTTCTCTTAGATTTTACACCTACAAGCTCTCCTCTATCATTGTTAGAACCACAACTGTATAGAACTACTAATATTAGGGCAAATAGTGCTACTTTCTTCATATTTTTTTTATTAAAGAGTTTGTAACTTTTTTTAAACTATATTTTTTATTCAACATTTTACTTAATCAAGAAACACAAATATAACTTTTTTATGTAAGTTTTTGTTGTGCTTTATACCATCTTTCAGGAATTTTTTGCTCTGTGGCCTTAATATAATCTTGATATGCACATGGTATTAACGCATGTCTTTGATATTTATTATCTGTAATTAGATTAATCTCCATCCACCAACGCCCACTTTTATCACTTTTATAGAAATTAATTGGATCATCATCTTCTAAAATCACACTAAATTTCTCATAATTTTTTTTGCAACAATACGGATAATCTTTTGCTCTAAAATTTACTCCTTCGACGAAATACCAAATTGCTTGGGCAATTAAACTAGATGTTTGGTTATTATCATCAAAACTGTCGTTATATTCATAGATACCAAAAGAACTCACTTTGTCACTTATTCCTGCATATCTTGCAATTGCACAAAGCTCTTCTCCATAAAATCCATTAGGATTTGCGTTTTTATTTGCTGGAGCATCACTTTGACGGACACTACCTATATCAACACTAACTATATCTGCATCTCTTAATATTGGCTCTACCAAGCTTAAGTTTTTAACCTCACCTAATCTATATGCATCAAAATATAGATTTTGAAGTAAATTAATTTCTTCTTGTGAATTAAAATAAGTTTGATATCCAATATTACTATAATTGAAAAGGTTATTAGGCTCTTCCATTATAATTTTACTTAAATAGGTTTGAGAATTTAATTCTTCTTCTAGAGTACCTAAATCGAAATGGCTATCAACTACAGATAAGTTAATTGTTTGTTCTAGCTTATCATATGCCCTGTAATTTGCATATGTAACATCTTGTCCACCTCCTATGATTACTACAACAATATTTTCTTTTACTAAAGAATATACTACTTCAGAAACTGCAAAATAAGTATCTTCTATAGTATTCCCTTTTTCTATATTTCCAATATCTGCAACTTTCAAGCTCCAATCTCCAGGAAATAATTTATAAAAATTTTGTCTGATTTTTGACAGATCTTGTCCGCAACCTAAATTGCCTTCTGACCTTCTATCTTCTTTAACCCCTAATAATGCCACACTAACATCT
The DNA here is from genome assembly GCF_001936575.1 of Tenacibaculum agarivorans. Classification (GTDB taxonomy): domain Bacteria; phylum Bacteroidota; class Bacteroidia; order Flavobacteriales; family Flavobacteriaceae; genus Polaribacter; species Polaribacter agarivorans. The sequence continues at coordinate 15,681 of NZ_MSMP01000007.1, forward strand.
TGCAAATCGGGAAACCCGTTTTGAGTAGTATGGATTAATATGTTGTTTCCTAAAGAATTTGGTGATTGCAACACAGAGTGGGCATACACTTTTTCATCTATAGGAGATAAAAAATCAGTGTTCATTACTATGGGGATTAGTGAATGCGGGGCAATATATAAATTTATTTTTTCCTAGAAGTGCTTCTAGTTGTTTTTTTAGTTGTTTTTTTCGAATCCATTAATTTCACCGCTTCTTCCTTAGTAAATTTGTCGATTTCTGTTGTTTTAGGAAGTTCTATTTTAGTTTTACCTTTAATAACATTGAACCTTCCCCATCTTGCTTTTTCTACTCTAATCCCAACATCTTCCCAGTTGTGAATTAGCTTTTCTCTTTCCTTCTTCTTTTTATCTTCAATAAGTTCTTCTAGATCCGACTGTGTTAAGTTATCGAAATCATATTTCTTATTGACATTTATAAATATTGAATTCCATTTTATAAAAGGACCGAATCTACCTACTCCTTTTTGTATGGGCATTCCTTCATAATGTCCAATTGGAGCATCCGCTTTTCTTTTAGCCTCAATCAACTCAATTGCTCTGTCCATATCTACCGACATTGGATTTTCATCCTTATCTAAAGAAACATATTTTCCATCAAACTTAATATATGGCCCAAAACGTCCGTTTGCCACTATTACTTCTTTTGCTTCATACTCTCCTAAAGTTTTCGGCAGCTTAAATAAGTCCATTGCCTCTTCATAAGTAATCGAACTCATAGACTGATCTGCTTGTAAACTAGCAAATTTAGGTTTTTCTTCATCTGTAGCTTCTCCAATTTGTACCATAGCTCCAAATCTTCCTAAACGTACATATACATTCTTACCTGAATCTGGATCTACACCTAACAATCGTTGTCCACTTGCTCTCTCTGCATTTTCAGCCACATCTTTAACTGTAGGATGAAAATCTTGATAAAATTCTTTAATTACAGATGTCCAATTCTCTTTTCCTCCTGCAATATTATCGAAATCAGTTTCAACTTTAGCCGTAAACCCATAATCTAAAATACTAGAGAAATTAGCAACCAAGAAATCATTTACAATATTACCTATATCAGTAGGCATCATCTTTCCTTTATCAGCTCCTACTTTTTCTGTTAAAGTTTGCTCTTTAATTTGATCGTTCTTTAGTACAATCTGCACATATGATCTTTCTGTTCCTTCCGCAGTACCTTTTTCAACATAACCTCTCCTCTGTACTGTTGATATAGTTGGCGCATAGGTAGAAGGACGACCAATACCTAATTCTTCTAAGTGTTTCACTAATGATGCTTCAGTATATCTAGCTGGAGGCCTTGTGTACCTTTCTGTAGTATTGATATATTCATTATCCAAGCCTTCGCCTACTTTCATCTTAGGTAGCATTCCTGCTTGCTCTTCTTCTTCATTATCTGTTCCTTCTAAATATACTTTAAGGAAACCTTCAAAAGTAATTACCTCTCCGTTAGCGGTAAATATTTTATCGTTTTTATTATTAGATATTTTAACATTGGTTCTCTCTAACTGAGCATCGCTCATTTGAGAAGCAATAGTTCTTTTCCATATTAAACTATATAACCTATCCTGATCATAATCTACACTAACCGTATGTTGTGTCATATTTGTAGGACGAATAGCTTCGTGCGCTTCTTGAGCCCCTTTAGATTTTGTTGAAAAACTTCTAGGTTTACTATATGACTCTCCGTAAGAATCTTTAATTTCTTGAGCAGCTGCATTTACAGCTTCAGATGATAGATTTACACTATCCGTTCTCATATAGGTAATTAACCCCGCTTCATATAAACGTTGGGCCATTAACATGGTTTTAGCTACAGGGAATCCTAATTTACGAGAAGCTTCCTGTTGTAAAGTTGATGTTGTAAATGGTGCTGCTGGTGATTTTTTAGCTGGCTTAGTTTGTAGATCTGAAACAGCAAACTCAGCTGCTATACACGAGTTTAAAAATGCTTCCGCTTCTTCTTTAGTTGAAAAGTTTTTCGGCAGTTTTGCTTTAAACTTTTTACCATCTGCGTTAATAAATTCTGCGTCTACTCTATATGAAGCAACAGGCTTAAAACCTTCTATATCACGCTCACGTTCTACAATTAAACGAACAGCAACCGATTGCACTCTACCCGCTGACAAACCAGCTTTCACCTTTCTCCATAATACAGGAGAAAGCTCATAACCTACTATTCTATCTAAAACTCTTCTTGCTTGTTGCGCATCTACCAAGTCATAATTAATAGTTCTTGGATTTTCTATGGCTTTTAAAATTGCGTTCTTAGTAATTGAATTAAAAACAATACGTTTTGTATTCTCTTTATTTAATTTTAGTTGTTCTGCTAAATGCCAAGCAATCGCCTCTCCTTCACGATCTTCATCGGATGCTAACCAAACCATTTCTGCCTTCTTCGCTAAATCTTTCAATTTTTTAACTACTGATTTCTTATCGGAAGAAACAATATATTTGGGTTTAAAATCTCCGTCTACATTAACACCTAATTCCTTCGATGGTAAATCTGCGATATGACCATAACTCGACTCTACTTGAAAATCTTTACCTAAAAATTTCTCTATCGTTTTTGCCTTAGCAGGTGACTCTACAATTACTAAATTCTTCGCCATGTATCTTTTTTATCTGGTTTTTGACACCATTTTAATAGCATCTCTTACTATGCAAAAGTATATAGTTTTTTTTTATTTAAAATTGTTTTGCAAGAATTAACGCTAATTTAAATTAGATTACATGATTATTTTTGATGACAATTTGTCATACAATCATAAAATTGGTTGTATATTTGCCGCCTACTTAGAAGAGATACGAATATGGATCAGATTGAAAAAGTTATAGACGAAAAAAAACAGGGAAAACCTCTATTAACTGAGCAAAAAGAAGGTAATGCAAAAAAACTTTTCATTGAAAGTTACGGTTGCCAAATGAATATGAATGACAGTGAAATTGTCGCTGCAATTCTTGCTGAACAAGGTTTTAATACCACAGGCAATATTGAAGAAGCCGATTTAGTTCTAGTAAACACTTGCTCTATCAGAGAAAAAGCGGAACAAACTGTTAGAAATAGACTTCAAAAATACAATCACGCTAAAAAGCGAAACCCTAAAATGAAAGTAGGAGTTCTAGGTTGTATGGCTGAACGATTAAAAGCGAAGTTTTTAGAAGAAGAGAAAATAGTAGATTTAGTAGTAGGGCCTGATGCTTATAGAGATTTACCAAATCTTGTTGAAGAAGTTGAAGCAGGTAGAGATGCTGTTAATGTTATCCTTTCTAAAGAAGAAACTTATGCTGATGTTTCTCCTGTTCGCTTAAATTCTAATGGAGTTTCTGCTTTTGTGTCGATTACCAGAGGTTGTGATAATATGTGTACTTTTTGTGTAGTACCTTTTACACGTGGTAGAGAACGCAGTAGAGATCCGCAAAGTATTATTGAAGAAATTCGATCAATGCATGATCAGAATTTTAAAGAGATTACATTACTAGGACAAAATGTTGATTCTTATTTATGGTATGGTGGCGGACTAAAGAAAGATTTCAACAAAGCTTCTGAAATGGCTAAGGCAACTGCTGTAAATTTTGCACAACTTTTAGATATGTGTGCTACTGAGTTTCCAAAAATGCGTTTCCGTTTTTCGACTTCTAATCCACAAGACATGACCTTAGATGTAATTCATGTAATGGCTAAGCATAAAAATATTTGTAAATACATCCATTTACCAATCCAAAGTGGGAGTAATACTATGCTTAAAGCTATGAACCGTTTGCATACTAGGGAAGAATATTTAGAATTAGTAGAAAACATATACAAGATTATTCCTGAAATGAACTTAAGTCAAGATATGATTGCCGGTTTCTGTGGTGAAACTGAAGAAGATCATCAAGATACACTTGACTTAATGGAGAAGGTAAAATATAGTTTCGGATTTATGTTTGCGTATTCAGAAAGACCTGGAACTTTAGCTGCTAAAAAAATGGAAGACGATATTCCATTAGAAGTTAAGAAAAGAAGATTACAAGAAATCATAAATCTTCAACAAGAACACAGTTTATACAGAGCCAAAGAACATGTTGGTAAAGTTCAAGAGGTGCTCATTGAAGGAACGTCTAAGAAAAGTGAAAATGAATGGAAAGGACGTAATACTCAAAACACTGTAGTTGTATTCCCTAAAGAACATTATAAATTAGGTGATTTTGTGAATGTAAAAATAGAAGATTGTACTTCAACAACATTGAAAGGTGTTGCTGTTGGATATTCAGAAAACAATTAATAAAAAGTCCTAAGGAGAAACACCAAAGTCAAAAAGTTATTTATTAATATGAACTTTTCTCTTTAAACTTTAGACTAAAAAGCATGGAAAACTTACAAGCAGTAAAACAACGATTTGGAATTATTGGTAATGACATTCACCTAAACAGAGCTATAGAAAAAGCTGTAAGGGTTGCTCCTACCGATATTTCAGCTTTAGTTATTGGTGAAAGTGGAGTTGGAAAAGAAAGTATTCCTAAAATTATTCATCAACTATCTCATAGAAAACATGCTAAATATATAGCAGTAAACTGTGGAGCAATTCCAGAAGGAACCATAGACAGTGAATTGTTTGGACATGAAAAAGGAGCTTTTACTGGAGCTACACAAACGCGAAAAGGATATTTTGAAGTTGCTGATGGAGGGACTATATTTTTAGATGAAGTTGGTGAATTACCTTTAACTACTCAAGTTCGTTTATTACGTGTCCTCGAGAATGGTGAATTTATCAAGGTTGGTTCTTCTCAGGTTCAAAAAACTAATGTTCGTATTGTAGCTGCTACGAATGTAAACATGCAAGACGCTATTAGAAAAGGGAAATTTAGAGAAGATTTATATTATCGTTTAAGCACTATAGAAATTGCTCTTCCTCCTTTAAGAGAACGAGGAAATGACATTCATTTACTATTTAGAAAATTTGCTTCTGATTTTGCACAGAAGAATAGAATACCAGTAATTCGCTTAGATGAAAATGCCAGTAAAATTCTTTTAAATTATAATTTCCCTGGAAATATTAGACAGCTAAAAAATATTGCTGAGCAAGTTTCAATCATGGAAGAAAACAGAATTATTTCTCCAGAAATTTTAACGCAATATTTACCTAATAACTCAAGTAATTTACCAATGCTTGTTGATTCTTCTTCATCTTCTAATGATTTTTCTACAGAACGAGATATTATGTACAAAATCTTATTCGATATGAGGAATGACATTAATGATCTCAAGAAATTAACATTAGATTTAATGCAGAGTGGAAATGTGCAAGAGGTAAAAGAAGAAAACAGAGGATTAATTCAACGTATTTACAATGATCCTCCTCCTTCTCACAGCGTGGAAGTAGTAGAATTACCAGAAGTTTCTTCTCAGAACAATTATGATTTTATTGAGACTATTGAAGAACACGAAAACTTATCTTTACAAGAAAAAGAAGTTGAAATGATCAAGAAATCATTAGAAAGAAATAGAGGTAAACGAAAATTGGCGGCAAAAGAGCTTGGGATTTCCGAGCGAACATTATACCGTAAAATCAAACAATACGATTTGTAATTATTGCAAATTATAACTTGAATCTAAAAATGAAACATAAAATTTCAATATTTCTAGCTGTTTTTAGCTTTGTTTTTCTTGCTGGTTGTGGAGTTTATTCCTTTTCCGGTGGAAATACTGGTGATGCTAAAACTATACAAATCAACTTTTTCCCAAATCAAGCTCCTTTAATAGAACCTACGTTAAGCCAACGATTCACTCAAGAATTACAGGATTTATTTACACGTCAAACTAACTTAACTTTAGTAAGATCTGGAGGTGATTTACAATTTGAAGGAGAAATTACAGATTATAGAATTACTCCTATGAGTGCTACAGCTAGCCAAGGTACACAAACTGCAGCACAAAACAGATTAACAATAACTGTTAATGTTCGTTTTACTAATACTCTGAAAGAGGAAGATGATTTTGAAAGACAATTTTCATTCTATCATGATTATGGAGCTTCTGAACAACTAGCAGGTGGAGTTTTGGATTCTGCTTTAGAAATTATATTACCGAGAATCCATCAAGATATTTTTAACGCTTCTGTAGCTAAATGGTAAAAGAAAATTACATAGAAATCCTTACTGATATTCAAAAAATAAAATCTTTTAATTCTCAAGAATTAAAAAACATAATTGATGATTATCCTTATTTTCAATCTGCTAGAGCTTTGTACTTAAAAGCACTTAAGGATCAAAAAAGTTTTAGACACAACAATGAACTAAAAATAACTGCAGCATACACATTAGATAGGTCTGTTTTATTTAACTTCATTACTTCTGAAATTTTTAGTACAGCTACTGCTGACAAGGAAATAAACTCTAACATTGACACTGAAGAAATTGTAAGTGAAGAGGTTAAAACCCCTAAACAAAAAATTGAACAAGAGCTAGAGATTGGTAAACCGTTTACTTTTACTAAAAATGAATCTTATTCATTTAATCAATGGCTACAATTATCTTCTTCAACAACACCTGCTCCAAAAGAAAGAAATGAAAAAGAATTGCAAGAAGATATTATCAATAAATTTATAGCTAACAATCCGAAAATATCAAGAATAGACAAAAATGCAGTTCCTAATAATAAGCCCAACAAGGTAGATAAAGAACCTACTTTAATGACTGAAACGTTAGCTAGAATTTATTTAGAACAAAAGAAATATGATAGTGCTATAAAAGCTTATGAAATATTAAGTTTGAAATATCCAGAAAAAAATAGTTTCTTTGCAGACCAGATTAAAAAAATACGAAATTTACAAAACATAAAATAATGACAACGTACACTATACTATTAATTTTAATCTTAATCGTTGCAATTGCTTTAATTCTAATTGTAATGGTACAGAATCCTAAAGGAGGAGGTTTATCATCTACGTTTGGTGGTGGAGGTATGAATATTGGAGGTGTGCAAAACACCAATAACTTCTTAGATCGTACTACTTGGACATTAGCTATAGCAATGTTTGCTTTAATATTATTAGCTAATTTCGCAATTCCAAGAGGAAATAGCAACAACGCTCCAGATTTAAAAGAATCGTTAGATGGTATTGAGACTACTCAACCAGAACAACCAGCTGATCCAGCAACAAAAGATTCTGTTCAGTAATTGAATAGATACTTTTCAATATAATATTAAATGCCAACGATGACACGTTGGCATTCTTTTTTTCTCAGAATACGTATTTTTTTTTAGCACAGTAAAATTGTCAGTTTTGTTCTAATGGCATAATTTCTGACGAATTGAAAAAGACGTAAATAAAGATTAATCAAAATTATTTAAAAATAAAATGGGATTAAACATCAAACCTTTAGCAGACAGAGTTCTAGTAGAACCAGCTGCAGCTGAAACTACTACCGCTTCAGGAATTATTATACCTGATAATGCAAAAGAAAAACCACAAAAAGGAACTGTTGTTGCCGTTGGAAATGGTAAAAAGGATGAGCCTTTAACTGTAAAAGTTGGCGATACGGTTTTATATGGAAAATATTCTGGAACTGAACTTAAGTTTGAAGGAAAAGATTATTTAATGATGAGAGAGTCTGATATTTTGGCCATCATCTAATCTTAATTAAGTAAACAAATCAACAATTTACCTATTGATTTAATAATAAAATATTAAATCATACAAATTCTAAAATAAAATGGCAAAAGACATAAAATTTGATATCGATGCTCGCGACGGACTAAAACGTGGTGTAGATGCATTAGCTAACGCTGTAAAAGTTACTTTAGGCCCTAAAGGACGTAATGTAATTATTTCTAAATCTTTTGGTGCTCCTCACGTTACTAAAGATGGAGTTTCTGTAGCAAAAGAAGTAGAGTTGGAAGATGCTCTAGAAAATATGGGAGCGCAAATGGTAAAAGAAGTGGCTTCTAAAACTAACGATTTAGCTGGTGACGGTACTACTACTGCTACCGTTTTAGCGCAAGCAATTGTAAAAGAAGGATTAAAAAACGTTGCTGCAGGGGCTAATCCAATGGATTTAAAAAGAGGAATTGATAAAGCTGTAAAAGCATTAACTGAAGATTTAGCAAAGCAATCTAAAGAAGTTGGTGATTCTTCAGAAAAAATTCAACAAGTAGCTTCTATTTCTGCTAATAATGATGCTGTTATTGGTGATTTAATTTCTACTGCTTTCGGAAAAGTTGGTAAAGAGGGTGTAATCACTGTTGAAGAAGCTAAAGGTACTGACACTTACGTAGATGTTGTTGAAGGAATGCAATTTGATAGAGGATATTTATCTCCTTACTTTGTAACCAATGCTGATAAAATGATTGCTGAGTTAGAAAATCCATACATCTTATTGTTTGATAAGAAGATTTCTAATCTACAAGAAATTTTACCAATCTTAGAACCAGTTGCACAATCAGGTCGTCCTTTATTAATTATTGCTGAAGATGTAGACGGTCAAGCTTTAGCTACTTTAGTAGTAAACAAATTAAGAGGTGGATTAAAAATCGCTGCTGTTAAAGCTCCTGGATTTGGAGATAGAAGAAAAGCAATGTTAGAAGACATCGCAATATTAACTGGAGGTACAGTAATTTCTGAAGAAAGAGGTTTCTCTTTAGAAAATGCAACTTTAGATTTATTAGGAACTGCTGAAACAGTAACTATTGATAAAGATAACACTACAGTAGTAAATGGTGCTGGTGATGAAGAGCAAATTAAAGCTCGTGTGAATCAAATTAAAGCACAAATTGAAACAACTACTTCTGACTACGACCGTGAGAAATTACAAGAGCGTTTAGCTAAGTTAGCTGGTGGTGTAGCTGTATTATACGTAGGTGCGGCTTCTGAAGTAGAGATGAAAGAAAAGAAAGATCGTGTAGATGATGCTTTACATGCAACTCGTGCTGCAGTAGAAGAAGGTATTGTTGCTGGTGGTGGTGTAGCTTTAGTTCGTGCTAAAAAAGTTTTAGAAAGCTTAACTTCTGATAACTTAGACGAAACTACAGGAATTCAAATTGTAAATAAAGCAATCGAGTCTCCATTAAGAACTATTGTAGAAAATGCTGGTGGAGAAGGATCGGTTGTAATCAATAAAGTATTGGAAGGTGAAAGTAACTTTGGTTACGATGCTAAAACTGAGCAATATGTTGACATGTTAGAAGCTGGTATTATTGATCCTAAAAAAGTAACTCGTGTTGCTTTAGAAAATGCTGCTTCTGTAGCTGGTATGATCTTAACTACTGAATGTGCTTTAGTAGACATTAAAGAAGATGCTCCTGCTGGTGGAATGCCTCCAATGGGTGGTGGAATGCCTGGAATGATGTAATTTTAGATTACAAATAGTTTAAAAACTCTGTCAAATATTTTTTTAAACTATACACATATACAAAAAGCAATCTCAAAATGAGATTGCTTTTTTATTTTTACGAAAATATACGATTAAATGTACTATAAAAAGTTTCTTATCTTTTCTTTACTATTACTCTTTTCAAATGGTGATGTATTTTCACAAGAATTAATTGAAATTAAACCCAATAATACTTCTCATAAATTCCCTTTTTTAAAATATCAAAATAAACCAGACATTCAAGAAAAGGTAAATGCTTTTTTACAATTGAAGTACTTATTACATCTACCAAATGATTACAAAAACAATCCTTTTGAAAAAGTATTCAATAGAGAAATTGTTGCTAATGATTATGAATTTATCAATTGGAAACAACGAAAATTAAATGATAATATAATTTGTATTCAACTCGACCAAAAGTTGAACGGAAAGTCAGTGATTTATCTTGAACATTTCGATAAAAGAACAGGAGATTTTTTTGATTTATATGACCTTTTTAATAACAATGGAAAACAAAAACTTCATGAAGAAATTTCAAAAAAAATCAAACAACTAGTAGATATTGGTAAAGTCCCATCTTTACAACATAATGTCAATATTTCTTATCGTTTACTTGAAGAACAATTAGAAATTGTTTTTATCAAGATTACTAACGAGAAACTCATTTTAACTTATGATGCATTAAAACCATTTTTATCTGCATTTGGGAAAAACTTATTTTTCCCTTCAGAAGACATTATTAGAAGACCAGACTTATCTAACAAATTACTAAGAGCTGAAAGTGATTCATTTATGGGGAAAGACATCTATCATATTTTAATTCTTAAAGTCGCCACAGATGGTAAAACAAAGATCTACAAATGGAGAGATAAGCGTAAAAAAGCTGACAAGTATACCGAAGCTTTTGTGAAAAATGATAGTATTAAAGCTGATGATTTTGTTTGGGATTCTTTACAAGAAAAGAAAGTACATGCTATGAACAAATTGCATTTAAAAAGATTAGATAATGATAGTGGCTGGAAAGGCGAAATACAATCTGGATCAATGGTACAATATTTAACTTTTAAAGAATACTAAAAACATCTTCAAACAATGGAAATCAATTTACCTAATAAACTCCTAAAAGCGTTAGAAAAAGAAGCTAAAAATGCCAATGTAAGTTTAAATGCACACATTATTAAAAAACTAGAATCAATAACGCCTCCAAGTGAATACATTGATCTCAAAGTTTTAGAAAAGGGATTACCTGTATTAGTAGATTTTTTAACTCAAATTCCAAGTGTAGATGTTCTTTCTAGCGATATAACCCCAGACGCATATTGGTGGATTAAATTGAATATTGACATTCATCATCATCTTGCTTGGCAAGTTATACAAGAACTAGGATTTGTTCTAAATTACATTTCTATTCAGGAACCTATGCCTACGGTATTTAAACCTGTTTCACCTCCTCCTTATTTAAATGGAGGACCTGAAGATTTTTTGTCTTGGACCATAGAATCTACTTATAATTATATTGATCCTAAATGGGTAAAAGACGTACTTGAAGGCAGACTTCCAAATCCTGTAAATGATGAAAGTAATTGGAATGGATAACATAAAGAGTTATATTGAATCCCGAACAAACAATGTAAACGAAACAACAGTCTAAAAAAATTATTATGGGTTGGGATATTAGCTATCATCCGATTTCTAAAGAACAAATAATTGAACGATATTTTAATGTTCTTAATGACAAATCGTTAATTACTGAATTATCTAATAAACATCAAATTAAAGATTTTTATGCTAAAAAATATGAAGAGCTAATAGATATTGCATTAGTTACTACACCTGAAGATGTTTTCGATAAAACTCATGGATACTACATAGCCGTTGTTCAAGGTTTTTTTGAAAAATATTTTTATGTAAGAGGTAGTGCTATTTCTTTTTTGGAAGGAGATGAGCTATCTAGGTATACTAAAAATTGGGAAGAAATTCTTCCTAAAGGTTTACTTACAGATGAAATACACAATCGGATTACAGAAAATTACTGTTCTGGGAAATTCATTCCTAAAGAAAACATAACACAACTACTTGATGATTATGAAAATAATATAGAATTACAAGAAGTTATTCATACTTTATTTTCACACAAACGTATTGCTATTTTTCTAAAAGCATTATACTATGCTCAAGACAAAGGACTTGGACTCTTAGAAGCTACCGAAGTAGTTGAACCTAATCCAATAGATTTAAATAGTTCTGCCTGTTATTCTAATCTTTTCAATTGTGATCCACAAGGAGCCTTACTATATCAAGAAACTGCGATGGAACAATTTGCAGAAATTGAAAAAGAAAAAGGTTTAGAATCTGGGACTATAGCATCTAATGCAGAATATGAAGTTAAAAACCATGAACCTGTGCAACAAAAAACTAAGAAGAGTTTTTGGAAACGATTATTTAAAAAGTAATCCTCTTTTGCTATGGAACACCATTTTTTACATACTATTTTTAAACCCGAAAACTTCTCTACAGAAGAACTTAAGTTAATACTTGATCAATTCGAAAGTGTCACCTTTAAAAAAAATGATACTTTAATTGCAAAAGGCAAGATCGCTAATTACTATTATTTCTTAGAAAGTGGTTTTTTACGCTCGTATAGTATTAATTTAGAAGGAAATGATATTACTACAAAGTTTTTTTCTGAAAGTGATATTGTTATCGATTGGCATTCTTATTTTCTGAAAAAACCTTGCAGAGAATCTACACAAGCTTTAACAAAAGGTAAATGCTGGAAAATACATTTTAATGATTTTATGAACTTATTTCATATTGAAGCTTTCAGAGAAGTGGGAAGAACTCGATTGGTTAACAATTATTTTGAACTTAAAAATCATTCGGTCTCCGTAATTGTAGATCAAGCTAAAGATCGTTATTTACAACTCATCAAATCCAAACCAAAACTAATTCAGAATGTTCCTCTTAAACATATAGCCACCTATTTAGGTATAACTGATACGTCTTTAAGTAGAATCCGAAAAGAAATAACTCTTTAAATACTAACTTATATGTTCTCCAATCAAATACCTTTATTTATAAGTATACTTTTTCTTATTGCTTTTTGTTTTCCCATACTACTAATTGCTAATTTATTTAAAGATACTTCTCAAAGTAATACAAGAAATAGAACTATACTATTTTACACTATATACTTAGCATTAGTAACAATAGCTAGTTATTATGGGTTATTCGACACAATTTCTCTACCTCCTAAAATTATACAACTCACAACTTTCCCTCTATTATTATTTTATCTGATCATAATTAGTAATACTACTTTTTATAAAAAGGCATTAAAAAAAATAGCTTTATCTAAATTAATACAAATCCATATTTTTAGACTTATCGGCAGTACCTTTATCATTCTATATGGTTATAGCTTACTTCCAAAGTCTATTGCTTTAATTGCCGGGATTGGTGATATAACTACTGCTATATCTTCATTATTTGTTGCTAAAGCAGTAATAAATCAAAAGAGCTATGCTAAAAATCTTGCTTTAATTTGGAATACTTTCGGAATGCTTGATATCCTAGTAACTTCTACATTGGCTATACTATTAACAAAAAAGAGTATCGATACAGGTAGTTTAGGTGTTGAGTTCTTAGCTGAATTTCCATTTTGTTTTATTCCAGCCTTTGCTCCTGCTACTATTTTATTTCTTCATATCTCTACTTTCAAAAAAATCTTAAACCCTAAATACGCTTAAAGTTGTTTTCTTGTCATATGCCAAGTTTTTTCTGAGCCTTCATTTTTAGTTTTGAAGTGTTATTAATTTTAAACTAAAAAACATGAAATCAGATCAGTTATTTATGATGGTATTTAGATTTGAACCAAACTTTGAATACCAACCAACAGCACAAGAACAGAAAGAAATTAGCGAACAATGGGGTTCTTTTATAGGAAATATTGCCATAAAAGAAAAACTAGTGAGCACACATCAATTAGGTTTTGAAGGGAAACAGATATTTTCTGATTTAAGCACTAAAGATGAAATTTTAATCACCGATCACAAAACTATAGGCGGAAATATGATTGTTAAAGCCAACTCAATTGAAGAAGCTACTGCAATGGCTAAAGAAAGTCCTATTTTAAAAATTGGAGGGTCTGTAGAAGTTCGTAGCATTATCCCAATGGAAAACTAAATAAATTTAAAAAAATGAAGAAAATGATTATAACAACTCTATTGGTACTTATAGCACTATTTTTAAGTATCGGCTTTTATAACGCAAGTAAATTACAACATATACATATCCAGAAAAAAGTAACCATACAATCAGATTTAGAACCTGTTTTTAATCAAGTAGTATATTTAAAGAATTTCCCTAAATGGTCTCCTTTTTATGAAGCAGATCCTAGTCAAAAAATTAAAATCACTGGAAATGATGGAAATATAGGAGCTAAATACCATTGGGAAGGTAATGGAGGTAAAGATTTAGGTTATCAAGAAATCAAAAAAATAACTCCAAATAGCTACATAAAAATGGTATGCGATATTGAAAAACCTTTTAAAGCTAACCCAACATTTGAATATCATTTTACAAAACAAGATAACTCTGTACTTGTTACACAAGATTTTAATTTAAAATCTGGATTTGTAGATGCTTTTTTTATGGGATTATTTGGTGCAAAAAAAGACATGGAAAAAATGAATGCTAGAGGTTTGGAACTACTCAAGAAAATATTTGAACACTAATCGTTTTGAGAGTAAGTAATTAAAAGCAACCTAAATAAGGTTGCTTTTTTTGACTATCATTATTTTATCTTTTAAATTAGTAGTGATTTTTTATTATTCATATATGTCTCTTCATAATTTTCTTAAAAAATTAAATCCAATGTCAGACGATAAAGCTGATTATATTAGTACTTTTTTTGAGAAAGAAACTGTAAAAAAAGATGATCTACTAATAAAAGAAGGGAAAACTAGTAAAAAATCTTATTTTTTAGAAAAAGGGATTATTCGTTGTTATATTATTGATCTTAATGGAGAAGAAGTTACTACCCGTTTTTATTCTGCTCCTGACTTTTTAAATGATTATTTATCTTTTTTCAAGCAAAAACCTAGTGAAGAAAATTATGAAGCTTTAACTGATTGTAATGTTTGGAGTATTAATCATGAAAAGGTGCAATATTGTTTTCACAATATACCCGAATTTAGAGAATGGGGTCGAATGCTATTAACATTAAATTATGTTAAAATGCATAAGCATATGATTTCATTTCATAAATATACTGCACAAGAACGTTATGAAAACTTACTTAAAAAACATCCAGAAATTATTCAAAAAGTTCCTTTAAAAATTATCGCTTCTTATTTAGGGATTACCAAGTTTTCATTGAGTAGAATACGTAAAAATATAGTCAAAACTACTGTTTGATTTATTCTTAGAACTTTTATTTTCTTTTCTCTCTTATAACCATACACCTACTTAAAAGATGTTAGAAATAAAAATTTAACACTCTTCATAAATAAATCTTTTTACTTAAAATACAGGGTTTTACCTTTTTTATTACAACCTAATTAGTTGTAATTTTAAGCAACTTTCTTTCCCCCCGATCACAGTGTATGTTGATCAGAAAGTCTCTCTTTAACTACGGGAGACTTTTCCTTTTTTAAATATATATTTAGCTAAATTTTAATTGAAAAAAGGGTTAAAAGACAAATTATGAAAACTTTTTGAGGAGTAACTCAAGACCTATTCAACTGTCTTGTTTAATTTCTTTTATTAACTATTTATCATTTTGTTAATCGTTTTTGAAATATTTTTCTTCCAAATCCGCTAACATTTCTTTAGTGAGTGGTTTGTTTCTAAACTCAGATATTAATTCGTTAGAAATAGCCCTCTCTTTATCATTCGCATTTAAAGAAGTTGTTAACATTACAACTACAATCTGTGCTCTTTTATGTTCTGGTAGTTCTTTATACTTTTTCAAAAATTCCCACCCATCTACTTTAGGCATATTAATATCTAAGAAAACAATATCTGGTATATCATTATCTCCTGCAGATTCGAGGAACTCTATTGCTTCTTCTCCATCATATTTGGTTACTATTTTATTACAGTAATTATTATCTTTAATAATTAACTCATGTATAAAATTCGTAGCCTTATCGTCATCAACAAGCAAAACGGTATTAATTTTTGCGCTCATTTTTTGTTGCTGTTCTTTACAAATTGAATTTAACTATTTCTTTTTTAATAGTAAAATAAAAATCACTGCCTTTACCTTCGGTAGAGTTTACCCATAATTTACCATCATGCATTTCTACTATTTTTTTGCAATGTGATAGCCCAATTCCAGTACCTTCATATTCTTCCTTACTATGTATTCTTTTAAAGATTGAAAAAATTTTCTCTATATATTTCTCCTTAATCCCTATACCATTATCACTAACTTTAAACTTCCAATATTCTTCTAAGTTTTCTGACTCTATTTCGATTTGAGGTTGATTCTCTGGATATTGAAACTTTATAGCATTAGAAATTAAGTTTTGAAAAAGTAATCTTAACTCAGACTTATAAGCGGTAACCACTGGTAAAACATCCCATTTAATAATAGTATTATTTTTAGAAATCATACTACTAAGATCTTGTTTTACATCATTTAAAATTTCATTACAATCCACTTCCGACAATTTTTTATTTTGTCCTAATACTGAATACTCTAACAAGTCTTTTACCAGATTTCTCATTCTGCTTGTAGCAGATTCTATAAAACCTAACATCATCCTTCCTTGCTCATCAAAACTATCTTTATACTTAGTGCTAAATATATCAACCATACTCGATACAGTTCTCAGAGGTTCTTGAAGATCATGAGAAGCAATGTATGTTATCTCGTTTAGTTCTTTATTTTTTGTTTTAATTTTTTCAAATGCGTGGTTTAACTTCTCATTCTTATCTTCTAATACTAAACTCGCAGCCTTCATTTTCTTCTCTATTGGACGATAGATAAAATAAACTTCAAGAATAAGAATTAATAATGCTAGAAAAAAAAGCAGATATTCTATTTGTACTATAAAACTTAGTTTCTTGTCTGAACTATTTTCTAAAATTTCAACAATAGCGTCCATTTCAGAAAGAAATTGATTCTGATTTTGAGTAATTGCTTTAAGATCTGCTTTTGAAATTCCAACTAATTCTTTTTGGTTTCGAATAAACTCGATATACGGATCAAGTTTTTTAAGTTGATCGCTAACATTCTTACCTTCTTTAGAAACAACACTGTTGTTACCTGTTCGAAATATCAAAAGATCATGTGCGCTTGTCCATTGATTAAATAAGCTTTCTAAAAACACACTAGATTTTGCTTCTCTAGCTATTACATAAAACTCATTAGCAATCCTTTGACTAAGCATACGTTGTTTTCCTGCTACGTTAATTGTATTTGCATCTGTCTTTTTTTGCTTTAGCCAATATTGTATAAAAACTTGATTGATACCTAACACTAAAATAGTAATGCATATACCAATTATATACCTTTTGTTCATAGCGTAATAAGTTACAAAAATAGCGTCATAAAAACATCAATTAGAAATTAATAAAAAATATTGCTGTTTCATAGAGGTTATTAATGTTGTACTTGTACTATAAACAAATTATGATTGGCACTCATTTTTTAGTAAAATGAAATTGCTTGCTTTCTAATTAACTTACCATAGTAGAAGTTGTCATAGAGCAACTCTTCTTCTTAAAAACTGAGTTTACTTTGTAAAAAAACAAATTATCATGGATTTCTCAATTACTCCAGTACCTATTTGGTTATCAGCTTTATTTCTTATTACTTTTTTCTTTATTCCTCCTTTTTTAATTGCTAATGCAGCAAAGAAAGCTTACGATCAGGCAGGTTTATCAAATGGAAACAAAATCAAAAAAAATATTCAATTCTTTTATTGGATTTACCTCATTAGTATTGGACTCATATCATTAACCGGTGCATTTACGGTAAACACACTTCCTCCAAGAATTATTATTATAACCGTTATTCCACTATTTCTTTTCTATATATTTTATATTTCTAGGAAAGATTGGTTTACAATAGTATTAAATAATATTAGACTTGAGCAACTTATATTTATACATGTATTTAGATTTGTTGGAGTTTTCTTCTTCTTTGTACATTACTATGGAGCTTTACCAAAACTTTTTGCTAATGTTGGTGGTATTGGTGATATTCTTTCAGCTGCTCTAGTTTTCCCTGTTATTTATATCATTAAAAGAAAAATGAAATGGGCTAAAACAGTAGTATGGATATGGAATATTATTGGCTTAGCTGATATCGTTTCTGTATTAGTTATAGCCATTTACGTAACCCGACAAGCTATTCAAAATGGAGAGAACGGTGTATTAGAATTTGGAGCTTTTCCATTTAGTTGGATTCCTGCTTTTGCTCCAGCCACCATTATATTTTTACATATTTTAGTTTTTAGAAAACTATTAGAAAAAAAACTCAGGAATAATTCCTGAGTTTTGTTATATATAACATTATAGATTACCATCTGTTTAAGCTTATTACTTTCAAAATGATCCTAAAATATAATATACTTTCTAATGATGATTTTTCACTACCTCTTCATCTCTATATTTACAACATGGATCTAATTTATTATAAGCTGCTTCCGTAGCTTTTAATTCTTTTGTATCATGACCAACTCCTGCCACACTTTCACAAATTGTTTTCTTATCTGTTTTTCTTTCGTCAATAATTACCATTAATTGATGTGATTTTACATCCCAATTAGCAAATTTCACTCCCTTGGTATGTAAAGCGGCTTTTTCTATTCTTTTTTTACACATCATACAAACACCATCTACTTCTAAGGTTAACTTTGCATTTTTTTTCTTTTTTTGTGCTTGGCTAGTTAATGCTATAGCAACTAGACAAATAATTGTTAGTATTTTTTTCATCTTAATTATATTTTTTAGTTTAATTTATATCGAAACCCTGCATAATATGCACTCCCAAATATTGGTGCATATACTATGGTACTATCAAAATTTGATCCAAATGGATCTTCACTTCCTAAAATAGGATTTTCTTGTCTTACGTTAGTTATATTTTCTCCTCCAACATATACTTCAAATCTGTCAGAAAACACTTTTGTAATCTGTGCATTTAATAAACTATAGCCTTCTGTATATTCTGGTAATTGTAGACCAATCGGATTGGTTGAAGTATTGGGCAATCTTTGTTTCCCTATAAAATTATATGTAGTATCAAACTTCCAAAGCCCCCCTCTATCACTTTTAATTGTTTCATATGAAGCATTCATAAAAAAACGATGTTGTGGTTGAATTGGTTTTGACAAATTTCCAGAAATATAATCTGTGGAAACATCAAAGAACTTATAAGCTGTTCGTACATTGAACTTATTAAAAGGCGAATAATTCATTTCTACTTGAAAACTATTTGCAATACTACTACCGTCTAGATTATAAAAAGAAATTTGCCGTGGGTTTTCCCAATCTACTACTACTTGATTTTCAAAATTTGTTTGATAAAAATCAAAAGTAACATCTCCTTTTCTATTAAATAATTTAAACCCTTGTAAGAAAGAAACTCCATAGTTCCATGCTTCTTCAGGATTTAGACCGTAAATATTTCCTCCAGTATTGATTCTATTAATTTGCCTAGAAGAAGCAAATAATTGTTGATTCTCAGCAAAAACATTAGCACTTCTGGTTCCCTTTCCTACAGAAGCTCTAAACACGCCTTTTCTCCAAGGCGCGTATCTTACATGTAACCTTGGAGTAACAAAAGTACCTAATAAATTATGTCTATCTAAACGTAGCCCTGCAGTTAAGCTAAAATCTTCACTATTGTCATAGGCATACTCAAAGAAAACTCCTAAAGCGTTTTCATCTCTAGAAAAATTTGTAGTTTCTACTAGTTCTTCGTAGTCATCATACGTAAAGCTAATCCCTGTTTTAAACTTATGACGCGTATCTCCAATAATAGAGTTAAATATATAATTAGCATAGACACTTTCATGTTTAATATTATAATCTCTTAATCCAAAATACGAATCTTGATCATGACTACTATATGCTAATTGTAATCCCATACTTTGGAAAGGTAACTCAGGAAAAACATATCCTAGCTTTCCTGAAAAATCAAATCGTTGTGTTTTTATTTCGCTTCCCCAGATAGTATTAGAACCTCTATTAACATCAGGGTTAAAATCAAGTTCTCCTGTTTGTTTTTTATCATCTAGGAATCTAAAATTCAAAAAACTTACCCAACCTGTTTCATTATTCGCATACTGCCAACGATTCATTATATTAATTTGCTCAGCTAATGGTGTATCTAGAAAATTATCATTGTTATTATCAAACTTTTCTGTTCTTAAATTTCCATGAACATAAAGACCAGTTTGCCATTTTTCACTTAGTTTTTGATTAAAATGGGTATTTAGTTCTAATCTCCCATTTAAATTTCCATAACCATTAATAAAAAACTTATTATCGGTATGTGGTTTTACTAATTCAGCATTTATTTGACCAGAAATACTTTCAAATCCATTAACTACACTTCCCGCTCCTTTAGTAATTTGAATACTTTCCACCCAAGTTCCTGGTGTAAATGTTAGTCCGTACACTTGAGACGCTCCTCTGACCATAGGAATGTTTTCTTGAGAAATCATTAAATATGGACTATTCAATCCTAACATTTGAATTTGACGTGTTCCTGTTAATGCATCGGAAAAATTAACATCAATAGACGGATTAGTTTCAAAACTTTCGGCCAAATTACAGCAAGCTGCCTTCAATAGTTCTTCACTATTTACCGTAAACACATTTTGCGTTTGTAAAAATGATCTTGATGTAGCCTGTTTTGTTGCTGATACTGCTACCTCTTCTAAAACGCTTTCTTCCGTAATAAAATGATGAAGGTTTTCTAAGCCTTTAATTTCAATAGTGTCTGTTTTATAACCTACAAAACTTACCACTAGTTTTTTATATGATGGTTTATATGGGATTTCAAACCATCCTTTGTTATTTGTTGTAGTTCCTATTTTGGTATTTAACCAATATACATTTGCACCAAACACTCCTTGATTGTCTTTAGGTAGATTGGCATCCATAACCATACCTTTTAGCGTTTGCTGTGCTATTAACTGAACACTTATCAAAATAAATGCACAGCATAATACCTTAAATTTCATTAGTATTTATATTATATAGTTTTACTTTTTTTAATCGATTTTGATAACTAAAAAAGGTAAATCATATGATATAAACTTCGAGAAGCACTTGTAAATCTTGTATTAAGTTTGGTGGAGAATAATGCTCATAGAAATTTGTTTGTACAACATAATCTACAAACAAATTATAATATGAAGTGATAAAAGCAATTGTAAATTGCTGCTTTTTAAGATCAAATTTTTCTACAGAATTTTTAAGATTTTCTTGACCTTCTACATGCTGAACCTCATCCTTGCAGCAGTTCTTTTTTTGTTCAACTTCTGGTGTATCACAGCCATCGTCTTCTATTTCATCCGTACATTTTTTGGTATTACCAAAGTAAGACACATCTACTAAATGATCACCACAATAATGCTTTTCTATTGTAAAAGATAGTGTAGAAAACAGCACTAAAAGTGCTAATAAACAAGATGATATTTTAGTAAAAAGCGTTTTCATTCTTATTTACAAATTTAAAAAAGTTCTAGATAACTTTCATCAACATTAACTTTTTAGTAACAAATTATTTGATCAAATGCAGCTTTATATCGACGAATAAACGCTTTTAAATCTTTCGTTCGACTACATAATCAATCATCATTAGCAAAGAGTCTTTATACTCTGAGTCAGGATAATTATCTAAGATTTTCAAAGCCCTATTTTTATAATCGTGCATTTTTTGAGTTGTATATTCTATACCTCCATTATCCTTTACAAACTGGATAACTTCTTTTACTCTTTTCTTGTTTTTATTATGTTTTTTAACTGAGTTGATTAACCATTTTTTATCTTTTTCACTACAATTGTTCAATGTATAAATTAGAGGCAATGTCATTTTTTGCTCTTTTATATCTATTCCAGTAGGTTTACCTATTTTATCTTCAGTATAATCAAATAAGTCGTCTTTAATCTGAAAAGCAATTCCAATGTATTCACCAAATTTCTTCATTTGTTTAACGGTTTCATTACTTACACTCACAGATGCAGCCCCTATACCGCAACAAGCAGCAATTAACGTAGCTGTTTTTTGACGAATAATTTCATAATACACTTCTTCCGTAATATCTAACTTTCTTGCCTTTTCAATTTGTAGTAACTCTCCTTCACTGATTTCTTTTACTGCAGTTGAAATGATTTTAAGTAAATCATAATCTTCATACTCCATAGATAGTAAAAGTCCTTTAGAGAATAAAAAATCACCTACCAAAACGGCTATTTTATTTTTCCATAAAGCATTTATAGAGAAAAAACCTCTTCTCATATTACTATCATCCACAACATCGTCATGTACTAATGATGCGGTATGAATTAGTTCTACAATTGATGCACCTCGATAAGTACGCTCATCAAAACCGCCATTAGAAACCATTTTTGCGACTAAAAAAACAAACATTGGTCGCATTTGTTTTCCTTTTCGCCTTACGATATAGTATGTGATTCTGTTTAGTAATGGAACTTTAGAAAGCATAGAGTCTTTGAACTTAGATTCAAAGAGTTCCATTTCTTTTGCTATTGGAATTTTTATTTGTTCAACAGGTTTCATTAAGCCTCCCTTATTCTTGCCAAAAATAAAGAAATTAATTAAGATGCTTATATTTGAAAATAAAGTTTAATTTATGAAAAACGTAGTTACTTTTTTATTTCTTGTTTCTTCTTATTTTTTAACGGCTCAGAACAAAGCAACTAATTTTCCTGAAGCGTT
The DNA here is from genome assembly GCF_001936575.1 of Tenacibaculum agarivorans. GTDB lineage: Bacteria > Bacteroidota > Bacteroidia > Flavobacteriales > Flavobacteriaceae > Polaribacter > Polaribacter agarivorans. Next base: position 37,998 of record NZ_MSMP01000007.1, read on the forward strand.
TTTAGGAAAGTATAAAGGGAGTCTTGAAATTTCCACTAAAAAGGGCAACCAAACCATTCCAATGGAATTCCATTTAACAAAAACAGATAAAGACTCTGTTTTTAATTATATTCTTGTCTACAACAAATCTCCTAGAAATTACTTATTAAAAATAGTAGATAAGGAAAAAGGGATGTATAATATTGATGAAAATAATGGTATTATTTTACCTGCTTCTTATAACAAAAAAGTACTGCATAGCTTTTTTGAAGTTCAAGGTAATTTTTTGAGTACTCGATTAGCTTTTAATGCTAATCAAATTGATTTTGAGATCTTATTTTCGAAACTTGAAAATAAAGTAAAAACAGGAGGAACATCCAAAGACATACCAGAGGTCTTTGGATATCCCATTGCTGTTTTTCAAAAAGCTATTTTAACTAAATTTAATTAGTTTTTTCATTTATTATCAATTGTCAATATTTTTTCAGTGGTAATTAATGCTCCATTCTCTGTTATTCCTTGAATAGATACTCGAATTGATTCTTGATGTAATCTTGGAAACGTAAGGGTGTATTCTCTTTCTTCTTTGTTAAGAGTAATATTAGGTTCCCAGTGTAAAGCACCGTACTCTCTGAATGCTTTACTTTCTGTAGCTACATATTTAGGTTGATAATATTCTTTTTCTACACTAAAAGCTAGGGGCAATTTATATTCTAAATAGTTCTTCTTACCTATAAATTTATCTTTTTTGGTAAATAAGTGTATCTCTTGTGAAATTGGAGAGTTAGATATAAAAATCTCATCGTACTCTCGTAATAACGATAACCTCAATAAAGCTAAAGCCGCAAAGTCTTGGGTAACTTCTATTCTATCTACAAAAATTCTTGCTTGTGTCGGTTTCATTACGGCTGTAATTAAACCTGGTTCCTCCTCTAGAGATGGAGCTTTAGTAGGCATATCAGAATCTTTTTTTCCGTTACCTCCTAAACTCTCATTACCTTTTGGAGCTTTTAATTGTTTAGGAGGTGCCCCATTTAGTTTTAACTGATTATACCGTCTACTTTCAAATTTTATTTCCCCAAAAGGATTCTCAATCAACCTATATCCCTTAGTTCTAATTAATTCAAAAAGCATTCTTCCTTCCCATGATTTATAGTCTTCCATTTTATAGGAATCTCTGAGACCAAAAAGAATTGGATTATTTGTGAATTTTCGTTTTCCTTTAACCTCTACTTCATTTAATAATTCATCCTTACCAATCATGGTAGGAATTTTCACTTCATCTTCTACACTTATAAATTCTTTCGATTTTACTTTTTCAATATTTAATCTTGTAGAACTATTTGTAGAAGGGATGAAACGTAAATATGCTTTTGGTTGTTTTAATATACCTCGCTTATTATTATATGAAACACGAATACTAGAAGTATCTTTTACAAACAAATTCTTAAACTCAAACTGGTTATCCTTTACCGAACTTGTAAATACATTACCTGTATCTGTGGTTAGAAAAATATCAGACACGTTTACTCCTAAATGATCCATATTCAAGGTTCCCTTTACTGTAATCCCTGATTCAAACTCATGTACATCTACAGGGGGAGTATTAAAAATATTATACCAATTATACTTGGACCAGCCTTGTGTTAGCAGCACTAAATCTAACTCTTGTAACTTTTTTCTATCTACATCTTTAAAGAAGTATTCACTATTCTTTACATTTCCATTAATATATGGAGCTAATAGGAATTTCGAGTAAATATCATGCTCACTGTTATTAGTCTTAGTTTCTTGTGGTAATACTGAAGCACTTAAAAAATAAGTTCCTACATCTTCTTTTGATTTTACATTCACTGTAACAGCATCTGCAGACACTTCAGTTACACTAAGATTTACGGTATTAAATAATGATTCTTTATAATTAAAAAATACTCTTTCCCCAATAGGCTGATAATCATCTGTAAACAAAGTAGCAATATTGGTTCCTTTGGTAAATAATTTTTTATTGAAATAGAAAGTATAAGAAGTTGCATCTAGTTTAAAATTTACCTCTCTTTTTAAATATGCATTTGTATTATGAATAAGTAAATAATATTTTTTACCTGCTAAATCTTTTATTGTTTCTAAGTTAGTATTTACAGTAAACTTAGTCATATTACTACTGATATCTTCAAATGCTAGAGAGACTCCTTTTAACTCTTTTTTAGGCAATAAACTAGTAATCAATTCTCCGTTATCTAAATATACTCTTGCTTCATATTCCTTATCACTTTCTAGAACTAAAGAAATCTTTGATAATCCAAACTGGTTAAAGGTAAACTCTTTAACTACCTTTCCTCTACCATCTACAATTTCTCCTTTTTTAGTATCAGGCACGTTGCCATTTCTATCTTTTAAAATTATACCTAAACAATTTAAAGAATTTGCTAATAGATGTCCGCCTTCTGGCAATATTTGTAAATCGTAACTATTCTTTTCAGCTTGAATTGAAGTTATTTTTTCTTTATTATTTACAATCTGTATTTTTTGCACGAAAGACTCATCTTCCTTAAAATTCTTCATGTAATTGGTTGATGCTCTTAAAAAATAATTCTCTCCTGTAAAAGTAGAGTCTATTTTAAAGCTACCATAAGCCATTCCATCAATTACATGCAAAAGTTTATTGTCCTTTATTTCTCCTTTTTCATTATACATAGTACAATACAAATTCTTGGTTTTCTTATGAAGTTTTTGATTGTTCATGTTTAAAACATAAGCTTTAAACCAAACTTCTTCACCTTCAAAAAAACTTGTTTTGTTTAGATGCAAGTAAGGTATTTCCCGTTCGTTATTAAAGTATTTAACATATAAGCTATCAATACTTTTCCCTTGTGAAAAAGTATTGATAACGTAAAAGATTAAAAAAAACGAAATTAGTTTTGATTTTTTCATAACAAGTTAGTCTTTTGCATTTAAGTTTGTAATATCTTTTTTAATATGAATTAACTCTCCTTTCTTTGAAATACCCTCTATATGAATACTAATATTATCTTGAGATAATCTTGGCAACGTAAAATTATATTCATAGTTACTATCATCATTTAAAGTAATATTAGATTCCCAATATAAAGCACCATACTCCTTAAAAGTTTTACTTTCCGTAGCAATGTATTTAGGTTGATAATACTCTTTTTCTACACTAAATGCTACTGGTAATTTATATTCTAAATAGTTCTTTTTATTTTTAAATCTATCCTCTTTAGAATATAAATGTATTTCTTGGGAATTTGGCGAGTTAGATATAAAAATCTCATCGTACTCTTTTAATAAAGATGACCTTAATAATGATAACGTTGAAAAGTCTAAGGTAATTTCTGAACCATTCAAGAAAATTCTTGCCGAAGCTGGAGCTATTCCTCTAGTCATCACCCCCACTCCTACTTGTTGATTAAAAACTATTGGAGGCATATTAGAACCACCATCTCCTCCAAAGATCTCATTTCCTGTGGGAACTTGTAAAAGTATAGGATCTGGTGTTATATTTAGCATAAATTGATTATTTCTCCTACTTATGAATTTTATTTCTCCATAATAATTTTCAGATAAATTATATCCCTTGGTTTTTATTAATTCAAAAAGCAATCTTCCTCCCCATGACTTATAATCATCCATTTTATAAGCATCTTTAAGTCCAAATAGAATTGGATTATTTTTAAACTTTCGTTTTCCTTTTACCATCACTTCATCTAATAATTCATCTTTTCCAACCATGTTAGGTATTGTTACATTATCTTCTATATTAGTAGTTCCTGTTGGTCTAATATTGTTAACCTGTAATTTTTTAGAATTATTTATAGCTGGCACAAAACGTAAATATCCTTTTGGTTGTTTCAATACGCCATTATTGTTATAAGAAACACGAATTTTAGAAGCGTCTTTCACAAATAAATTCTTAAACTCAAACTGATTGTTTTCTACCGAACTTGTATAAACATCACCTGAATCTGTAGTTAAAAAAACATCCGATACATTTACGCCTAGGTGATCCATATTCAAGGTACCCTTTACCGTAATTCCTGCTTCAAATTCATGTAAATCTGCTGGTGGGGTATTAAAAATATTATACCAATTATACTTAGACCATCCTTGTGTTAGCAGCACTAAATCTAACTCTTGTAACTTTTTTCTATCTACATCTTTAAAGAAATATTCGCTATTCTTTACATTTCCATTAATATATGGAGCTAATAGAAATTTCGAATAAATATTATGCTCACTATTATCAGCCTTAGTTTCTTCTGGTAATACTGAAGCACTTAAAAAATAGGCCCCTACATCTTCTTTTGATTTTACATTTACTGTAACAGCATCTGCAGACACTTCAGTTATATTCAGATTCACGGTATCAAATAATGATTTATTATAGTTAAAAAATACTCTTTCAGCAATGGGCTTATGTTCATCAGTAAACAAAGTCACTATATTGGTTCCTTTACTAAATAACTTCTTGTTGATGTATAAAAAATATGATGTTGCATCAGATGTAAACACCACTTCTCTTTTTAAATATGAATTGGTATTGTGAATTAAAAGATGATACTTTTTACCTACTAAATCATTTATTGTTTCGGTATTGGTATTTACAGTAAATCTAGTCATGTTACTACTAATATCTTCAAAAGATAACGTAACTCCTTTCAGTTCCTTTCTAGGTAATAATGTAGTAATCTCCTCTTGATTTTCTAAAATTACTTTTGCTTCATATTCCTTTCCTTGTTCTATAACTAGTTCGGCTTTTGCTAATCCAAATTGATTAAAGGTAAATTCTTCAACTACCCTTCCTTTACTATCTATAATTTCACCTTTTTTTATCTCTGGTACTTTACCATTCTTATCTTTAATAATTATACCTAAAGAATTTAAAGAATTGGCTAGTAAATGACCACCTTCTGGTAACACCTGTAAATCGTAACTATTTTTCTCTGCCTGAGTTGAATTTATTTCCTTTTTATTGTTTATAATTTGAATTTTCTGTACAAAGGATTCATCTTCCTCAAAATTTCTCATGTAGTTGGTTGAGGCTCGTAGAAAATAATTTTCTCCTGTAAAAGTAGAATCAATCTTAAAACTTCCATGTGCCATTCCATCTGCTACATGCAAGAGTTTATTGTCCTTTATTTCTCCTTTCTCATTATAAATAGTACAATACAAGTTCTTTGTTTTTTGATGGAGCTTTTGAGTATTCATGTTTAAAACATAAGCTTTAAACCAAACTTCTTCGCCTTCGAAAAAACTTGTTTTATTTAAATGCAGATAAGGTATTTCTCGTTCGTTATTAAAGTATTTGACATATAGGCTATCAATACTTTTTTCTTGCGAAAAAGAAACGGTTAAATAGAAAATTGAAAAGAATAAAAGTAATTTTGAATATTTCATAGTATGTTGGTTTTTAACACCTTAAACACCACAAAAATTATTCCAAAAAGCTTAATATGATTTATTTATTTGCTTAAATCTTTGCCATATTTCTTTATGCCTTCTTTTGTAAATAGACATAGTTCCTCTATCTAAGCCATAATAGAACAAGCAAATTCCTGAAGGAGGGTTCGCACTTGGTAAAAAATTGAAGTAATCAAAAGCCGTTTTAGGCCAAACCCAGCATTCAAAAGAGGTACCTACTAGCTCTACACAAGAAACAATAGCATACATTACGAGATAAAACATTCGCTCTTTAGGGTATTTTCGTAAGGAAACAAACACCAAAATAGTTAGAACAAATCCAAAAACGTCTTTTCTAAAAATTAGAAACAAAACTGAATATATGATTATACATATAGTAATAAAGCGTTCTATTTCTTTCCTGTAGGCTTTTACTTTTGATTTCCTAGAGAAAAAATAAACTCCTAAAAAGATTACAGCATGACCAAAGGGAACATAATGGGGTATGTTTTGTAATCTATACTCATACATTCCTAAGCCAAAACAGAAAATATGCTCACCTACAAACCCTATTATAAATGCATAAATAAGCTGTTCTTTAGTTCTTTTTGTTCCTTTGTAAAAGAAATACACAAAAACACCAATAACTAAAATATTATTTATCCATTGCGAATGCTCAAAATAGGTTTCTGAAAACCACTTACTATCAAGAAAAAGCCCTAGAAAAATAATAAAAAACAACCATCCAAGAGATTGTATAGTCTGACCGAATAGGGATTTTGAAAGATTCATTTACGATTTATTTGCCAATTGTCCGCAAGCAGCATCAATATCTTTTCCTCTAGATCGACGAACATTTACTACAATATCATGCATTTCTAAATTAGATATATAATTATTTAATGCGACTTGTGAAGCTTGTTGAAACTCTCCATCATCAATCGGATTGTACTCTATTAAATTTACTTTAGCAGGAACATATTTACAAAATCGGACTAGTGCATCAATATCTTCTTTTCTATCGTTAATTCCTTGCCAAACCACATATTCATATGTAATCGTTCTTTTGGTTTTTTCGTACCAATACTCCAATGCTTCTTTTAAATCCGTTAAAGGAAAAGTAGTGTTAAAAGGCATTATTGATGTTCTTACTTCATCTATCGCTGAATGTAAGGAAACCGCCAGATTAAATTTCACTTCATCATCTGCCATTTTTTTTATCATCTTTGGAACTCCAGAAGTTGAAAGTGTAATTCGTTTTGCAGACATTCCTAATCCTTCTGGTGAAGTTATTTTATCTATAGCTTTAATTACATTATTGTAATTCATTAACGGTTCTCCCATTCCCATAAATACAATATTGGTAAGCTTATGATTATGGTATAATCGACTTTGCTGGTCTATAGCTACTACTTGATCATAAATTTCATCTGCGTTCAGGTTTCGCATTCGTTTTAAACGTGCTGTAGCACAAAATTTACAATCTAAACTACACCCTACTTGGCTAGATACACAAGCTGTAGTTCTTGTTTCAGTAGGTATTAAAACAGATTCAACAATTAAACCGTCATGAAGTTTTATTGCGTTTTTAATAGTACCATCATTACTTCGTTGCATGGTATCTACTTCGATATGATTAATCACAAAATTTGCATCTAACATTTCTCTAGTGGCTTTTGAAATGTTAGTCATATCATCAAAAGAATGTGTAGCCTTACTCCATAACCACTCATAAACTTGGTTACCTCTAAAAGCCTTATCTCCGTTTTCAACAAAGAAATTTCTAAGTTGTTCTTTAGTAAGCGCTCTGATGTCTTTTTTCTGTGATTTCATTATTGCAAAAGTACGGTATTGAAAGTAAAAGAACTATACAAACTTTTACCCTTACATTAAATAGAATAGGTACTTTTATAAATTATCCCTGAATATTACAATAAATACTCAGGGATAATACTGTATTTTAAAAATTTAGAAATTACTTTAGCTTATGCAAAGCAAGATTCCTATCTTTCGTAAACACTAATTGCTATAGCATAATAACTGCTAACATCTTCTGCTAACTTTTTTAACGTAATAAGCTCATCATTTTTCCAATATGCTGCCTTTCTATCTGGACCACTACCTAAAACTCCAGAAACATATCTATTTTCTTTAAAAAATTTAATATCATTTGCAGTACTTCCTTCATCTAATGATACTGTTCCTGAAGCACTCCATACCACTGCTTTTCTATTAAATAAATCCTCGTAACCTACTGCATTAAATGTTGTTCCATCATAAGCTATTGAAAAAGATTGCGAATCTTCTGCTAACAAGGTACGGTCTCCATTATGCCACATCACAGCATCTCTTAAATCTTCTCCTATTATATAAATATTATTAGCATCTACATAAACATCATAAGCTATACGAGATCCAAGTGATGTAGGCTTATTTTTTTCTAATGATGAACTCACCCCGTTAGTCCATAAAATAGGATCCCAACTCCCTTTATTATCATTTTGCCCTCCAACTACATACACTTTATCATTATAAACATACACTCCTTCTGCATTAGAATTTCCCTCTTTTGCTAAATCTTCTTTCTCTCCATTTTTCCAGTATACCGCTCTTTGATTACCTCCTTCTTCCATTTGAATTCCAACTACATGAACATCATTATCATCAACATAAATACCTTTAGGAGCAGCATTTCTACTACCTTCCCATAACACTATAAGTTCATCATTCTTCAACATAACTGCTTGTCTTTTCTCTCCTTGATTTCTCGCTCCAATAACATATAAATCGTTACCATAAGCTATTGCCCCTGTAGGGAAAAAATTTTCTCCTTGCTTCACTAATCGACTAGGTTCTCCATTACGCCAAATAGTAGCTACCTCTCTATCTTCTCTTCCATCGTCATATAATGAGTATCCAATAACAACTTCTTGTAATTCTTTAGGCATTGACACATCTTCATCACCACTATTACATGAATATAGTGCTGCAATACATACTACAATTATACTTTTAACTAATATTTTCATTTATTACTATTTTTATAAATTCCTGCAAAAATAGCTTTGCCCCTTACAATTAGTATCGCCCAAAATGGGTGATTTCTTTATATTAGTCTACTGTAAATTTTATATTACAATCTTATAAGCTCACAATTAAAACATTGTAATACTGCACATAAATTCTTAAATTTATATAAGACAAATTATTCACTTAATGTCTAAAACAAATAAAAAAATGAAAACAATACTTAAGGCTAAATTATTTTCTAGCGTTTCAGACACAAAAGAAAAGCAATCTATTTATAACATAGCTATTAATGATATCTCAAATAAGCCAGTTTCTCTTTCTCAATTTAAAGGAAAAAAGATATTGTTTGTAAATGTAGCTTCTCAATGTGGTTTCACCAAGCAATATGCAGAATTACAAAAGTTAAGTGAAACATATAAAGACCAATTAACGGTAATTGGACTACCCTGTAATCAATTTGGAAATCAAGAACCTGGGAATGCTAGTCAAATCCAAGAGTTTTGTAGTCTAAATTTTGGTGTAGATTTTTTAATTACAGAAAAGATACGTGTTAAAGGAAACAAACAACATCCTTTATATGCATGGTTGACATCTAAAAATTTAAATGGAAAGAAAAACTCTAAAGTGCGATGGAATTTTCAAAAATATCTAGTTGATGAACAAGGTGATCTAATCGATTATTTTTATTCAACAACCAAACCCTTGAGTTCTAAAATAACATCGAAAATATAACGATTAATTATATCATTTTTTTTCCAAGAGAAAACACTTTCTTTAACCACTTTTCACGAAAGTTTTGTGTTGAGTTTTTAATAGGAGCTATATAAGTCAATTTTGTTGGTTTCACACCACAGAATGCTAATACCCCTTTTTTGAGTTCATTAATCACTGGGCTTTTCAAGTATACATAATAATACCATCTAGGAGAGTCTGATGTTATAATTAATCTAGCTGTTTTGTTCTTCAATAACTTTTTTGGCAATAACTTACCTTCCGCTATTTCAAACATAATACCAGGTAGAAAAACTCTATCTATAAAACCTTTTAAAATGGCTGGCATTCCACTCCACCAAACTGGTAAAACCCATACTAAATGATCTGCTTCTTTTATCTTCTTTATTGCAAACTCTAAATCTGGTTCAAGAACAGTTCGTTTTCTATATCCAAATTGTAAATTAGGATTAAAATTAAGCTCCCTAATATTTATAATTTCAACGAAATTGGTTGATAACTTTGCGCCTTCATAGTATGAATTTGCTAAAGCATTATTAAAACTCTCTTTATCTGGATGTCCATTTATAATTAATACATTCATTGTTTTTATTTTTAGCTAAATAACAATGAACTGAAAGGGTCACAAAGGACAAATGTCTAATAAATTGTTTTTCTGATTCTACTTAAATGTCTTTGTGTAATTCCTAAGTAGGATGCTAAATAGTTTAGAGGAATTTCTTTGACTAATAGAGGTTGATTCTTTATTAAATCTAAATATTTATTTTCAGCTGTCTCTTTTTGAAGCATAAAAATCCTGCGCTCTAACTCGATATATTCATATTCTGTTAAAATTTTCAACAACATTGTCCAATTAGAGCTTTCCTTTTCAAGTGCGATCAGCTGTTCTTTAGTCCAAACTAAAACTTCAACATCTGTTATGGCTTGTAAGCTTTCTAGAGAAGGTTTTCCTGTAAGATATGAAGAGTAAGCTGATGCAAAAGAATTTGAAAATCGAAAACAATAGGTTATATCTTCTGCTGTAGAAGACCAATAAAATGATCTTAATATTCCTTGTTTTATAAAACCAATCTTAGTGCTTACTTTTCCACTTTCAGCAAAAAAAGCACCTTTGTTTCTGCTTGGTTTACAAAATTATAAATCTCATCCTCTGATAAAACTTGAAAACTTCTTAAATAATCTTCTAACATTTGAATGGCTTATAAAATTTAAATTGTTAAAACAACCCCCTATAGACTGAAAGTCATTTTTAATATCATTTTTTGCTTTTAGCTCTTGGCTATTAGCTAACAGCCAAAGGCTAATTGCACTCGACTCTAGTTGCAGAAACTGAAAGTCAGATCCACTAAAGTACATAATTTCAACTATTCCTGATACCAATAAAAAAACCGAATAACATAAAGCTATTCGGTTTCTTTTATATTTTTTAAAGAATGTTATATGATTAACATCGCATCTCCGTACGAGTAAAACTTATATTTCTCTTTAATTGCTTCTTGATATGCTTCCATTACAAACTCATGACCTGCAAATGCCGCAATCATCATTAACAATGTAGATTTTGGTGTATGGAAATTAGTTACCATACAATTTGCTATACTAAAGTCATAAGGAGGGAAAATAAATTTATTAGTCCATCCTTGATAAGCATTTAATCTATGGCTAGCAGAAACCGATGATTCTACTGTTCTCATTACAGTAGTTCCTACAGCACAAACTTTTCTTTTAGTTTCTAAAGCATTATTTACAATATCACATGCCTCTTGAGGAATAATAATTTGTTCAGAATCCATTTTATGTTTAGATAAATCCTCTACTTCAACAGGATTGAATGTACCTAAACCAACATGTAAAGTCATCTCAGCAAAATCTACTCCTTTAATTTCTAAACGTTTCATTAAATGCTTAGAAAAGTGAAGCCCAGCTGTTGGAGCTGCTACTGCACCTTCATGTTTCGCAAAAATTGTTTGGTAACGCTCTTCATCTTCAGGCTCAACATCTCTCTTTATATATTTTGGTAGTGGTGTTTGTCCTAATTCTATTAATTTATTTCTAAACTCATCATAAGAACCATCAAATAAAAAACGTAAAGTTCTACCTCTAGATGTAGTATTATCAATAACTTCAGCTACTAAACTTTCATCTTCTCCAAAAAACAATTTATTACCGATTCTTATCTTACGAGCAGGATCTACCAATACGTCCCATAATCTGTGTTCTGCATTTAACTCACGTAATAAGAAGACTTCAATTCTCGCACCCGTTTTTTCTTTATTTCCGTACATACGTGCTGGAAAAACCTTGGTGTTATTCAGCATCATCACATCTCCTTCATCAAAATAATTGATTAAATCTTTAAACAACTTGTGCTCTATTGTTTGTTCTTTACGATTTAATACCATTAATCGAGCTTCATCTCTATGCTCAGAAGGGTATTCTGCTAATAATTCTTGAGGTAAATCGAAGTTAAATTGAGATAATTTCATTCTTGTTATTTATTGATGGCGGCAAATATACGATTTCAACATAGGGCTTGTCAAGCGTTTCATCTTTTATTTTAACACTTCATGCTCTATTCCAACTTTTTCAAAGTCAGACCAAAAACCCTGATAAGACTTTGTTACTACTTTTGCATCAGCAATTTGAATAGGTACTTTTAATGCTAATGGAGCAAAAGCCATGGCCATTCTATGATCATGATAGGTTTCTATAGTTACATTTTCATGTATTTTATTGGTTACTTTTAAAAATAACTCTTCATTAGTCACCTTTATTTCTCCTCCAAGTTTTGAAAGCTCTTCTCTTAAAGCTTCTAACCTATCTGTTTCTTTAATTTTTAATGTATGTAATCCTTCTAAATCACAAGGCACTCCTAGAGCAAAACAAGTAACCGCTATAGTTTGTGCTATATCTGGTGCTTTTACCAAGTTCAATTCTAACTTTTCTTTACTCGTTTCTCGTTCTTTTCTTAACGTAATTGTATGTTCTTCAAAAGCAGTAGTTACTCCAAAATGTGTATAAATTTCTGCTAAACAACTATCTCCTTGTAAACTTTCTTCTTTATAAGAAGACAATTTTATTTCAGTACCTACTTCACTTAAAGCTACAATTGAATAGTAATATGACGCAGAACTCCAATCTGCTTCTACAACAATCTCCTTTGACTCTATCTTATCTTTAGGAAATACTCTAATTTTATCATTAATAAAAGAAGTTTCTATACCTAATTGATTCAATAAACTCAACGTCATTTTTATATAAGGAACGGAAGTTATTTCACCTGTAAGTGTCAATTCTAATCCATTAGATAAACTAGGTGCAATTAGTAACAATGCTGAAATGTATTGACTACTAACATTTCCTGCAATAGACACTTTATCTTGAGTTAATTTTTTCCCTGTAATTTTTAATGGTGGATATCCTTCTTTATCCAAATAGGAAATATCCGCACCTAAATCTCTTAGCGCATCTACTAAAATTTTTATAGGTCTATTATGCATACGTTCAGAACCTTGTAAAATTTTCACTTGTCCTTCTTGTGAAGCGAATAAAGCTGTTAAAAATCGCATAGTAGTTCCTGCATGACCGATATCTGCTACTTCAGCATCACTTTTTAATGCGTTTTGCATATGAATAGAATCGTCAGAGCTTGATAAATTCTCTATACTTAATTCTGGGAATAACTGTTGTAAAATTAACAATCTATTTGATTCACTTTTTGAACCAGAGATTACAATACTGTTTTTAAATACTTTATTTTTAGGAATCTTTAACAATAAGTCCATATACAAAATTTTATATTTAGCTATTTTAATCAACTAAACCAAATGAAAAAACTACTTTTCTTAGGAGTTTTATTACTCCTACTGTCGAGTATCAAAGTTAATGCTCAAAACGACAATAGCCAATTTTCTGAAGAATATTTTAACGCAATCGAATGGAGGAACATTGGTCCGTTTAGAGGCGGACGAAGTTGTGCTGTAACTGGGGTCTCTAAAAAACCTAATCTTTTTTACATGGGAACTACTGGTGGAGGAATATGGAAAACCATTGATGCTGGTAATACTTGGCAAAATATCTCTGATGGTTTTTTCGGTGGCTCAGTAGGGTCAATAGCCATAAGCGAATGGGATAATAACATCATTTATGTAGGAATGGGTGAAAAAACTGTTCGAGGTAATGTATCTTCTGGTGATGGAGTTTGGAAATCTGAAGATGCTGGAAAAACCTGGAAACATATGGGACTTCCAAATGCTAGGCACATTCCTAGAATGCGCATACACCCTAAAAACCCAGATATTGTTTATGCTGCTGTTTTAGGAGACTTATATAAATCGACAACGGAAAGAGGTGTTTACAAATCTTTAGACGGTGGTAAAACTTGGAAAAAAGTATTATACAGTAATGCTGATGCTGGCGCTATTGATTTAATTATAGATCCTAGTAATCCACGAACTTTATACGCTTCTACTTGGAATGTAAGAAGAACTCCATATAGTTTATCGAGTGGTGGTGAAGGTTCTGGTATTTGGAAAAGTACTGATGAAGGTGAAACATGGACTAATATTTCTAAAAATGATGGACTTCCAAAAGGAATATGGGGAATTTCTGGCTTAGCTGTTTCTCCATTAAATTCTGATATTGTTTGGGCACTTATTGAAAATGAAAAAGGGGGAGTTTATAAATCTTTAGATGGCGGTAAAACATGGAAACTCATCAATAAAGAAAGAAAATTAAGACAACGAGCTTGGTATTACACTAGAATTTATGCCGATACACAGGATGAAAATATTGTGTATGTATTAAATGTTAGATATCATAAATCTACAGACGGTGGTAAAACCTATAAAACATATAATGCACCTCATGGAGATCATCATGATTTATGGATTGCTCCAGAAGACAATCAACGTATGATCATTGGTGATGATGGCGGTGCTCAAATTTCTTTTGATGCTGGTGAAAATTGGTCAACGTATTTAAATCAGCCAACTTCACAATTTTATAGAGTAACAACCGACAATCACTTTCCTTATCGAATTTATGTAGCACAGCAAGACAATTCTACAATTCGAATTTCTCACAGAGGTAACGGACAATTCATAACTAACAAAGATTGGGAAGAAACTGCTGGTGGAGAAAGTGCCCATATTGCTGTTGATCCATTAAATAATGATATTGCTTACGGAGGTAGTTATGGTGGATTATTGACTAGAGTAAATCATAAAAATGGCGCAATTCGCGCTATAAATGTATGGCCTGATGATCCTATGGGACATGGTGTTGAAGATTTTAAATATCGTTTTCAGTGGAATTTCCCTGTACTATTCTCTCCAAACAACCCTAAAAAATTATATGCTGCTTCTAATCATTTACATGCCACTACCAATGAAGGGCAATCTTGGGAAATTATCAGTCCAGATTTAACAAGGAATGATCCTAAAACTTTAGGCCCCTCAGGAGGTCCAATTACTAAAGATAATACTGGTGTAGAATATTACGGGACTATTTTTGCTGCAGCTGAAGTACCAGGTGAAGATGGTGTGATTTATACTGGATCTGATGATGGTTTAGTTCATATCACTAAAGATGGAGGTAAAAATTGGCAAAATATTACTCCTAAGAAAATGCCAGAATGGATGATGATTAATTGTATTGAAATTGATCCACACACTAAAGGAGGTGCTTATATTGTTGGAACTAAATACAAAACGGGAGATTATCAACCTTATATTTATAAAACTGAAGACTATGGTAAGTCTTGGAAAAAAATCACTACCGGAATCGGTAACGAAGATTTCACCAGAGCATTAAGAGCTGATCCAAAACGAAAAGGATTATTGTATGCTGGTACAGAAAGAGGTATGTATGTGTCTTTCAATGATGGAAAGAACTGGCAAAAATTCCAACTAAACCTACCTATTGTTCCAATTACAGATCTAGCTATAAAAGAAGACAACTTAATAGCTGCTACCCAAGGTAGATCTCTTTGGATTATAGATGACCTTACTCCCTTACACCAACTCAACAGTACATTAACATCTAAAGATTTCTTTATTTACAAACCTAAAGAAAGCTATAGAATGGGTGGAGGAAAAGGAAAAAAATCGAAACGAAATGGAACAAATCATTACGGAGGAATACCTATTAACTTCTATCTTAAAAACTACACAGAAAAGGATACGGTAAAACTTCAATTTTATGATGTTTCAAAAACTTTAATTCGTGAATTTAGTAATCACACAGCTAAAGATAAAAAGGACACAAAACTGAAAAAACTGAAACAAGGAGATAACCTATTTTATTGGGATATGATGTATAAAGGAGCAGAAAAAGTAAAAGGTATGATTTTATGGTGGGCTTCTTTAAATGGACCTATGGCTTTACCTGGCGAATATACTGTAACTTTAGATGTTAATGGAAAAACAACATCTAAAACCTTTGCTATTAAATCAAAACCTAATACTGAAGCTTCTCCTATTGATTTAAAAGCTCAATTTGATTTTATCAATAGTATAAATACCAAAATGACTGAGATACATAAAGCCCTGAAGAATGTAAAAAAGGTAAGAACACAAGTAGAACTTCTTAAAAAATCAATTAAGGATACAAAAAAGCACAAATCTTTATTAGATTTTGCTGATCAATTGGTAAAAGATATGACTATTGTAGAAAACAATCTATACCAAACTAAAAGTAAGAGTAATCAAGATCCTTTAAACTTTCCTATTAAGTTAAATAACAAATTAGGTCACCTAAACTCTCTTTCTCGTATAGGAGATTATAAACCTACTGATCAAGCTATAGCTTTTAAAAATGAAATCACTAAAGATATCGACATTGAATTAAACAAACTATATACTATTTTCAATTCTAGAGTTAAAGACTTAAATCAAAAGGTAAAAGAAAGTCAAATTGATTTTATTCAATTAGATTAACATGAATTTTATTTAAGAATAACAACTACACAAAAAGAAAACTGCCTGAAATTACTTTCAGGCAGTTTTTTTATACTAATATTTTATTTACTAGATCTATATTTATCTAACAATAAAACTTTTAGAACTTTTTGTAAACTCATTATCAAAATTAACAATATACATTCCTGGAGTTAACCTTTCTGTACTTATTAACCCGTTTTCTAATGTCCCTTTACTAATTTCTTGTCCGAATACATTATATAAAACATAACCTGTATTTGATAATCCATCAACATTAGACGATAATACTCTTAGCTTATTACCTCTAACCACTGGATTTGGTGCTAAAGTTAAAGATGATAAGATATTTTCATCTTCGTCTCCTATAACATCTATTCTAGAGCTAGATTGTTGTGCTGTTACAAGACTTGTTGTATTACCACAAGTACCTTCATAAATCCTCACATTTGTAAATGTAGAAGTATTTCCAGAACCACCATCATTATCATTAATAAACACTAACCTATCCATAGTACCAGTGTACGAATCTCCTACTCTGATTACATAAGTTTGGGTTCCACCCGCGTAGTTATCAAAATTAGTTACACCGTAATTTTGTGTTCCATGTACCTTAAAGTAATTTCCAGATGACAAATCATTATCATTTTCGAAACCAATACCGTGAATTTCACCTTCTGATGTACTACTGAATTCAAATTCAATCACAGTTTCTGAAGTAACAGTATAATTTAAAGGAATAGATTTCCACGTATTATTTGTTAATGTTAATGAAGCTCCATTAGTACTAACAGAGAAATTACCTGCATTATCTTGATTAGAGAATGAACTTACTGTAAAATCATTAAAATCTAACGCCTCACATCCTGGCTGTGGATTTGTAGAACCACCTCCAGAAGTTAATGAAAGATTATCGATTGCAATATCACTAGACCAGCTTGTTCCTGTTCTACCTACAAAACGTAAACTAACCGTATCTCCTACATAAGCAGCTAAATCTACAGTAACATCATTCCATTGATTCCCTTGATTTCCTGATTCTGTCCATACATTAGTCCAAGTTGTATTATCTGTAGATGCTTGTAATGTTAATGTTCCTACGCTAGTTCCAAACATATGATTACTAAATGAGAAACTTGCAGCCGATACTCCAGAAAGATCAAAACAAGGACTTTGTAAAATAGCTGTTGCATTTGAACCTATTTGACCAGCACTACTATTGTTTGATGCCTCTAAGAACATATAAAAACTACCATTAGCTCCACTAGCTGGACCTGTTCCTGAGGAAGGAGTTCCATTTGCATCTCTTACCCAATTTCCATCATCTCCTGTAGCTTGAGTCCACCCGTCATTAGATTCAAAACTTTCGCTATATGGGAAAGAAGAAACAGTTGAAGAACAAGAGATTGTAGTTCCTGTTGTAGTAACATTAACTGCATTACTAGCAGTAGACTCATTTCCTGCAGCATCTTTAGCTCTAACTGTAAAAGCATAAGCTGTGTTTGCTGATAAACCTGTAACATTAAATGAAGTTGTTGTAGATGTTCCAACTACAGCCCCTCCTTGTAAAATGTCGTACCCAGTTACCCCAACATTATCAGTTGAAGCATTCCAGCTTAATCTTACTGATGTAGCCGTAATATTTGACGCTGATAAACTACCAGGTCTTGTTGGCGCTTGTCTGTCAGCAACTGTATTTGCTGTAAATGTTCCTGTAAACACCCCTCTACCGTAAGTAGAAGCTATAATTCTATTTTCAGTATTATTACCGTTAACATTCCAGTAGTCAAAAGAAGTTACACTAACATCACTCATTCCGTTGTAAGCTTGTGTCCATGATGGCGCTGCACTATCAAAGTTAGAGGTAGACCAAACTCCTAATTGAGTTGCAATAATAGCTTCACTTCTATCTAATGGATTTTGTAAGAAATCTCTTACAGGAATATTAGGTAAATTGCCTTCTTTATTGTCCCAAGTAGCACCACCATCATCTGTAGCCCAAACACTTACTACTCCATAGTTATGCATTGTTACAAAAATATCATTCTCAGTCGCTCCAAATCTTACTGAAGAAACAGATCCTACAAAAGGAGTTGTGATTTGTAAAAAGGTTGCACTTGAATTATTTACGTTAGAAAGTCTTAAAAGTCTTCCATTAGCTAAACCAACAAACCATCTATTAGCCGTAAATGGTGAAGCTCTAAACGCTGTTGGTTTTGCATTCAATAAATCATTTGTTATTGTACCTCTTGAATTAGCCGCTACATTAATACTTAAAATAGCGTTTGTAGCTGGTGTAGTATTCGTTGCTCTTGTACTTGCATTCGACAATAAACGATTTGCATCACTATCAAAATCCATTTGATTTACAAAATCTCCCGTAGTTTGGCTACTAGAAAGCGTAGTTGCACCACCTTGTCTTCTTCCTCTACCATTCCATGGTAAATTAAAACGATATATTACATTATTTACGAAAGTTGCAATCATAAACTGACCATCCTTATCAACAAATGTGTAGAAACCATCTCCATCACTAAGTTCAGTTGAACCATTAATTCCAGCAGCTGCATTTCTAAATGCCTGAGTACCGTTATCTTGAGCACCAGCTGTAAAGATACCTCCAGTGTCACCTCTACCGTCAGGTCCAATCGCAGCTTTCACAAATTGAGTTACATTATACCCTCTGTTTCTTGCATTTATTGTACCTCCTGAATTATTAGAATAATATACACCTCCATCATTTCCAAATAACATTCTAGCAGATGAATTATTTCCAAACGCAATAGCATGTTGATCCGCATGTACATTATTTGGAAGATTCCATTGTGATAACTGAGTCCAAGTTGTACCTCCATTAGCACTTCTAAATAAATCTATTCCTCCTACATATACAATATCATCATTATTTGGGTCTGCTTCTATTACTAAATCATAAAATGCCTGACCTCTTGTGAAATCGTTTGTAGGTATACCTCTATCAGCATCATTTGGTAGATTTAAAGTTCTTACTGTAGCAAAAGAATTTGTAGTTTCAAAAATACGTACTGGTGTTGCATCTGTAGTACCTTGAGCTAACACATAAAATCTATTACGATCTGTAGAAGAAGGTTCTATTTCTACTCTGTTAGACTCCACTAAAGGTGAAGCAGCAGATTCTGTCCAAGTAGCACCATTAGTAGAACTATATACTCTACCCCCAGTTCCAATAGCAGAACCAATAGTTCCCATCCAAAGTCTATTATCTGCATCTACTTCTAAATCATTAGGTATATGATAGTAATCTGTACCGCTAAAATCAAATCTCATATTAGCAGTTTCTATTCTATTCCATGTGTTACCTCCATTTGTAGAACGATATAAACCTGCAGATTGTAAACCTAACCAGTTCGTTGGTGAAGACGAGTCTCCATATACATGCGCCCCAACAGCTACAAATAATTCAGTAGATGTTCCATTATCCCAAGCTAAAACATCATTTACATAATGGATACCTGATAAGAAAATATTATTCGCATTAAAATTGATATCTCCTCCTCCAGCTGCTGGAATATTAACAGCTGTCCATGTAGTTCCTCCATTAGTAGTTCTATACACTCCATTACCAACAACATCTCCCGCTGTATATTGTTCACCTGTACCAACATACCATGTATTTGAGTTTCTTGGATCTACAGTTATAGATGTTACCGATAAATTACCTGGTACATTTTGAACTCTCTGCCATTGTGAGTTGGCATTCGTTATATCATTATTCACCCATAATCCTCCACTTACACCTCCAGCAAATACTCTTCTATTTGAAGCATCATTAGGATCAAACATTATTGCTCTTGTTCTTCCTCCTACATTATTTGGTCCTCTTTCAACCCAAGCATTATTATCATCTCCTGGATTTCTTTTAGCTAATCTTTTAGCCATTAACTCCTCTCTAAGCTTTGTAAGACCTTGATCTTCTAATTTACCTGTTGCAGGGTTAATTGTTAACTCCCACATTTGTTCGAAGTATTTGTTTGGTGGAAGTCCGTTTAGTTTTCTCTTTTTCTTATCCCAAGTTAATGTTTCTGCATAGGGATTGTTTTTTAAAAAGTTTTCGTGAATTTGCCTATCTGTTTCAATCTTCTTTTGGTTGTTAAAAGATTTGAACTCTTTGTAGCCTACAGTAGAAACTAAAGCCAATGACAAACCACCAATTAAAAGTTTTAGATTACTTTTCATTGTAAAGGGTTTAAAATTTGATTAATTCTTAAGGAAATACTTAAAGAAAACTAAATATTTTCTTAAATTTTTACTTACATAATGGCCGAATATACAAAAAGCAACAATGTCTTAACCTTACCCCTTTATTTTTTTAACATATATCAATACTCTATGTTAAATTAAATAATTCTCAACATTACCCCAGTAAAACCAACAACTTTACAACCAAAAACAACTTTATCATTTTTATCAATTTTATCACTAAATAAATTAAACTTTTTCAACCTAAAAACACATATTAACACAATATACACAAAGAAAACACCTTAATACTATACATTGTTTAATTAAAAAAAAGAATAGGCTGCCTATACTATAGACAACCTACCTATTTTAACAAAACGTTAACAATTTATTTCACAATAAATCTCTGTGAGCTACTTTCAATATCATTCTTTAATTTGATGATATAAACTCCAGGACTTAATGTTCTTGTATTTATTAATCCATTTTTTATTGCTCCTTCTTTTAACGTTTGTCCTAAAGAATTTACAATAGCAAACCTTGTGTTTTCTATAGCTTTAGAAGATAAAATTCTTAAAGCAGTTCCTCTCAACACTGGGTTTGGCGCCAATGTTAAAGCAGACAATATATTCTCATCTTCATCCCCCAATACATCTTGCCTTGTACCAAATGCAATTACTGTCCTAGAACTACTCGAACAAGACGTTTCATAAATTTTAACATTAGAGAATGTAGAGTTATTACCAGAACCTCCATCATTATCATTTATAAAAACTAATCTATCCATTGTACCTGTATAAGAATCACCAACAGGAATTACATAAGTCTGAGTTCCGCTGGTATAATTATCAAAATTAGTGACTCCATAATTTTGAGTTCCATATACCTTGAAATATCTTGAAGAAGTTAAATTGTTATCATTTTCAAAACCTACTCCATGAATTTCACCTTCAGATGTACTACTAAATTCAAATTCAATTACAGTATTCGGAGTTACCGTATAGTTAAAATCAATAAACTTCCATGTGTTATTCGTTAACGTTAACGTAGCACCTCCAGAACCAATAGAGAAATTACCTGCTGAATCTTGATTTGAGAACGAACTAATCGTATAATCATTAAAATTTAATGTATCACATCCTGGATCTGGATTCCCAGTACCAGCTGTTAACGAAAGATTATCAATTGCTATATCACTAGACCAGCTTGTTCCAGTAGTTCCTACAAAACGTAAACTTACATTTCCACCAACGTAAGTATTCAAGTTTACAGACACATTATTCCATTGATTTCCTTTACTTCCTGAATCTGTCCAAACATTTATCCAATTTGTACCATTAGTTGAAGCTTGAAGGGCTAATGATCCTACACTCGTTCCAAACATATGATTACTAAATGAGAACGTAGCAGAAGTTACCGCCGTAAGATCAAAACAAGGGCTTTCTAAAATCGCTGTAGCATTAGATCCAATTTGTCCTGTACTACCATTAGTTGAAGCTTCTAAAAACATATAGAAATTACCATCTGTAGCTGAACTTGGTCCAGTACCGTTTGATGGCGTACCATTTGCATCTCTTACCCAGTTTCCGTCATCACCTGCAGCTTGAGTCCATCCATCATTAGCTTCGAAACTCTCACTGTAAGGTAAAGCTTGGCATGATGGCGCACTTGCTGTTGTAAAAGTTACTGATGAACTGTATGCTGAATTTGTATTTGTACTATTACATTTACTACGTACCTGTACCTCATATTGTGTAGATGCTGATAAACCAGTTAACGCAATAGAAGCACTAGTAACATTATTAGTTGTCCATGACGACGTACCAACTTGACGATACCTAACATCATATGTTGCTCCACCTACAGTATTCCAAGAAACCGTAGCACCATTAGTAGACACTGCAGAAGTAGTAACTCCTGTTGGTACTGTAGCAGTACATGAAACAGGACCTGTAATTGTAAAATTACTATTAGAAATATCAAAAAAGATATGATTACTTCCTTTTACCATAATTCTATTTTGTGTTCCTACTGCATTAGGCACTGTTATATTGTGTGAACCGTCATTTGTAACACCACTAGCTAAAACAGTTGTATAGGTATCTCCTCCATCTGTAGACAATAAGATATCTACTGTAGCTGCATTAACTCCATTTCCTGTAGTCCCTGCAACATTCCATGTCACTGTTTCTACACTTCCACTAGCTAAGCTTACTCCTGTATTTGGTGAAGTCACTACAAATGGCCCTGCAGAGGCATTTACGGTTACTCTCATGTCATCACTATCATTTGTTCCTCCTCCAGCTCTGTTATCCCTAACTGTGAGTCTAAAGTTTAAGTTTCTACTTACATTAGGCACCGCTTCCCATCTCCAAGATGTAGCACCTGTTTTTACTGTTTCTAATCTTGGAAAATACCTAGACGTATTTGCTGATGGTGGATAAGATCTGAATGCTACTCCTGAAGTTGCGTTTACACTTGGATTGGTAGTACTTGCATTATTTTCATCAATTTGTTCCCAACAATACGATAACACATCTCCACTATCCGCATCTGTAGCAGAACCTGTTAGCACAAAAGGAGTACCTCTTGGTATTGTATAATTACTACCTGCATTAGCCACTGGAACATTATTCCCCGTGTTTGTATTTGTTTGACAACTTGTTGTTTTAATATAATCTGTAATTTGTTCGATTGTAGCTGCATGAAAATAAGGGTCACTATTTTGCTGTACATCTGTTGAACCTGTAATTCCAGCATACCCCATTATTGTAGATCCACTTCCTGGCTCCATCTGTACATTCGTTCCTTCGTTTCCACCATGTGTCCAAGTATGATTTCCTCCAAATTGATGGCCAATTTCATGAGCTACATAATCCACATCAAATACTTCTCCTTCAGGAATGGAAGTAGCACTAAATCCACTACCTTTTCTACCATTTACACAGACACATCCAATACAACCTGCATTTCCATTATTTGAAGCTCTATGAAATAAATGCCCTATATCATAATTTGCTTCTCCAATTCTATTTGTTAATGTTGTTTGAAGTTGAGAGTTTAAACTACCTGTATAAGGATCGCTATTAGCATTCGTATAAATAACTCTGTCTGTATTAGCAACCACTACCATAGTTACATTAAAATCCGATTCATATAAACCGTTCACTCTTGTCATTGTAGTATTAATAGCTGCCAAGGTTTGCGCTACTGTTCCTCCATGATAAGAACCATATTCTCCTGTTGTAGAAACTGCTATACGATATGTTCTCAAAATACCATCATCTGCATTTCTGTGTGCTGCTGTATGTTTATGTTCTACTTTTTTTGAGCTAGGATCAGTAGTACAATTCATACCACCAATACGCTTCGGTTTATCTGCTCTATTGTATATGGAATATGTTTTCAAATCATTAGAATACGGCTCTATAAAAACAGTAGACTTATCCAATCCTAAGCGCATACTATGTAGTCCCTTTGGAGAAAGACTAAAACGAATTCTATCTGCAGGGTTATCAACACTAACACCAGCATAAGATTTAATTCCAGGATATTTTGCGGCTAAATCTGGATGTAAAACAGAAGCTTCAAAAACACGGAAGTTTTCTAGAACACCTTCTGCATTTGGAAAAGAAATGATTACGTTAGATTTTCTAGCCACACCTCTTTCCGGAGCTACAGATAAAGCACTTTTTAATGCTTCTAAATCTAATTCATAAATTTCTTTACTTGGTAAGTTTTTTGCTTGGGCTGATTTACTAGCTATCGTAGTAAAACCACTTCGTTTCGACCAAAAATTACTGTTTTGAGAAAACACCATCGAACTAGCCAAAAGAATGGCAGGGAGTAGTTTAAATTTCATTTTGAAAGGTTTATTAATGTTTTTGCTAATTTAACAAATCAAATGATTTTTGTTTAATTTTTTAACATTAATATACCTTTTTTATCAAAAACATAACGAATAACCCAATATATACACAAAAAACATCCACCTCTAATAAATAAATTGACTTTTTTATTATTATCAAAAAAAAGCGCTTCAAAATTGAAGCGCTTTTGTATTAATTTGTCTTTTATTTTTTACTGCATTTTCCTATTTGTGATATACATTCCATATCCTACTGATGCTACTATTTTGATTAGCCAAAAACTTACCCATTTTCCATTTGCAAAATGCTTTTGATGTATAGCCTCAAAATCTCTATTGGTAACTGCCTCCCAATTACCAAACATCAGAGAGAATAGTGTAAAAAAAATAAAAAATGGCAATGCTACTTTTAACATATTAATCCAAAATAGTTTTTGTTTAAATTTATCTAGTAATGACATTATTTTAATTTTTCATTGTTATGATGACGATCGTGATCTCGCTTTGTTTTTACATCTAATTTTTTATCAAAAGCTTCTTGTAAGTTAACTCCTGTTTGATTTGCTAAACATAATACTACAAAAACAACATCTGCTAACTCTTCACCTAAATCTTTCTGTTTGTCACTCTCTTTTTCACTTTGTTCACCATACCTACGAGCAATAATTCTCGCTACTTCACCTACCTCTTCTGTTAACTGAGCCATATTGGTCAGTTCATTAAAATAACGTACTCCATGATTTTTAATCCAATCATCTACTTGTTTTTGTGCGTCTTGTATATTCATATGTATTTTAGAAAAGTTTTCTTTTCAAAAATAATATTCTTATCACAAAAAGTAATGCTATTTTATTGCTTTATAAAACGAAAGCTACTATTACTTTCGTCTTTAATAATATAAGTTCCTGAAGAAAGGTTAGAAATATCCATAGTTTCAATTGTTGGATTTTCTATAGTTTTTGTTAAAACTTCTTCACCAGTTATTGAATATACTTTAATATCACTTCCTAGTTCAAAGTTTGTTACATATAAAGTTTCACTTGTAGGATTTGGATATACAACAACTTTCTTTTCATCTTTTTTTACATCTTCTACACTCAAAACTTTTTCTAAAGGATTGAAAAAATTACCTGATAATGTAAACATGTATATTACGCGTAATGTAGTTGCAAAATACTGTGTAGAAGTAACATTTTTATTCGTACTATATGCTCCATTCACTGTATTCTGATCACTAGAATATAATAACGAAGAAGCAAAAGAACCTGTAAATACAGGATCATTATAGTTATGAATTACTGATCCATCTTGATTATAACCTGCTTTTATATTTTGTATTCCTCCTTTAGTACTTATAAAGTTTCCACATTTTTTAAGATAATCTAAAGCTTCTGTTTTTCCATACCAAACATAATCTGTTGCTATTCTCCATGGTGTTCTTGCTGCGTCAAAATAGAACGACTTCCCTGAATTGTACGCCCATCCTACTATATCGGAATAAGAACCGTCTGCTTTACACCAATCAGAAACTAAGCAATCTACAGCATTATTTACTGATAAATTATCACTCATAATATCATATGATTTTTGAGCAACATTATTCCAATACTGTACATCATTTGTAAATTCTCCATATACTCTAAAATAACCAGGAGAAAAATATGAAGGATTTGTATTATTTGAACCTCCCCAAGCATCTCCAGGTTTTAAGACATAAGTATTGGCCTCAACTTCATGTTGTTTCATAATTGCTATTAAATCTTTAGCATCTTTGTGGTAATCTATACCTCCTGTATTACCAAATCTGTATCCTGCTACTATTAACGCAAATGCTGCGTCTAATTCTGCATCCGTAGCTCCATTTTGTCCATTTACAGTGTTACAACCTTCAATTTTCCAGTTCATAACACCATTAGCATTTGTATGACTTAAGTAATATTTCCATAACCCATCAAATAACTCCTTGTCATAAGCAAAAGCTGACAATAACATTCCATAAGCAATTCCTTCTGAAACTGTAAAATTTGGATCATCAAATTTTACTCTAGCTCTACCACCTCCACAACTGGTATCTACAAAAGCATTTTTCCATTGTATGTAAGCATCTTTGAGATCAGCATCTTGTGCATTATTCGGCATAGTACCAAAAGGATAAGTTGCATTAACAAATGCTATGTCCGCATTTTGAGCGAAAAGACAAGTAATTCCTAATAAGAAATATAAGGTTAAGGTTTTCATTTTAGTTTTGGGATTATAATTAATACACTTATAACTCTGTTTTTATGTAAAAATTATACTCCCAAAACTATTTTTTTAGCCTTTGGCAGTTTTAGATTTATTCTTTAAAATCAATAGAAAAACACCACTTAACAAAGATAATCCGAAGATAATATACCACGTATTATCAAAACCTAGTTTATCTACTAAATGCATCCCTGAAAAATGTCCAAAAACATGGGCTAAAGAAAAAGCTATAGCATACCAAGACATATACTGTCCTTGGTTTCCTTTTTTAGATCTTTCCATCGCATATGCATTAGAAAATGGGAACATAATCATTTCTCCTATTGTCATTAAAAACATTCCGACAACAAGAATACCGATCCAATTAGTCATATTCAACACAATAAAACTTAAGGTTACTAAAAGACCTCCCATAAGCATTAAAACGACTTTAGTACGTTTAGAATCTTCTAACCATTTTACTAAAGGCATTTCTAATACAAAAATGATAAACCCGTTAGCTCCTAGAAGTAAACCTATTTCAAGTTCAGAAAGATGATGCGCTTCTTTGTAATATAATGGTATGGTAGAAAAATATTGTAAAAACACTACTCCAAACAATAACATAGCGGCTAAAAATATCCAATATAATTTATCTGAATATACAGAAACAGGATGTTCATTCTTCACTTCATCTAAAACTCTAGTTTTCTTTGGGTTTAACACATTGATCAACAAAATAGTTGCTAAAATACATGTTACTCCATCCACCCAAAATAAACCTTGATACCCTAAAGTAGTAATAATTACACCTCCTAAAGCTGGACCTGCAGAAAACCCTAGATTAATTGCCAAACGAATTAATGTTACTGATCTCGTTTTATTTTCTGGCTTACTATATGAACTTAAAGCTACATACATTGCTGGACGGAAGGTATCTGCTACCATCATTAGTACAAAAATAGCACTACAGAATCCTACCAATGTGGTTACAAACTGTAATAGCACGAAGAGAACACCTGTTAGAAACAAACTAACTAACATCACTTTGTAGTAGCCTATTCTATCTGTTAGGTACCCTCCCAATCTAGACCCTATAACGGATCCTAAACCAAAAAACACCATAATTAATCCTACATCTGATAATGTAAAACCTAAACTTTGAGTTAGGTATAATGATAAAAATGGTATTACCATTGTTCCTGCTCTGTTAATGAGCGTAATTAAAGACAACCACCATACTTCTCTCGAAAGTCCTTTAAAGGTGGCCAGATAATTGTTAATTAACTTTTCCATAATTGTTTGATTTTAGTTGTTATTAAAAATAAAAAGTCCGGCTGGTAAGCCGGACTTTAAGCAATTGTATATTTTTATATCAAAATAAAATTTACACATAAAAAGCCCGACTAAACGATGGTCTAACCACCGACGTCCATTGCTTATATGTACAAATGTTTTTCATTTAATTTCTTAATTATTCTACAAACATATATAAAATATGAATAGGTTGTATATTAAATAATTGTTTATTATTGTTTTAATGTAAATTTGTTGATTATACATTCAATCAAAGTAAATTGAAATGAAAAAAACTATTATTCTTTTATTAATTAGCTCATTATTAACCTGTAATTCTCAAGGCAAGAAAAAGCCACTAGGAAAATCAGATTTCCAACGTGAAATGAATGCTAAGTTTAAAGATGCTTCAACTTCTCCATTAACAAAGAAAGGGTTGAAAAAATTTAAAGGATTGGATTTTTATCCGATTCAAGAAAAATTTAAAGTGAGCGCAAAACTTACTAAAACTCCTAAAGGAAAGATCTTCAATTTTCCAACTACAACCTCAAGAATTGCAAAATATAAACAATACGGCATAGTTAATTTCACCATAGATGGAAAGGAATTTAAGCTAGATATTTATAAAGACCCTAATCCTAAGTTAGCCTATACCAATCATTTGTTTCTTCCTTTTTTTGATGAAACTAGCGGAAAAACATCTTATGCTGGTGGTCGATTTATTGATGTATTAACTACAGATGAACAAAAAGATGGTACTATTATTATAGATTTTAATAAAGCTTATAATCCTTATTGTGCCTATAGTGATCGTTATTCTTGCCCAATTACACCTAGAGACAACTTTATAGCCATAGCTATTGAAGCTGGTGTTATGGCTTATAAAAAGGAGTAAAAGGATTAACCTTTAAGAAGATGTTACTTTTCTGTATACAACCTTTCATTTTACTGTTAAGCAACTTCTCTTTAAAAACCACTTCCGCTTCGATCTAAAAACCTATTTAACAAAACATAAACTTCAAATTATTCATAAAAAACACCTCTTCGTTTTCTTAATACTTATTTAATTCTAAAAGAATTTTGTACTCATATTTCAAGACTAGTTTTATGGTTTTTAACCTTAATAATTTCAATCATGAAAAAAATCGCAAAACTTTTAGCTTTAACTATCTTTTCGGGTGCTTTTATCATAAGCTGTACTACTGAAAATAACTCTTCTGAAACTATTGGTTTAGAAGCACAACAAGAACATATTTTTTCTGGTAAAAAAACAATCAATAATCATACTTTAGTTTATAAAGTAACCGCAGAAAATGAGTTTAATTTTACGGCAACTGTTCAAATTGATCATTTAGAGCTACAGGCTGTTATAAATTACAAAAATCAATCTATTGATTTTGATGGGAAAGACGCAGTATTAACTCTACATCAAAAAGAGACATTATTAGATTTAGGAGCAGAAATATCTAGTTATTTATTCAAAGGGGAAGAGTCTACAGACAAATTTTCTATGGCAGAGTATACTTTATTACGCTTATTAGAGTATTGGGCAAAATCTCCTGTAGGATTTCCTCATAAAAAAAGAAGTGTAACTTCTGAAGTAGACCCTAAACAAGCTTTAAAAAGTAGAGATGAAGGTATTACTTGTATTAGAAAGAACACTTATGTTACTGCTGAATATGATGATGACCGTGGAAATATTCGTGAATCTATTTTAGTAAATGGTAATGATTGTATCGGTAGATGTGGATCTGGATGCGGATCTTTTTTTACAATTGCTAGCGCATGGACTAAAGATTGTTTAGATCATGATAGATGCGGTAGAGTAAATGGAAGTAGTTTTAATCCTTTTGATAGCGAATGTGGTGACGAATATAGAGAAGCTGCTGATGATTATTTATTTGGGGTAATCAGAGGTTGTAGAGGATAAAAAATTTAAATATAAACGGGCGTAGTCTATTAGATTTACTACGCTCGTTTACAATATTTATTCTTTCTATTTATGCATTAAAGGATAGTTCTTCTGAAATATCTTGCTCAATAGCTTTTTCTAAACTAGCTAATAACTCTTTACGTACTTTAAGCTTTGTGTTTTTGTGCGCT
This sequence comes from Tenacibaculum agarivorans, assembly GCF_001936575.1. Lineage (GTDB taxonomy): Bacteria > Bacteroidota > Bacteroidia > Flavobacteriales > Flavobacteriaceae > Polaribacter > Polaribacter agarivorans. The sequence goes on from NZ_MSMP01000007.1 coordinate 67,806, forward strand.
GTTTTATTAATCTTACCGAATAATTGCGCTACTTTAACAGCAGTATTTAATACATATTTTTGAGGTACAACTTTATCTAAAAATCCAGCTTGAACAGCATCTTCTGGTGAATACATCTCTGCATTATTTACACTTCTTTCAAAAAATACGGGAGCTAATTTTCCTTTAGCTATTTCAATTCCTGCATTGTGCATAGTCATCCCAATCATCACTTCATTTAATCCAATTTTAAATTCTCCTTCAGCGCCCAATCTATAATCAGCTGATAATAATAAAAATGCGCCTTTTGCTACTGCATGACCTCCACAAGCCATTATTACTGGATAAGGAAATGATAATAAGCGTAATGAAAGTTTAGATCCTTTCGTTACTAATTCTTTTGCTGCCTCAGCAGATTGTGTCATTACTTTTAAATCATAACCACCAGATAAAATTCCATCTTGACCTGTAATAATTACCACTCTTTCCTCTTGCTCAGCTTTATCTAAACAAGCATTTAACTCCTCAATAACCTCATGTGAAATTGCGTTTACCTTTCCATTTGTAATTTTAATAAGTGCATAATTTTCTTCTGCATTATACTGTACTACATTACTCATATTATATATTTTACTAAATAAATTCCTAAAAAAACTGCAATAAAGCCTACTATAAAACTTGCTATAGTATATAATCCAAATGAAACAAAATCTCCTGACTTTAAGAACACATGATTCTCATGGGCAAATGTTGAAAACGTTGTGAATCCTCCACAAAATCCTGTTGCCAATAATAAAATATGGTTTTCAGATATCGCTTCATTTTTAGCTGCTAACCCTAAGATAAATCCAATACATAAACTTCCTAAAATATTCGCTAAAAATGTACCTACAGGAATTGAAGATGATGGAGTATTGAAAGTTTTACCTAATAAAAAACGTAAAACACTTCCAAAACCTCCTCCAATAAAAACTAAAAGTAATTGTTTCATTTACCCACGAAAATAAGAAAACCTCACAGTATTTGTGAAGTTTTCTTTATTTATATTCTTTTGTCTTCGATAAACTCAGACACCACCGCGATAGACTCCGACTCAGCAACGCTTTGGCAGACTCAGGTAACTCTTTAGTAAGCTTAAGCCACTAAAATTATATAAAGTTACTCTACCAAATAATAAATATCAGTTTGAATATCTTGCTCTTTTACTTTTGCAGGATCGTTTACATACATTTCATATAAAGGATACTTAGTGCTTAGTTTATTTTCTGCAATGTAATTTCCTATTTTTGTATGTGCTTCATAATCTCCAACTCCATAAGCTCCACACTTTGTAACCGAAACATACTTACCTCCTGCTACTTTTATTTTATCCATTCCTTCTCCCGCTTTGATATCTTTAGTTAGGAATAAGCCTATATGAAATTCTGCTTCATTATTTTTTTCATCCCATTTATAATACAAAGCTCCTGGAACAAAATCTCCTTCTCCTAATCCTGATTGCGCTGCATAAGCCCCTACTTTAGGCATAGTTTCTTCGAAGGTTTTCTGCATAGCATCCATGTCTATTTTCATTTTAAAGGGAAAGCCTATAAATGACTTTTCTTCATTTTCTACTACTTTAATTTTTCCTATGCTATAAGGATCCGGAGTTGATGTGATCACTCCATCTAGATTATCTAATCCTTTTTCTATCATAGGTCCTAACATGCCGTCCCAACCTCCAGAAAGTGCTGAGAAAATTTTGAAGAAAAACGGAGCTTTATCATCCTTCATTGTCCAAGTAATTTTTGTCCCACCTTCTGCTTTTTCAAAATCCCATAAAATTTCACTAGGCTCATTATCTCCAAATGTCATCTCTTGCTGGATAGATTTATTAGGTTCTACAGCTACTGTTTTCATTGCACCTGGCCCATCTTTACTCGTCCAGCTATCACTTGCTCCTACCCCAACAGTTTTATCTCCATAAGTTACTACAATTGTAGAGTCTTCATCATGCCAAGGCCCCCATTTCTCCCACGTTTTTAAATCGTTTACCGTATTAAACACTTTAGTTATAGGTTGTTTTATGACTTTAGATCGTGCTACATTATAATCAGAAGGCTGCATCGTTACATACAATAGCCCAATAAGCAATAATACCAATAAGAATAAAAGGGTATATTTTATGAATTTCATAGTTAAATAGATTAATTGTTAGATTTTAAATATAGGAAATATATTGAAAATGAAGTGGGAAGTGGGAAGTGGGAAGTGGGAAGTGGGAAGTTAAATGTTTTTATGTTTTCTCTTAAATACAAAAAAGACGAAAAACTTTCGTCTTTCGTCTTTCGTCTTTTCTTTATAATCTTTTACTTTTGATCTTTATCGAACTATAACTCTACATCCTCAGCATCCGTCCAGTTCCACTTTCCTACAATAGTTCCTTTTTGAACCGTTACGATTCCTGGATTTGCTCTGATTACAGTTTTTATAGCAGTACCATCGCAACTTCCAAATGTATATGGTAAGTTATATTTTTCTTTAAATGCTTTTAATGCATCATCATCATACATAATACCATCTGCTGTCAACACGTAAATTTCGTATCCTTTGCTTTTAGCATCAGCTGCAACTTTAGAAACTAAAGGGATTCCTTCTTCGTCTGCTTTATCAATTGTATTAATTAAAATCAACATTGCCTTATCTTTAGCTAACATCTCTTCTAATTTATCTCCTTCATCAGTATCAATCATAAAATCATGAATTGGAGGCACTTCTCCATCTCCTTGATACTTCATACCTTCTGCAATATTTGTTCCTACTGAATATGCTCTAAAATCAATTATTGGCAAATGGTTCAATACGTGAAATACGATTAATAGTGAAACGAATATTGAAGCATAGGTTGTAATCGATGCGATCTTTTTTGATGGAATTGCTTTTATATATTTTAAACCAGCAATTAGTATTCCTATAATACCAATAAAGATTACATTTTTATAAAAGGTTTGCTTCGGTGTAATTTTAATTGCATCTCCAAAACAACCACAATCTGTAACTTTATTATAGGTATAAGAATACCATGTTAGGAACAAGAACACCAAGGTTATTGCAAACAAACTCCAAACCGTAAATTTAGGCTTATACCCTACTAAAAGCATGATACCTAAAACGGTTTCTGCAACCACTAAAAGTATAGCAAAAACCATAGCCATAGGCGTTAAAAACTCTAGATCTAAAACTGCTTCACTAAAATATTCTTCCAATTTAAACTTAGTTCCCATTGGGTCTACTAACTTTACAAAACCAGAATAAATAAATAACAGTCCAACAATAACTCTTGAAACGTGGGTAAGTATTTTTAACATAATAATTGGGATTTTATGGTAATTTTTATTCACTCAGATGAATCATAGCAAATATTGAATAATTTATCATATCCTGATAATTTGCATCGATTCCTTCCGAGACTAATGTCTTTCCTTTATTATCTTCTATTTGTTTTACACGTAATAGCTTTTGTAAAATTAAATCTGTTAATGAAGACACCCTCATATCTCTCCAAGCTTCACCATAATCGTGATTCTTATTCTCCATTAATTCCTTAGTTAATTTTACGTATTTATCATATAAAACTGTTGCTTCTTCAGTAGTTAAATCAGGCTGATCTACAATTCCTAAATCTAACTGAATTAGCGCCATGATAGAATAGTTGATAATTCCGATAAATTCAGATTTCTCTCCTTCATCTACCTTTCTTACATCATTTTCTTGTAACTGGCGAATACGTTGCGCCTTTATGAAAATTTGATCGGTTAGCGATGGTAATCTTAAAATTCTCCAAGCGCTACCGTAGTCTGTCATTTTATTTATAAATAGTGTTCGGCATTCAGCAATAACCGAATCGTATTGTTCTGAGGTGTTGTGCATTTATATGTATTCAGAAAAAACTACGTAAAAATAGCAAATCAATTAAGTTTTCAGTTATTTTTACACAGAAATTTATACCAACAACCTTCAATAAGGTATCAATGACAATTAATTGCAAAGGAACTCTAATTGATTTATCTACCCCAAAAGTAATGGGTATTTTAAATATTACCCCAGATTCTTTTTTTGATGGCGGGAAATACAAGAACGATACAGACATTCTAAATCAGACTGAAAAAATGCTTTCTGAAGGTGCTACTTTTATTGATATTGGCGCCTATTCATCTAGACCTGGAGCACAGCATATTTCTGAAGATGAAGAATTACGTAGAGTTATTCCTATTGTTGAATTACTAGTTCAAAAATTTCCTGATATAATTATTTCTATAGATACGTTTAGAAGTACAATTGCTAAAGAAACTGTTCAAGCTGGCGCAGCTATAATTAATGATATTTCTGGTGGCAATATGGATAAAAAAATGTTTGAAACTGTAGCTCAACTTCAAGTTCCTTACATTTTAATGCATATGCAAGGGACTCCTCAGAATATGCAACAAAAACCCACATATACAAACATTATTACTGAGCTCATCTCATTTTTTGCTGAAAAAATCTTCCAATTACGCCAATTGCGATTAAATGATGTTATTATTGATGTAGGTTTTGGTTTTGGAAAAACTATAGCTCATAATTATGAGTTATTACAAAAACTTTCTTTGTTCAAAAATCTGGATGTACCTGTTCTTACCGGGGTTTCTAGAAAATCAATGTTATACAAATTGTTAGAAAGTTCTCCTAAAGAAGCATTAAATGCAACTACAGTCGCTAACACTATTGCTTTATTAAACGGAACACAAATCCTTAGAGTTCATGATGTAAAAGAAGCTGTAGAAGCAATAAAAATCACCAACATGGTAAAACAATAAGTTTTAAAATGGGCAAGAAAAAGATTAAAAGAAGATTCTATATTTTTAGCTTTCTCTTATTAATCTTTCTATGTAAAGGTCCTATTTATAGATACCTTATTAATTACACTATAATTGACTCTAGAAAGAACAACTTTTTAACAAACCAAAAATTAATTTTAGAAATAGAAGAATTCACTAATAATGAATCTTTAGATATTGACGAGATTATACGAATATCAAATTCTTTTACTGCCAAAAAACTAGCTTTTACCTTCTCTAAAGCTCCTAAAAATGCTAATAAATTTGTTGATCACAAAAAAGCAAATTGTATTGGTTATGCTGCATTATTTAATGCTGTTGGAAACTATCTGTTAGCAAAGAACAACTTAACTGATTCTTATGAATTTAACCATCTAGTAGGTCAGCTTCACCTTTTCAGTATAAACATTCATCTAATTATTAATCATCCTTTTTTTAAAGACCATGATTTCAATGCTATTAAAAATCTAAAAACACAAGAAATTATATATGTAGACCCAAGTTTATACGATTATTTAGGTATTAAATGGGTCTCTTCAAGGCAGTAGTTTATCACCCTATTTTTACTACATCAAGAATACTCGGCATCATTCTTGATTACTTTTTTCCAAACCAAAAATTGCAGGTAACCAAACCAATTATTAATTATTAAAACTACTTAATCATGAAAAGAAAACGTCTTTCAGAAATTAATGCCGGCTCTATGGCAGACATCGCATTTTTATTACTCATCTTTTTTCTTGTAACGACCACTATGGATATAGATAAAGGTATTTTTAGGAAAATGGCTCAAAAGGATGAAAATCCGAGTACATTAGAACTTAATAATAGAAATGTTTTGGAAATCAACATTAATCGAAATAATGAAATTTTGGTTGGAGACGACCTAATTAGCATTAAAGAATTAAGCGCTATTACACAAAATTTTATTGATAATGGTGGCGGAAAAGATACTAAGGGTAATGTGTGTGATTGGTGTAAAGGACAGAAAAAAAATAATCTATCTGATCATCCAACTAAAGCTTTAATTACGATTACTGCTGATAGGAACGCTAAATATGAAACTTATGTTGCAGTACTCGATCGTGTACATTATGCTTATACTAAGCTACGAAACACATTGGCATTACAGTTATACAGAAAAACATATGTAGAACTTGAAGAAAAATTTAAAAAAACTAGATCTAATCAGATTTTAGAAAAAGTAAAATTGATTCGTAGTAAATACCCCATGTTAATTGGAGATATTGAAACTACAATGGCTAGTAAATAAATTTAAATCACTTAACTCATTTATACTATAAACCTAGTTACATCTCTGTAACTAGGTTTTAATTTTCTCACAAATTTAAATACATTAAAATGCGCAAACACCTGAGATAAAAAATGGATCTCCATCTAAATCTATAGTAATTCCACAACCTCTACTACAGGGAGGACAATCACGATCCGAATCACATTGAAGTAATTGTGGTTGACACCCAAAAAAGCCTCCTTGAATATTCTTCTGCTCGTTTTTAGAAATCACTTTGCCTAAGTTCAAAATTTGTTTTTTCATAATAGTAAGGTTTAATTAAAAATTATAATAGTTACTTCAAAATACAAAATTCTAACTTAGCATGTACTTTCTCATCTATATACTATCACATTATTAGTTTCTTTATCTGTTATGATAACTAAATTAAACAACTAAATAATTAGTATTTTTACCCAAATACTAATTTCTAAATGTTAGATTTTTTAAATTTTTCTTTTTTAGATGTACTCGATATCATTTTAGTTGCGGTATTACTATACTACACTTATAAGTTATTGAAGGGTACTGTAGCTATTAATATTGTAATTGGTATTACACTTATTTTTTTAATATGGAAAGCTACGCAAGCCTTACATATGGAAATGTTAAGTGGTATTTTAGGATACTTATTATCAGGTGGGGTTATTGCCTTAATTATCGTTTTCCAACAAGAAATACGAAAGTTTCTACTCATGATTGGAACTAACAATTTTACTAATAAAAGAGGTTTTTTAAATCAATTAAAATTTTTACAATCTGAGATCAATACAGATACGGACACAGATACTATAATCAAATCATGTAAAAAATTATCTGTTTCTAAAACTGGAGCTTTGCTTGTTATAGAGCGAACTAATAAACTCGATTTTTTAGTGACTACTGGTGATCAAATGAATGCACAAATTAATGATGCCATTATCCAAAGTATTTTTTATAAAAATAGCCCTTTACATGATGGCGCTACCATTATCAGAGATAATTATATTATTGCAACACGTGTAATTTTACCTGTGTCTGAAAATACTAAAATACCTGCCAGATTTGGTTTACGTCATAGAGCTGCTATAGGTATTTCAGAAAGAACAGATGCTGTTTGTATAATAGTTTCTGAAGAAACAGGAGAAATTTCTTATATCAAAGATGGAGGATTTGTACTTCATAAAAATTTAGAAGAATTATCTGATAAGTTAAAACAGGATTTATCTAACTAACATAAAGTTTGTTTGAGATTTATATTTACTAAAAAATAAAGCCGATACTGTATAAATTAGTACCGGCTTAACACATACATATCACCTACATCATTCAATCATTATCTTCTTTGTTTCTAGAATTCCGGTTACTGTATTTCTAACTTCTAAAACATATAAACCTTGAGGTAAATTATACACAGGAATTTGCAACTTTTGTTCATTCATAAAACTTTGAATTAACACTTGTTGATTATTCATATCTATAATGCGAATAATTCCACTTTGATTTATACTATTTGATTTTTCTCCTTTAGATTGTAAAGAAACAGTAACGAATTCCGAAGCTGGGTTAGGAACTACAGAAACAGTAACTGCACTATCTGTCTTTGAAGTTGTAGTTTCACAATTTGGTTTTACAGAAGAGCTACTGAAGTAAATTGTAAATCCTTTTGTTTTAGACACTAACACAAAATTACTTCCATCCAAAGTTACCCAGTACTCTCCATCTAATTTTGGAATCCCTGAATTAGTAATACTAATACTTGGTTGAGCTTGGTTAAAGTTTTGAGTTATCTTAGGTAAGAAATCTATCCACCAACTTGGTGTTCCATTATTGGTATTCATAGAAAATTGCCATAATCCATTATTATTTAAATCCCAATTAATACCGAAATTTCTAACCATACTTAAATCTGGACCATTACCTAAAACAAAAATATGCTCAAACGAAGTGTTCATAGATGGTAATGCTGAACTTGATGGCGTATTAAAACTACATCCTGAAACTGGACCTCCTGAAGTATCTGAAACAGTAATTGTTATTGTTTGTGTATCTTCTAAACTTCCATCATTTACTGTTAGTGTTGCAGTATAGGCACCTGGAGTAGTATAATTATGTGAAACTGATATACCAGTACTGCTATTACTATCTCCAAAATCCCACGAATATGTTAATACATCGCCATCTGGATCAGAAGAACCTGACGCATCAAATTGAACTGTGAGTGGACTTTCACCAGAGTTAACATCTGTAGTAAAGTCTGCTATTGGTGCTCTATTTACCACTTCTTCGGTAACTGTAATGGTTTTTGTAGCTGTAGCTTGATCTGTTCCATCACTTACAGTAAGTGTGGCTACATAATTTCCTGCTTGTTGGTATTGATGAGAAGTTATTTCTGCATTACCAGTTGTTCCATCACCAAAATCCCAAGAATACGTTAATGCATCACCATCTGGATCAGAAGAACTTGATGCATCAAATTGAACTGTAAGTGGACTTAGACCTGAACTTACATCTACAGTAAACTCTGCAACAGGCACTCTATTCACTACTTCTTCTGTAACTGTGATAGTTCTCATAGCTGTAGCTTGATCAGTTCCATCATTTACAGTAAGTGTTACAATGTAACTACCTACTTGTTGGTATTCATAAGAGATTATTTTTCCATCACCAGTTGTTCCGTCTCCAAAATCCCAAGTATACGTTAATGTATCTCCATCTGGATCAGAAGAACCTGACGCATCAAACTGAACTGTTAGTGGACGTACACCTGAAGAAACGTTTGAGATAAATTCAGCTGTTGGCGCCCTGTTTCCAGTAATAGACCCATCAGGTTCTATACCCCAAACTAATTTACCTTTATGATATAATGTTACCATTATATGGGGCTTTAAAGATGTTTTACCTGAATCATAAGAAAAATCATTTACCTGATTATGTGATTGAAAACCTGCATGATGTAACCTGGTTTGTATAACTCCAGATTTACCTTTCGCTTTTATAGTTCCTGAAGTACTAGAGAACCCTAATTCTAAATAATTTTCTGATCCTAAAGTACCATATTGACCTGTAACTCCTTTTGGCTGTGCATAATCTATATTAAACGCCATAGATGCAGTATGTTCAGGAGTGAACCAGTACCTAATTTTAAAATCTTGCAATGCAACATCTGCTTCTGCATCGCTTACGATTTGGAATACCGGTTTTAATTCTACCGAAACTGGTCCAGAGCTATTATCTCTATATTCCACACTAAAATCAGTATCTGGTAAATTTGTTAAACGTTTGTCTACCGTTACAGATATTTCACTAAATGTTCCAGTAAGTGTACCATCTGCTTCTGCTAAAGCTAGCTTTATTGTATGCTTTCCTTCAGATAAACCTACTACAGAAATTGGAGCTACAGTAAAAATATCATCTTTAGCTACATCGTCTAAGAAATACTTAATATGTCGTCCTCCTGGAGTAATATCCCAAAGTATGGTAGAAAATTCTATAGAAAAGTCAGGACCGACCAATCCACCATCAGTTGGAGATTCAATAATTACAGTTGGATCTTCTGGAATAGGATCTTTGGTTACCATAACGGTAATAGTATCACTGAGCTCGGTTGGTGAATTATCACTACGTTCCATTTGTAATGTTAATTCATGTGGACCTTCAGATAAATTGGTTAAATCCTCGTGCATTCCTTCTTTAGTTATTAGTCCTCTATCTTGACCATCAATTCTATAACGTAATTGGAATTGCTGCGATGGTAAATCCCATCCTTCAGTTTCAAATTTGATAGAAATAGGCGCATTAACTAATTGACCATTAGTTGGTGAAGTAAAATATACATCTGGCAATGGGCCAATTGGCGTGTCTGCATCTCCACCATGTAATGTCCATAACACAGCAGCATCAAACATTTTTAATCCTTGCTCAGTTAATAAATGCATAAATTGATCTCTTAACGGAAATGCTGTTCTTCTAGATGGAATAGCAATACTTGCTTCATAACCAAACAATATTGGTTGTATTCCTGCTTTTGCTATTATTATAGCTTCATCAGAAGGATTTCCAAAAGGTAAACTTTGTGTAATTCCATATAAAGCTGTTTTCGTACCTGCAGCAGCAGCCATTGGATGATTTGGAGTCGTAATTGTTACTTGATCAAACCCTTCACTAGTAATTCCAAATCCAGTATTTAAAGCTCCAGAAGTCATTCTTAATTTATTATACATGAAAGGGTTCCATGTTAATAAGGGTACCCGAGCTCCTTCCAAATCATTACCTAATTCTCTTGGATCTACTGTTGAAGAAATTAGAACTAAATCGAAAGGATTTGCCGATTGTGGACTTGTAGTTTCTTCATCAGAAAACAAAGTAATGGTAAAACCTAGTTTTTGTTCTAATCTTGATTTTATACGTTGATCTTCGCTTGAAAGATTCAATTTATCACCAACCACAAACATCACATTTATGGTATTTTTAAACATTACTGATGATTCTGGTGTAATGGAAGCTGTTTTTCCTCCGTTATAAAACACCTTTGCTGTAACCGTATAATTTTTCCAAATAATAGGCTGCCAAGCACTTTCAAAAGGTGCAGTACTTGCTGTACTTACTAAATCATTATCTACGTAATATTCTATTTTAGTAATTCCTGTAATATCGGTATTCACTGATAATTTTACTGGATCTGAAGTATCTATTTGTGATCCATTTACTGGAGAAGCCACCTCTAATATTTGCGTATCAGTCGTATTTAACTCCTCTCCATCAATTTGATTTATATAAGCGACTAATTGATCTATTTGAGTATTACTTAAGGTAGAAATAGCTCCGTGAGCATCTCCAACATTTCTAGTTGTCAACACTTCTTTTATTGTTTTTGCTGAACCATCATGTAAATACGGTGCCGTAGCCCAAACATCTTTTAATGTAGGAACGTCTAACCCTAGTAATGGTTTTTCTAAACGATTTCCACTAGTAGTCTCTACAGTTCCAACATCGTGCATTTTTCCTGAAGGACTGTCTGTAAATTGTTCTCCGCTATGACAAGACGCACATTTTAAATCTCCAAAAATTGCTTTCCCTGCTATTCCATCTGCTGTTAATGCTCCATTTTTATTTTTATACGGACTTGGTTCAAATTCATCTAATGATTTAATATATGCTGTTAACGCATCTAAATCAGGCGATTTTCCTGCTTTTTTATCTCCAAGAGTTAATGCAGTTGTTCCTTCATTAAAATCAGCAGTACTCATAAACCCTTTTCCTTTAAAATGATTACGAATGTCATTTTCAAAATCTTGGATTTCATCAAAGTTTGCACTCCAATGTACTCTACCATGTGCTGTTCCTGCTCTACCTACTAAAGAAATAGTATTTCTCAATCCTTCTCCTCTATCGGTAAAATCCCAAGTTCTTCCATCTTGAGTTCCATCTAAATGACAACTTGCGCAACTCACATATCCGTCAGTACCCATTTTAAGGTTAGCAGCATCGTAAAAAATTTGTTTTCCTTTCAATACTTGAGCTGAAAGTCCCTCAGTGGTTACCGTATTTACTGTTCTGATATTATCTAATACAGTAGTTCCAGAATTCACCATCTCTGCAGCATCTAAAACAGTTACCGATCTATCCATAAAATTCTTTACAAATAATCGGTTTGTACTTTTATCAAATGCTAGACCTTGTGGTGATTTCCCAACATCCTTCTTTAAAATTTCAATTCCTGTTTTTGGATCTACTACTACAATTCTATTATTACCTTGCATAGTAATGAACAAATAGTTTCCTGTAGGACTGAATAAAGCAGAAGAAGGTTGACCATGATTATCAATATCTAATCGGTTATTCAACTCTTCTTTACTCGTAGTTAAATTAATTGGTGAAATAGCTGTACGAACACTATTATCAAAAGTCAAAGGTTTTCCATCTCTAGCTAATCCTCTTACTATATTATCTTTTTTAGCTACAGACCATGCTGATTTATTATTAGGATGAATACTTATTCCTGATACATAATTTGGTAATCCTCGAGCTGCATTTCCATTATCTACTGTAAAATTATCTAAAGCTAATGCTATTGTTTTTTGACTTTGTGTATTCAAATTAATTTCCCAAACCTGACCTTCTTCATCTGGAGAAATAAATCGAGTTACTAACAATTTAGCCCCATCACCTGTTATTGCTAATGCTCTAGGTGTATCCCCTACTGTTAAGGTATTTACTACACTACCTGTATTTGGATTTATTTCAATAATTTCACCTGAACCAAATGCGGACATAAATGCACGGGTTTGGTCTGGAGTAAATACAATTCCATAAGGTCGTGATCCACGGTCTAGGCTTATAATTTTTTGAACAATTCCTTGATCATTTAACACATATAATTCATCTGAATCTCTACAAGTGACCCATGCATTTCCTCCACTATCTAAAGCTACACTTATTGGATCTTTTCCTACACTTACTTCTTTAAGTATTGTAAAAGTATCTGCATTGATAAGTGTTACTGAATTATTATCAGGATTTACAGACCAAACAATTCTATTTGCTTCATCTACAATAATTGGTCCTGATTGGGTTGGAGCTGTACTCGGCAATTGTTCTGACACTACAATAGCCTGAGAAGCTACTGCAAAGCCTCCGTTATTATCAGATACTTGTACCTGAATTGTGTAATTTCCTGCTTCTGTGTATGTATGATCTATAATTTCAGTAGTCCATGTAGTCTTTGGAGAACCGTCACCAAAATCCCAACGATAACGTAATGCATCACCATCTGGATCTGTTGCATTAGCTGTTAAAGTAACTTTATTACCTGTAGTTATGGGAGAAGGAATACTTAGATCAACACCCGTAACTTCTGGAGATTGATTTGATGAGTTTCCTCCTGTTGTGAAATAAAACGTATACTCTTCCATTCCATTACCTACAGCATCTTTAATACCATCTTCTACAAACTTTACTTCATAAGTAGTATTAGGTGTTAATTTTTCTTTTGGTGCATAATTTATAACTTGATATGAAGTAGTGGTCACATCTCCTTTAATCAAATCTCCTCCTAGAGGACGCACCTGAATAGTTTGATCATTTAAGGTAAGATCATCTAAAGTTTCATTAATTACAAATCCAATAGTAGATGTGATTGGCTGATTAATAGCTCCTGATTTAGGAAAATGATGACCAACTGAAGGACCTTTAGTATCTAAACCGTCTTGATGTGCAAAAATTGATGTTTTATCATCTCCACTAGCTACTAAAATATGTCCAATAGGCATCCATTGATTATCAATAAACTGTAAGGTTTCATCACTTGATGGAGGAAAAAATTCATGATCTATTTCCATAGTTTCAAAGTTGAATTTCACACCTCTATCAAATCGTCCTGAAAATCCAAACTCATCTTGAAAAATCATATAACGTCCTAATGTGATCTGATCTGAATGCAAGCTAAACCCTCGTTTTACATTGGTAGGGTCACTAATATCAAAACCTACTAATGCATCTGGACCTTGGTTACCACTCATAAATACTAAATAGTTTCTCCATAATTGGATCCCTGTACTATATTGTTCATGAGGAATATCTCCTCCAAAAGCTCCTAAAAACTTGATATTGCTTGGATCTCCAAAATCAAACACTTTTATATCTCCTGTTTGTGGTGCATAGAACACATAATTCCCTACACGTACTACTACATCTGGTACAGATGCACTAACTGGAATATCATCTACTTGTTCACCAGAACGCATATCGAAAACCCTACTTCCAACTATAGTATGCGGAAAAGTTTCAAGATTATCATAATTGGCTTGTCCGTCTTGTACTGTGTATAAGATATCTGAGCTAGTTACTGGTTTTCGATCTAACATATTGGATAGATCTAAATATTTATAGCCCGTTCCTTGAAGTTCAGGAACTGAATATTCGCGATAAAATAAATCGCCTTCTAATTTCCACCATCGGTGTCCGTTATTTGCATCATCACTAAATTCTACTCTTCTGGGTGCTGTGGGGTTAGAGACATCCCAGACTCCTGTTCCTGCTTGGCCATTAATCATTAAGTAATTTCTGTGATAGGTATTGATTCTATCTCCTTCAGGAAAATTTGCTAAAAATGTTCCTTTAGGCCAAGTTTGTTTAGTCATTTCTGGTCCTTTTGTTCCATCATAACCAGCAAGTGCAGATTTGACGGCCAATCCGAATGAAATGAAAATAATAATGACATACCAAATGGGGTTTTTAATTCTCTGGCGAATTTTTAAAACACTCCATTTGTGTGTTTTTTGTTTAGGTTTCATGTTAAGTTTATAAATTTATTGGTGTACTATTATGCACAACGAAAGTCATTATTTTCAACTTTGTTGCTAATTCCTTTTTCATGTAAAAGGCAAATCGATTTTTAAATATCGACTTACCTCTACACGAAATACATTGTCTTAAGTGTTTATTATTTAATTATTGTTTGATGATTTTTTCTTGTATTACCTTTCCTGTAGTGTTACTTCTCACTTCAAGAATGTATATTCCTTTGGTCAAGTTTTGCGTTGGAAGTTGTAAACGCGATTCATTAGTAAATACTTTATTCACTAATACTTGTCCTCTTAGATCTGTTATTCTAACTTCTCCTTTTTGATTGAATTTATTTACTAATTCGTTATTAGTATTTAAATTAATTGTAATAAAATCAATTGTTGGATTTGGTCCAATACTATGTACTAAAGGCATAGTATCTTTTGTAGTATTTGTTGAAGTTGTACCCGCTTGACAATTGGGCTTTTTAGCTGATTTACTGAAATAAATAGTAAAGTTTTTAGTTTTGGACACCAATACGAAATTTCCTTGGTCTATGGCCGCCCAATAACTACCATCCAATCCTGGAAAGCCAGAGTTCGCGATGGTTACTTCTGGTTGCGGTTGGTTAAAATTCTGAGTAACTAAAGGCAAGAAATTTTGCCACCAGGCAGGCACTCCATTATTTGTATTCATAGAAAGTTGCCATAATCCGTTATTTTGTAATCCCCAATTAATGCCAAAGTTGATTACATTACTTAAATCAGGGCCGCCTTCGCCTAGTATATGTACATGATTATAAGAAGCATTAATAGATGGTAAAGGATTATCTAATGGCGTATTGAATGTACAACCTCCTGGAGATGAATCATCTGTTACTGTAACAACTACTGTTGCTGAATCTTGTAGTGCCCCATCATCTACCGTAAGTGTTACTGTATAACTTCCAGATTGTAAAAATGTATGCGAAACTGTTTTTCCAGTACCTGAATTACCATCATCAAAATTCCAAGTATATGTGAGTGTATCTCCGTCTGGGTCAAAAGAATTACTAGCATCAAAGTTTACCTCTAACGGAGCAGTCCCTGCTATTACATCGCTCGTAAATACAGCTGTAGGTGCTTTATTTTCATTAATTGCAGGTTTGTAAATTTTAAACGCGCCAGCTACATGCATATAACTCATCATATATAATAATCCATCATAATAACGATACTTTCCTGATGGAGGTGTTAACTCATATAATTCATCTACAAATGGCCAGACTTTTGCATCAGCGAGTGCTAAACTTCCTACTGCATTACAAGCTACTAAACCAGGGTTATGATCGAAAGTAATAGGTGTAGTTCCATCTAACGTCCATGAACCTTCATAATTTGGTTTATCTTTAAAGAAATCGATCTGATTATTAATAATACTTTGCGTGTTGTTTTTACTTTTTTGAAACCATGCAAAATCAAATCCCATATTCATAATTACTCTCCAAGCATCGAAACCAAAATGACCACGATTCAAATCATCTTTAGGGCTACCATCAAATCCAGAATAATCTGGGGTTAATCCGGTTACTGGATGCGCTGCTCTTGGTAATAAATAATCTCTACTTCTGGCAGCCATATCAATCCATAACGCATTATTATTATCTGCATACAGTGCCCATATATCATAGAATGCTGCTAAATGATACGATGGATCTGTAAATTGAGCTGAATCTCCACAAGGAGTAAATACTATTTGTTTCTCATTTAAATCGATGAGATTTGTTGGACATTGCCCACTATTGGCACTCGCCTTATTAATCATATTATCTAAAATATAATTTGCCTGTGCTTTATAGTTGAACACATCCGTTTCTGAATTAAAGCTTCCCGATCCTTGTTGACTTCCCCACCTAGCGTCAGCAAAAAATAAAGCAGTGATAAAATATTCTTCTCCATCAGGAGCTGAATTTGGATCTATCATCCCATAATCTGTAGTATTGAGTTGCCAAGAAAATAGTCCTTCTCTAGACGTACCTGGTTTGTGTTGGCTATACGTTTTAGCAAATTTCCAAAGTTTATCAAATGCTTCTTTTTTATCCAACTGTACACAAATCATCATTCCATACGACATTCCTTCAGAACGGATATCATTATTCCCAGTGTCTAAAATATATGCCATATCGTTGCCAACTTCATACATCAATCTTTCAGAATCAATATTTCCATTTACAAAATATCGATTCCAAAGTTGATCTAACTTTTGCTGTACTGCCACTTCATTTTTCCCTGACTCGACAAACATATTACGATAAACATCAGTAACGAATGAAGGCTGATCAGGGATAACTGGTGCAGGCCTTGTATCTCCTCCTGAATCTGACTCAAGAGTAAATGTTATCGTTGAGTAATTAAATGAACCTTTATCCATAAAAACTCTCATTACTTGTTCTCCTGCACTAAGTGTAACATTTGGTATTTTTTGAGTAACATAACTCGTCCATCCACCTGTAGAAGCTACATTCTGTACTCCTGTAACATCTGCTCCGTCAAATTCAATATGATAAGCACCTTCAGATACTGCTGAAGCCACCATAACATCTATTGAATACGTTCCTGCTTGGGTAACATTTACTGTGTATTCTATCCATTCTCCATCTGCTGTAAAGCCTATATTACCACCATCTCCACCAAATTCTGTATCTACGTCTTCTTCTTGTCGAATTCCATCACCATCATTTCCAATTGTCGTATCGTGATAGGCTACAACTTCTCCTCCCAAATCAAAAGATGTAGCTTTAATTTTACCTGGTATGGACTGCGGTTGCCCATTTACATAGGGTACTTGTGGCGGCAATGGTACATCTTCAAAAACAACATTAATAGTATGATTTGTTGTTACATTAGTAAATGTATAGGTATCTATTGCTCCAACTGAAACACCATCTACCAATACATTTCCTATTTTATATCCTCGATTAACCGTAACATCAAAAGTTTGATTGTCGTTTTCAGACACCACTACATTACCTGATGGAGAAATAGAGCCACCTACATTTGTTGTTGCTTCAATAGTATATGTTACTCCACAAGCAGCAATACTTGGATCTAACATAGAAGCCGGTATAATCGATGTATTTTTAATTGAATTGATATCAGTAACCGAAATTTCTTCTGCGAAATTAGTTGCCCAACTTCCATATTTCCCATCGGTAGTTACATCTAAATCACTATTAGGTGAACCACAATCATTATTGTCAACAGCTCCCCATGACCAACTTAACCAACCAATTTGTTCTTCTTGTAGTCTTTTAATCATTTCTACATATGGAAAACTCTGTCCACAAGCTATAGGAGAAGCTACTTTTTGTGGTCCTTCTCCTATGATATAAGGTAACTTTTTTGATTTTGCATCTGCAATCATTAAATTTAATCGATCTACTTTTGCTTGATCATCACCATTTGTCCAATAGGTATGTACTGCAAAAATGATGTTATGTAAAGGGTCAAACTCTAGTAATTCATTACCTCCTTCTAAGAAATAACTTTCACGATTTCCATATCCTCCACAATCAATCATTAAAGGCGTATCTATTCCTGCTTCACGTAACTGAGTAATAGCATCTTTATAATATGCTACCCATTGTGCCGTTGATTCAGAACCATTTCCAACTTCATTACCAATATTTACAATCAGCCATTTCTTATACTTTTGGATCGTTGATAATACTGCTGGACGTTTCCAGTAGTCTAGTAGCATTTGTAGTTTACTGAAATCCCCTGTAGCATCATGTAATTCTGCAACAGGTATCATCGAGTTTTTAATACTATTATTAATTAATTGATCAAATTCTGCTTCGTTTCCTTGAGTAGTCCAAACCAACCGAACTGCATTAGAACCTGTTTTCGCTATTTCTGGCAAAATAACCTCACCTGTTCTATCTTGAGACCAAATGAACATTTCATTGTAACCTCTCATTACAATTTCTTCATTACATGATGATAGGATTTTTCCGTTCTCTACACGAATAGTATTTTGTGCGTATACTGTTTGATTATATAAACCTAATAGTAGTATGATGGTAAATGCAGCTAACCGAATAGCTGCATTTTTTATATTTTTCATTTTAGATTAGAATTGTTTAATTACTTTTTTCATCACTATTGTCTCTCCTTTTTGTACTTGTACAAAGTAGACTCCAACTCCTAACCTTTCCACACTTAAGGTTTCAATGTTAGTACTTTTTTTCACCTCTTGTTCTAAGATTACTATTCCAGAATAATCTACTACTCTAAGTGTTGCGTTTTGTAAATCTGAAGATGATTGTACCACAAGCTCATTTACTACTGGATTTGGTGAAACTGCTACTTGAATAGTTGGTGCTGTTTGATCACAATTTGGTGCTTGATTTGTTGTACTGAAATAAATAGTAAATCCATTAGTTTTAGAAACTAGCACAAAATTCTCTCCATCTAAAGCAACCCAATAACTACCGTCTAATCCTGGAAAACCTGAACCCGTAATTGTAATTTCTGGTTGTGACTGATTAAAATTTTGTGTTATAATCGGTAAGAAATTATTCCACCAAGAAGGCACTCCGTTACTTGTATTCATAGAAAACTGCCATAATCCATTATTATCTAAATCCCAGTTAACAGTTAAATTATTTACATTGCTTAAATCCGGACCATTACCTAGCACAAAAATATTTTCATAGATTTTATTGGATATTGAGGGTAAAGGATTCGTAGAAGGTGTATTAAAATCACATCCATTAGGTATATCATTTGCTGTTACAATAATTGTTTTACTGTCTATAACCTCAAATGCGCCATCGCTTACGGTAAGTACAACTTCATAAGATCCTGGTTCTGTATATTGATTAGAAACAATTACACCAGTACCTCCCATTCCATTTCCAAAATTCCACAGATAGGTTAGGTCATCTCCATCTGGATCAGAAGAACCTGATGCATCAAAATCAACTGTTAAAGGTGCATTACCTGTAATAACATTTGTTGTGAAACTAGCTACTGGAGGATTGTTTACATCTATATCAAATACTTCAATATCTTGAATCGCTGTACTTTGTAAATCCCCATCACTTACAGTAAGTGTTACCCTATACTGACCAGCTTGTGAGTATGTATTCGATACTGTTACCCCTGTAGCTGTATTTCCATCTCCCAAATCCCAGGTATACGTTAATGCATCTCCATCTGCATCGGAAGAACGAGAAGCATCAAACTGTACTGTTAATGGTGTTCCTCCTGTTGTTGGCGTAGCATCTAACCTTGCAATTGGCGCTCTATTTCCTGATCCATTAATTACATTAGGAATTAATGGAGCTTGGTAAGGTATTAATACATCTAACTTCCATTGATTTACAGAAGCCCAGTCATCTTGTAAAATTCCTCCCGTATCTCCTGAATTTGGATTCATACTCCAGAAAGTCCATGAATAACGATTTCCCATAAACTGGGTGAATTCAGTAAACCAAGTAAAGGCAATTCCTCCGAATGCATTTTGATTTTTAATTCCAAATTCACCCAAGAATATAGGTGAAGTTCCCTCTTCATATAGGTAATCATAATTTGCTTGCCATATTGCAGGCATGTTCTGTGGAAAATCTGATGCAGTAAACCAATCTTGTGGTGCTACTTCTGGTCCGTACTCATGTGCCGAATACATTAGTTTACTTGGATCAGATAATTGAACAGGGTACTGTCTAGCTCCCATCAATTGTCCTCCCCACCAATATGAATTTCCTTCGAACTCTCCTACACCTTCTACAATAATTAGTACGTTAGGATTTACATTTAAAATAGCATTTCCACATCGTTCTGCAGCTTTGTTCCAATCTGTAGCTGGATTGCTATTTCCCCAGCTAGAACCATGTGGTTCATTATTCAAATCCATTCCTACTACTGCCGAGTAATTTTTATAACGCTCAGCCATAAAAATCCAGTCATTAATCCAACGCTCTTCAGAGTATTCAGCCGTATACCAAAATGCTTCATTTAAAAATCCATCCGCAGCTCTAGAGTGATTGTCTAATACAATTTTTATGTCATTATCTTGACACCATTGCACAAAGACATCTAAGAGTTCAATTGGTTTGGTAATTTTTGTTTCCTCTTCATTCATTGGAGAAATACCTGTGTACGCATCCGATCCATACGAAGGAATATCAATTGTAGCTCCTGGATCTAACATTTCGTTACACCAAGGAACTCTTATGGTATTAAAACCTAAATCTTTGATTTGTTGTAATACACTTTTCATATCTCTGGTCCAAATTCCATGAGGAAAATAGTTTTGGGTTTCGAAACCAAACCAATTCACACCAGTCATACGTACTTCTTGACCTCTAGAGTCAATTAATTTATTTCCTGACACAGAAAGCCAGTTTTGTTCTTGCGCTATTGAAATTATGCTGGTAAACAACACAACTAATAGACTTAATTTATTTAGTGTTTTCTTCATTTTGTTGTTCTTTTCGGTTAATTACTATCTTCTGCAAACAAGATTTATAGTCTAGCTTATCGTTTAACTATTAATCTTTTTCTCACCATTTCATAGGTGTTTTCATCTTGAATTTCAACAACATATATTCCTACAGGCAAACTTGCTATTGAAATTGTATTCGAAGTGTTACTTTCTACAATATTTCCACTAAGGTTTCTAATATTTACCTTTAAGTTATCTACTTTGCCATTTAGCTGAACAGTCACTTGATCTATAGCAGGATTTGGATATAGTTTAGCATTAGATAATGACATTGTAGTACTTGTTGTAGCTGAAGGTTCAGTACCCCAAACTAAACTTCCATTAAGATACATGGTAATGTTTCCATTAGGGGTATAATTTGTTGATGTAGCATCATATGAATAATCGTCGTTTTCATTAAATGGACTCCAATTTGCTTTAGCATAACGGAGTTGAATTGGCCCTGAATTTTGTGTCGCAGCAATTGAACCTGCTCCAGATGCAAAAGAAACTTCTATATAATTCATTCCATTTGCTAATCCAAAAGCTCCATTTACGAACTGACTCCCTAACTGAGCCCAATCACACCAGAAGTTTAAATCGTTACTATTTTCCGATGTAAACCAATAGCGAACAGTTAATGCATCATAAGCCACTGGTTGATCTCCGTTATTTACAATTCGTAAATGTGGATTAATCATATTGTCTGTAGCATTTCCTCTTCCTCCATCAATATATTCTACTACTAATGCAGCATTGGTAATTTCTTCTGTAACTTTAATTGTTTTAGTAGCTGTTACTGGCGCCACAACTCCATTATCTACAGTAAGCGTCACTGTATAATCTCCAGGAGTATCATATGTATGTGTAGCTGTTACTCCAGTTCCTGTAGTAGTATCTCCAAAATCCCAAGTATAGGTTAATGTATTTCCTGTTGGATCTAAAGAAGCAGAAGCATCAAAATTTACCACTAAAGGCGCTACTCCTTGTTCTTGATCTACGGTAAAACTTGCTATAACTTCTGTAGAATTTACAGTAATGGTTTCTTTAGCTTGGCTTGTTAAACTTCCATCACTAACTGTTAGTGTTACTTCATAGTTTCCGCTTTGCGTAAACTCATAATTCACTATTTGATCTGTTGACGTATCTCCATTTCCAAAATCCCATTCGTAGGTTAACGTATCTCCATCTGGATCTGAAGAACCTGAAGCATCTAAATTTACAACCAATGGCGCATCACCCGAAACCGGTGTAGCAGTAATAATTGCTATTGGTGCTTTATTAGAGGTTCCTGTTGGCTCCACTCCACTTACTAACTGTCCATTTAAATATAAACCTACTCTTTCCCATGTTCCGAAATCAGTTTGAACAGCACTATAAGAATAATCATTTGTTTGATCCATATCTGACCAAGTCTGATTTGCAAATTTAGGCTCTATTCTTCCTGAGTTTTCATTTCTACCTAGTGCCCCTGCTGCTTTGTCTAATGTAATTTCTAAATACTTAGTATCTGAATCTACTGTAACAAACTTTCCTTTTACATTACTGCTTCCTATCTTAGCGTAGTCAACAAAAAAGTTTATATCCTGATTATCATCAACATCAAACCAATATCTAATACTTAAGTCTTCATACCCAACATCTACCGATGAGTTATTTTGAATTCTAAAGTGAGGTTTTATAATATTGGTAATTGCATCTGGTGATGCATTTTTGTATTCCAATTCTAAAATTCCAGTTCCACCTACTTGTATATTTCTCCCACTAGAGGTTTTAGTTACTCCATTTACTCCTGTAGCTACTGAAGTGATACTATAATTACCATCAGGCAATATGGCATCAAATTCGAAAGGAGTAGTAGTATCTTCGCCTAATGATACGCCATTAGCAAAAAACTCTACTTTAGCTACCGTATTATTTGCGTTGACAAGATTGGCTGCTATATGAACGTTACTACCTGTTACGTATTTATCGCCTGCTTTTGGTGACATTAACGATAAGTATATTACTTCTCCACCAGACATATCTTCCATTTTTTGTGCATGACTTTTATAAATAGCCAGCTCAACATCTCCTTCGAAAACGCCAAATTTATCTCTAGGTGTATTATTATCTGGGAACCACCAGAAAGCACTTCCTCCAATTTTTTTATCTTCTATAAAACCATAAATTTCTTCCCACCATTCTAATCGCTCAATTCTTTCTACATTAAATTCTCCAATGTATAATGGTTTTTTGATAATATCATGAGATTCATCTGCCCACTGACAGATTAATGCCATAGTTTCATCTAACGTAAAATTAGACCAGCTCTCACGAATGTATGGATGCGCTGATGTAAAATCGATATATGGTGATTCATGAATTTTAATAAAGTCGTTTCCTTCATCTCCCCCAAATCCATATTTAAGTCCATGTGCTTCTAACCCTGTACCTAACATATGATTTGAATCTAAAGCTTTAATAAAAGCTCCCATATCGTCCACCCAAGCTCTAAGTGTATCTGAAGTTAAATCATCTCCAAAACCTTGATATCTTGGTTCATTCATTAATTCCCAAGCTAAAATAGTTGGGTCATTTCTGTATTCTACTCCATCATAGTGATTTTTACGTGTAATAAAATATTCCACATAATCTTTATATCCTTGTACAGCAGATGCATTGGTAAAAAACTGTCCTTGATCATGTGTTCCTGCTCCTTCTACATCTATTCCTTCCCATTTGAGACGATCTTTAATTCCTCCATAATCATTCCAATAATTTTCTAGTGCAATTATTAGTTTTAATCCATTTGCTTCAGCAGATTTAACCACATAGTCAAATAGTGAAAATTGCGCTTCACTATATACTCCTTTTTGTGGTTCAAATCCGTGCCAATCTTCATGACTAAATCCCCAAATACGGATAACTCTAATTCCATTAACATAAAGTCTTCTCATATGCTCATCAATACGTTGTTTATCCATAAACTGAGTTTCTATATCTCCACTTGATGATCCATACGTAAAAAAGTCATAAACGTTAGCTCCTGATATATAAAATGGTTGTCCATCTAACATAAACTTATCTCCTTCAGCATATACAAAACCTGAAGGTACATTTTTGGTTTGTGCTTTTATTTGTAGTGCGGTTAACAATAATAACGTACAAGTTACTAATGCTCTAAACATTAGATTTTTCATAGTTTGAGTACTATTTATTTTAAATTCGGTTGATTGCTTAATTGGTTGAAAAGAAAAAGGAGGAGCGTATACACCACTCCTCCTTTTAAACCCAATAGTTATTTGGTAACTATAATTTTCTTTCTACTGATGATAGCTGAACTTGCTATATCCTTAGTTTGAAGTATATATATTCCTACTGGAAGTCCTTTAACAGACATTACTGTTGATTGTTGAGCGCTTTCTAATTGTTGAGTTCCTACTACTCTACCTGAAAGATCTATTAGTTTTAGCTCTACTTTATTTTCATTATTTGAAACTGATACATTCAACATATCTTTTGTTGGGTTAGGTCCAACACCAACTACCATTCTTTTTACAGCTGGTTGATTTGTTGTTGTTTGATTATCTCCAAAGAAGAATCCGTATTCTGCATTTGCTAAAGCAACTTCAATTTGTGCCCAGCTTCTGTGGTAACGTTGCGTATACTCTTGACCAGTATTGTAAGCTTCTTCTAATCGAGCAAAATCAGGATCATTTCTATAATTAGATCTGATATCTAAGAAAGTAACACCTGGCTCAATAACATCTCCATTTGGCATTGTTCCTGAGAATCCAGAAGGTACAAATACTTCTTGTTCAAACATACGTGAAAAGTCTCCTCTAGACTCAGGAGCAGAAACACCTTTGTCATCTCTGTAAGTCACCCACATTCTATCTAAAACTTCTTTAGCTAAATCACGAGAAGCTGTATCTAATGTTTCGTACTTTTCGGTAGCTGCTGCATAGTAAATTAATGCTTTTGCCATAGAAGCTGCAACTCCTAAATCTTTACCATAGTCTGTAACTGTAACGCTAAGTCCACTATTAGAACCTGGATTATTAGGATCCCAAGTATCAGGCTCTCCTGTCCATTCTAATGTTGCTGGAATATCAAAATCATCATCACCAATAAGGATTACTACATTTTTCACCCAATTAGCCCATTTGTCCATTAGATTTTTAGCCATTGCATCATTTGTGATGTAATAGTACTCTGCAATACGCTCCATAGACCATGCTTGCCATCCAAACCAAGTACCACTTCCTGGGTCTTCATATACTGGATTTGTATCGAATGCCATGTCATAGAATGTAGATTTTCCTGCTGGATAAGTACTATAATCTCCATTCCAACTATTCGTAGCTCCACCAGCAATACCACCTTCTTTAGATTGTAACCAAGTATAGAATTCTAATTGTCTTTGTAAACTTACTCCCCAATCTCTTGCTCCATTTGGAGTTGCTGGTTTTAGTTCATCCACTTGAGACATTGCATAAGCTGCTACTGGGTTTTGGTATCCGAAATGACAGTGACTAGAACTAATTCTGAATGCCCAAGGTGCAGAAGTATCTACTGCTCCTCCCCAAGAAATATACCATGACATTAAGTAGTGCGCACTATCATAACCAGTACCTGCTCCTGTAGTTTCACTTTGTACTCCTAAAGGTTTAAAGTACTTATCGAACATTCCAATTCTTAAGTAGTCACCCATTTTAGTTGCTTTATCTAAATCTAAAACATTTAAACTAATGTTTTGCTCTTTAGCATATACTTGTGCCCAGTACATTGCCTGAACTGCTCTTGCATCTGCATCTGTTGCACTTGTGTATCTCCATTGTCTAGAATAATTTTGATCTATAGTGAATAATGGTAAATAACCATCAGCTCCTCCCCAATCAAATCCTTCCCAAGATGGATGTGGTATTGTTTCATAAACAGATTCCTGCTCTCCTCTTTGGAAAGTGTTGATATATGAAGGTGTACTCACACCATCTCCTCTGTTTCCATAACCATAGAAATTATCATTATCTAATAACCAGTGCATTTGATACACTTCTGGTCCGTAAGCAGCTGTTAATTCTGCTGATACTGGATCCACTCCCACAGGAGCTGAGAATTCTAATGGTGCAGGGTAACCGCTAGGTAATGCAAATTCTGGAGCATACGCTGCAGGGCTTGAAGGGTTATAAGCTGCATTAGTTGGTTGATCTGCTTTAGTAGGAATAATAAATTGTTCTATTTTATCCCAAACATCACTTAATTTTGACCAATCTTTGTTTACTCTACCATTCATTACTTCTAACCATAACCAGTATGAATATAACTCACTAGTTGATTCATGTCCGTGGTCTGGTGCCTCTACAATTAAAGACTCTATTGAGTGGTGCGGAGAACCATCTGCACTAAAATATCCATTTTCAGGAGCATAAAACTCTGCTCTTAATTCGTTAAAACGATCTAAGTATACATTTCCTGTAGGATCTGGATCTACAATAATCGGTGTATCTGTAGCTCTAATCACTATTGTTTTTTGAGCTTCACCTCCATTACCGTCAGATACTGTTAATACTACTGGAATATTACCTTCTGTAGTAAATGTATTATCAACTGTAACTCCTGTTCCTGTATTTCCATCACCAAAATCCCAGCTATACGTTAAGGTATCTCCATCAGGATCTGAAGAAGCTGATGCATCAAACGTAACTGTTAATGGAATTTGACCTGTTGGTGGTGTAGCTGTAAATTCAGCTATTGGATTATTATTACCTCCTGATCCTCCATCACAATTTGGAGCTGTTGCTGAAGTACTAAAGTATAGGGTATATGCTGCTGTTTTAGATACTAACACAAGGTTTCCTTGGTCTAAAGTTACATCATAAGCACCATCTAAACCTGGAAAACCTGAACCTGCTATTGTGATTGCTGGCTGAGCACTGTTAAAGTTTTGTGTTACCTTACTTTTTAAATCGTTATACCAATTTGGAGTACCATTATTTGTGCTCATAGAAAGTTGATACAATCCATTATTTCCTAAATCCCAGTTTATTGTCAAATTAGTTACATTATCTAAATTTGGACCTCCAGAACCTAAAACGTATATGTTTTCGTAAGCTTGATTTACAGATGGTAACGCATCAGATGATGGTGTACCAAATTTACAATCTCCACCTGTAGAAACTTGATTACGAATTACCTCAATACTGTTTGATAAATCAAAGGTACCTGCTAAACTACTTACATTGTTTCCAACTGCAGCTCCTTGTAATCCATCTTCAAAACTTAAATGCCAAATAAAACAACTACCATCACCAGCTGTATCAAAATCAACTCCCTCTAAAGCTGTTAATGTTGCTGGTAAACCTAAAATGTTTGATTGTGCATCAGTTACTACCCAAGTAGAATTTGCTCCTACATTACCTGTAAGTGTTATTCCTGAAACATTATCTACAATACCATCTCCAACAGTAAATGTAAATGGCCCTCCACTAATTGTTCCTCCATCTACTACTGGATTTACAAATGGATTACGGATAACTTCAATACTATTTGATAAATCGAATGTACCTACTAAATCGCTTGCATTATTCCCTACTGCTGCTCCTTGTAGTCCATCTTCAAAACTTAAATGCCAGATTAAACAAGTACCGTCACCAGCTGTATCAAAATCAACTCCCTCTAAAGCTGTTAATGTTGCTGGTAAACCTAAAATATTAGATTGTGCATCGGTTACTACCCATGTAGAATTAGTTCCTACATTACCTGTAAGTGTTATTCCTGAAACATTATCTACAATACCATCTCCAACAGTAAATGTAAATGGCCCTCCACTAATTGTTCCTCCATCTACTACTGGTGGATTCACAAATGGGTTACGAATTACTTCAATACTATTTGATAAATCGAATGTACCTACTAAGTCGCTTGCATTATTCCCTACTACTGCTCCTTGTAGTCCATCTTCAAAACTTAAATGCCAGATTAAACAAGTACCGTCACCAGCTGTATCAAAATCAACTCCCTCTAAAGCTGTTAATGTTGCTGGTAAACCTAATATATTAGATTGTGCATCGGTTACTACCCATGTAGAATTTGCTCCTACATTACCTGTAAGTGTTATTCCTGAAACGTTATCTACAATACCATCTCCAACAGTAAATGTAAATGGCCCTCCACTAATTGTTCCTCCATCTACTACTGGTGTAGAAATGGTGCCACAATCTGGTTTAGTAGCTGAAGTGCTAAAGTAAATTGTATAGCCTCCTGTTTGAGAAACTAAAGCAAAATTACCTTTATCTACTGTAGCCCAATATGCTCCATCTAATCCAGAAATCCCAGAATTTGTAAATGTTATTGATGGCTGTGCACTATTAAAGTTTTGTGTAGAAACAGATCTAAGATCTACATACCAATTAGGAGTTCCGTTATTTGTATTAATTGCAAATTGATATAAACCACTATTAGCTAAATCCCAATTAATGGTAAACATAGTTATGTTATCTAAATTTGGTCCGCCATTTCCTAATACAAATATATTAGTGTATTGTGTATTGTCTATAGAAGGTAATGCTTCAGCTGTTGGTGCTCCAAAAGCACAACTTACATTACCATCAGCTGCAGTTATTGTTTTTGTAGTTACATCTGTTTGTCCTGCTGCATTAGTTACTGTTAATGTCACAGTATATGTACCTATATCATAAGAAGCAGATGTAGTAACTGTATTAGCAGACTGACCATTTCCTAAATCCCAAGAATAGGTTAAAGTACCTCCAGCAGGATCAGAAGAAGCAGAAGCATCAAACTGTACTGATAATGGTGCTGCTCCACTTTCTGTACTTGCTGTAAATGATGCAATAGGACTTCCGTCAGTAACTTGTATTGTTTCTGTAACTGGTGAAGATGTATTTGTTCCATCACTAACTGTTAATGTAACTACATAATCCCCCACAGCTGTGTAAGTAGCTTTAGGATTTACTAAAGTTGAAGTAGTACCATTACCAAAATCCCAGCTATATGTCAAGTTATCTCCATTAGGATCAGAAGATGCAGAAGCGTCAAACTGTACTTCTAAAGGTGCAATTCCTGTTTTTGGCGTAGCTGTAAAAGATGCTGTTGGTGTATCTCCTCCATTCGGTTCTTTACCT
The DNA here is from genome assembly GCF_001936575.1 of Tenacibaculum agarivorans. Taxonomy (GTDB): domain Bacteria; phylum Bacteroidota; class Bacteroidia; order Flavobacteriales; family Flavobacteriaceae; genus Polaribacter; species Polaribacter agarivorans. Next base: position 96,794 of record NZ_MSMP01000007.1, read on the forward strand.
CCAACTAATTTTCCGTCAGCATAAATTGGTACATTATCAACTATTTTTAATGTGTTGTTAATTCCTGTTCTTGAAAAATCATTTGTTGCATCCCAAGCACTTTCATCTGCTGTATTAGGAATCCCAACACGCATTTGAATTTCACTTCTGTATTCACCTTGTCCACCTGGGAATGGCATTTTATCTTGATCTACTGCTACTTCTACATAATAAATATTACTTGATGCATCCCATGCTTGTAATCCTCCTACTACGTTTCCTGCTCCTCTAGCTGTGATTTGATAGTCACTAGGTGATAACCCAGCAGCTACTCCTTCAGAAATATTAATAAAATAACGAGCAGTTAATGTATTCGGTACTCTAGCTGGCCAAGCAGATCTGTTATTTAACCAAATTGCTACCTCTGTAAATTTAGAAGAAGTACTATTTATTTTTACCTCATTCATAAATTCTGGACCTGGTACTTCTGGCTGAGGGAAATTCGCTAAAGGCGTTCCTCCAAACTCCATAATCATTCTTGCTAAAACTCCTTGGTAACAAGCATTATAATCTGTAGCTACTTCATTTTCTTGGAAATCAGAACGATCTTCATCATATCCATCATCTGCAGAGTTAGGACCACCTATTAATGCTCCCCATAATGTATGTCTAGATTCTACTGGGATAGCTTCACTACGTCTCCAACTACTGTGTTGTCCTCTGTGGTGAATTTTTGTTGGTGGATTGTTTCCAAAACCAGTTACATAACTTCTATTAATTGGATTATCTCCTAAAGCATATTTAATTTGATCTACTGCAAAATCATGGTATTGTTGCTTTTTTGATGTTGCTACATTATCACTATAAATTAATGCTGTTAATGCAGCATTCATAGAATGACGTAACGATCCCCATTGAAATAAATGTGCTTGTCCTCCTGGAGAATAGTTAATTCCTCCACCTGGTTGCCAAAAATCTAAATGACGCTCAGAATCAATTTTATATTGATCTTTTCCAGTTAAAATGGCTAATAATATCATATTTCCATAGGATTTATCATCCCAAACTAAACTCCATAAGAAGTCTGGTTGTGCATATTCTGCCTCGGCTTTATCAAGATATTTTTGTTCTCCAGTAGCTTGGTATAACCATAAAGCTCCCCAAACCACTTCATCTTCATAAGGACCAGCTGGATATGTTGGTCCTACAGGCGTACCTCCATCTGTATGGTAAGATCCTCTGTTGGTATCTCCAAATTCAAATAATTCTTTTGCGTGTTGTAATAATGTAGCACTATAAGCAGGATCACTATCTTTAAAAACCATACTTGCTGAGGCCAAAGCTGCTGCTGTTTCACAAGAAACTTCTGTTCCAGGATTAGATGGTGTTAATTTGTGTGCTTTTCTAACTCCATACATTGGATGTACATCTACCATTTCTGCTGGCATCCAATAGTTATGGTCTTGCCCTTTTTCTGATATTTGCACATAAAACTCATTTGGAGAAGGATGACACTTAATAAAGTAGTCTGTTACCCATTTTATGTTACGTTTAAAAATTTCTGTTTGGTTTGTATTGTCGTACCCTTCTTTATATTCTAGGTATCCCCAATTTAATGCTGTAACAGAAAAAGCCATTGGAAAACCAAATTTAATATGATCTCCTGCATCATGCCATCCACCTGTTAAATCTAGTCCGACATCTTGTCCGTCATTAACACCAGAATCACCCCGCCAACTAATTCTATTCCAGTCTGGTAATATTCCTGACTGCTGGGTTTCATAAAAAAGAAGTGATTTTTGCAAAGCTTCTCCGTAATTGTACTGCGAGAAAACCTTGGCTGATAATGTGAGAAATATTCCCACAAATAAAAGTTTAAGTTTCATAATATGATAAATTAATTTAGGTTACTATTGAATATTATCATCCCATTTCAATTATTAGTGTTTTTTATTAACACACTAATAATCAATCATTAGGATATTTAAAATATTACTAGAATGATGATGTTTACATGAAGAAATAGGGAATTATATCTTGTAAAATACTATTCTAGATTTTTACTTTCAATTAAGTACACGCATAGTAACATTAGCTATCACAATGATAATGATAGTAATATCTAGGCAAAATGATTTTTATCAATAATAAATTGGTAAACCAATTCAAAATCGATTGAAGACTATTAAACTATGTTACTAGAATGGATTGTATTTTTTGAAGAATTTATTTGGTTTTAGAGGGATTCTTTTAAAATAAAAATTCTAGGGTGTTAAATAAGGGTTTAGTCTAAAATGATTTACGGTTGTTGTTTGTACTTAGTTCTTTTTTTAATAGTTTTTCATACGCTCATGCTTTATATTACACTGTATAATGCATTAGTTAAAAAAATTAGACACATCTAATACGTATTGTAACATATTAGTTTTGTTTTATATGTAAATTGATCTAGTTGTACTTACTACTTAGTTATTCAAAATTGTGTTGAACTAATTTTAGAGGTTAATGTTATTTGGTTAAATTTATTTGTATTGCACATATTTTAATCTCGGGATTCTGGGGTTATTGATTAAAATATTTTATCATTAGAAAAGAGCTTATTGTTGGTAGCTACTTATATAATTAACTCTTTCTATTTTTGATCGTTTGTTTAATCAAATATACATATAAAACATTGTATTCCCATGCATAACGGGGTACATTGAAGTTTTATTTTAATAAAATGTTTGATTTGTATAAATCGAAAAAATTAGTAGAAATTAATGTGAAGTTTTTAAAATTGTAACTACTTATTTTTCAAATAGAAAATAAAAAAACCTTAGTGAAAATCACTAAGGTTTTTACTAAGAATCTTCTAGAAATTCTTAATATATTATTTTGCTGGTGCCATTTTAGATTGAATAGCTGTAATTACGCTATTAAACTTTTTAACACCTTCTTCATCTAAAGAACTTACGATCTCTTTTCCTTTAGCTAACAACTCTGCTCCTTTAGCTACTAAAGCAGTGTTCTTATATGCGTCTTTTCCTGCTTCGATGTACTCTTTAGCGTACTTTGAATAAGCTTTTAAGTGCTCTCCTACTTTAGGATCTTTAAATTCAGGAATAGTTACTCCTTCGATAGCAGACTCAACCGCTTTAGCTGCATCAGCAACAACTTCTTTAGTTTCTTCAACAACAGTTTTTGCTGCTTCTTCAGTTTTTTCTACAGTAGTTTCAGTAACTTCTTTTACCTCTTCTTTAGCTTCTTTTGCTTTTTTACAAGAAGTAGCGAATAAAGCTCCTACTACAAAGACTGATAAAATTACTTTTTTCATAATTTGTGTGATTTTAAGTTTAAGATTGTATAGCAAATGTACTATTTTGAAGTAATTAAACAAATTTATAGTGTATAATTACATCATTTCCACACCAAACTGCTTTTCATAAAGGTTTCTATAGTAACCATCTTCTGCTAAAAGCTGATTATGATCTCCTTGTTCTACAATTGTACCCTTATCCATCACAATAATTTTATCGGCTTTTTTAATTGTTGCTAAACGATGTGCAATTATTATTGAAGTTCTATTTTTGGTAATCCTATCTGTAGCGTATTGAATCATTTGTTCTGATTCTGTATCTACTGAAGAAGTAGCTTCATCTAAAATTAAAATACTTGGATTACTTACATAGGCTCTTAGGAACGCTATTAACTGTCGTTGTCCTGATGAAAGCATCGCTCCTCTTTCTTTTACGTTGTAATGATATCCATTTGGCAAGCTCTCTATAAAATCGTGAATACCAATTTGCTTTGCAGCCTCTTGTACTTCTGCTAAAGAAATAGCACTGTTTTTGAGGGTGATATTATTTAAAATAGTATCTGAAAATAAAAATACATCTTGTAATACTACAGCTACTTGATTTCTCAATGAATTTAAATCATACTTCTCTACTGGTAATCCATCTACTCGTATTTCACCACTATCAATTTCATAAAAACGACTGATTAAATTAATGATGGTAGATTTTCCAGCTCCAGTAGACCCAACAATAGCAATGGTTTGTCCTTTTTCTACTGTTAAAGAAATTCCTTTGAGCACTTCTTCTCCTTCAACATAACTAAAACGTACATCATTAAACACTATATCTCCTTTAAGATTTTCTGCTTTTTCCGTACCTGATTTATCAATAGAACTCTCTGTATCTATTACTTTAAAAACTCGCTCACCAGATACAATTCCCATTTGTAATTGATTGAATTTATCAGCAATTTGACGTAATGGTCTAAATAGCATTTGTGCGTATTGAATAAAGCCAATAATTGCTCCTACCGTAATGGCATCATTACCTATAACTTGTAATCCTCCATACCAAACAATAAATCCGATAGCTATAGATGACAATATTTCTGCTATTGGAAAGAAAATTGAATAATACCAAACCGTTTTAACATGTGCTTTCTTGTGCTTATCGTTAATGGCTTTAAAGTTTTCGTACTCAATTTTTTCTCTATTGAATAACTGTACTATCTTCATTCCGGTAACACGTTCTTGCACAAAACTGTTTAGGTTTGCTACTTCATTTCTAACATCTTGAAACGTTTTTTTAATAGCTATTTGAAATAACTTTGTCGCATAAATTAAAATAGGTAATACTGCTAAAGCTATCAATGCAAGTTTCCAGTTGATGACTAACATTACTACAACTACAACCAACATTTTTAACACATCACTTACAATCATAAACACTCCTTGTGTAAAAAAATTAGCAATGGTTTCAATATCTGATACCACTCTGGTCACTAATTTTCCTACCGAAGTATTATCGAAATAGGCCATTTTAAAATTCAGAATATTATTAAAAATCTTAGCCCGTAAGTCTTTTATAATATTTTGCCCTACCCAACTGGCATAGTATATAAATGTAAACTGTAAGATTACTTGTATTATTAATACGGCAAGCATGGCCATAGTAAAATACAATAACCTTGTTAAATCTTTATTTGCAGTAAAATCATCTATAGCTTTTAATAAAATTAAAGGACTAGATGCCGCAAATATTGCTAACATAATGGTAGATAATGTGGCTACCCAAAATTGAACTCGATACTTTTTTGCAAAGCTCATTAAGCGTGCAAAAATTTTGATATCAAATGCATTTCCTGTACTATTCTTACTCACAACTTAAATATAATTGTATGTTACCTCTGTTAAAAATAAACCTTTTGCTGGAACTGACACTCCTGCTTTGCTTCTATTCTTACTTTCTATAATAGTTTTAAAATCTGCTACAGACTTTTTTCCTAAACCAATGTCTAATAAAGTACCTACTATAGCTCTAACCATGTTTCTTAAAAAACGATCAGCAGAGATATAAAACGTTAACTCCTGATCTTTTAACTCCCACTTTGCATGTGTTACTGAACAATTAAATGTATGTACGTCTGTTTTCACTTTAGAAAAACATTCAAAATCTTCATACGCATATAATAATTCAGCCGCTGCATTCATGGCTTCAATATCTATGTTTTTATAGTTTAGCTGCCAAGTGGTATCTAATGTAAATGGATTTCTACCCAACCATATTTTATACTCATAACTTCTACTTACTGCATCAAATCTGGCATGTGCCTCTTCTTCTACATGAATGAGTTGATAAATAACGATATCATCTGGTAAAATGGCATTTAATTTATAGGCAAAATTACCATCTAATTCTTTTGTGGTATCAAAATGTGCATACATCTGAGAAGCATGAACTCCAGCATCTGTTCTACCTGCACCTACAATATTTATTTCTTCTTGTAAGATGGTAGATAATGCATAAGTTATCTTTTCTTGTACTGATATAACATCTGGTTGTATTTGCCATCCATGATAGTGTTTACCATGGTATGCTAACTCTAAAAAATATCGCAAAGCATAGACTTTTAAATGGCTAAACTACGGATTTTATTTGGTTAAGACTTTTGTTGAATTCTTAAAAAAAAGATAATAAAAATACGCCTTCATATATTTTGACATTTTCTCAACATTTAAACATCAGTTTTCTACATTTTCCTACTGATTTACAAATACATAATTTTCAAAAAAATGAAGTAAACCAACAAAAAAACTTCATTTTTATAATTTACACCAATACAAAAACTACTGTATTATAACACTTTATTCAACTGAACTAAACTTTTATCTCTTTGAATTTTGATTTCAATCAGCACTTTTTAACCTTCTTTTCAATCTAGTATTTAATTCCATTAAAACATCTTGAAGACTTAGCAAAATTTTTAAAATTCTAATTCGGTTTTTCTTTTGATTTCGATGAAGTTCAATCATCAGAAAAACTGAGTGATTCGATAATATTTTACCCAAAATGTATAACAGGTACCTTTATATTATTTGTACTTTCGTGTTGTGAAAAAAATCTTATTACTTTCAGATACACATAGCTATATTGATACGCAGATTTTGAAATTTGTAAATCAAGCTGATGAAGTTTGGCATGCTGGCGATATTGGAAACTTAAAGGTTACTGATACTATAAAAGAATACAAACCTTTACGTGCTGTATATGGTAATATTGATGATGCTGAAGCACGTGCCGAATTCCCTTTAGATAATTGGTTTGAAGTTGAAGGGGTTAACGTATGGATTACTCACATTGGTGGTTATCCTGGTAGATATAAACCAAGAGTATATGCTGAATTACAGAAAAAAACACCAAAGCTTTTTATCTGCGGACACTCACATATTTTAAAAGTACAGTTTGATAAGCAGTTTAATTTACTTCATATTAATCCGGGTGCTGCTGGTAAACACGGATTTCATAAAGTAAGAACCATGATACGGTTTGAACTTGATGCTGGTGAAATAAAAAATATGGAAGTGATTGAATTGGCTAAGCAGTAATTACTTTTTCTCTTGGCACTACTGGTATGTTTACCATTACTTTTGTACCTTTTCCTTTGGTAGAGTCTATAAAGAATTGTCCATCCATCATACGAATACGTGCTTTAATTTGGCTTAAACCAATACCCGTTTCTTCTTCTGAAACTTGATCGAAACCAACGCCATCATCTTTTACAATTAGGTTGAGCACCGCGTCCTCTTCTTCTAATATAATGTAGGCATTTTTAGCTTGACTATGTTTTAATACATTATTGATAAGCTCTTGTACAATATTAAATACTTTAATTTCATAATCTTGAGCATAACGGTGAATAGTACCTACAGCTGCATTGATTTTAATTTCTGAATTGGAGAATTTTTTGGCGGCATCTTTTATGGCAAATTCTAAACCGAATTTTAATAAAATTGAAGACACTAAATTGTGCGATAGATCTCTAATTTTTTGTGATGCTTCTACAATAATTTGTCTTGTTTTTTCTAGTTCTATTGGAATCTCATCTCCAAATTGTTTATGGCTGGCTTGTAAATGCATATTGGCAGAAGACAATAACGCACTTACATTATCGTGTAGAATTTCTGCGATTTGTTTACGCTCCGTTTCTTTACCATCCATGGTAGCATTTAAAATCTTCACTTGAGTTTCAGAATTTAAACGCTCTAATTTACGTTGTTGACGCAACTCATTTTGAGACAATTCTAAACTTAAATTACGTTGGCGCAATTTATACAGATTTGCTAAAAACAAGAATAACAAAGATACACCTACTCCAACTCCTCCAATAATCCACGTTTTACGTTCTAAATTATACTTTAGTTTTAATCGTTTATTTTCTTCAAACTTTTGCATTGTTTCAACATTATGCTTAGCTTCAATTTCTTTGTATTGTTTATTTAATCCATCCTCATTTAAACTATCTCGTATTTCATAAGACTGCGTAACATATTCGTAAGCTTTATAATCTTTCAAATTATACATAGCCCAAGCAATATTATCATATAGTAATTCTTTTTGTTGAATTGCTTTTAATGAGTTTTCATTATTCAAATAAGTCAATGCATTAAAATACATTTTCTTTGCTCCAATATAATCTTCATTCAACACTGAAATAGTTGCTAAATTTGAATAAGCCGAAGCCAATGAAATATTATTTTTTAATCTTTCGTGAATTCCTATAGCCTTATTCAAATTAAACTTCGCTAAATCAAATTCTTTATTCCTTATATTAACAGCTCCTATATTAGCATATGCTTTTGCTTTAATACTCAATAAATCATCACTAAGACCATCAATATTTATTATTTTATTTAAATATATATTACTACTATCTTTTTGCCTAAGTTGAACAAATACAACAGACATATGATGATATATATCTGCCTTCAAAATTGAATACTCTTTAGATACAAATTGATCTATCTTTTTAGAACCTGAAATTAAGGGTATACATTTCCTTAAATAATCCAGACTCTTTTCATTATCTCTTTTACCATAAATAAGAACTTTAGCTAGAAGTAAATTAACTCTAGTTTGGGTAATATAATCTAACTCCTTCTCATCAATCAATGGTAACAAAACCTCTAAAGACTTACTATATTCTTCCTGCTGAAATAAAACTTTAGCATACTCATATTTTTTATTTACGATCGTATCTTGGTCAAATCTATCATAAGTAGCAAAAGCCGAGTTGGTTGGCTCGGCTTTTGCTTTCAAACATAAAAATATAAAAACAAGGGGGACTATAATTTTATATTTCATAGGAAATAGATTATATCGTTTAATCACTATAAGTCTACAGAAACTCTTGGTTTGTTTTTCTTGGTGTAAGACACTGTGTAAAGTGTCGATTTAGAACTAGAATTTTTATCAGAACTAGCCAATACTTTATTAGCTATGTAATTTACAAAATCTATTCGTAAAGGTAAACTAGGTGATTTCTTATATAGCTTGGTAAAATTAGTACCATTAGATTTACCTTCTTTTAAATGTACTTCAAAAATATTTTCATCTGCATTGTATTCAAAACTAGCATTTACCCCATCTCTAATTGTAAAATCTAATACATATTCGTCTGAACCTAAGTGTTCAATACTATAGGTTTCTAAATAATTTGTACTTACTACTCCTTTTGCCAATACAATATTTTCATCTTCAACTGTAATCGATCTACGTTGTGCATCGTTCTCAAAAACACCTAACTTTAATTCTTTATTGCTTAAATTAAGGTTTGCATTTTTAGTCGTAGCTGAAGCAGCAGCATCTTCGTAAGCATAGAAATTGTTAGTGTTAGTTTCAACATCTTTAATAAATTCACCATTAGCACCATCGGCTAATTTATAATCAACGGTATATACACCATTAGCATCTCTACTAATTTTGTATGATTTTAGTAAAGGTTGGTTAGATTCATTTATGATAGGAGTGTCATCGGTTGAGCAAGAGGTTAGAGCGGTAACTAATACCAGTAGAAAAGGTATGTATCTATTTAACATGACATTAGGTTTAATGGATTAATGAACTTTTGTAAAGTAGATTAATGGGGGGACCACTATTCCGTTTAAGTTTTTAAAAGTAGAAGGCTTGACAATACATTTATAATACAGCTTGCGGGGGGGGGGAACATATATAAGGACGGGGAACCTCTATATAAAATTGAAGGGAGGTCGATTAAACTATATTATTTTTAACAGCATATATTGCCAAACCTACTACATTTTTAACTTTAATTTTTTTATATAAATTTCTTCTGTGTGTTTCTATCGTTTTAACAGTTAAACCAAGTTTATCTGCTATTTCTGATGTGCTTAACTCTTGTGTTATGAGCTTTAGCACTTCAATTTCGCGTTCTGTAAGTGGTTCTACGCTAGAACTACTTTTAATCGCTTCATCAGTTTTTGTATCGTTTATATATAAATCGAACAAACTGTCTTTAATATCATCGCTATAATACTTTTCTCCTCGATGTACTGCCTTAATTGCTTGTATAATGTGATCGCTTGCTGAGCTCTTTTCTATAAATCCCTTTGCGCCAAGGGTAATCATTTCTTGTACAATCTTTGGATCACTTAAGCCTGAAAGTATAATTGTTTTTTGATCTACATTTCTATTTTTAAATGCTTTTAAAACACCTATACCATCTAATTTTGGCATGTTAATATCAAGTATAAGAACGTCGGCTTTGTTATTCTTAGACCACTCAACTACATCTTTTCCCGTCAGTGAGAAGCCTTCTAACTCAATTCCATCTTCAGTATTAATTAACGCTGAAATTCCGTCTATGATGATTTCATGATCATCAGCTATATGAACTTTGATTTTTTGTATCATTGTTACAGGTACAAATTTATAAGGTTACTTCGATTACACCAAATCACAAACACCCTGAAAAGGCTCTCAGGGTTTACCCTGAACGTCTAAGGGTTTTCCCTTAGATGCTTGTTTTTTAGCCACATACAATTCTAGTATAATTAACTCAAAAATAGCGATTTATGTATAACAAAAAAACCGAGATATGAATCTCGGTTTAGTCGCACTAAATATATTAAGATGTTAGGTTTATCGTAATCTATCAACTGATTTTACAAGATCTTCATCCTTTTTAATGGCTTTGTTTGCTAATACTACTAATAGTATTGTAACAACAGGAATGAACATCCCAATACCTTTCTCAGAAACTTCCGTTCCTCCAGATAAATTTAGTGATACATATACCAACACCCCTAATAAAAAAAGGTTTGTCAAAATATTTAAACGGCCTAATACAAATTGTAGTTGTCTATTCTTAAATAAGAATATTGTTACAACAGATAATATAGCCGATATAAAAAACGATACTGGTATCGTTTTTTGTATAACTGAAGCAGCAGAAAATAAATCTAATGAGAAAATATTTTCATTTGCCGTACTCCAAAGATTAAATACAAAAGTTAATCCTCCAGAAATAATTCCGGCGATTAATAAATATATAGTTTGTATTCTTTGTATCATATTTAAAAATTGGAACGCAAATTTACTGTTTCTTTTTTTAAAAAGAAACTTTGCAAATCAAAATATTTATATATATTTGTCGTGTAAGGATACCTCACAACCCCTTGCTAAGTTACCGGCAAGAATTTAATTACTAAAAGATCTTAATTAAAAATTTCCCCAACCATATCATAGTTAATACATTATAATTTAAATAAACACTAATGTTCGAAATCTCGGATTTAAAAGCCAAAAAACTAGTTGAATTACAACAAATTGCAAAAGTAATTGGTTTAAAAAAAACAAGTCAGTTAAAAAAGCTAGACCTTATTTATAAGATTTTAGACGCTCAGGCTGAGGCTTCTAAAGACCAAAAAGAAGAGAAACCTTCTGAAGCTGCTGAATCTAGAACTGAGCAACCTGTGACTGCTAAAAAAGAGGAGACTACTGCAAAAACTGAAAGTACAGAAAAAGAAGCTAAAGTTGAAAAACCTAAAAGAAGACGTATTTCTAAGTCTGTAGAGCAAGCAGCAAGCACTGTGAAGACTGAGCAAAGACCACAGCAAAATACACAAAAGAGTTCTTCTTCTGAGCATAAATCACAACATCATAATCATCAGAACAGGAACAATCAGCAAAACAGAAATAATAATCAGCACAGAAATAACAACCAGAATAGAAACAATAATAACAACAATAAGCACCAAAATAAAAACCAGGGGCCTAAGCATAAAAGCGGTAATAAATATCGTGATCCTGATTTTGAGTTTGATGGTATTATTGAAAGTGAAGGAGTATTAGAAATGATGCCTGATGGATATGGTTTCTTACGTTCTTCTGACTATAATTACTTATCATCTCCTGATGATATATATGTATCACAATCTCAAATTAAACTTTTTGGTTTAAAAACTGGAGATACAGTAAAAGGAAATGTTCGTCCTCCAAAAGAAGGTGAGAAATATTTCCCGTTAATTAGAGTATCAAAAATTAATGGATTAAGCCCTAATATTGTTAGAGATCGTGTTTCTTTTGAGCATTTAACACCTCTTTTTGCTAATGAAAAATTTAATTTAGCACAAAAAGGAAGTTCTTTGTCTACGAGAATTATGGATTTATTTTCTCCAATTGGTAAAGGACAACGTGGTATGCTTGTAGCACAACCTAAAACAGGTAAAACCATGTTATTAAAGGATGTAGCTAATGCCATTGCTGCAAATCATCCAGAAGTATATCAAATTGTATTATTAATTGACGAGCGTCCTGAGGAAGTTACAGATATGAAGCGTAGTGTACGCGGAGAGGTTGTGGCTTCTACATTTGATGAGCCTGCTGATAAGCACGTACGTGTAGCTAATATTGTATTAGAAAAAGCAAAACGATTAGTAGAATGTGGGCATGATGTGGTTATTTTATTAGATTCTATTACACGTTTAGCTCGTGCATATAACACTGTTGCTCCTGCTTCTGGTAAGATTTTATCTGGAGGTATTGATGCTAACGCTTTACATAAACCTAAGCGTTTCTTTGGTGCGGCTCGTAATATTGAAAATGGAGGTTCTTTAACTATTATTGCTACTGCTTTAACAGAAACAGGTTCTAAAATGGATGAAGTTATCTTTGAAGAATTTAAAGGTACTGGTAACATGGAACTTCAGTTAGAGCGTAATATTGCAAATCGTAGAATTTACCCTGCTATTGACTTAATTAAGTCTAGTACACGTAGAGATGATTTATTATTAGATCCGAAAACTGTACAACGCATGTGGGTATTACGTAAATATTTAGCTGACATGAACCCAATTGAAGCAATGGAATTTATTCAACAACGTATTAAAACTTCTTTAAATAATGAGGAGTTCTTAATTTCAATGAATGGATAATTACCTATAACTTTTCATATAATATATACTGAACGCCTTGAGAAATCAAGGCGTTTTTTATGTTTATCTACTCTCATTATTCCTTATGAGAGTAATTAATTTTTAATAAGTGATTGATTTTTAGTTTATTTGTAATTAAATCAATTATCAACTGTTACTATGAAAAAAATCATATTACTTATTGCGTTTACTGTTTTATGTATTAACCAAGCGTTTGCTAAAAGAGCGCGAATTCCTGTTTGTTTTCCTTGTGAAAAGTTAGCATTAGTTGAGGATTTACCTGACGATGAAAACTTAAAAGAGGGAACTGATTTCCTTAATTTAGGGTATTTATATGAGGAATATAGCGCTGTTTGGATTCCTGCTTGGAACAAAAAAGGTAAATACGTTTTAGTTAATGAGGATGAAACATTGTATTACGATCTTACAGAAGCTCAACTGGCTGAATTAAAGACAAAATACAATTTAGAGTTATCTAGTCATCCTTTATCTCTTTGGAAGAAAATTGGAGGTAAAATTGTTTACATTTTACTAATTGGCTTTATTATTTGGAGTAAACTTTCTCCTAATGATGAAGACGAGGAAGTTGAAGAGCAACCTACTCAAGAAACAACAGAGTAAGTGTAGTCAATTTTTTAGTACAAAATTAGGAGCATGTCTGAAAAGTATTTTCAAACGTCATTACGAAAAATTTTAATTTTGAAGTAATCTTTTAACAGTAACTTAAATTTAAAAGATTCCTTCATTTCATTTGGAATGACGGCTTTTCAGACCTCTTTTTATGGAGTAATTACCACATCTAAAGGTACATCAAACTCATTTGTATCTGAAATACTGATAATGGGGGTAAAAAAGTTTAAACCTATGGTTTGTACTGAAGGCTTACACGCACTCAAAAAACGATCGTAAAATCCTTTTCCATATCCTACTCTATACTTCTTTTCATCTGAAATTAACAAAGGAACAAACACTAAATCAATATCTTTTACATTAATTTCTTTTGCTTCTTCGGGTTCAGGAATTCCATATTTACTTACATTTAACTTCGTATCATTTTCAAATAGAAAATGTGTAAGTGTAGAAGTGGTAAAATCACTTTTACTAATAATAATATTCTTATTTTTTGATCTTAAAAAAGCAATAATAGGATACGTATTGATCTCTTTTTGCTTTTCAATAGTCAGAAAAATATGGATATTTTGGACAGTAGAGAAATCATGTTTAAATATTTGAGCATAGATTCTTTCCTGAAGTTTCATTACCTCATCACTAGATAATTCCTTACGTTTTTGTTTGTATACTGCTCTTAGTTCCCGCTTGTCCATTGAAACAAATATAGCTAAGAAAATCTTTCTACGGCAAAAGGAGCTATATCCATACTTGTTTTTTGATTAGAAATGATTTGTGTAACCAGCTTTCCTGTAGCCGGACCTAAACTCCACCCCATCATAGCATGTCCTGCAGCTACCGTAAGATTTTTATAGCCTGAAACTCTTCCTATGAAAGGCAAACCATCTGGAGAACATGGCCGTAATCCACATTGTGCTAATTCTTTTTCTTCAGTACTTATCTTCAAATTTGAGTAATATTTTTCCGCTGCCTTTGCAATTGCCGCTACACGTTTTGGATTAATCCTATGATTTATTCCTCCTATTTCCATAGTACCTGCAAAACGCGTAAAACTTTTCATTGGTGTAACCGCCACTTTAGCCTCGATTAAAATGGAAGGAATTGATATTTCTGTTTCGTTTTTTACATCAATTCTATATCCTTTTCCTGCCTGAATTGGAATATTTACTTGTAGTTTTTTTACCAAGTTTTGTGTCCAAGCACCCGCTGCAATTACTACTTGATCAGCATATATTTCTCCTTGAGTAGTTTGAATCGATTGTATAGAATTTGACTGTAAAGTAAAATCCAAGACTTCTGTTTCAGTTTTAAATACAACACCTTTATGTAACAAATACGTTTTCATTTGCTGCATAAATTCATTTGGTGTCATATGCGCATCTGATAAGTAATGAACAGCTCCTTTTACTTTTGAATTTACTCTAGGTTCTAATTCTTGTAGCTCTTCTTGAGATAAATGATTGACCTTTAGCCCACATTCGATTGCTTTTTTTCCAACTTTCCATTCTTCTTCTCCGCCCTTATCAGTTGCGTATAACATTAACAAACCTCTATGCTGATGAAAAAAATTAAATCCCTTATCTGCTTTCATTTCTTCATACAACTTTCTACTCAATAAATTAATATCTCGAATCACAGGAATGGAACGTGTTACTTTTTGTTGTGTTGCTGATTTTTTAAACAACCATGTCCATTGTAAGAAATCATAATTTAATCTTGGCTTTACGTAAAACGGACTTGAGGAATTGAACATCCATTTCATTCCTTTTGTAATGATACCGGGAGCAGCTAGAGATATGATATGACTAGGAGTAATTAATCCTGCATTTACGTAAGAAGCACCCGAAGCACAATTGGATTGATCTACAATTATAACTTCGTGCGCCTCCTTTTGTAAATAATAAGCTGTACATAAGCCTATTATTCCCCCTCCAATTACTACTATTTTCTTACTCATTTTAAATTACTTGAAATCCATGTGCATACGGATCGTCTTCATCATCAATACTAATCGTATTATATCCGTATACTTTTGCCCAACCTTGAATACTAGGTACTATAGCTTTTTTCCCGTTGAGAATTGTTTCTTCTTTAATTCTTCCTATAAATTTACTTCCAATAAAACTCTCATGAATAAACTCTTCTCCAATGGCTAATTTTCCTTTAGCATATAATTGTGCCATTCGTGCTGAAGTACCTGTTCCGCATGGACTTCTATCTATGGCTTTATCTCCGTAAAAAACCGCATTTCTTCCAGATGAAGTATGCTCTAAAGGAGTTCCTGTCCATAACATATGAGACACGTCTCTAATCGTATTATTTTCTGGATGTATAAATTGATTTGGATATTTTTTATTTATTCTAACTCTTACTTCTTGGGAGTACTGAATAATTTTAGATGCTGTATAGTTTTGTATTCCAGAAAAGTTTTTCTGTGGATCTACAATGGCATAAAAATTTCCGCCATAGGCTACATCAAAAACTATTTTCCCCAGTTCAGGACAATTAATTGTTAAGTTTTCAGCAGCTAAATAGCTTTTCACATTAGTTAATCTAACCCATTCTACTTTATCTCCTTTTTGTTGATATTCAATTTCTACCAAACCTGCTGGGGCTTCCATTTTAATTTTACCCGGAATTTTCGGGATAATTAATCCCTCTTGTATACCAATAGTAATGGTTCCAATTGTTCCGTGTCCGCACATTGGTAAACATCCTGAGGTTTCTATGAATAAAATTCCAAAATCATTTTCAGGATTTTGCGGTGGATATAAAATAACACCACTCATCATATCGTGTCCGCGAGGTTCAAACATTAGTCCTTTTCGAATCCAATCGAATTCTTTTAAAAAATGTTGGCGTTTTTCACTCATGGAACTCCCTACCAATTCAGGTCCACCATGTTTTACTACTCGAACAGGATTTCCACACGTATGTCCATCAATACAGGTAAAAATTGATCTCATATCGTTACGATTTATTGAGTTCTCCGTTTACCAATCTTGTTATCTGTAATGGATTTTCATCTTTTAGCTCATCTGGCAATAAAGAGTTTGGCCAGTTTTGGTAACTAAATGGACGTACCCAACGTTTTATAGAATGAATCCCTACCGCTGTAAAACGACTATCCGTTGAAGCTGGATATGGACCACCATGAACCATAGAAGGACAAACCTCAACTCCCGTTGGAACTCCATTAAAAATTAATCGACCAACTCTGTTTTGCATTTTCGCTACCAACTCAGGGTAATTGGTAATTTCATCATCATCTGAAATAATAGTTCCTGTGAGTTGACCTTCTAACTTTGTAATTATTTCTTCTAATTCTTCAATGTTTTCACACCCCACAACAATAGAGAATGGTCCAAATACCTCGTGATGTAATGCTGTATTTTCTAAGAATGTTTTTCCTGAAACTGTAGCTACTACTTGCGATGCATAATTTGTTTGTACTTCAGTATCCAAACTCCCTACAACATTTACTTTTTCTTGTTGTATAGCTCGTTGTTTACCACTTTCATAAGCGGAATGGATATTTGGATGCAGCATACAACTAGGATTAACCTCTTTAATTTTAGTTCCCAACTCATTCATAAAATGTGTCAAATCTTCTCCTTCTACTCCTAAAATCAAACCTGGATTTGTACAGAATTGCCCTGTGCCTAACGTGATAGAGTTTGCATACGTATTTGCAATTTCACTTCCTCTATTGTGTAACGCTTTAGGCAATAACACTACAGGGTTTATACTTCCCATCTCTGCAAAAACTGGAATTGGTTCTTCTCTTTTGGCTGCAATATCTAATAAAGCTCTTCCTCCTTTGATACTTCCAGTAAATCCTACAGCTTTCACACTGGGATGACTCACTAATTGTTGTCCTGCTGAATAATCTTGAGAATTTATATTGGAAAAAATACCGTTTGGCATTCCTGTTTTTTCCGCTGCTTTAATAATTGCAGAAGCGATTAATTCCCCTGTTCCTGCATGCATTGGATGCGATTTTACAATTACTGGACAACCTGCTGCCAAAGATGCCGCTGTATCTCCACCTGCCGTAGAATATGCCAATGGAAAATTACTTGCTCCAAAAACAACCACAGGACCTAAAGGAATATTCATTTTACGTAAATCTGGTTTTGGAGCCGGGGTTCTATCTGGAATTCCAGTATCTATAGAGGCTTCTACCCAAGATCCTTCTTCTACCAAATCAGCAAAAGAACGCAATTGAAAAAGTGTTCTTCCTCGTTCACCTAAAGCTCTTCCTTCTGGCAAACCTGTTTCTGAACAATATACTTTTATTAACTTTTCTTCTAAATTTTCAATTTCATCTGCAATAGCTCTTAAAAAGCTTGCTTTTTTTGAACCTGAAAAAAGTTTGTACACATTAAATGCTTCATTTGCTTTAGCTACTGCGTTTTCAACTTCTTCTGTAGTTGCTTGAGTGAAACTATTTTGAATAACAGTATTTAATTCAGGATTAAAAGTTTTAAAAGTAATATCTCCTTCAGATGATAATTGATTTCCTATATAATTTTTTCCAGTAATCATTTTCTACAAGCTTTTATAATTTGGTAGTGTTGGTCTGTTTTGTAAACCTTGTTCAATAATCGCTAATACTCGCTCTCGTTCTTCTCCTACTAATGGTAATCTTGGTGCTCTTACATTTTCAGTTCCGATTCCTATAGCAACTTCAGCTAATTTTATATTCTGAACTAATTTAGAGTTTATATCTAATTCTAACAATGGTAAAAACCATCTATAAATCTCTAGAGCTTCTTGAATTTTTCCAGCTTTTTGTAATTCATAAATGGCTACTGTTTCTCTTGGAAAGGCACAAACCAAACCTGCAATCCAACCGTCAGCTCCCATTAATAAACTTTCTAACGCAAGTGTATCTACTCCCGTCATAATTTTAAGTCGATCTCCAAACTGGTTTTTAATTCGTGTTATGTTAGAAATATCTCTGGTAGATTCTTTAACAGCTTCAATATTTTCACATTTTAAGAGTTCTTCAAACATTCCTAAAGTTACTTCAATTCCATAATCTACCGGATTGTTATACACCATAATTGGTAATGAAGTATTATTTGCAACAGTTTTAAAATATTCAACAGTTTCTCTACCATCTGCCTTATAGCGCATAGGAGGTAACATCATTAGTCCTTTAGCTCCGTCTTCTTCAGCTTTTTGAGCTGTTAGTACTGCAGCTTTGGTAGTTTGCTCCGCTAGATTAAGCAACACAGGTACTTTATCATCTACTATACCAACAGTCACTTTCGTTAGTTCTCTTTTTTCATCATCAGACAAAGTACTTGCTTCTCCTAATGTTCCTCCAAGTACAATCCCATGAACACCAGCATTTAGTTGTGCTTTAATGTTTACTTCAAAAGTTTGTAAATCTAATGTATCTTCTAATGTGAATTTGGTGGTTACTGCTGGCATAACCCCTTTCCATTCTATTGCCATTTTATTTTGTTTTTTAGCAAATGTATTTTCAATTAAGAGATTTACAATTACAATTATTAACTAAAAATGATACTATATTAATCATTACAAACAACAAAGGTTTTTTAAAGAATAATATCACACTAGTTTTGTAACTTATGAAGATGAAAGCATTACCTTTTAAAATACCTAAACCTAAAAATTTAGGCGTCATTTATCAGGAAGATAAAACGAAAATCTTTTATGATAATTTTCATACACATGAAGAAATTCAAATCTCTTGTATTATTAATGGTAAGGGAACTTTAATTGTAGGAGACACCATTCATCGCTATGCGGAACATGATGTTTTTGTAATAGGTGGTAATTTACCTCATGTTTTTAAAAGTAGTGAAAAAGAACCCCACGATTCATTTATGATTTCCTTATTCTTTACTAAAACTTCCTTCGGAAAGCATTTCTTTGAATTGGACGATTTTAAAGAATTAACTCCATTTTTTAAAGCCTCTTTAAATGGTTTTAAAGTTATTGACGCTGAATATTTGATTCCTATTTTTCTTACACTCCAAAAAGCGTCTAATTTTGAACGTTTTATTATTTTTTTCAAATTATTAAAACAATTAAACCAAGCGATTACGTCTCCTTTAGCTAGTTTCATTTCAGATCAAAAGTACAGTGATGACAGTGGAAAACGTATGCAAACCATTATGAGCTATACAGTTGAAAACTTTAGTACTGAAATTAGTTTAGAAACTATAGCAGAAAAAGCCAATATGACTAAGAATGCATTTTGTAAGTATTTTAAAAAACGTACTAATAAAACTTATTTTACCTTTTTAAATGAATTACGTATTGAGAATGCCTGCGAGTTATTGACTTCTAAAAACGATATATCTGTAAAAGAAATTGCCTATAAATGTGGATATAATAGTCTTTCTAATTTTAATAGAAAATTCCTTTCCATTAAAGGCATTACTCCTTTAAAATACAGAAATACTATATTAAAAGCACTTTAATTGGTATTTAAACATGACAATTTCTTAGCACTTTTTTTGCTTGTGCTACATGTCTTTCATTATGATAAATTAAAACTCTAAATGTATCTCCTAATTTTAACTTTATGAGCTTAGATATAGAGATTGCTGTTTTAGTTTTATCTAAATTTATTTCTTTAGATTGCTCCAATATATCTATAATTTGATGCTGCTGATCTATAAATTTTTCAAGTGTTTTTTTATTCAATTTGGAGTGTAACGGATTCATAGATTTAAATGTTTTCATTGTATTTAAATTTTCCTTGTATGAAACCGCATTGCTAAAGTAACGTCCTAGCCAATTGCTTTTAAAAACTTTAGAACTTTGATAGTTTGAAGCTTCTATTCTTTTATTTATTTCAGGTATGTAAAAGTCACCATACCTATTTAAATGCTCAATACATTCTAAAATACTCCAACTTTTAGCATTTTCTCTCCAATTTAACGTTTCTATAGACTCCTTTTTAAAGTTTTCTACTAATTGTAAGTTGTTTTCCGTAGTTATACGTAAATCTTGTAATAACTGTGTTGATGTTAATTCCATTTTTTTATTACAAATCTCTAACTAAAATGTATGCAAAACATTGATTGAAATTAAGATTTTTTTATCCTTGAAAGTGTTTCTGGAGTCATTCTTAAATAAGAAGCTATGTATTTATTTGGTATTTCTTGAAAAAGTTGTGGGCTTCTTTTTAAAACTCTACGGTATCTTTCTAACGGAGATATCGTTAAAATATCTCTTTCTCTCTCCATTTGTTGCAGTACAAAATTTTTTAAAATTTCATTCCAAATTCTTTGATTTTCAGGTGAGGCTTCAATAAAGTTTATATACTCTTTTTTAGGAAGTACTTTTACCGTTGTTTGTTTTAAGGCTTGGATATAAAAATCTGAAGGTTGCTCATGTAAGAAAGAATCTAATGCAGCTATTAAATTATTTTGATAACCAAATCTGATTGTTTGTTCTTCTGACTCTTCTAGTAAAAAAATTCTCAAACTACCACTTTTAACATAATACAGATTCGTATCTATTGTTCCTTTTACTTTTAAGTATTCATTACGTTTTAATGTAATTTCTTTTTCCCAAAGATGTTGTTGATCTATTTTTTGTATTAGAAAAGAAATTATATCCATTACATTAATGTGTAAGTAAAGCTTTAAAGGTTTTTTAATTCCTCCTTTAGTTTTTTAGTTAGTCCTTTTACAACTAAATCATAAGAATGATCTATCAATTCAAATGCTAAAGGATCTGGAACATCTTGATTTAGTATAATCGTATTCCAATGCTTTTTGTTCATATGAAAGCCTGGATTGATACTTTCGTATGTTGCACGGAGTTCCAAAGATTTATCAGGATCGCATTTTAGATTTATTTTTTCTTCTCCTTGTTCCCAACGATCTAAACCTACCAAAGCAAACATTTTTCCCATCACTTTAAACACTAGTGTTACTTCATCAAAAGGAAAATGTTCTGTCACTCCTTTTTTGATAATACAATATTCTCTAAGTTGTTCTATGTGCATTTTCTTAATTTTATTCCGTTACTTTTTCAAAAGATGATATTTCCCATGATAATCTACTGTTTTTTTATTCACTAAAAACAATCATTATTCTAACAATTTTGTATTTGAATCCGGTAATTCTAAAGAAGAATAATCTAGCTTCCAACCTATGGTTTCTATTAAGTTTTGCATTAAAGCTATCGCTTCCAAAGCTTCAGTATTTGCAGCATGCATTAAGTTACTATTGGGTATTTTTTGTAACACATGTTCTTTGGCTGCCTGATTTACTTTAGTTAGATCTTCTGGTCCAAATTTGTTTAAAAATCCATCTTGAATATCATAAAAACTAATATTGGGTTCTACAGAAAGTACTTCAGGTCTTGGAAAGTTTGATAAAATTATTGTTTTATTCTTAGTATCTGCCTCCATTTTAATTTTTCTAAAATCGAAACCAATATGTGTTTTAGCATTAATCAAAATTATTGCTTTCTTTTTACTTGAAATTAACCCTAAAAATTTCCCTTGGGTATCTTCATGATGGTAAATTTCGGCGAAATCTCCTTCAACTGTTATTAGCTTAGTTACTTTCTTTATTTTATCTAATAAAACTACTGACTGACTTTCAGTTAAATTTTTGTTTTTAACATTAGAAAATTTCTGAAAAATAAAAAAGGACACGACTGCACCAAGTGCCAATCCAAAAAATAATAATTCCATAGTTACGAAATTAAGATTTTAGAAATACAATTATTCAATAAAATCGAATTTACTTAAAAACACTTCAAAAAAACATTAAAAGTGAACACTTGTAAACGCGACATATCTAAATCATAAAGCTTTTAGTACATTTATAGCAGAACTTAACTATAAAACTAAATAATTATGTTTCAATCTATTTTAATTATGGTCGTTGTTTTTGGAGGATGTTTTATGTACTACAAATTTGCAATGCAAAAAACACGCAATCTAGCTGCTAATTTTGACAAAAATGCTGTAGCTGAAAATATAGAAAACCATGTTAATGACCTCACCAACTCTAAACTAGATTACTTAAAAAAATGGATGAACGGTGCGCCAATTGATCTTTTTACAGATGCTAGCATTCCCGTTTCTGTAAAAGATAAAGCTAAAAATACTGCTGTTGATGCTGCCAAAAGTGTAGCTTGGGCTGCGGTTGGAGTAAAAGCAAAATATAAACGTGTTGAGGCTGTTTCACATTTAGTATTAAGCAATGATAACTTGCATTTTCTAGCAGCTGATATAGATGGAAATTTACAAACTCATTTAACTTTTACTCCTGATCAGTTAAATAATGCTAAAATTGAATATAAGGGACCTAAAAAAGGTGCTGATTTAGCAAGCGGTCTTACTGATTTCTTAAGTGAAAAGCTGAATAAAGAAGAAAATATGGTTAATGTATTTGCAATTACGCTTAAGCACGACAAAGAAGATTTTACTATTCAAGCACATGATAAGATTGTATTACCTTTTGAAATGGGAGATAGCGGTTATGCTGAAAAAGCTATGGTAGCTAATGTAATTGCTGAAAACTTTTTTGAAAAGCTAGGTGAAAGATATCCTAATCTGATTGCTTCTAAAGGGCGATTAGTTTCATAACTCAATATTTATGCAAAAGAAGCGCATACCACTCCTTCTCTTTTTAAGCTGTTTTTTGTCTACACAAATTATAGCGCAAGAAATAACTGATGAATGGAGTGGTATGTATCGTTTAGAACCTTATGGAAAAGTATCGGATAGTATAGCTCCAAAACAATTTTATAACATCCAAAAAATAGTTTTAGAACACGATAATAGTACTTCTCTTTATCACTTATCTATACCTGATCAATGGATCATTAAAAATATGGCTAATAATGATGATCAAAAAGTGTTACGTGCCTTTTCATTTTCTGAAAAGAAAAATGATTATGAAGAATTTGGCTGGACAACACTCTATAAAAAGGGTGCTATTAAATGTGTAGATGGCGGCAATCTTTTTATCTGTAAAACAAAGCCCAAGACAAAAATCTCATTTGGTAATGATCAATTCATTTCTAATTCAGGAACCTTTGGAATATTACTACACTATGGCATTTTTGAATTGTATAAAAGTTCTTCTTCGAAATAACATCCAAAGTAAACATATTAAAAGTACTTATATAAATTACAAAATACACTTCATTAGAAAGTAGTATTTTTATGTAAAAATGTTTACTAATGACATCTGAAATCATTGCGTTACGTAAAACGTTACATGCCTATCCTGAAGTTTCTGGACAAGAGTTTCAAACGGCAAAAAGAGTTCAAGATTTTATACAACAGCACTATCCTGGTAAAATTATTGATGAAATTGGTAGTCCTAGTTTTGTAGTTGTCTACGACTATGGAAAAGAAGGAAATACGGTAGCTATTCGTTGCGAATTGGATGCATTACCTATTGTAGAAGAAAACGATTTTGAATACTCTTCTATCCATTCTGGAGTTTCTCATAAATGTGGTCATGATGGTCATATGGCCATAGTAGCTGGACTAATTTTTTGGTTAAAAGAACAGAACTTTAAGCAAGGACGGGTAATTCTTATTTTTCAATCTGCTGAGGAGACAGGAAAAGGTGCTTATGAAATGTTAGGGGATCCTAAATTTAAAACCTTAGAAATCGATTATATTTTTGCCTTGCATAACATTCCTGGGGTTGATTTGAACACTATAATTACCATGAAAAATGGGTTTTCTGCTGAAGTAGAAAGTTTTGTTTTACAATTGAATGGTTTAGCATCACATGCTGCTGAACCTCAAAATGGTATAAATCCTGCTTTGGGCATAGCGCAACTGGTACAAGAACTCAATCAGTTAAATATTAACGATCCTAATTCGGAAAACTTTCAAGTACTAACTCCTGTTCACATCAAAATGGGAGAAGCTAATTATGGTATTTCGCCCGGTAATGCTGAACTACATTACACCGTTAGAACTTGGAGTTTAGACACTATGACTCAACTTAAAAAGGATATTTTAACTCATATTGACACTGTAACCGATCATAATAAATTACAATATCAAATTACTTGGTTAGAACATTTTCCTGCCAGTGAAAATCATCTTGATTGTAATGTTATTATTAAGGAAACAGCTGAAGTACTTAATTATGAAGTATTAGAGCGTAATTATCCTTTTAAATTTGGCGAAGATTTTGGCTGGTTTTCTAGATATTATAAAACAGGAATGTTTGGCTTAGGTTCTGGCAAAAACACACCTCCTTTACATAATCCTTCTTATGATTTTCCTGATGAAATTATTACTACTGGAATTTCCATGTTTGGGGGTATCATTAAAAAAGTTTTAATATCTTCAAAATAAAAAAAGGATCGTTACACTATGGATGTTGTTAATTTACCTGAAGATATATCAGTAGGACAAGATCAACTATTAGCTATTTATGACTACAAAACTTCTACAGAAAGTTTAAAGCAAATGGTTACACTTCAGAAAAATACTTTTAGTTTTTTGATTCAAGGACATAAAGAAGTTTTTTCTAACAAAACACAAACTATTATTAATAACAATAGCTTTTTACTGATGAAAAAAGGGCGTTGTTTAATGACAGAAAAAATAACAAATCCTAATCAAGAAAATTATAGAAGTATATTATTCTTTTTTAATAATGAAGTACTTACTGAATTTGTTCACAAGAATAAAATTGAATATCAAAAAAACAACACTTTAAAATCCTCAGTATTTTCATTTAACTATGATGATTTTCTTACCACATTTACGCAAAGCTTAATTGCAATTACTAAGTTAAATGCTAAAGTTCAAACTACATTATTACAGTCTAAATTTGAGGAACTGATTTTATATTTAATTAGTACACATGGAACTGATTTTGTAGCTTCATTACTTTTTGAAATTCAAAATGAGAACCAACACTTTATTGAAGTTATAGAGTATAACAAACTTAACAAACTAAGTTTACAAGAACTTTCTTTTTTATGTAACATGAGTATTTCTACTTTTAAACGTGAGTTCACAAAACATTTCAACTCCTCTCCTAGCAAATGGTTTGTAGCGCAACGTTTAGAACATGCAGCACATTTATTAGAGAATACCTCAATTCGACCTACAGATATTTTTGAAGAGATTGGTTATGAAAGTTTATCAAACTTTATTCAAGCTTTTAAATCGAAATTTGGTGTTACCCCAAAACAGTTTCAATTAAATTGAGCTTTTAGCAATACTTTTTGACCTATTTCACATGCTCAAAAAGTAAGTTCATAAGATAATTTTGCAACATATTTAATTTTAATCTTATGAAAAAATCACTGTTTATGATTAGCATTTTTATGCTAATAACTATTCATGTAAATGCACAAAACACATTTACTTTATCAAGTACTACTTTAGCAGGACAAGCAACTTTACAAGAGGAATTTAGCGGGTTTGGTTGTGTAGGTAAAAACGAATCGCCACAATTATCTTGGAAAAATGCTCCTGAAGGCACAAAAAGTTTTGCCATTACAATGTATGATCCAGATGCTCCTACAGGAAGTGGTTGGTGGCACTGGCTGGCTTTTGATATTTCATCTACTATACATGAATTAAAAGCCGGAGCAGGAAATATCAATTCAGGTTTATTCCCAAAAAATAGTATCCAAAGTGTTACTGATTATGGCATAAAAGGATATGGAGGTCCTTGCCCTCCGAAAGGACATGGATTGCATCAATATATTATAACTGTTTATGCTTTAAAAACAGATAAATTAGGATTAACTGCTGAAACAAATCCTGCTGTTGTAGGTTATTATTTAGGAAATAACACATTAGCTAAAGCAAGTATTGTTGCCTACTATCATAGAAAATAAATGTAAATCATATAGGCCTAAGTAATGCTATCACTTGGGTCTTTTTTATGATATCAAACTCAAATTATTTACTCTAAACTATATAAAATAGGTTTACTTGGTGTGGCATCATTCTCAAAAGGAGCTATCATTATATTTAAAAAATAAGTTCCATCTTCTACTTGATTTGGCACAAAAATAAATTCGGTAATCGTAGCATCTAATCGTAGTTTTCCTGCTGTATTCCAAAATGCATTATGAGACACTAACAAACCATCATCTCTTTCTTTATCTACTGATGGTAAATCAATTAACAAATGTTGTATCCCTTTTTCTCTTAAATACACAGCTCCTTCTTCTAATAAATACGTAGGATTTGTATTGGAATATCTTCTGGATTTCTTCTCGTTCAAGTTAGGGAGCGTACGAATAACTATGGCATCTCTATTTTTATTACCTAACGCAAATTGCAATTGCTTTTTAGAGATCACCAAATCATCACCATAACTTTCAGGGACTACAGTTATTACTTCTGCCAAAAAGAAAAACTGTTGTAAACTTTGATTAATAGAATACACTTCTTCTGTGATATGACCTACACATTCTGTATGTGTAATATGTGAATGTGGGTTAAAATGAATGCTATTAAAATTTACTGCTGCTCCTTCAGATACTTTAATCGTTTGGTCATCAAATTTTTCAGGAAAAATTTTCGGATCATCAATATACCAAGCATTTACATTTTCTTTGGTAACATCAATAGGGATTGAAATATCAATAGGTTTACTTAAGTCTATTTTATATTTCTTTGAATTATACTGGATTGTTGTAATCAAGATAAATTTAATTTAAATAAATCGGAAGCGATTCCGTCTGTTAAAAACTTGCCTTTAGTAGTTGTTCTTAGCGTATCATCTTCAATATACAACAAATCTTCTAGAATAAATTTTTCGGCTTGCATTTTTAAATAGTCTAAATACATCCTTCCAAACTCTTCTGCTACTCTATGAAAAGAAACTCCCCAAACCGTTCTTAAACCTGTCATTACATATTCATTATATCGATCAGTATTCGAGAGTTCTTCCACTTCACTAGGTAATTCTTTTTCTTGAATTTTCTTTATGTACAATGCATTATTTGCAATATTCCAACTGCGTTCTTTTCCATTGAATGAATGAGCTGAAGGCCCTATGCCTATATATTTTTTACCTTGCCAATATGCAGAATTATTTTTACTGAAATATCCTTCTTTTCCAAAATTGGACAATTCATAGTGCACAAAACCTGCTTTATCTAATTCTTCTACTAAAATTAAAAATTGCTGTTGTGCAACTTCATCATTTACATTATCAATAACTCCTTTTTGAATAAAACTTTCTAAAGCTGTTTTAGGTTCAACAGTTAAAGCATAACTCGAAATGTGTGGAACTCCAAAAGATAACGCTGTGCTAATATTTTCTCTCCATTCTTCATGGGTTGTATTAGGAATACCATAAATAAGATCTATAGATATATTTTCGAACTGATCAACTGCAAGAGACAAACACTTTTTTGCTTCTTCTGCATTATGTGCTCTATTCATTAGTTTTAAATCCTTTTCAAAAAAAGATTGAATTCCAATACTTAACCGATTTACTAGCGATTTTGCTATTTCAGCTATTCGCTCTTCAGTTAAATCATCCGGATTCGCTTCTAAAGTAATTTCGGGTTCATCAATCACATTATAATGTTGATATACTGCATCTATTATCGTTTCTATTTCTGATTGATTTAACACACTTGGTGTACCTCCACCAAAATAGATAGTTGCTACTGTATCTGAAACAAACTCTTGCTTTCTTAGTTCAATTTCAGTAAGTAATGCTTGAATCATTTCTTCTTTTCGTTTTAAAGAAGTAGAGAAATGGAAGTCGCAATAGTAACATGCTTGTTTGCAAAATGGAATATGAATATAAATACCAGACACTAATGAATCAATTTGAAAATTTGAAAATATAGCCATTGTTACATTTTCAAATTGTTTAATTATTTAATTTTCGAAGGATTTTGCTTTACAAATGCTGCCCAACCTGAATAGTTCTTTCCTCCTACTTTTACCCCTGAGTTATAAAAATGACATACTGCTGCCGCCAATCCATCAGTTGCATCTAAGTTCTTAGGTAATTCTTTTAAGTTCAGTAATGATTTTAACATTAAAGCTACTTGTTCTTTACTCGCTTTACCATTACCTGTTATGGCCATTTTTATTTTTAATGGTGCATATTCTGTTACTGGAATTTCTCTTGATAGTCCAGCAGCCATAGCTACTCCTTGCGCACGACCTAGTTTTAGCATCGATTGCACATTTTTACCAAAAAACGGTGCTTCTAGCGCAATTTCATCAGGTTTATAGGTTTCAATAAGTTGAATGGTACGTTCAAAAATGAGTTTTAGTTTCAGATAATGATCATCGTACTTTTTCAGAATCAATTCGTTCATCTGTACAAACTCCATTTTCTTTCCTACTACTTTGATGATCCCAAACCCCATAATAGAGGTTCCTGGATCTATACCCAATATGATTTTTTCTGTCTTCAAATATTCAAGCTTTCTACCAATACAAAACTAATCAATTCTTTTGGGTTCATAAAGTGATTTCGACAAGCTCAATCACCAGATTTCGAAAGGCTCAAGCATCAGAGTCAATAAAATCAAGCACAAAACTCAACAAACTCTAGTATAAGACGCAACAGGCTTAAGCAACACTTTTTGCAAAGCTCAATTATCTAAAGAGAAGCATCAACAACAGGGATTCCTCTTTAATAACACCTTGTCTAATAAACCTAAAAATTATTTTTCTGGTGATTTCGGCAAGCTCAATCACCAGAAAAATCTCTTTATAATTTTAATTTGTTTTTAAAATCTTTTTCACATATACTTCGTTTGTGCTACTTTTTAAACGAATGATATATGTTCCCTTCTTTATTTTTTGGTGTAAAGGTATAGTCAATTGTTCTTCTGTTCCGTCAATAGCTTCTTGATAGATTAATCTCCCTGAAAAATCGAAAATTGAAATCTCATTGATTTGCATTTCATCTTCATAATTCAATTGCAATACATTTTCAGTACTTAGAGTTGTAGTATACGTATCTTTTCCTAAAATAGGATCTATAGTATTAGCTGTTTGCCTTGATGCAACTTGATTACTTTCATACAAACGCACATTTTTAAATGTACTATTTCCATTTCCAGAATCATTATCATTGACCAATACTAAATGCATTGCACTCCCTGTATAACGCTGTCCTACAGGAATTGTGTATTTCACAAAATTTCCACTACCGTTATAATTATCATAAGTTCTAATTCCCCAATTTTGTGTTCCATATACTTTAAAAATACGATTACTACTCAAACCATTATCGGCATCAAATCCAATTCCCTGAATTTCACTTTCATTGGTACTTCTGTATTCAAACTCTACCACAGTATTGGGTGTAATTCTAAAAGTTTCTGCAGTTCTTTTCCAAGTATTTTGAGACATTTGAAGATTTGAACCTCCATTGGCTATACTAAAATTATTACTCCTATTTTGATTGGAATACGATTCTAAAGTAACATTATTAAAATTGATGACAACTTCTGTTGGTGGATTTTGAGTAGACAATGCATTATTGATTGCATTTGCGTATTGAGCTACTTGAGGAGAATTATCAAAATCATCATAAATCCACATAAAACCACCTGTTATTCCACATTGATCTTGCCAATTATTCATTCTACTTTCTACTCCTGCAGGGCTTGTTCTTCCACTTCCTCCCCACAATCCTGGATACACAGGAATACCAAAATCCCAAGTACTAGAACAAGGGTTATTAAAACTTCCTCCTGCATAACACTGTAAATAGTTTCGATCGATATTATTTGGAAATTCTGCATTTACGCCCTCTACTAAAGCTTTCCAAAAATCACTTCTTCTATACGGCACAATTGCATTTTTATAGCCTAATCCTGCTAACATTTTGGTAAATGCAATAGCAGAAGGAGCATCATAAGTTACCTCATCATCATTATTAAAAGCATCAATACCTGGAATGGCATTTTTTAGCACTAAAAAATTCTTGTACAATGTACTTTGAGGTCCTACTCCTTCCGTTTCATAGAATCTTTTTACTGCATCAAAAGTTCCAGAACCTGCTGCACTTAAACCAAATTCCACACGTGTTATAGAAGTTGGTGCTTCTTTTAATTGTCGTACGCGATCAGGAAAATCAGGGTGTGTATTGTTTCCCACATAAACTCCATTTTGAACTAAAGGAAACTCTCCATTAAACCCTAAGTCTCCATTTTGCTCAATATGAATGGTCCAGATGATTACCGTAGTAAATCCAGAACTCTTCAGCTCCTGTATACTATTGCTATTGTTATAAATGGGTCCCCCTCCGTATACGGCAGATTCTTGTGCTTTTACTCCTATACAAAGGCACAGTAGCATAATGCTACATAAAAGTTTACTTGTTTTCATTTTTGATTATAGTTAAGGTTAATATTTGAATAAGTTATAGTAAAAAATACAACATGATGTTAAGTTATATTTAAGAATAAAAAGAGCTACTCTATCTGTTAATTAGTGAATAGCTATAAAAGTAGATCTCGTACCTTCTACTTTTATCTTGCAACTCCTAGCTTCCAGCTTTTCGTATTTTAAAATGGATTTTGGATAAGAAATCCTTGTCTGTTCGAGACTCTCGACAAAAATTTTGTGAAACGGCTATAATGACATATTACTAAAAAACGGCCTATTGATACGGATTTTAAATAACAGAATATGTTATAAAGCGATTAAAAGCAGCGCTTTTGAATCTTCTTCGCAGAATAAAAATTTTATTTCGTTAAGAAATCTCGAAGCCTTGGAGAGATTTTAGAAGTGAAATTTGGTTTTTAGCATCGGCTAAAAAATTCATTGAAGAAGTGTCCTTTTTTTGGCTTGGTTTATCCTGAGCGAAGTCGAAGGTTTTTTTGGACAAGCAAAAAAATGAACAGTAAGCTTATAAAAAGTACGAATCTTTATAACTTGGTCATATGATAGACAGAGGAGATGAAATAAAGGTTATTTGCATACTAATATAAATATTTGTTTTTCAGCTCTTAACAAAAAGATGTCAATGATAATGATTTTTCTGATAATTAAGCTTAGTAGAAATTAAAAGTAATTTCACTCGAAGTGACACTATTACACTTAAATAAGATTTATGTAATTTTATTACAACCTAACTTTACAACATGTCTGTTTTTGGTTTACGTACCTCAAATCCTGCTTTTCATCGTTATTTCTGGCGAAAACAAAAGGTGTATTCAAAAAGTAAAATGAGTATTAGTGGTATCATTCTAAAGTCTTTTACCATGCTCACGTTAGTACTACTTGCTGCTGCGTATACTTGGGATCTGTTCTTTACTGGAGTAAATATTAAATGGTATACCGCTATTGGTATGTTTGTGGCTATTTTTTGTAGCTTGTTTATTTCTTTTAAACATAGTGCTGCTAAATATTTGCTTCCTATTTATGCTATTGCCAAAGGACTTTTTTTAGGAGGAATCAGCGCTTATGCTCATAAACGATTTCCTAATTTACCTTTCCAAGCTATTGCCGTGACCATTACTACTTTCTTTGTAATGCTGGTTTTATATAAAACCAAAATTATACGAGTAACTCGGCAATTTAGAGCTATTATCATTTCTGTTGCTACTACTATTTTTCTTTTTTATTTTATAGGTTTTGTGCTTTGGTTTTTAGACATTAATATTCCTTTTTTATGGGGTACTTCTTGGTTGGCTATAGGGTTTAATATTGTGGCAGCGATTGTGGCTTCTTTTTCTTTACTTCTTGATTTTTATTACATCGATCGACAAGTAGGACGGTATCCTAAAGAACGAGAATGGTTGGCTACATGGGGATTATTAATTACTTTAATTTGGTTGTATGTAGAAGTATTGCGCTTGATGCGAAAACTCGCGATACGGTTTTAGTTTTATTATTTCTTACATTACTTTCCTATATTTAACTGATCTTTCACTAAATCATAATAGAAACCTTCTTTTGTTATTAACTCCTCATGTGTTCCTTGTTCCGAAATTTCTCCTCTATTTAATACCACTATTTGATCGGCATTTTTAATAGTACTTAAACGATGAGCTATTATCACTACTGTTTTATTTTTAAAAAAAGAATTTAGTTTATTTACAATATTCTTTTCATTTTTTGTATCTAAAGCACTTGTCGCTTCGTCAAAAAATAAAAAATCTGGATTTTTATACACAGCTCTAGCTATTAAGATACGTTGCTTTTGCCCAGTACTTAAATCTAAACCATCCATCCCTATTTTAGTATTATAACTCAAAGGCAAACTCTCTATAAAATCTTTAATACTTGCTATCTCTACAGATTTTAATAGTCTATCTTTATGCACTTCTTCTTTTCCTAAAGCTATATTTCTAGCAATTGTATCACTAAAAATATATCCTTCTTGCATCACTACTCCACACTGTTCTCTCCATGATAGCTGAGAAATACTTTTTAAATTTATATTTCCTATTTGAATAGTACCTTTTTGGGCTTCATAAAATTTTAATAATAATTTTAGTAGTGTTGTTTTTCCACCACCACTTACTCCAACTATGGCGGTAACTTTATTATAAGGGATCGATAGATTTAAATTATTAAAAACAGGTGATTCCATTCCTGGATATCTAAAACTTAGGTTTTGTAAATGAATATCTTTTTGTGGTATTTCATTATTAAAACTTGAAAAGTCTTCATCCTCTTTTTCTTTGAAATGAATCTCTGAAAGTCTATCTAAAGAAATTTTAGCATCTTGAAGCTCTCTTATAAAATTAATAAGTTGTGTAATAGGCCCATTAAGCTGTCCAACTATGTAAGAAATAGCTAACATCATTCCTATAGTTATCTGCCCTTCGATAACTAATGTAGCAGAAATAATTGTAATTAAAATATTCTTGAGCTCATTTATAAAACTTGATCCAACATTTTGATATTGTTCTAAAGCTAAGCCATCGATAGAGACTTTAAACAATCTTGCTTGTAAATATTCCCACTCCCATCTTTTTTGTTTTTCAGCATTATGCAACTTTATCTCCTGCATACCATTAATAAGCTCTATCACTTTACTTTGTTCTTTACTTATTTCAGAAAAACGTTTATAATCTAACTTTGCTCTTCTCTCCAAAAAAAGTGTAATCCATAATACATATAAACCACTTCCTAAAAAGAAAATAAAAAATATTTTAATATTGTAGTATAATAAAATGAAACCAAAAACAATTAAATTAAAAAGCGAGAATATTACATCTAAAGAAGATGAAGTTAAAATTTTTTCAACCCTTTCGTGATCTTTAATTCTTTCTAATAAATCTCCTGTCATTCTCGTATCAAAAAAAGCAATAGGTAACTTCATTAGTTTGATGAAAAAATCAGAGATTAATGAAATATTTATTCTTGTGCTTAAATGTAATAAAATCCAAGATCTAATAACATTGATACTCAATTTACCAAAAAACAAGAATAATTGGGCAGTTAATACTAAATATATAAAATTAACATCTTGATTTTTAATACCAACATCTATAATACTTTGCGTTAAAAAAGGAAAAATAAATTGGATTATCGTACTAGAAATCAACCCAATAAATAGCTGAATAACAAATTCTCTATGTTTCAAGATATAAGCGTTTAAAAAACTTATCCCAAGTTTTTTATCTTTTTTAGACTCTAAGCTATCTTTTAAAAAATCTGGTGTAGTTTCCAAAAGCATTACCACACCTTCTTCTGTAGTTTCATCTGCTGTATTTCCTATCCATTGATTCAAAAATTCTCTCTCAGTATATTTTAATAACCCATAAGCAGGATCAGACAAATAGAAAATCCCTTTTTTAATTTTATATAATACCGTGTAATGATTATTTTTATTATAATAAACAATACACGGTAATGGTGCTTCTAACAACCTATTCAAAGATATTTTCACTCCTAAAGTTCTAAAACCTATAGCTTCTGCTGCAGTACTTAACCCTGTTAGTGTAGTACCGTCTCTTTGAGTCTCAGATAAAATACGGATATCTTGTAAAGACATATTTTTACCATAGTACTTGGTAACAATTCTCAAACTTGTAGGACCACAATCTTTACTATCAGGTTGTCTATAATGAGGAAATTTCTTATTTTTTTTCATACCTTTATACAAGAATATGAAAAATTGCAGTAAAATTTATTAAAGAAAGATAATTTATCTACTTGAAAACAGAAAACATACTCGCTTTTTTTCGTAATATCATAATTATTCAAATTTTAAAGATTCATGAAAAAATTTAAAAAAACAACAGAGAAAAAAGCATTAAACAACTTCAAAAAAGAGATTATCAACAAACCACAAACAATTAAAGGTGGACCGGATGGCTCTAGAGGTACAGAAATAAGCGTAGGAGGATAAGATGTTTAAAAAAATGTTCTGTTAATTCAGAACATTTTTTAATTCCTTATATCCTCCATCTTATTCCAAAAAAATCTCTTCTTGTACTATTTTCATTTTTAAAACCCCTAAATAATTTGTTGTTTTGTTTTACAATCTAAAATGTTTAACTAAACACTAATTTATTATGTCTATAATTACTTTACCAAATAATGTAACTCCAACAACTACACCTTACAAAGATTTACCTCAACCAGCAGCTACTGTTCATGATAAACTGGTTCCTCCATATAACATTACTATTAGTAAAGAAGGGGTAGCTAATTTTTCTGTAGCTGTAACAAAAGGGAATCCAGCTCCAACTACAGTACAATATATTCCTAATGACCCTAGTCAAAGTGGGTATAACATATTAAAAGTTACATGTACTTATCAGACAAATGGACCTGTAGATGGAGATAATGTAGATGTCTACACATACACTAATATATCATTAGGAGTAACTTTTCCTACTGGTGACACGGATATATATCCACTAAGTTATGCTCCTGCACCAAATAGCGAAAGTGACACAAATGAAGACCCAGAAACTTCTAGAGGTACTGTAGTTATTGTTAGAGGAGGAGATGGCGGCCAATAAGTGATTAAATTCCTACCCATAAAAAGATCGTTCTGATACAAATAAAGTATCAGAACATTTTTTTTAAATTTGTTGATAATCTAATTCTCTATTAGCTTATTATATGACTTTAAAATTACTTTCTTTCTTCTTTTTTCTCTTATCATTTATTTTACATTCTCAGAACAACAATATTGAAGACAAACTTTTTTCTGCTATTTTCGAAAAATCAAAAAAAAATCACTCAAATGATGATTTTAAAAAAGCCTCTATATTTTTCATACAAAAGAACTGGGACTCAACATTAATTTTTACTCAAAAAACACTAAAAAAATCTCCAAAAGAAAAATCAATAAAAAACCTTTCTTTTTTCTACAGAGGAGTCTCATTGTTTAGGCAACAAGTATACCATGAAGCTGAAAATCAATTCGGATTAATTTCAAATGATTTTGAATTTATTAATAAAGTTCAAGTGTATTTAGGAGCAATAAATTTAAAATTGAAAAAATATGAAAAGGCGATCTCTTATTACCAAAAGCTAACAAAACTTCCTAATAAAGAAAGCTTATATCTAAATGAAGCTATTTTATTTGATGACCTAGCATTATGTTACTTTTTCTTAGGTAATTATAACGAGGCTGAATCTTATTTTAAAAAAAGTAATGTGTATGAAAAAGATACTTTGAACTTAATAGATAGCTATATCAATATTGCTAATTTATATTATCAACAGTATAAGGATAATATTGCTATTCCATATTTTAAAAAAGCATACAACTTGTCTAAAAAAATAAATGTTGATAAGAAAAAGTTTTCAGAAAAAGATAGAAAAATATACTACAGAAAAAGTGTAGCTACGAAAAATATGGCAGTAGTTGAAGAAAATCAAAAAAACTTAAAAAAAGCCTTATTATATAGAAAAGAATACGAAAAGTATATTGATACATTAAATAATAGAAATAGAATTTATGAAGTCGCTCAAAAAGAAAAAGAATTCGCTGTAGCTACAAAACAAAAAGAAGTAGACTTTTTACAGGTTCAAAATGAATTAAAAGAAACCCAACGTAATAACTTTATTTATATCGCTAGTATTTTACTGGTACTTCTACTTATCAGTGGTTATTTTTATAGAGAGAAAGTAAAAACAAACCACATTATTGCGGCACAGAAGGAAACGTTGAATGAATTAAATGCTACAAAAGATAAATTGTTTTCTATTGTGAGCCATGATTTGCGTTCTTCTGTAAATGCGTTAAAATCGAGTAATGCTGTTTTAGTTGATAATTTACAATCCAAAAACTTAGAGGCACTAGAAAATCTACTACAAAAAAATAGTAGTATTGTTAATGGTGCCTATGGTTTATTAGATAATTTATTGAATTGGGCACTATTACAAACAGATCAAGGCTATTTTCATATTGACACCTTACGCCTGTTTATTATTATAGAACATGTAGCCTATAACTACAAACCCTTGCTTTTTGAAAAAGAGTTGACCTTTGAAAACTCGGTATCTAAAAAAGCCATGATTGCTGCAGATCAAGAATCATTAAAAATTGTACTTCGAAATTTGTTAGATAATGCCATTAAGTTTTCAAAACCTCATGGGGCTTTAAAAGTGTATGTTGAGGAGTCTGATGATTTTTGGAACTTAATTGTAGAAGACACTGGATTAGGAATGAGTGAAGAAACTCGATTGGAATTATTAAAGGATACTGCCTTACTGAACAAAAAAGAACATGAAGATGTACTTGGAACTGGTTTAGGCTTGAGCTTAGTGAAATCTATGATTCGAAAAAATAATGGAAAGTTCAATATTGAAAGTGAGTTAGGTAAGGGTACTAAAATGATTGTTTCTTTGAAAAAAGTAAGTCTTTCTTCTTAATCTTTTCTATTCGTTTTTAATCATTTATAGTAGAAGGAATGATAAACAGATTGCTTCAAAAACTACATTTTATTACATTTTTTCGCAGTGACATCGTTACTTTATTAAGTAAATTGAAGTCCAATTTTCCTTTTGATTTCGAGTAAGCTCAACCAGCAGAAAAATCAAAAAAATGTCACGTATTTTAATTCAGAAAAGGTAAAAAATGATCGTATATTTACCTAAAACTACGACTAAATGGATAAAATTAACGTGTTAATTATTGAAGATACTGTTACTGAGAGTACAAGACTCATTAAACTATTAGAAGAAAATAATTATAACGTTGTTGGAGTTGCTCAAAGTTTTCAAGAAGCACTTAATTTATTCTATTCAAAAAAGGTAGATATTTTAATTATTGATATTTTTTTAAATGGTGTTCCAGAAGGCATTACGTTTGCAGAAACGATCACTACTGTACCTGAAGCAGCTAAACCTTTTGTGTTTTTAACTAGTTCTAAAGATCGACAAATATTTGAACGTGCTAAATTGACCAAACCATTTAGTTTTTTGTTAAAACCTTTTAATGAATTGGAGGTTTTATATGCCATTGAAATGGCTATTGAAAAGTTCTATGAACAAACAGACGTATTCATTACAGATGAAGAAGATACTGTGATTAGCAATGATAATTTATTTATTAAAAAAGGAAAATCATTAAAAAAAGTATTATTATCTGATATTATCTATATTGAAGTAGAAGAGAAATATTGTAATATTATTACTGAAAAGGAAAAGTTTGTCATTTTAATCTCTCTAACTAAAATTTTAAAACTCTTAGATCCGAATAATTTTTGTAGAACACATCGAAACTATATTGTGAATCTCAATAAAATTGAAGAAATAGTTCCTTCAGATAATCTAATTCAATTACAAGGAAAGCATCATGTTACCTTAAGTGAGCGCTACAAAGATTTAATTAAAAAAGTGCGTACGCTGAAATGATATCAGTTAAGGTTTATGGTTTAAAGCAGCATTGTTACTCTAAATATTTTATTTAAGATGAGTTTGACATAATTTTACCTTGAAACCCCTAGTAAATAAGAATATCATTGCGAACTGACCCTGAACGTTTCCTGAGGTTCTCGAAGGAAAGAGAAGGAGAAGGGAAGCAATCTTTGTCTTAAAAAAACAAGATCTTCGTTCTTAAATGAACAGATTACTTCTTCACTTCACTATGTTTCGTTCATCGTAATGACGTCATTTACTAATCAAAAAAATAACTTCTTAAATCGAATTAATATATACCCCTATCAAACTATTTTTATTAAAAGTAAAAGACCTCACAGTGTCTTTTAATCTAGTCTGTGAGATCTTTGTGAATTAGTAATATTCTTTACTACTTTCTGTTATAATAAAATACAACCTGCCCAAAAACAACGACAAGGTTCTCTTAATACATAGCCGTTAGGTAAGGTACGACAACACATTGAACCTCCACAAGGCGTCCAACCTCCTTTTATTGATTTTTGATCTTCTTTATTTAAAATAGTTCCTAGTTTAGAGATGTTTTTTAACATGATTTTGGCTATTTAAGTTTCTTAAAAATAGCTTTTTAAATCAATTTTAACAATATTTATTCTATTCTTTTTAAATGAATGAAATGAGTATATTTTCAAGAACGCTTACTTCTGAATATAATATTATTCCTCTTTTTTCCATTTTTATGGAATTGATTTCCGCTCTTGTTCCATTTTAATCTTTTTCCTCTAAATTTCAATGTAGTTTTATATCAGAAATAACACGCTAGCTTATTTATTTTAACTAATCTAACTACCTTTTGTGGAGCAGCTCCCACTAAAAAAAACGAGGCGAAATCCGAAAAGCCTTACGAGTAGGAAAATAAAAATTAACCGTTATGCCAAACACAATTAATATTTTAAGCGTAATAGATGTAGAAACTATTTTAAGTAGTGGAATTACAAGAGGAACAAAAGAAGTACCAACTCTTTTAGGTTCTTGGGGCCAATCAGATTCTTATGTATATATGATTACTGCACAAGGTTTTGTTGATTCAAATAGCACTACTAGAGCTGGATCTGAATTAACTATTGATGCTAATGTTGGAGACACTATTCAATGGGAGCTTACTTGTCCAGGTTCAGGTTTACAGTTTAATGCAATTATTTCTGGTATAGGAGTGAATTCTAATTCTCATTCTTTAAGTACGCCTGCGGCTACACTAACAACAAGACATATTTACACAGAAGCAGGTAAGCCAGGGTACCAGATTGTTCAACAAACTGATTTTGTTTCTTCTGTAGTTGCAAATGGTACCGCTCAGTACACCGTGACTTTTCAAATTATGAGTAATGAAGGTGTAAGTTTAGGGTATTATTACTGGGATCCTTTTGTGAAAGTTTTAGATAGCGAGACCTATAAAGCTGCTAAAGCAGAAGCTCTAAAAAAAGGTGAACTTGTTTAAACTCGGTAAAAACAGGTTCTTATACATAAGAAACCTTCTTTGTTTGATTACAAAGGAGGTTTTATTTTTCGTTACTTTTTTTTCCATTTTTATGGAATAGATTTCCACTCTTATTCCATTTTAATCTTTCTACTCTCAATTCCAATGTAGTTTTACCTCAACAATAAACCACTAATGAGTTTATTTCAAAAATTAACTAACTAAACTTAAATAATTATGACATCAGTAGTAACAAAAACAGAAACACTCTACTACAAAGGATCTATGGGATTCTTAGCTAATCCATTAGATACAATGGTTGAATTTTCATTATTAGTGGATTCTGAAAAGCATACTGTAAATGGAAATGTAACAATTACAGACGGAGCAACTAAAGAAACATATTCTGGCAAGGTATCTGGAAGTACCTATCCTGCTGGATTAGGAGGCATTGCACGCTTAATCAACATTACTGGAAGTATCCCTAATAGCAATCCATTAACTCCTTTACAATTACCTTTTGAAGCAAACATGGCATTAAAAGCGGATTGGGATGGTAAAGGTGGATTTACATTCTTAGGAAAACATCATGATGATGTGGAAGTAAAAGGCTCTATATTCAAATTAGATGCTGTTAAATAGTATAAAATAGATTCATAAACGAGCTTTATTTTCTAAAGAATGAAGCTATTTAAAAGAACTTACTCAATTCGAAAATTTACTTTTAGTAGATTCGCATCATTGGCATTTTAGATTTTAGCGATGTCTACCTGTTATATAACAGATAAAAAATTCGGAACGTTAGTTTTTAAAATGGCTTCATTTATTTTATTTCCAAAGACGTAAACTTAAACGTATTTCCATCAAACAATCCTTTATCAGAAAGTTTTAATGCAGGAATCACTAATAAGGCCATAAAAGA
Organism: Tenacibaculum agarivorans; assembly: GCF_001936575.1. Lineage (GTDB taxonomy): Bacteria > Bacteroidota > Bacteroidia > Flavobacteriales > Flavobacteriaceae > Polaribacter > Polaribacter agarivorans. The sequence goes on from NZ_MSMP01000007.1 coordinate 137,280, forward strand.
CAAGGTCATATAAGGCGCTCTTAGTGCACTTCCCATTTCTTTAGCCATCTGATCTAACTCCGCATATGCTTTTCCAATAATCTCAGCAGGCTGATCACTCATAATTCCAGCTACTGGTAAAGCCACTACTTTCTCCTCTGAATTATTGACTGCGCAAATACCTCCTTTGTTTTCAATTAATAAATTCACAGCTTTACAAATGGCTTCGTCAGAAACTCCTACTGCAATGATATTATGGGAATCGTGACCTACAGAACTTGCAATGGCACCTTCTTTCAATCCAAAGTTTTTAATGAATGCAATAGCAGGTTCAGCATTTTTATATCGATTTACCACAGTCATTTTCAAAATATCATTGTCGATATCAGAAACTAGATTTCCTCCTTTAATCAATGAATTTGTTTCTATTTCATTTGTCACTAATTCTCCATCTAAAGCTTCGATAACACGAATTTTTTCAGCAGCAGAATGAAATTCAAAATCAGTAACCTTCTTTATATCCGTATTAAAATTATTCAATACTTCAAACTCAGTTGATGAAACAAAAGAAGTTCCATTTTTAGCCACTAAGTCTCCGTTAATATAAGTTTCTAACACCTTGAATTTTTCTAAATCCTCAACTACAATAAAATCAGCAAAGTCACCTACTTTAAGTAACCCTACATCTAAATTATAATGTTGAACAGGATTTATACATGCTACTTTTAACACTTTAAATACATCTATACCTTTTGCTACTGCGCGCTCACATAATTGATTGATATGTCCTAATAATAAATCATCTGGATGTTTATCATCTGAACAGAACATCATTCGTTCATAATATTCAGGAAGCAAATCAATTAATGCTTCAAAGTTTTTGGCTGCACTTCCTTCTCTAATGATTACTTTCATTCCTTTTTGCAGCTTCTCTAAAGCTTCTTCATAAGTAAAACACTCATGATCAGTGTAAATTCCTGCAGCTATATACTTATCTAAATCCTCTCCTCTTAGACCAGGTGCATGACCATCAACTGGTTTCTTATAATGTTTCGCCCAGGCAATTTTTTGTAATACCTCTTTATCTTGATAAATCACTCCGGGGTAATTCATCATTTCAGCGAGGTATTTAATATCTGGATTTTCCATCATTTTTTTAATATCCTCAGCATCAATAATTGCTCCTGCGCTTTCAAAAGTAGTAGCAGGCACACAAGATGGCGCTCCAAAATTGAACTTTAATGGAACTTTTTTCCCGTTTTCAATCATAAAATCTACTCCCGCTACTCCTAAAACATTAGCTATTTCATGCGGGTCAGAAACCGTAGCTACTGTACCATGAATTACTGCAATTTTAGCAAATTCCGAAGGTACTAACATTGAACTTTCAATATGAATATGTGCATCTACAAAACCTGGTAATATATAATTTTCTACGTTATGAGTAGCTTTTCGAATTTCTTGAATTCTACCATTTTCAACGACAACTTCTCCTTTAAAAATGTTTTGTGTTTGGATATCAACTATATTACCTTGAATGATCATAAGAATATTTTTACTGTAGTAAAAGTAATTAAAAATGCTTCTACTTTCTCACTTTGTAAATAGTAAAAACAGATTAAAATGGAATAATTTTTGTATTGATTTTTAATAAAACTACTACTTATGACTAAGACTATCATTATAGGAACATTATGTATTATTGGGGCTTATCAATTGCCTAAAAAAGTAGAACTGAAATCTACCAATACACCTAACGTTAAAGATTCAATTATTCAGTTACTACAGGAGAGAATACAAACTATAGACAATGAACTATCAGAAATTAAATACTACAATCGTTCCTTAAACTCATATATAAAACAGCTAGAAGATAAAGTTGAAGAAAATGAAGACAATATTGATGATATTAAAGGATTTGGAATTTCTTTTAGCACAATAAACTCCTTAGAGTCAGATATTAATTCATTAAAATCTAATATCACTTCTCTTGAGTCCAATATTCGATCTTTAGAGTTTACATCTCATCAGCATTAACTAAAAAAGGATTGTTCAATGAACAATCCTTTTTTTCTGATAACTATCTAATTTTAATATCCATAACGTTGAGGACCACCGCGTCTAATTTCCTCACTTGCAAATTCTTCAAACTTTTTAAAGTTTTCTCTAAATGCATTAGTTAACTTAAACGCTGTATCGTAATATGCTTTATCGTTATTCCAAGTAGTTCTAGGGCTTAAAATGCTATCTGGAACTCCTGGACATTTTCTAGGTTGTGCTACACCAAATACAGAGTGGATATGGTAATCTTCATATGTATAGTCTCCTAAATCCCCATTTAATACTGCACTAATCATTGCTCTAGTATATTTTAAAGCAATTCTCTTTCCTACTCCATACTGACCACCAGACCATCCAGTGTTTACCAACCATACATTTACGTTTGCTTCTTTCATTTTCTTACTCAACATTTCAGCATAACGTGTTGGGTGCAATGGCATAAAAGGAGCTCCAAAACATGCCGAAAAACTAGGCTGTGGCTCAGTAACTCCTGCTTCTGTACCTGCAACTTTAGCTGTGTAACCAGAAATAAAGTGATAAGCAGCTTGAGCTGGTGTTAATCTTGAAATTGGAGGCAATACTCCAAAAGCATCTGCAGTTAAGAAGAAAATATTTTTTGGGTTTTCACCTATTGAAGGTACTTTAATGTTTTCAATATGGTGAATTGGGTAACTTACACGTGTATTTTGAGTAATTGAAGTATCTGCAAAATCAACTTCACCTTTATCATTCATGATCACATTTTCAAGGATAGCTCCTTTTTTAATTGCCCCATAAATTTCCGGTTCTTTTTCTTGTGAAAGATCAATTACTTTAGCATAACATCCTCCTTCAAAATTGAAAACTGTATTCTCTGAAGTCCAACCATGCTCATCATCTCCAATTAAACTTCTATTTGGATCAGTAGATAAAGTAGTTTTACCAGTACCTGATAATCCAAAGAAAATAGCAGTGTCTCCTTCTTTACCAACATTTGCAGAACAGTGCATTGGTAATGTATTTTTATATACCGGTAGGATAAAGTTTAACGCAGAAAAAATTCCTTTTTTAATTTCTCCTGTATATCCTGTTCCTCCAATTAAAGCTATTTTTCTACTAAAATTTAAAATAGCAAAGTTATGTTGACGAGTACCATCTATTGCAGCATCAGCCATAAAACCTGGTGCATTAATTACAGTCCATTCTGGAGAAAAATCTTTTAATTCATCTTCAGTAGGTCTTAAAAACATGTTGTAAGCGAACATGTTACTCCAAGGATACTCATTAACTACTCTAATGTTCAGTTTGTAATTTTCATCAGCACACGCATAACTATCTCTAACAAAAATCTCTTTATCTGATAAATATGCTGTTACTTTAGTATATAAAGCATCAAACTTCTCTGATTCGAAAGGGATGTTTATATCTCCCCACCAAATCTCATCTTTGGTTATATCATCTTTTACAATAAACCTATCCATCGGCGATCTTCCTGTAAATTCACCTGTATTTACAGCAATAGCTCCAAATGCAGTTTCTTTACCTTGCCCTTTTTCGATAGCTAGATTGTGTAACTCTTCAGAAGTTAACTGATAACGAACAGTTGTACTCTTGATTCCAAGAGTTTCTAACGAAATCGTTTTCGTATCAGGATTTATCATCTCTACGTTTTTTAAGTTGTGTTATATTTTTGACAAAAGTAAGTCTTTTTGTTTAAACAGATTGAAGTATTTTTTTTAATTTTTCTTTGACTTCCTTAGGAAAAGTAAAGCTAGATATACCCAACCTATAATTAATAACAAACCTCCTAATGGAGTAATGAACCAGATTGTTTTAGCTGGTATTTTTGCTAAATAAATAAGATAAATTGAACCTGAAAAAAATAGCAATCCAATTAAAAATATATAGGTGAGTATTTGCTTCTCCTTACCTGAAAAAACTTTATGTAAATTAATTAGTAATAGTAATATAACATGATATATCTGATATCTCACAGCTGTTTCGAAACTATTCAAAGCTTCGGCGGATAATGTTTCTTTTAAAGCATGTGCTCCAAAGGCTCCTAAAATGATCGCAAGTACTCCAATTAATGATACTATTGTTAAATTTTTATACATATTTAGTATATTTGTTAAATTTCAAACTAAAATAACTGGATTTTAATCCTTATTAACAAAAGTACTGCTTTATTTTATGAGAAAAATATTGATCATTGGTGCAGGAAGATCTAGCTCTTCTTTAATAAAATACTTATTAGAAAAATCAATAGATGAAAAATTACAACTCATAGTTGGTGATATTTCATTAGAGAATGCCAAAAGAAAAATAGACAATCATCCCAATGCAAAAGCTATAGCATTAGATGTTTTCAATGAAGAAGAACGAATAAATGCTGTTAAGGAGGCTGATATTGTTATTTCTATGTTACCTGCTCATTTACATATTGAGGTGGCAAAAAATTGTCTTGAGTACAGAAAACACATGGTTACCGCTTCTTATATTTCTGAAGAAATGAAAGCTTTGGATGAGGAAGTCAAAAATAATGGATTGATTTTTATGAACGAGATTGGCTTAGATCCTGGTATTGATCATATGAGTGCAATGCAAGTAATTGATAAAATCAGAGAAAAAGACGCTGAAATGTTATTATTTGAGTCGTTTTGTGGTGGTCTTGTTGCTCCTGAAAGTGATACAAACTTATGGAACTATAAGTTTACTTGGAATCCTAGAAATGTAGTTTTAGCAGGCCAAGGTGGTGCATCTAAATTTATACAAGAAAAGACTTATAAATATATCCCTTATCATAAATTATTTAGAAGGACAGAATTTTTACAGGTAAATGGTAGCGGGAAATTTGAAGCATATGCAAATAGAGATTCTTTAAAATACAGAAGTATTTATGGTTTAGATAATATTGCAACCATGTATAGAGGTACAATAAGAAAAATTGGTTTTTCTAGAGCTTGGAACGTGTTTGTACAGTTAGGTATGACTGATGACACCTATACTATAGAAAATTCTGAACATATGAGTTACAGAGATTTTACAAACTTATTCTTAGCATATTCTCCTTCAGATTCTGTAGAGTTAAAGTTTAGATCTTATTTAAAGATTGATCAGGATGATATTATGTGGGAAAAGTTTTTAGAGCTTGATCTATTTAATCCTGAGAAGAAAATTGGATTAGTAGATGCTTCGCCTGCGAAAATTCTTCAAAAAATATTAATGGATTCTTGGACACTTCAGCCTGAAGATAAAGATATGATTGTAATGCATCATAAATTTGGTTACGAAGATGCAACAGGAAAACATCAAATTGAAAGCAGTATGGTTATTAAAGGAGATGATCAAACGTATACTGCTATGTCAAAAACTGTTGGTTTACCTGTAGCTATGGCTACGCTGAAAATTTTAAATAGTGAAATTTCTTCATCTGGTGTTCAACTTCCAATAAAAAAAGAGGTTTATGAACCTATTTTAAAGGAATTAGAAGATTACGGAATCCACTTTATTGAAAAGAAAGTTCCTTATTTAGGTTATAACCTTGAAGGTGTAATTGGATAAACAAAAAAATGCAATTAGATCAAAAGTTTTGATCTAATTGCATACACAAACATTACATATTCCTAATTTATTCAGCAGCTTCACACTCTGCTTCAAAATCGATAAGAATATCTTCTTTCCCCAGCTTTAAATACCCTTCTCTATCTTCTACTATATACCATTTCCCATTATATCCTTCTAATGCTTGAGAAAGATTAGAAAAAATTACTTTTCCATCTACATACTCCCAACTTCCTTCATCTACAACATTTTCTTCACTATCATATACATGAATATTGTTCCCTGAAAAATCAATAGTTAACCCTTCTAAGTTAGCATCGTTTTCTGGTTTTAAACGATGAGGGAACCAACGACAAGAATCAGCTAAAAGGTTAGCTTTCAATTCTGCTGTATCATCTCCATAGCTGCAATCAGCTTCAAAATTAATAAGTACGTCATCTTTCTCTAGTTTTAAATAGGTTTCATTATCTTCAACAACACTCCAACTACCATTGTAATTTTCTAAAACAGTACTCAAATTAGAAAACTCTACTTTTCCATCTACAAACTCCCAGCTTCCTTCATCAACTACTGCATTGTCTTTATATGCATGAATATTATTTCCTGAAAAATCAATACGTAAACCTTCAAGATTTGCATCACTCTCTGGTTTTACTCTAGAAGGAACCCATAGACAATATTCGTTTAGTAATTTCGCTTTTAACACTGCATCATTAGTATCATCATCATTTTTACATTCGCTTTCGAAGTCGATCAATACATCGTCTTTTTCTAATTTTAGGTATCTTTTTCTGTCTTCAACAATACTCCAACTACCATTATAAGCTTCTAAAACTGCACTCAAATTAGAAAACTCTACTTTTCCATCTACATATTCCCAACTTCCTTCATCAACTACTTTATCATCTTTATATACATGTATATTATTTCCTGAAAAATCAATAGTCAGTCCTTCAAGATTAGCATCACTTTCTGGCTTTAATCTGTGCGGAAACCAACGACATGATTCATTTAAAAGTTCTGCTTTTAACGCTGCATCATCATCTGATTTACACTCTCCTTCAAATTCTATTATAGTTTCCCCTTTTTGTAATTTAATATACCCTATTCTTTCTTCAACTATTTCCCATTCTCCATTAAAAGGTTCAAAAATTGATTTTAGGTTAGCGATAATTAACTTACCGTCTTTTACTTCCCAAGTTCCTTCATCTAAAGCTTCAGCTATTTTATTGAAAACTTGAATACCATTATTTGAAAAATCAATTTTTAAAAGTTGATCTATATCTATGTCTACATCTAATTTTATTGCATTTAAGAACCAAGAACACTCATTACTATTTAATCGAGCAGCTATAGCGTCATCTTCTTGTGTAATTTCTAGTCCTGAATTATCTTCACATGAAGACAATATTAAAACTAAAGACAGTATAAGTACCGTGTACAAATTTTTCATCATTTTTTTCATAATTGGGTTTTGTTTTATGTTAAAAACTTCTTTCATGTTAATACAACAACTTGATATTAAAAACTCCTACCCTACAGATTTAAAGTGTAGCAAAAAATGAAAAACTAAATCCAGATCACAAGCTTTTTAGGATAAGTCTAAACCTAAGATTCTTATTCCTAAGGAAGTGAAAGATAAATTCTAAATAAATCTTATATTTAAATGACAAAACTTTAGCTGTAGTTTGCCTTATCTATCGTTATTTATTTTTCTCATGAAGCATTATCTTATTACTCTTTCTTTATTTCTATTCAGTTCTTTTACTATTTTCTCTCAGGAAAAATATAAAAAAGATTATACAGTTTTATTTGTTGGTAATAGCCTAACTTATTATAACAATTTACCTAAACTGATCACTAAATATGCTAAAAAGCATAAGGAAATTCATATTAAAACGAAAACAATTACTTTTCCTAATTATGCTATTGAAGATCATTGGAATGACGGAAAAGTTCAAAAATTAATTGTATCTCAAAAGTTTGATTTTTTGATTTTACAACAAGGTCCTTCTTCTCAAAAAGCAGGTAAAAAAATGTTAATTGATTATGGGAAAAAGTATGCTGAACTATGTGAGGCTAATAAAATTCAATTGTGTTATTTTATGGTTTGGCCTTCTCTAATGTATTATCATACCTTTGAAAAGGTAATTGAAAATCATACTGAAGCTGCTAAGCTTAATAATGCTATTCTACTTCCTGTAGGGAAACATTGGAAAGAACACATAGAAGAAAACAATGATTATTCGTACTATGGCCCGGATGAATTTCATCCTTCTAAAAAAGGAAGTAAAAAAGCTGCACAAATTATTGTGGAAACACTCTTTAAAAAATAATAACTTACCTCTAGTTTTTAGCATGATGTTCTAGAGCATAATCTCCCCATTGAGCAATGTTTTCTAAAAGCGGAATTAATGTTTTCCCAAATTCGGTTAGCGAGTACTCTACTTTTAATGGAGGTTTGTTATAATATACTTTCCTTTCTATTACGCCATCTTCCTGAAGTTGTTGTAATTGCAAACTCAACGTTCTTTCAGTAACTGATCCCATTTTCTTTCGTAATTCACTATATCGTAACTTTCCTCCAATCAAGTAAAATAAGATTACTGTTTTCCACTTTCCTCCAATAATTCCCATAGTTAAGCTTGTACAACAGGGATATTCCTTACCTTTAAATGTATGCATACTCTTTTAATTTTATACTATCCTTTTTGACCGTTATTGTAAAACTACAAAACTATAAATATTTTTGTAACTATAATTTTTATAGTATAAAACAATTATGAGTACACCTACAATTTCAAAAGAAGACATTCTAAATGCTTTTCAATTTAGACATGCAACTAAAGAGTTTGATTCTACCAGAAAATTATCTGAAGAAGATATTAATTTCATTTTACAAACGGCTAATTTATCACCTAGTTCTTTTGGTTTTGAGCCTTGGCATTTTATTGTTGTTCAAGATACCGAACTACGTGAATCTCTAAAACCAGTTGCTTGGGGAGCTCCTTTAAAATTAGATACAGCTAGTCATTTTATTTTAGGTTTAAGCATGAAAGCCCCAATGACTAAATGGGATGCAGAATACATTAGCCATATGATGAAAGATGTAAAACAATTACCTGAAGATGTGATTGAAATGTACTCTAAATTTTATAGAGAATTCCAAGAAAGAGATTTTTTACTAGACAGTGATAAGAAATTATTTGATTGGGCGTCTAAACAAACTTACATTGCTTTGGCAAATATGATGACTTCTGCTGCTTTAGTAGGTATAGATAGTTGTCCTATAGAAGGTTTTCATCAAGAAAAAACTGAGGCTTTATTACAAGAAAAGTTTGGAGTAGACACTACAAAATATGGTCTATCTTACATGGTAGCATTCGGTTATAGAAAACAAGAGCCAGCACATCCAAAAACAAGAAGAGATTTACAAAATATTGTAACTTGGAAATAACCCTTTTTTCTCCTATAAAAATTAGCTCTTTGTTCTGTAATTCTAGAAATATCCAGGACGGTTAGTTTTTTTAATTTTAAATATATAAGCATGAAAAAAAATATTTTTATAACAGGTAGTACGGATGGTATTGGTAAACTTACTGCTAGAAAGCTAGCTGAAGATGGGCATCATATTTATATTCACGGTAGAAATATTGATAAAGTAAATCATACTATTGGAGAACTTAAAGAGCTCAGTAAAAACCCAAATATTTTTGGATATACTTGTGATTTTTCAGATTTACATCAGGTGATAACACTAGGGCAAAAAATAAATGATGAGCAAATACACATTGATGTGCTTATTAATAATGCTGGAGTATTTAAAACTTCAACATCAAAAAATAATTTAGGGTTAGATCTTAGATTTACTGTAAACTATTTAGCTCCTTATATTTTTACACAACAGCTAATTTCTTTACTTAAAAAAAGTGACGCGCCAAGAGTTATCAATCTTAGTTCCGCAGCCCAAGCAGAAGTTTCTCTTGAAGCTTTAGCGGGTAAAACTGATTTAACAACCCAAGAAGCTTATGCAGAAAGTAAACTTGCGTTAACTATGTGGAGTTTTAACTTTGCAAAAGAGAACAAAGAAATAAATACGATTGCTGTTAATCCTGGTTCTTTACTAAATACTAAAATGGTTAAAGAAGCTTACGGGAATCATTGGTCATCAGCTGATAAAGGAGCTGAAATCCTTTCTGATTTAGCTATATCTGAACAATATGATGATAAATCTGGATCTTATTTTGATAATGATAGAGGGGCTTTTAATAATGCACATCCAAATGCTTATAATGAAGAAAAAATTCAGTCCCTTATAAACTTTACTGAAAACCTGTTAGATCAACTTATGTAGTATCTAACAGCTATTATTACAAACTTGGAATTTAACTCTAGATATTTAGTAGTAAGTATTTGAAGAATTACATTTTCAAATAAAAATCTTTAGTTAAGTTGACATAGGCATCAGTATATTGATGCCTTTCTTTTTCAATAATTAATTCCTCCTCTATAATATCTTTTGAGTGAAAAGAAAATTCTAACAAACTTCTTTTCAATTCACTTTCTGCATTTCCTCTAATTCTACAAACTTTATTCATCTGTAAATTGAATGTCTTAGCTAACGCAATAAATTCTTTTTCTTCCTGAAATGGTATTATGGTTGAGAAAGTTCCATTTTCTGATAATAGTAAGGAAACTCCTTGCAACAACTCTTTAAACGATAAAGATGAAGTAAATCTTGCTTTATTTCTAGCTTCGTTTTCACTTTGATAATCTGCATTGTAGAATGGTGGATTAGAAATAATAAGCTCATATGTTTCTTCTTCTTCATTCATTTCTCTACTGAAATCTTGAAATGAAGAATGATAACAAAACAAACGATCTCCCCAATCTGACTTTTCAAAATTTTCAACAGTTTGTTCATAGGCTTCATCATTAATCTCTACTGCATCAATAGTCATAGCATCTGAACGTTGCGCCAACATTAATGCTATTACACCAGTTCCAGAACCTATATCTAAAATAGAATCAGGAAATTGTTCTATAGAACACCAAGCACCTAATAGGACGCCATCAGTTCCTATTTTCATCGCTGCTTTGTCCTGATGGACTACAAACTCTTTAAATTTAAAAGGTTTCATTATAAAAGACGTCCTAAAATTTTTTCGGCATTAAAAAATAGATATAGTGCTATAGCCAGCAATACTATTAAAAACAATCCTTTTTTAGGATTCGATCTTTTTCTATTTCCAAATCGTTTTTGAAACTTCATATTTTAATCTATATAATTTTAATATTTAATAGCTCTTAACATTTCTCTTTTTCCTGGAGGGCCGGGTAATCTCTCTACAGAAAACCCCACCGCTTCCATAGCTCTTCTTACACTTCCTTTTGCTGCATAAGTAACTAAAATTCCATCTTTCTTTAAGGCTAAAAACATTTTCTTAAAAATAGCTTCAGTCCATAATTCTGGCTGTACTCTAGCCCCAAAAGCATCAAAATAAATTAAATGAAATGTATTTTCGTCTTCAATTTTTTCAAAAAACTGTTCGCGTTTAGTCAATAAAAAACTATTGCTAATTTTTTGTTGTTCTTCCCAAGGAATAGTATGAATCAAATTGAAAATATGCTCTTGCGATTCAGCTTTTAATTCAGATACGTAATTTAGCTTAGCTATTTCCTCTTTTCCTACTGGGTAGGCTTCTACACCCACATAATTTATTATTTTACTACTCTCCAAAAATGTAATAAAACAATTTAAACCAGTACCAAATCCTATTTCTAGAATAGACAACTCTTCTAAATCAATTTGTTCTAAACCATTTTTAATAAAAACGTGGTAAGCTTCTTGTATTGCCCCATGTTTAGAATGATATTGCTCATTCCATTCAGGTAGATGTATGGTTGTAGAACCATCAGAAGTTATTATGATTTCTCTTTTCAACTTATTTTAATAAAACACCGTGAGCTAAAAAAGCCATTTCTTTTTTAGGTTCAGTAATTTTTTCAATTTCTTCCTTCGATTTACCTGCATCCTCAGCATAATGACGTAATTCATCTACAGGAGTAACTTTTACAAAAGCTTTTCCTTCTACAATTACTTCTTTTCCTTGACTATCTAAAGGCATAAAAAAACCATAATCTTTAAATCGTACCATCACCTTCTCATTCTCTGTTAAAGGTAATTTCATCCAACATCCTTTTTTGGAACATACCTCATTGATTGTAGAAGTGAATTTGACGTTAAGAGTATCCCCTATTTTTAATGTGCTATAACTTTTATATATTTCTTCTTTAGACACTGCTTGGTTCTCACTTAATTTAGCTCCAAATAATTTGTATTCAGTTTGTGGCTCTTGTTTATCTGTCTCTTTTTTAGATTTACACGATTGAATAGCTAAAAAACCAATCAAAAAAAATATAGTTAAAATTCTCATTTATAAATAATTAAAATCACAATACTGCAAAGATACAATTTTGTCTAGGTTTTACTTGTTTATTTCAATTTTAAGTGATCTCTATTTTGTACATTTGTTTAGAATCAAACATTAGTTTTATGAGCTCATCTTCAGACCTTAAAATCACTCCGGTAACAGCATCAAAAATAGCAACAGTAGATTTTGATAATTTAACGTTTGGAACTGTTTTTACAGATCACATGTTTGAATGTGATTTTAAAAATGGTGAATGGCAAACTCCAGTAATTAAACCTTATGGAAATATTTCTGTGCCTCCTTCTGCAAGAGTTTTTCACTATGGACAGGCTGTCTTTGAAGGAATGAAAGCTTATAAAGATGAAAATGATGATATTTTTCTTTTTAGACCTCAAGAAAATTATGAGCGTATAAACAAATCTGCAGAACGTTTGGCTATGCCTGCTTTTCCTAAAGAATACTTTTTTAATGGCTTACAAGAGTTATTAAAAATAGATACTGATTGGATTAAAAAGGGAAAGGGTAATTCAATGTACATTCGCCCATTTGTTATAGCTACTGAAGGAGCTATTTCTGCTTCTCCTGCACAAGAATATAAATTCATGATTGTACTTTCTCCTGCTCAGTCTTATTATGCTGGCGAGGTAAAAGTATTGATTGCTGAAAAGTTTAGTAGAGCTGCTAATGGAGGTGTTGGTTTCGCTAAGGCTGCTGGTAATTATGCTTCTCAGTTCTATCCTACAAGCTTAGCACATCAAAAAGGATTTCAGCAAATTATTTGGACAGATGCTAACACACATGAATATCTTGAAGAAGCTGGAACCATGAATGTTTTCTTTAGAATTGGAGATAAACTAGTTACCGCTCCTAATAATGACAGGATTCTAGATGGTGTTACTCGTAAATCTGTTATTCAATTAGCACAAGATAATAACATTGAAGTTGAAGTTAGACAGGTTACAGTAACGGAAATAAAAGAAGCTGCAAAAAGTAATACATTATTAGAAATCTTTGGTACGGGTACTGCGACTGTAATTAACCCTATCATAGGATTTAGCCATTCAAATGAAGAGTTTGACTTACCAAAACTAGACAATTCTTATGCTTCTTTCTTTAAAGAAAAACTAACTAATATTCAGTACAACATAGAAGAAGACCCTCATAATTGGAGAATAAAAGTGAGTTAAACAGCTAATAATTAATAGCTATAACTTAACATTTGTCAAGGTTTTTCATATATTTGTCTTCTGGTGAACAGGGATTAGAAAATGAAAAATATACTTACTACAATACTTACAATGGGGGTAACATTTTGTGTAACGTATTATGTGTTAACAAATGTTATTGACAAAAAAGATCCAATTTTAGACGGGATATCGAATAATCAGACTACACCTAATGTAGTGGATAATAGTACCGTTATAAACACAGAAGAAAGTGGAGATTCAAATGCTTCTCCAGATAATGAAATGCTTCCTGATGACTTAGATAAGTTTTTAGAATCTTATGAAAATTGGAAAGATTACTACCAGGAAAACATCAACTTATCTGCTGACTTTATCCCTATAGATATTGATGGTGAGGAAGTAGAAAAAGAATTCTTTTTAACAGAACTTACTTCGGGAGATTATGCACCTGTAAAACTTTCATCTAGTGATGAGATGTATCAGTTATATGAACTTGATGAAACCCAAGAACAAATTGGAGATTCTATAAAAAGAAGCGCTAACGTAGCTTATACTTACTTTAAAAAAGAAGGAACAAAGTTTCCTAAATTTAATTTTGTAGACTTAAATGGCACTCGCTTTTCAAGCACAAGTACAGCTGGAAAAATTTTAATTATAAAGCTGTGGTTTATCAATTGTAAAGTTTGTGTTGAAGAATTTCCTGAGTTAAACAAACTTTATGACGAATATGAAGCATATGAAGATGTTATATTCCTAAGTTTAGCTTTTGACAAAGCTGAAAAACTTAAAAAATTCTTGACCAAAAAACAGTTTAGATATCCTGTAGTTGCAGATCAAAAGGTTTTTATGACAGACAAAATTGAAGCGAAACAATACCCCACCCATCTTATTGTTGATGAAGATGGTAACATAGAAAAAATGGTGAGCAGCTTTAAACAATTAAAGGAAGCTCTTAATAAAATAGCTTCCCCTGATTTAACTGACTTTGAAAATGAATCTTTCTAGTTTTTAAGATTCATTTTCTTCTTTGTAAAATAGATTCTACTTTTCTAAAATCGCTTTAATATTGGGTTTAAAATAATTAGGCCCTTTCATAACCTTACCGTCTTCTCTGTATATTGGCTTGCCATCTTTTCCTAATTTACTCATATTACTACGTTGAATTTCATTAAAAACTTCGTCTATTTTATATTGCATTCCATGTTCTATAATAGTACCACATAAAATATAAAGCATATCCCCTAAAGCATCGGCAGTTTCTACTAAGTCATTATTTTGTACAGCTTCCAAATACTCTTCATTTTCTTCTTTCATTAAATTAAAACGGAGTAATTTTCTGTCATCTCCAATATTTACTTTTGGTTCTTCATGCATCCCCAAACCAAAAGCGGTATGAAATTCCTTAACTGCTTGTATTTTTTCTTTCATTTTAGTTACTATTCGTTTTTATTTCATTTAAATTAAACTTCGTTCATGTATTAAGACTCACTATACAATCAATACTATTAGTTGATTACTCAATTACATTACTTTTTTAAGAATCCAAGTTGGCACTATTTTAAGTACAAACGCTATTATTTTCCAGCGTTTAGAAATGTAAGCTATTCTCCTCTTTCGCCTTACTGCATTAAATATTTGTTTTGCAGCTTTTTCTAATGGAACCATCCAGAATATTCCATCTCCTAGTGCCATGGCAGTATCAACAAAACCTGGTCGAATATCGGTTATGAATACCTTTTTACCTTTAATTGTTTTGGTTTTAATATGTAAACTTTCTAAATATGCTTTTTGGTAAGCTTTAGAAGCAAAATAAGATGGTGCTTGTCTATTACCTCTTAAAGATGCAATTGAAGTTATTCCTACTAAATGCCCAAATTGTTGTTTTCTAAATAAATTAAAAGCTAAATCATATAATTTAGTTACTCCAAGCACATTGGTAAGAATAGTTTCTTCTTCTTTATCCCAATCCAATGCTGTATTTACATGACCAATACCTGAAGATTGAATTATTAAGTCTATATGTCCAAATTCATCTACTACTTGATGAAACACTTCTTCAACATGATCTACTTTTTGAATATCATTTTGTTTAATTAGTACTCGATCAGAATACTTAGTTGCTAACTCTTCTAACTTTTCTAACCTTCTACCTGTAATAGCAACATAATAACCATCTGCTATTAATAATTCTGTTAATGCTTTTCCAATACCAGAAGTAGCTCCAAAAATAAGTGCCTTTTTCATTTATTTAGTACTTTTGCTAAATGTACAAAGTATTATGTACAACTAAATTAATTAATCTGATAATTTATGTTGATAATAGCCGCTAAAATGTTTACTACAGGTAGAATTATTTTTGCTAGTTTTTTTGTAATTGCTTTTACTGCTTTAATGATTTTTAGCTACAAGAAAGATGCTAAAAACAATCAAAAATATTACCAAAATGCTGCATTATACGTAGCTATTGGTATTGTAGCTACTATAGGTTTATTATTCTTAGCTAAATATCTTATTAAGCACTAAACCATAGGTTCAACATCGCTTAATTTCTCATGATCTAACACTGTATATCCATCTTCATCAAAATTTGAAGAAGGAGCGTATTTAACATCGGTTAGAATCTGAGAGAACTTATATGATGTTGCCTGATATACTGTTTGTCCAAAAGATTCTTCATGATATTGGATCATAATATATAATCCAGCATCTAAATTTTTAATCTCCTCATTAGTTAAATGATATAAAGGACTCATCTCATCTATCGGATGAACTATTGTCCAAATAGTTGGTAGATATGTAATTTTATCTCTTTCTAAAGACAACCGGAAAAAACTCCTTTTATATTGTCCTGTTTCATCTTGTTCATTTATTGATAAATTGACCGTTACTTTGGGTTCTATCATTAATGTTTTTCTACTGTTCATCAATCGAAACATTAGTGCCCTTCCATCATTAAAATCTCTTACAATTAAATTATTACTAAAGCGAATAGCAGCTTTTGGTTTTGAAAATCTACCATATAATAATCCTGTGATAAAAGAAAAACTAATCAAACCTATTAGAGCTTCAAAAGCTGCAATCATATTAGCCGTTAACCCTTTAGGAGCTATTCCTCCATAACCTACTGTTGTTAACGTTTGCGCGCTAAAGAAAAAGCCATTTAAAAAGTCTCTAAAAGTATTGCCCGTAGAAGGCGTTATTTGTTCAATACCTATTAGCGTGTAGATAATTCCAAAGACAATATTTAATGCGGTATATCCTAAAATGACTAAAAGAAAAAATTGCCACCAACTCAACGCTATAAAGAAGGTATATAAATCCTCAATCCCAAATCTCCTGTTTATATGAATAATGTTAGAACTGCCATCTTTATTAATAGTCCCCTTTACATTTTTCGCTGATTTATATCCAAACCCTGGATCTTTACTCTTTTTTGCCATAATTATTTATCCCTATCTATAAAGATTTCACTTCATTGTACCTAAAACAATCCACAGTATGATCGTTTACCATACCTGTAGCTTGCATAAAAGCATAAATTACTGTTGAGCCCACAAATTTAAAACCTCTTTTTTTTAAATCTTTAGAGATAGTATCTGATAATTCAGTTGTTGCGGGCACCTCTTCTCTAGTTACAAATGCATTTTGAATAGGCTTTCCATTGCAAAACCCCCAAATATATTTTGAAAATGTTCCAAATTCGTCTTGCACTTTCATGAAAGCTTGAGCATTGGTTATTGTTGCTTTTATTTTTAGCTTATTTCTTATTATCCCTTGGTTTTGTAATAACTCATTATATTTTTCCTCCTGATATTCGGCTATTTTTTTGTAATCAAATTTATCTAAAGCTGCTCTAAAGTTTTCTCGTTTCTTTAGTATGGTTATCCAACTTAAGCCGGCCTGAAAGGTTTCTAAAACTAAAAACTCAAATAATGTTTCGTCATCATACACGGGTACTCCCCATTCTTCATCGTGATACTTTATATATAATGGATCATTAGTTACCCAAAAACAACGTTTTTTCATGATATAAATTTTGTTTTAAATTTAGTAAAAACCTAAACAATACTATTTGTATGAAAAAGGTTATTTTTACGTCTTACAGTTATAAACTTAAGGTACAATGAAAAACGTTTTTTTTCTACTCGTAATATTAATCAACACATTAAGCCATTCACAAGTATTTGAGCCTGTGCAATGGAAAACTAGTATAGAAAAAATTACTGATGATGAATATAATTTAGTTACTACTGCAATTATTGATAAGGGATGGCATTTATATGCTCAGGAAGTTCCTAAAGGTGGACCTAGACCTACTGTATTCACCTATAAACCTAATGATGATTATGAATTGATCGGAAAAACTATTGAGGAAAAAGGTGTTACTGAGTTTGACAATACCTTTAAAATGGAAATTAAGTATTTTGCAAAGAAAACTTCATTTAAGCAAAAAATTAAACTCCTAAATAAAGAGGCGAAAATTGATGTAGAAGTGCAGTTTATGGTTTGTGACGATGTACGTTGTTTACCTCCAAAAACAGAAGAATTAATTTTTTCTACTTCAGGCAAGGTTGCTAGTAAGAAAGATACAAAAGCAACATTAACAGACAATGAAGCTACACAATTATTATATGGACTCTCTACTGATAATTTCCAACAACCTACAGTAAACTTAAATACACTAGATAAAAACGAAGAGGGCAACACAAATAATAGTATTGAAAATAAAAATGACAAATCTTCTTTGCTAAATATTTTCTTAATAGCATTTTTCTCAGGTTTTGCAGCACTACTTACTCCTTGTGTATTTCCAATGATACCTATGACTGTAAGTTATTTTACCAAACAGAGTAAGAATAAAGCTATAGGAATTAGAAATGCTATTTTTTATGGAATATCTATTATAGCTATTTATGTATTATTAGGAAGTTTAATTACCGTGGTTTTTGGTGCCGATGCACTAAATCGATTATCAACAAACGTTTGGTTTAATGTTATATTCTTCGCTATTTTAGTATTCTTTGCTTTTTCATTCTTTGGTTTTTATGAACTTACTTTACCTAGTTCGTGGTCAACTAAAATTGATGATCAAGCTGATAAAAGTGGACTTATAGGAATCTTCTTTATGGCATTAGCTTTAGCTGTGGTTTCTTTTTCTTGTACTGGTCCAATAGTTGGAACTCTTTTAGTACAAGCCGCATCTAATGGCGGATTAGCTCCCGTAATCGGAATGCTTGGTTTCTCTATGGCTATTGCACTTCCTTTTGCATTATTTGCTGCATTCCCTGGCTGGTTAAATTCTTTACCAAAATCTGGAGGCTGGATGAATACCGTAAAAGTTGTTTTAGGATTCTTAGAACTTGCTTTAGCATTTAAGTTTTTATCAAATGCTGATTTAGTTGCACATTGGAACATTTTAAAAATTGAACCTTTTTTAGTTATTTGGATCTTAATTTTTGCGGGATTAGCCCTATACCTTTTTGGTATAATTAAGTTTCCACACGATTCTAAATTGCAAAAAATTTCTTTCCCAAGAATTGGATTAGGGATAATAATAGCTGTATTTACAATTTACTTAGTTACTGGTTTCAGGATAAATAAAACAACAAATACGTTTACACCACTATCTTTACTCAGTGGATTAGCTCCTTCCGTAGGATATAGTTTTTTATATCCTAATGACTGTCCGAATAACCTAAAGTGTTTTAAAGACTTAAAAGAAGGTTTAGCTTATGCAAAAAAAGAAAACAAACCTGTACTATTAGATTTCACAGGATATGCTTGTGTAAATTGTCGTAAAATGGAAGAACACGTATGGCCAATACAAGAAGTAGATGATGTATTACGTAACGATTATGTTTTAATCTCTTTGTATGTAGATGACAAAAAAGAGTTACCCAAAGATCAACAAATAGTAGTGAATAGAATTAATGGAGGAACCAGAAAGTTAACTTCATATGGAAATAAATGGTCACATTTTCAAACTGTATTTTTCCAGACTAATACACAACCCTACTATGTATTATTAAGTTCTGATGGTAAAAAAGTACTGAATACACCTGTTGGATACACTCCAGATGAACAAGAATATTTACGTTGGTTATTGGACGGAAAAGAGCAATCAAAAAACACTATAGACAATCTCTTTCAACAAACTGATTTATTAAAATAACAAAACATTAACACCCTAATTCACATAAACATATATTTAAATTATGTAAATTATAGATAAACTATATTTAATATGAAAAATCTGGTTTATTATTTAGGAATAGGAAGTGTTATAGTACTGTTACTTGCAAATTGTAATTCGACAAATACAGCTGTTAATTCTAATAACACAAAAGAAGAACCTGTTGTAATAAAAAACGATAGTCTGGAATATGAAATTATAATTTTAGACCCAGGTTTCAATACCTATTTATTAACCATCGCAAGACCTGAAGGCTATTTTTCTAAAGTTTATTTGGAGAATAGAAATCAATTATACGTACCTGTATGGAATATGAGAGTGTCTAATCCTTCTAGATATAATCCAAACATTTATTGTAATCTTATAGACTATGATCCTAATATTGATTATGGGTACGAAGTTAACTTTAAATTATTCAACTATTTCCAGTTCGCAGAGCAAAAATACAGAATGCGTCTCCGTTAATTAACTCGCTTTAAAAGTGTATATTTGCTAGCAATTTTTTAATAAAGAAAATGAAATTTTTACGCAATTTATTAGCATCCATCGTAGGTTTTTTTATCAGTATTTTTTTAATCTTATTAGTATTCATAGGTATTGCTTCTTTAGTAGGAAAAGAAGAGGTAATTGAAGTAGAACCTAACTCTATTTTAGAATTAGATTTAACATCGGCTATCAAAGATTATGCTCCTAAAGATGATAACCCTTTTGTAAAAGCTTTTAAATTAGACAAACAAAAACTTGCTTTAAACAATATTCTAAACGCTATAGATAATGCACAATTAGATGATAATATTAAAGGAATTAGTTTAAATACTACTTTCATTAATGCAGGTTTTGCTCAAACTCAATCTATAAGAACAAAATTAGAAGAGTTTAAAGAGTCTGGGAAATTCATCTATGCTTATAATGATGTATACAGTCAGAAAAATTATTATTTAAGTTCTGTCGCTGATAGCTTATTTTTAAATCCTGTAGGTCAAATTGATTTCAACGGTTTATCTTCTGAAATACTTTATTACAAAGATTTTGAAGATAAATATGGTATTAAAATGGAAGTTATTAGACATGGTAAATACAAAAGTGCTGTTGAACCGTATTTAGACAACAAAATGAGTGATGCCAACAGAGAACAAATTTCTTCATTTTTAAAATCTATATGGTCAGAAGTAACTGCTGCAATAAGTAACAACAGAAAAATTTCTGTAGAAAAATTAAATACAATTGCTGATAATTCAGAGGCTAGAAATGCAGAACTAGCAAAGAAAAACAACTTAATTGATCAAATTTTATATAAAGATGAATATGATAAGAAATTAGAAATAGCTGCCGATGTTAAGAAAGTAGAAACTATTTCAATCCAAGATTATATTGCTTCCGGAAAAGGACGAAAATCTTCAGTAGCAAAAGATAAAATAGCAGTGATTTATGCACAAGGTCAAATCATGTATGGTGAAGGTAATGATCGTATTATTGGACAAGGGCTAATTAATAAATCTATTAAAAAAGCTGTAAAAGATAAAAACGTAAAAGCTATTGTTTTACGTGTAAATTCTCCAGGAGGAAGCGCCTTAGCTTCTGAATTAATTTGGAGAGAATTAGAATTAGCTAAAAAAGAGAAACCTATTGTAGTATCTATGGGTAATGTAGCTGCCTCAGGTGGTTATTATATTGCTTGTAATGCTGATTTAATTGTTGCTGAACCAACTACAATTACAGGATCTATAGGAGTTTTTGGAGCAATTCCAAATGCATACGAATTATCTAAAAAAATAGGTATCAATGCAGAACAAGTTTCAACTAACAATAGTGCTAGCTATAGTGTATTTGAACCGATGAATCAAAAGTTTTATGATGTTACTAAAGAAGGTGTAGAACAAATTTATACCACTTTTGTTACTAGAGTTGCTAATGGTAGAAAAATGACTTTTGAACAAGTAGATGCAATAGCACAAGGTAGAGTTTGGACTGGAAAAGAAGCGCTTGCTAAGGGGTTAGTAGATGAATTAGGAGGATTAGATAAGGCTATACTTGCTGCTGTTCAATTAGCAGATATTAAAACGTATAGAATACGAAACTACCCCAACTATAAAAAAGATTATAAAGAAATGTTTAAACTTTCTCCTTTAGGCAAAGTGAACAAAGAAGAAATACTTAGAGAAGCTTTAGGTAACGAAAGCTATCAGTTGTTTGATCAAATTAATCAAATGAAAAATCTAAAAGGAATTCAAGCTAGAATGCCGTATATAATAGATATTAAATAAAAAAAGAGGGTTTCGTTTGAAACCCTCTTTTTTTTCACTGTTCTTTACTAAATTATTCATATGAAAAATCTACAGCTGTAGACTCTGATCCATAGCTATTTGTTAGAACTGATATAGCTTTAGTTGGATAGTTATCTTCATCATAATTATAACTTACCTCTATAGTTGACAATACATTACTCTCTCCATCCTTATACACAAATTTCACAGGATTATTTAAAGGAAGTAACTGTCTAGCTTTTATTAGTTCAGCACTTTGCGCCGCCATACTAAAATCCAACTGAACACCATCTAAAATATCAATTATACCTGCAGCTTCAAGTGTATAAAAGTAAAAGTTAGGGTTTTCGTCATATTCTATTTCCGCTGTTAAACTGATTACTTTATACGTTTGAGTATTGTAATCATATACTTCTTCCTTAAATAAAATTTTAGAAGGGTTCTTTCTAGCATCATAATCTAAAACTTCTCCTAATTCAAAAGCCTTATATGGTGATTGATATAAAGTTTCTACATTTAATGTTTCATTTACTCCTTCACCTGAAACATTTAGTAAATCTCCAGTATTTGCATACTGAAACGTACTCTTTTCATTGACATTACCAGTTTCAATCTTTTCAAGTCTTCCTTTTGAATCATAAAAAAAAGTAGACGATAAGTTTTCTCCACCTTGATTTGAAGAAATTGTCTTAAGCCTTTTTTTAGCGGCATCTTTATTTACCTGTTCAAAATCTTCAGTAGCTGTTTCGCTACATCCAATCCATAAAAAACTTAATGATAAAATTGAAGTGATAATTGTGTGTTTTTTCATAGTTAATAAATTTAAATTTCCAGCAAATTTATAAAATCCTCTAAAACAAAAAAGGGAAATGTTATCTTAATCACATTTCCCTTTTTTCGATATACTAATCTAATTCTCTAGTTATTTATTGCATAACTTGCTGCCTTTCCAGACTCCGCTAGTGCTTTTAAAAATTTTCTAGTAAAATCGTTAATCTTAATAAGTAATAATTTCCCCATGATACTTAATTTTAATCCCCTTTTGGTTGTTATTTATCACAAAGATATATCAAATGTATGCCTAAATATTTCAAATTTGTTTCACTACAAAACAAAAAATCAAAACATTATAAATCAATCACATAGGTGTAATAGATTTGAAAAATGTAACATATTCGGATGTTTTAGGACTGCAAATAAAAAAGATGCTCAATCAAAATTAAGCACCTTTATATTATATTAAAAACGATTACTATCTATTTATAGATCAAATACGTTTTTCACTTTATCTACATAATCTAACTTTTCCCAAGTAAATAATTCTACATCTAAAACTTTCTCTTGACCATTAGGTTGAACAAATGTTTTAGAAACTATTTCATTAGCTCTCCCCATATGTCCATAAGCAGCCGTTTCACTATACATTGGAGTTCTTAATTTTAATCTAGATTCTATAGCATGAGGTCTCATGTCAAAAATTTCAGATACTTTTTCAGCGATTTCTCCATCTGATAATGAAACTTTTGAAGTTCCGTAAGTATCAACAAAAATCCCCATAGGTTCTACAACTCCAATAGCATAAGACACTTGCACTAAAACTTCATCTGCAACTCCTGCAGCTACTAAATTTTTAGCAATGTGACGTGTTGCATAAGCTGCACTTCTATCTACTTTACTAGGATCTTTTCCTGAAAATGCACCTCCACCATGGGCTCCTTTTCCTCCATAAGTGTCTACTATAATTTTTCTTCCTGTCAATCCTGTGTCTCCATGAGGTCCTCCAATCACAAACTTCCCTGTAGGATTAATATGATATTTAATATCTTCATTAAATAACTTTTGGATTCCTTCAGGTAATTTAGCAACTACTCTTGGAATTAAAATTTCCTTAATATCTTTTCTAATTTTATCCAACATCACATCATCAGCTCCAAATTCATCATGTTGAGTAGAAACCACTATAGCCTCAATACGTTGTGGTACATTATCATCAGAATATTCAATTGTTACCTGACTTTTAGCATCTGGTCTTAAATAATCTATGTCTTTTCCTTCTCTTCGTAAAGCTGCTAATTCTTTTAAAATTAAATGAGATAAATCTAATGCAAGAGGCATATAGTTCTCCGTCTCATTTGTTGCATAACCAAACATCATCCCCTGATCACCAGCTCCTTGCTCTTCTTTCTTAGCCCTATCAACTCCTCTATTTATATCATCAGATTGTTCATGTATTGCAGAAAAAACTCCACATGAATTCCCATCAAACATATATTCACTCTTAGTATATCCAATTTTGTTAATTACATTTCTAGTAATTTTTTGAACATCTAAATAAATATTAGACTTTACTTCTCCAGCTAAAACTACTTGACCTGTTGTAACCAATGTTTCACAGGCTACTTTTGCATCTGGATCAAACGCTAAAAAATTATCTATTAAAGCATCGCTAATTTGATCAGCTACTTTATCTGGGTGTCCTTCAGACACACTTTCTGAGGTAAAAAAATATGGCATATTTATATTGCTTCTATAATTTTAATAAATTGAAAAACTTTATGAGGTATAATTGGTCGTAAAAGAAAGCTAACATTACTGTTTTAGCATTTTTTTACGAGGTCGCAATCAGAACAAATCTTTCCTCAAAAAAGCGGGACAAATTTAATATATATTTATATCACTTTAAAAATTATACTCACATATATTTAAAAAATTGATATTTAGATAAAAAAAACCAATCTCTAGCGCATTGATAAAAGTGAAATAAATTACTACATTTGTAATTATAAATACATAAAAGGCAAAAGAATGGCATTAGAAATTACAGATACATCATTTGAAGAAATAGTACTAAAATCAGATAAACCTGTTTTAGTTGATTTCTGGGCAACTTGGTGTGGCCCATGTAGAATGGTTGGACCTATCATTGACGAAATTAGCGAAGAATATGAAGGTAAAGCAGTGGTTGGAAAGGTTGATGTAGATGCAAATCAAGAATTTGCAGCTAAATATGGTGTAAGAAATATCCCAACTGTACTAGTATTCAAAAATGGTGAAGTAGTAGCAAAACAAGTAGGTGCTGCTCCTAAAAAGGCATATACTGATAAAATTGAAGCTGCATTATAAGCTTGAATATTTAAAATTAAATAAAAAAGGTTTGACAAATGTCAAACCTTTTTTATTTTCGGATAATGGGAATAGAACTTTCACAACTTAAAGACTCAGAAATAAAAAATCTTGACCTACTTGCTAAACAAGTGGTTGAAGGTTTCATAACAGGAATGCATAAAAGTCCATTTCATGGATTCTCAGTTGAGTTTTCGGAACACAAACTTTACAACAAAGGTGAAAGTACAAGACATATCGATTGGAAGCTTTTTGCAAAAACAGAAAAACTATACACCAAAAAATATGAAGAAGAAACAAACTTGAGATGTCATATTATTATCGACAACTCTTCTTCTATGCATTATCCAATCAAAAGCACGCAACAATTAAATGATTTAAATAAAATTGGTTTCTCGGCTGTTGCTGCTGCTTCTCTAATTGAAATTTTAAAAAAACAACGAGATGCGGTAGGTTTAAGTATTTATTCAGACACCTATGAATATTATGCTCCAGAAAAAGGAAGTGAAAGACACCGAAAGCTACTTGTAAGCCAATTAGAGCAATTATTAATCTCAAAAGCTACATCTACTACCGAAACATATAAATATCTACATGAGATCGCAGAGAAAATACATAGAAGGTCTTTAATATTTGTTTTTACAGATATGTTTCAAACCAATAAAGATCATGAGGAGCTTTTTAATGCACTTAGACATTTAAAACACAACAAGCACGAAGTAATTTTATTTCATACTTATGATAAACAACTTGAAGTTAATTTTAATTTTGATAATACACCTAAAAAATTCATAGATATTGAAACCAAACAGGAAATTAATATCTATGCCGATACTGTAAAAGACAACTATAAAGAATCTATAGAGTTATTTTTCAAAGAATTAAAAAACAAATGTCTTCAGTATAAGATTAGCTATGTACCTGTTGATATTAATGAAGGTTACTCCAAAATTCTTACCTCTTATTTGGTAAGCAGAAATAAATTTTAATTTTTTTTTTAAAAAAGTTTGCAGAATCGAAAAAGCGTCTTATATTTGCACCCGCATTACAGCAACGGTCTGGTAGTTCAGCTGGTTAGAATACATGCCTGTCACGCATGGGGTCGCGGGTTCGAGTCCCGTCCAGACCGCGAAAAGCTTCTCAAATTTTGAGAAGCTTTTTTTATTTTAAATACTTCACTTCAAAAAGAACATATTTTTTTGTAGATCAAAATCTTACATTTTGTAATACTAAATATTTTAGTATTTTTAGTACTGTAATTTAAACAGTTGATACATAAAGTGGGAAAAGCTATAGCTATCTGTAACCAAAAAGGCGGTGTAGGTAAAACTACTACTTGTGTTAACTTATCTGCTGCTTTAGGAATACTTGAGAAAAAGGTTTTAGTTGTAGATACTGACCCACAAGCCAATGCATCTGTATCTTTTGGTTATTCTTCTAAAAAAACAAATAATCCTGCATTACAGTTTATGAATTTTATTTCTGTCATAAGAAATAACATCATTAAAACTAAATCTCCTAATGTTGATTTATTGCCCTTTATTGAAGATTTAAACTTTTTTGAACCCTCAGAAACATCAAAATTCAAAAAAGCAATTCAAACTATAAGCAATTCATACGATTATGTACTTATAGATTGTGTTCCTTTTTTTAAACGAAAAAACTTAGAAATCCTAGAAAGTTCTGATTCAGTAATAATTCCTGTACAATGTGATTATTATGCTTTGGAAGGATTACATCAATTTTTAAAGACTGTACGATTTGTACAAAAAAACTTAAATAGCAAATTATACATAGAAGGTTTTTTACTAACAATGTATGACAAAAGATTGAACCTCTCGAGAAAAGTTGAAGATTATGTCCGTAGCTATTTTGACAACCTTGTGTTTAACACACTTATACAAAGAAGTTCTAAGATAACTCAAGCCCCAAGTTATGGAGAAACCATTTTAGAATATGATATTAGCAGCAAGGGAGCAAAAGCTTATCTACAACTAGCTACTGAGATTATAGCTAAAGAGCCTGTTGCTGAACAAGTCCATGACTTTTCTATCCTTCCTGAAGAAAGTGAATGTATTTTTCAAAATAAAACATTAGCTAATCAAAATGGTTTAGAAGCTAAACATGATAGTATTTTTGAAAAAATCCTACACCCAAATGAAACAATCCCAAACCTAAACACTTCAAAATTCCCTAAAAACTTTGATGCATTAATCAATTTAAATAAATTCTATATTGAAAAAATAATGGGACCTTGCTACAAAAACCACTTCGGTAACATTTGGATTTATAGGATTAAAAATTCAAATATTTTTAAGAAGAGATTTCTATTCCTATACTTCAAAAATAATATTGTTACACACTTTGACACTAAATGGTTTATTAAGCTATAAAAGCACATTAAATAAACTCATTCTAATCAACGCTAAAGCACTGTAAACTTTAGCACAAACAAATTCCTTTATCTAAATTTGAAGTATAAAGAAATTAAATGCGTTTATACAAAACGAATAACAGTTAAAAAAAACACAAACAATTAGTTAGAGGATTTCTTTTCCATTAATATTTCTCGTAGTTTTATTTGATTAGGGATTAGTTTTTCTTTTCTCTTTTAAGCAGAGGACCAATTTTAAGATTGGTCCTTTTCTAAATATTAACAGTATTAGTTAAATACACTAAACTTTTGTGTAGTACAATATCACTAGCAAGCAATTATCTTTGATATAAACCATAAGAAATGATACAACAAACAGAACATCGCTATATCAGAAATAGATTATACATATCAGACCAAGAACAGCAACAGATAAAAGATTATTCTATAATTTTAGCTGGATCTGGTATTGGTAGCATAATTGCTGAGTGCGCATTAAGATTAGGTTTTGAACGTATTACTATAATAGATGGTGATCAAGTTGAGTTATCAAATTTAAATCGACAAAATTATACTGAAGAAGACATAACTAGAGATAAAGTAGAAGCCATAAAAGACCGATTATTAGCTATAAATAGCGAAGCTACTATTACCGTTTTTGATGAATTCATCACTGAAAATAATATAAGAGGTTGTATTGAGGGACACCAAATAGCTATTAATGCACTAGATTTCTCCTCTGAAATCCCTCTATTATTTGATCAAATTTGTCAAGAAAACAACATTCCTGTAATCCATCCTTATAATCTTGGCTGGGGCGGCTTGGTAACTGTTATTTGCCCTAAGGGTCCATCTTTGGATATTTTAAAGAGAGCAGATGAAGAAGAGTTTAATGAAATAAATGTGGTAAAATACGCTACTAGTTATTTAAAGTTCTGGGGAAGCCCACACGATTGGATCGATGATATTTTAGAAAAATATAGTAACGAGAAAAAAAATCTACCTCCTCCTCAATTACCAATTGCTTCTTGGACAGTGGCAGGAATGACCACGCATTTACTTTTTAATATAGCCACTCAAAAAGAATGTAAAACATTTCCAGAATTTTACATATCAACCATTATGGGAGATTTAAGCTAACACAAACCTTAAACAAGTTTTTAATTAATTTTATAAAAGAATAGTATTTCCCGATACGATCCAGTATCGGGATTACTTGTAGTAGTAGCATTCTCGTTAAATTAAATAAGCCTATTATTAGTTACATACACAATAGCTTCAGATATATTGACTACTTCTAGTTTATCAAACAATTTCCTTCTATGAAATTTCACTGTATCTGGTGATACAAATATGGCTTCAGCAATTTCATTAATTTTATAACCCCTGATTGAATAACGTAAAATTTCTTTTTCTCTACTGGATAACGTAATTCTTTCCTTTGTTCTCCAAAAGTCTCCATCTAGGTCATATTCAAACACTTTATTATCACCCTTCTTGTACACCTTAATATTTCCAGAATCTTGTTCAGCAGATAACGAAATAATACAAATAGCTTTCCAAATCTTCCCTTCTTTAGTTAAAAAAAGAGGAGTTAATTTTTGATTGATTAATAATTCTTTACCATCATTATTTTTTAAATGAAAATCGTAAGAAATCATATGATTTTTTCTTTCCTCTAATGGAATGGTTTCATAAAAATCAAAACCAATTGTATTTATTTTCAGTAAGAGATCTAAATCTGTTTTAGTTACATACTTAAAATAAAATGCATATCCCATTTCTACAACTTCCTCCGCTGTATGCCCGCACAAAAACAAAGGATTATCAGAAACATACTCAAAACCCTTTTTCTGATAATCTATGATATATATACTCTTATATGTTGTTCTTGCAAAAGCCTTAACAGGCTCTAAATAATTGACTGTTTGCATGTACTCAAAATCAGAAATCTGATTAACGGTATTTTTATTAGAAAAAAAATCGTTAATTCTGGCCATAAATAAGTTGCTGTAATAGTTAGACAATCAAAGATATCCTTTTTTTTACTCAATAACAATGATACTACACTTAAGTGTAGCAATTCACATATAATACCTAGATAGTTTTAAAGCCTAAATACTTAAAATTATGATTACTAAAAACTATCACTTAGAGAGATTATCAAAAAATCAGGTTTCTAATCTTGCAGAATTTATTGTTTTAGAAAACTTCAAACACCACACTAATCAAGTCCCTAAAAACTATCAAAATGAAGTAAACGACATCCATCAAGAAGAGATGAAATTCTTTCATAATGCTGAAATTTTTGTCTCTAAAGACTTACTCGGTACAATCAATGGTGCTATCAGAGTTTTAAAATGGAATTATAAAGATATACTTCCTATTGAAAAAATTTTTGGGATAAACCCACTAAACTATATTGTAAATAAAAATGTAAATCACATTTATCACATTGGAAGGTTTGCCATTAATAGTAGCTTAAGAGACATTAACCTATTTAAAAAATTAATGCTTTGTGCTATTGCTCCAGTTTGTAAAGACCAAAACAATATTGCTTTTGCAGAATGCGATAACAAACTTTTAAGAGTACTTAATTTACTCGGTATTAAAGCTGAAATTGTTGGTGAATCTATACATTACTTAGGGTCTGAAACTATCCCCATAGCACTTACCTATGATGGATTAATCAATTTTTTAAATACGAATAAACGTTTATTAAACGAACTCGAGCATGAAACAACAACTACTTTATCTAATAGAACAGCTTTATTAAATACTGATTACACTTATTCGGTAGCATAAATCATCTACACACAAACTATATGGTATTAATCAACTGAAAACAAAACATATGAATCATTATTCTTTTGCATAAAACATTATTTTACATGCAATTAAAGCGCTGTCTTTTCTTATTTTGAAATATTTTCACTCTTTTTTTATAATTATCGTAAAAATTAAAAAATCGAACACCTTTAATTTGTTTTTATCAATTTAATATATAGATTTGTTTCGAATTAATTAAAGAAATTATTATGTTCAATAATTTATGGAAAGCTTTTTATTTTAACTTTTACTATTTTAGTAAGAGTGAGGCTTTGTATCATAAATTTTAAAACATTAAAATTATATAAATATAAAGCCTCGGATTTCCGAGGCTTTTTTTTTACAATGAAAAGAATAGCGATACAAGGAATTGAAGGAAGCAACCACCATATAGTTGCTGAAAAATTTTATCAAGAAGACATTACTTTAGAAAAATGTTTATCGTTTGACGCTCTTGTCGAAAGTTTAACCAACAAGAATTCAGACCAAGCTATTATGGCTATTGAAAATACCATAGCTGGCTCTATAATTCCAAATTATGCGTTAATAGACAAATACCAACTTTATATTTCTGGAGAATATTACCTACCTATACATCATCATTTAATGGCATTACCTGGACAGGGAATTGAGCATATTACCGAAGTCTGTTCACATCCTATGGCATTATTGCAGTGTAAGGATTTTTTCAAAAAACATAGACATATCAAATTAATTGAAGATGTGGATACTTCTGCTATTGCAAAGAGAATTGCTGAAAAGCAATTAACAGGTGTTGCTGCAATTGCTCCTAAAATGGCTGCAGATATTTTCAACTTAGAAGTTATAGAAGATGAAATCCAAACCATTAAAAATAATGCTACACGTTTTGTAATTCTTCAAACTTCAAACCCTGAAAATGGAAAAGACCAAATTAATAAAGCATCATTAAAATTTGAGTTAGATCATAAAAGAGGGAGTTTAGCAACGGTTTTAAATGTAATGAGCGATTGTAAATTGAATCTAACTAAAATTCAATCTTTACCAAAAATTGAAACGCCTTGGAAGTATGCATTTTTTGTTGATGTTACTTTTAACACCTATGAAGATTATGAAAAAGCCAAATCAATTATACAAATTATGGCCACAGATTTTAAAATATTAGGAGAATATAAAAACGGAAGATTATGATACAGTTTGCAGATCGTTTAAATACCGTTCAAGAATACTATTTCTCAAGAAAATTAAGAGAAGTACGACAGCTAATTGCTGAAGGTAAACCTGTAATTAACATGGGAATTGGAAGTCCAGATTTACAGCCTCCTTCTACTGTAATAGAAGCTATTCAACAAAGTAGCACTGAAATTGGAGCACATAAATACCAAAGCTATCAGGGAATTCCAGAATTGCGTGAAGCTTTTTCAGAGTTTTATGCTACTCATTATAACGTAAATATTAATCCTCAAAACGAGGCATTGCCATTAATGGGAAGTAAAGAAGGAATTTTACATATTTCTCTAGCTGTTTTAAACGAAGGAGATCAGGTTTTAATACCAAATCCAGGATACCCTACGTATACTTCAGTAACAAAATTAATTGGTGCATCTCCCCTATTTTACGATCTATCCGAAGAAAATGAATATCAACCTAATTTTTCGGAATTAGAACAATTAGATCTAACCAAGGTAAAATTAATGTGGGTAAACTATCCTCATATGCCTACAGGTGAAAATGCAAAAAAAGATACATATACTAAGCTAATAGCATTTGCAAAAAAACACCATATTCTAATTGTAAATGATAACCCTTATAGTTTTATATTAAATGATAAACCTTCTAGCATTTTAAGCATTGAAGGTGCTAAAGATGTAGCTTTAGAACTAAATTCTTTAAGTAAAACATTTAATATGGCAGGTTGGCGTGTTGGAATGGTGTTAGGAAATGAGAATTTTCTCAACCAAGTTCTAAAAGTAAAAACACAAATGGACTCAGGAATGTTTTACGGTATTCAAAAAGGTGCAATTGAGGCTTTAAAAACTTCAAAACAATGGATTCAAGACCAAAATGAAACCTATAAAAAAAGAAAAGATTTAATTTTTCAATTGGCACAACAAATGCAATGCTCTTTTAGTAAAGATACAAGTGGATTATTTGTTTGGGCAAAGCTACCTGAAGCAAAAAAATCTGAAGAATTTATAGATCAATTACTACATGAACATCACATTTTTGTAGCTCCTGGTACTATTTTTGGCTCTCAAGGTGAAGGTTATATTCGTTTTTCTTTATGTATTGATGAAAATAAAATAAAAGAAGCTATTAACCGATTAAAAAAAGTAGCCGCTTTATGAATGTATTTATAATAGGAATAGGATTGATAGGTGGTAGTATTGCTAAAGATATTCGTAATACATATGGTAATGCTGTTTTATTTGGAATAGACAATAACGAAGAGCATATCAAAGAAGCCATAGCTTCAAAAATTATAGATAAACAAGCTTCTTATAATGATTTAAAGAATGCAGAAATTGTTGTTATCTCTGTACCTGTTGATGTGTCTTTACAATTAATTCCTGAAGTTCTCGATCTTATTCCTGATACTTGTTTAGTGTTCGATGTAGGATCTACCAAACAACAAGTTTGCGAAGTAATTAAAGAACATCCTAAGCGAAGAAACTTTTTAGCTGCGCATCCAATTGCTGGAACTGAATTCTCTGGTCCTTCTGCTGCAATAGAAAATTTATACAAAGGTAAAACCAATATTATTTGCGAAGTAGAAAAGACAGCTTTTAAACTTCAGGAAAAAGCACTAGAAATTTTTGCTGAATTAGGAATGAGGATACGATATATGGACCCTGTTTCTCACGATAAACACATAGCTTATGTATCTCATTTATCGCACATCAGTTCATTCATGCTAGGAAAAACAGTCATAGAAAAAGAAAAAAATGAACGAGACATTTTTGACATGGCTGGAAGTGGATTTGCATCTACTGTACGTTTAGCAAAAAGTTCTCCTGCAATGTGGACACCAATTTTCAAACAAAATAAAAACAATGTAGTAGAAACACTAAATGAATACATTCAAAATTTAAATCATTTTAAAACACTTTTAGAAAATGATGATTATTCAGCTATTTATGCTGAAATGGAAAACACAAATCATATAAAACAAATATTAAACGGAATACAAGAAATAAAACTCCACTAAACTATAATCAGATGGAAAACAAACAAGAATTAAGAACATGGCTAGATGATTTCAAATTAAATCATCCTTTAGTAATTGCAGGACCTTGTAGTGCTGAAACTGAAGATCAGGTATTAAAAATTGCTCACGAATTAAAAGATAGTGACGCTACAGTTTTAAGAGCTGGTATTTGGAAACCAAGAACTAGACCTGGAAATTTTGAAGGTGTAGGAGCTTTAGGTTTAAAGTGGTTAGAAACTGCAAAAAAAGAAACAGGTATGTTAACTACAACAGAAGTAGCTAACAAAACACATGTAGAATTAGCCTTAAAACATGATATAGACATCCTTTGGATTGGAGCTAGAACTACAGTAAGTCCTTTTATAGTTCAAGAAATTGCTGATGCTTTAGAAGGAACTGATAAAATTGTTTTAATTAAAAACCCAGTAAATCCTGATTTACCATTATGGCTAGGAGCTTTTGAACGTTTTTATACTGCTGGAATTACAAAACTAGGAGCAATTCACAGAGGGTTTTCTACTTATGAAAAAACCAGATATAGAAATAATCCTAACTGGCAAATTCCTATTGAATTACAAAATCGTTACCCTGATTTACCATTAATTTGTGATCCATCTCATATTGCTGGTAGAAGAGATATCATTTTTGATATTTGTCAAACTGCTCTAGATTTAAACTTTGATGGTTTAATGGTAGAAACACACTACGATCCAGATAATGCTTGGAGTGATGCCAAACAGCAAATCACACCAACTACACTTATCCAAATGATGGAGGATTTAAAAATCAGAAAAGAAACAGATACTGAAGCTGATTATAGAAATGCGCTAAATACATTAAGAACACAAATTGATGTTGTAGATCATCAACTTATTGAAATGATGGGAAAACGTATGAGAATTTCTGATTCTATTGGTGAGTTGAAAAAAGAGAAAAATGTAGCTATTCTACAAACTAAACGTTGGAATGAAATCCTTGGCAAAATGATTTTAGAAGGTGAAGAAAATAATTTAAGTGAAGAGTTTGTACTTAAAATATTTAAAGCGATACATCAGGAAAGTATCAATCATCAGAAAAAAATTATCAGTGCATAAAATAGTCAATAAAAAAAGCGCAGTATTGCGCTTTTTTTTATTTTCTTTATTGGACTAACCAAAGTCCTACCCTATGAAAACTATTTCTTCTATAGATGATGTGATTCAAATACTACAAGATATTATTGATGAATCTAAACAAAATAAATCTCCTTTAGGTTACTTTGCTGCCTTATACCAAAAAGTTACTATTAAGGTAAAAGAAGGAATTCATAATGGTATTTTTGAAGATGGACCTAGAATGGAACAACTTGATATTATTTTTGCAAAAAGATACATTGATGCCTATTATAATTTTCAGCAAAATAAACCTATCACCTCTTCTTGGGAAGTTGCTTTTAATTTATCTAAAAAATTCTGGCCCACCGTACTCCAACATCTTCTCGTAGGAATGAATGCACATATCAATCTGGATCTTGGAATAGCTGCCTATGAAGTTGTTGAAGGAAAGGATATTCAGAATCTTAAAAATGATTTTTATAAAATAAATGATGTATTAGCTTCTTTAGTAAATGATGTTGAAAATAATTTAGCTACCATTTGGCCTTTCTTACAAAAGATTTTAAAATTTACCCGTAAAGTTGATAACTTTCTAGTGGATTTCAGTATGGAAATTGCTAGGGATGGTGCTTGGGATTTTGCTGTAAAACTATCTAGTACTTCGCCTAATGAAATTGAAAATATAATACATAACAGAGATCTAAAAGTAACTGAAACAGCTTCATTAATAACCAATCCGGGATGGATAGCTGATCTTATTTTTGGCATTGTCAGATTAGGCGAAAGAGGAACTATTCCTCAAAAAATAAATGATTTAACCGAGTAATCTTATACCTAAGATCAATATTTTATTCTCATCTTTGTTATATGATTGGAACGGTATATAAATCAACTGGAAGTTGGTATTGGGTTAAATACGACAATACTTTCTATAAATGTAGAATTAAAGGGAAATTTAGAATTAAAGGAATTAAGAGTACCAATCCTATTGCTGTTGGAGATAAAGTTGAGTTTTCATTAGAAGATAAAAGTGATGAAGAAACAGGAATTATTACTCAAATACTTGAACGTAGAAACTATATAGTACGAAAGTCTGTAAATCTATCCAAACAAACCCACATTATAGCCTCTAATATAGATCAGGTATTTCTTATAGTTACTATAGATAACCCTCCTACTTTTACCACATTTATCGATCGTTTTTTGGTAACCGCTGAGGCCTATTCTATAAAAGTAGTTTTAGTATTCAATAAAATAGATACCTATAGTATTGAGCAAAAAGCAGAAATATTATACCTTAAAGATATTTATGAGCCCATTGGTTATAAATGTATAGAAAGCTCTGCTACTACCGGTAAAAATGTAGATGAAATAAAGGAGATGATGAAAGGAAAAGTTAGTATGTTCTCAGGGCATTCTGGAGTAGGGAAAACAACCTTAGTCAATTACATAGATCCTTCATTGAATTTAAAAACCAAAGAAATCTCTGAGCAACACAAGCAAGGGCAACATACTACCACATTTGCTGAAATGTTTGATTTAAGTTTTGATGCACATATTATTGATACCCCAGGAATCAAAGGTTTTGGTGTTGTAGATATGGATAAGGATGAGTTAGGAGATTATTTCCCTGAATTTTTTGCCTTAAAACAACATTGCAAATTCAATAATTGTATACATGTTAATGAACCACATTGTGCTGTTAAAGAAGCATTAGAAAATGAAGAAATATCTTGGTCTCGTTATAAAAGTTATCTCCAAATTCTAGAAGGTGAAGAAGAAAATTATAGAACTGATATTTTATCTGGAAAATAACTAATAAGTAGATGAAAGCTGTAATTCAACGCGTTTCAAGAGCAGGTGTAACTGTAGACAATAAAATTGTAGCCCAAATCCAACAAGGTTTATTAGTTTTAGTTGGAATAGAAGATGAAGATGCTGATGAAGACATATTATGGTTGACTAAAAAGATAGTAAACCTGAGAATTTTTAATGATGAAAATAATGTGATGAATTCTTCGTTATTACAAACTAATGGTGACGCTATTATTGTAAGTCAATTTACCTTACATGCCTCAACCAAAAAAGGGAACAGACCAAGTTATATCAAAGCTTCTAAACCTGATTTTGCCATACCTATGTATGAAAAGTTCATTACTGAATTTGAAAAGAGTCTTGGTAAAAAAGTTCAAACTGGTGTATTTGGTGCTGATATGAAAGTTGATTTACTAAATGATGGCCCAGTAACCATAATTATAGATACAAAAGACAAAAAATAATTCCATAGCAGGCAAATAATAAATATATTTGCCATGGAAAATAAATTTCGTAATAATAAATAATCTAAACAAAATGAAAAAATTATTCTTATCAATAGCTGTAGTAGCTATCGCGTTAACTTCTTGTAAAGGAGAAAAAAAGGTAGAGACTAAAGCAGAAGTTAAAGTTGAAGAGAAGGTTGCTGACCCAATCGCTTCTTTTAATGTGAATGTAACTGAGTCTACTATGACTTGGAAAGGAGATAAAAAAGTAGGTGATGCACATAATGGAGACATTAAATTACAAAAAGGAATTTTTGATGTTGAAAGCGGTGTTGTAAAGGCTGGTGAATTTGTAATTGACATGAATTCTATCAACTGTTTAGATTTAGAAGCAGGAAAAGGTAAAGAGAAATTAGAAGGGCATTTAAAGGCTTCTGACTTTTTCGATGTTGAAAAATTCCCAACTGCAAAGTTTGTTGTTGCTAGTTCTGAAGTTAAAGATGGTAAACTTCATATTACTGGAAATTTAACTATTAAAGATGTAACTAAAAGCATTACTGTTCCTACTACACTTACTGAAAACGGAAATGATATTACATTAAAAAGTGACGTTTTTAATGTAGATAGAACTGACTTTGGTGTACAATATGGTTCAGGTAAGTTTTTTGATAACTTAAAAGACAAAGCTATCAACGATTTAATTGCTTTTTCTTTTGATATTAAAGCAAGAAAGTAATTCTTACACCATATAGAGAAAAAAAAAAACGAGCTTTTAAAAGCTCGTTTTTTTTATGAATTCGTTTACCTAATCTAAGAAGGTTTTTAAAATAACATTTAGATATCTCGTAAACTTAACTTGATATTATTCGTCGTTTATATTTAATCAGATAATAACAACCAATTTATATTCGCACCCTTAGTATTACCATCTTGAGTTTTGAAGGTTATAAATATATCATGTACTCCAACAATCTTTCTTGTTAAATCGGTTTTCAACGTACGCCACTTATTCCATCCTCCAGTATACTTATTTTCGAATTCCGCTATCTTTACACCATCAAAAGTATCCAATCGTATTTCAAAAGTTCCAAATCGTTGACCGCAAGCTACTCTTGCTTCAACTGTTTTTGCTTTTGTAAAATCAACACGGTTAAACCTAATCCAACCATTATTTTTAGCATCGCAAACCATCCAACCTATAGGTTCATTACCTCCAACAAACTGGGTTTTACAATTATGTATCTCATTGTATCGATCAATTTGAATAGTATCTTTTATACGTGGCGTTCCTATTCCTCGTAATGTAGGAATCACTTTATTAATAGAACCTTTACTATCTCTATTGTAAGATGGAGCTTCGTCATTAAAGGCTAAATAATCTGCACATATTGATCTTAGTTTATTAGTTCCACTAATTGCCCAATTATGATAAAAAAGTATCCATTGATTTTGATATTTAACTATAGAATGGTGGTTCGTTCCTTTACCTATATTATCCATTATTTTTCCCATATACCGAAATGGTCCAAAAGGGTTTTCGCTTTTAGCATATCCAATTGTATATCCTTCATGATGAAATCCGTGTGCAAAAGTTAGGTAATAAATTCCTTTTCGTTTAAATGGAAACATAGCTTCTTTATATCCAACTGGTAATCCTTCAATATGTCTCGGTTGGGTTTTTAGTGATTTCATGTCATCATTTAACTTTGCTACTTTTCCCTCAGCCCAATACATATATGTTTCGCCATCATCATCAATGAGAACTCCTGGATCTATACCATCTAACCCTTCAATAGGTTTTTTCTCCCATCTGAAAGGACCTGTAGGGCTATCTGAAACTCCTACTCCTATTTTATGCCATTTACGATCATGAGGTTCAGCAGGAAAATAGTAATAATATTTTCCATTTTTTTCTACACAATCTGGCGCCCACATTGTGTAAGATCCTTTTTTACCCCACGGAACCTGATAGCTATTTAAAATACGACCATGATCTTTCCATGTATTCCCGTTTTCTAAAGAGAATACATGATAACCAGGCATACAAAAACGTGGAAACTCTTTTTCTCTTCCAACTGGAGGAATGGTATCACTAGATGGATAAACATATAATTTTCCATTAAAGACACGTGCTGTAGGGTCAGCTGTAAAAACATGAGTTATAATTGGGTTTTGTGCATTACTTCTTGCTGCTATAAGTATAAGAATGCAAATAACTATTTTCACATTATTCATTTTTGCGGCATTAGATTAGCTAATCTATTCTAAATGTAGTTATCTATACCGTTATATAGTAGCTTTTAGCTTTATGTTAAGTTTAAATCTAGTATTTTATGTTAAATTAAACCATTCCAAGGCATGTCTACAAACTCATTTACCTCAAAGAGCGATTTAAAATGGTACTGAATTTTGTTTTTTACTTCTTCCAAATCAAGTTTTCTTCCTAGTTCTACCTCTAATGAGGTTACTGATTTATCATTAATCCCGCAAGGTATGATATGATCAAAATAACCTAAATTGGTATTTACATTTAGTGCAAAGCCATGCATAGTAACCCATCTGCTTGTTCTAATTCCCATAGCACATATTTTTCTAGCAAATGGTGTACCAACATCTAACCAAACTCCAGTTTCTCCGGTACTTCGCTCTCCTTTTAATCCATATTCTGCAAGCACATTAATCATAACTTCCTCTAATAATCTTAAATACTTGTGAATATCAGTAAAAAAGTTTTCCAAATCTAAAATTGGGTACCCTACTACTTGCCCAGGTCCATGATACGTAATATCTCCTCCTCTATTTATCTTATAAAAAGAAATTTCTTTCTCTTTTAACTGATTTTCATTGAGAAGTAAATGCTTCATATCACCACTTTTCCCTAAAGTATATACATGTGGATGCTCTACAAATAGTAAATAATTTGGTGTAATTTCATTACTATTTTCTCTTCTATTTCTGATTTTCAAATCCACAATACTTTGTAGTAATTCAGTTTGAAAATCCCAAGTTAACTTGTAATCTTTTTGAAATAATTCGACTAAATAGACGTTTTTATTCATATTTTTACCTCTGTTTATATCTGATGTAAGTCCCTTTTTTTTCAATGTTTACATCATAATTCTTATCCTATAATGAAGAGAATTTTATTTTTATTATTCCTATTAAATGTAAGTTTTATTTTTTCGCAAAGTTCGTGGAAAAAACTCAATTCAGAAAATACAGCGCAAAAAGGTCAAAAGGTTTTTATAAATACCGAACCTAAAGAGTACAACTTATATAGTCTTGATTTTACTGCATTTCAAAAAGAACTTAATGAAAAAAATAAAGGAACTCAAAAAATAATCAGACTTCCAGATAATTCAGGAAATCTATCTGATTTTTACATTAAAGAACATACTAATTTTGGTCAGCCTTTACACACTGACTTTGATTTTATTCGTTCTTATGATATTCAAAATAGTAAAGATGCATCTACTACGGGTAAAATAAGCATTGGAGCTGATGGAGTACATGTAACTATATACTCTCATAAACATAAAACTTTTTATATAGATCCTTATACAAAGGATAACGTATATATAGCTTATAATAGAAAAAATATTAAAGCTAAAGCATCTCATTTTGGATGCGACTTAGTAGAGAAAATAGAAAATTCTAAAAATAAGAATCCTATATCTAACAGAATTAGTAATGATGGTTTATTAAGAACATATAGATTAGCTTTATCTTGTACAGGAGAATATGCACAATTTCATATTAGAAATCAAGGAGTAGAGACGGGTAGTGAAGCACAGCAAAGAGCTGCTGTTTTATCTGCCATGAATACTACCATGACTAGAGTTAATGGACTTTTTGAAAGAGATTTATCTGTTACTATGAATATAGTGCTTGTGGGTGGGGCTAATCCATTAATTTTCTTAGATCCAGACACGGATGACTTTACAAATACTAATGGACGTCAATTATTAGACGAAAACCAAGCAGTTACTGACAATATAATAGGCACTGCTAACTATGATATTGGACACATTTTCTCTACCGGAGGTGGTGGTGTTGCTGTACTAGGTTCAGTATGTGGAAATTTTAAAGCTAATGGTGTAACAGGGTTACCTTCGCCTATTGGAGATAGTTTTAATGTTGATTTTGTTGCACATGAAATAGGTCATCAATTTGGTGGACATCATACGTTCAATGGTGATACAGGAAACTGCGCAGGGGTAAATAGAAATAACCCTACAGCTGTTGAACCTGGAAGTGGTAGTACTATAATGGCTTATGCAGGAATTTGTGCTCCTCAAAATGTTCAAAATAATAGTGATGATTATTTTCATGCAATTTCTATCCAAGAAATCAACAACTTTATAGATGCTAGAGGAAATTGTGCCACTACTGCTGATACAGGGAATACTAATCCGACTGTAAATGCTGGAGCCGATTATACTGTTCCAAAATCTACTCCTCTAATGTTAAATGGATCTGCAACTGATGCAGAAGATAATGCTACGCTAACGTATTGTTGGGAGCAAATTGATAATGAAATTACTGATCCAATACCGAATCCAGATAGTACAGGCGGAGCTCTTTTTAGATCATTGCCTCCTACTACTGTTACAAACCGATACTTCCCAACATTACAAACAGTTGTTAACGGCACCTCTTCTCAATGGGAAGTACTGCCAAATGTTGCTAGAGAAATGAACTTTTCCTTGCTAGTGAGAGATAATAGAGCTGGAGGTGGAACCACAGGAAGAGATGATGTGAAAATAACAGTTGCTGATGCTGAACCTTTTGTAGTAACCTCACAGAATTCTGCTGTAACTTGGGATGCGGCATCTACTAAACTCATCACATGGGATACATCTACTACTAATCAAGCCCCAATAAATTGTCAGAACGTAACCATTAAATTATCTGTTGATGGTGGACAAACTTTCCCAACTATTTTAGCTCAAAATGTTCCTAACGATGGTAGTCAAGAAATTACAGTTCCTAATAATCCTACCGATGAAGGTAGAATACTAGTAGAAGCAGCAGATAACATTTTTTATAATGTGAATAGTGCAAACATCACTATTTTAGATTCTGGACCAACTTTTTCATTTTCAAACACTTCTGCTAATCAAGAAATTTGCTCATCTACTACTTCTTCTACTCAATTTGTAGTGAATGTAGACTACCTAAGAGGATTTTCTGACGAAGTAAATTTCTCTGTTTCTAATTTACCAACTAATGCTACTGCAACCTTAAATCCTAGTAATTTAACTGCGCCAGGACCAATAACAGTTACCATTAACAATTTAAATAATGTAACACCTCAAAATTATAGTATCACTATTGAAGGACAATCTGTTACTACTGCTGTAACTAGACGAATTGATCTTCCAGATTTAACCGTATACAATGATGATTTTGATGAGATACAAATCAATTTCCCTAGTAATAATGATGTTAATATCACTACGGATCGCTTAACATTAGATTGGAATGACAGCTTTAATTCTACTTCATACGATGTACAATTAGCCTTAGATAACGAGTTTAATACTATAGCTTTTTCTGCTGAAAACATTACGGATAGTAATTATGAAATCCCTGATTTTTTAGAGTGGGGTACTACCTATTACTGGCGTGTTAGACCTAAAAACATCTGTGGAGATGGAGCATATTCTTTTATTAGTCAATTTACCACAGAAGAAGAAAATTTTTGTCAATCTAACTTTCAACAAGTTATTGAAAGTGAATTTATTTCTAATGTAAGTTTTAATGCAATTAATCATGACTCTGGAGACGACCATGATCCTGAACCTGATGATGGTTATCAAGATTTCACTAGTATCTCAACATCATTAGCGAGAGGAAAAACCTATCCCATAAGTGTAACATTTAACACCAGAGGTTTTCAAGATAACTGTCTAGTTTTCATTGACTGGAATAATGATAGTAGATTTAATAATGATACTGAAAAATATGATTTAGGAGAACATCGAAATACCATTTCTACCGCTACGGCTGAAATAACTGTTCCTGATAATGCTGTATTAGGTAAAATTCGTATGCGAGTGCTTATACAATACTTTGATGGTAATATTGCCATTGGACAAGGGGCTTGTGATATAGATCACAATACAGAATCTGGAGAAACGGAAGACTATTCTCTAGTAATTCTTGAAAGTGATTTGGGACAAAAAGACGATGTATTCAGTAGTTTCAGTTTAGGTCCTAACCCTACTAAAGATTATAATATCAACTTATCTTTTGATGTAGACGATATTAATACTCCAGTAACGTTACGTTTATATGATTATACAGGAAGATTATTAAAAACCATGGCGTATAGAAGTGATCTTACTTTCTTTACAGAAAGAATTGATTTCTCTGATATTGGTTTTGGTTTATACATTCTTCAAATTAAAAATGGAGAAAAAGAAGTCAACAAAAAAATAATTATCAATAGATAAAAAAGAATCCATGATAACAAAAGCTCCTTTTTTAAAGGAGCTTTTTGTTGTTTTATAAATTATAAGTAACTGAAAAGGTGAGAAACCTAGGTTGAACTATATATACCGAAGAACTATTAAAAATAGCATTTGAATCATCTTGATTTAATGATTTCGTATTTAATAAGTTGGTTGCTTTAATTTTATATTCCCATTTACTATCTCCTTTTTGATAGCTTAAATCTGCATCCCAAAAACTATAGTCATTTAATGTGCTAGATTGATTTCTAAAGTTATTATACGTATATCTAGTATTAAATATCAAATTATCCGTAATAAATGCATCAAAATTTACAAAAGGACTATGGGTCGTAAACGTATTTACTATTCCTCCTTGATCATAGGTATTAATACTTACATTATAACCTATATCAAAATTTGGAAAATCTTTAAAATTAGAACTAAATCTTGTTCTGTAAGATTGTGTAAATGAATTCGATTCTCTGTTTTCGTTTTCTCCAATTTCTCTA
Organism: Tenacibaculum agarivorans; assembly: GCF_001936575.1. Classification (GTDB taxonomy): domain Bacteria; phylum Bacteroidota; class Bacteroidia; order Flavobacteriales; family Flavobacteriaceae; genus Polaribacter; species Polaribacter agarivorans. The sequence goes on from NZ_MSMP01000007.1 coordinate 180,776, forward strand.
GAAAAGAAAAGGTTATTTGACACTGCATATGCTAGATTACCGCCTAAAGTAATCTTGAATTTTCTATAACTTTTTTGAAAATTAGCATTCGCAGAAATCGTTTCATCTGGAAACGCTGAATTAATAGAACTAGAGACTTGATCTACACCATTAAAGACAGTAACTCCTTTTACAGCATCGATTAATTTACTATAATTTACACTAGCAAAAACATTTGTATAATTAAACATATTAAAACTGAAGTAACTTAGATTTATAGTATGAGATAATGAACTCTCTAACTCTCTATTACCACTGTATAAACGGTTATAATTATTAAACACAAAATTTTCTGCAACTCTATTAATATCCGTAAAACTTACTTGTTGACTATAATTTAATCGTAAGGTTTCCGATTTTTTTAACGCTAATTTTACCGAAGCATCTGGTAGAAGTTTTGTAAAACTATTATCAAAAACACTACCCAATTGTGTATTTACTGCCGAATATTTATGTGCTGTAAAACCTTGATTAAAGGTAAAAATACCTGTAATGAATTTATAATGCAAGCCTAAATAATAATCGTCAAAAGTATACGCTACATCATTAATTGTATTCGGATTTGAAATATGTACTTGGTCTCCATTATCTAATACTTGGAAAACATCTGAATTAAATTGCTGATTGCTTAAAGTTGTACCTAACGTGAGATTTAAATGACTTTTAGGATTAATCACATAATAGTAATCTAACTTGGCATCCAATTTATTTGTTTTAACTCTTTTGTTTTGTGAAACATCAAATAATGACTGATTGGTAAGTCCTAATTGATTAAAAAATGATAGTTGTAATAATTGTGCGTTATAAAACGGATCTTCATCTTGCCATAAATGTTGCGCTTCAAAAGCAAAGATGTTACTCTCATTTAATGTATAGTAATAATTTACATTTTGATTGATAGAAAATGGATTCTGACTTGTTAATTGTGTAATAGGTAATGAGGTTACATTTCCATCAATAGTTGTTCTATTTGAAGTTAATAATTGATTTTCTTTTTGTCCAGAGACCTTTGCAAAAATATCATAGTCTAATTGATTATTTGTATTTGCTTTATAACTTGAACTTAATTTAATTAAGCCTAAATCACTTTGTTGATTTGTTAAGCTTTCTGTAGTTTCTGTTGCAATAGATTGGCTATCATTTTCATCTGGATTTAAATAATTTCGTATAGTATTCTCTTCTAAATCAGTGTCTGAACCTGAATAGATAGCAAAACCGCTTACATCCCAATTTTCTTTAGGCGAATAACTAAAGTTTAAAGCCCCAAAACGAGAAACTATTTCTTTAGCTTTATTATTTCTCAACGTTAAAAAACCAATATCTGAAGAAGCTACATTAAACCCTGTACCTCTTCCTCCAGAACCTCTAAAACCTCCTGTGAATTTAAAATAGTCTCGTCGAGTAAAGGGTACTTCTCCTATGTTATTAAAATCGGTAATTAGATTTAAACTAAATTTTGGACTGTAGTAAAATAATTTAGGATGTACTATATACCTTGTATCTTCACGTGCCATACCAATTCCTACTGAAATCTCTCCAAACCAAAAGTTTTTCTTTCCTTCTTTTAATTTTAAATTGATAACAATATTATCTTCATTATCCGTTACACTACTCATTTGTTGTACTTCACTATGATTCTTTAGTACCTGAACCTTATCAATTGCATTCGCAGGTATATTTTTGGTAGCCAACTTAGAATCTCCATCAAAAAAATCTTTCCCTTCTACCATTACTTTACTAACCGTCTTACCTTCTACCTGAATTTCCCCTTCATCATTTACTTCTACTCCAGGCAGTTTTTTAAGCACATCTCCTAATTTTTTTTCTGTACCACTCTTAAAAGAATCGGCATTATACACAATAGTATCTCCTTTAACTGTTACTGGCATTTTAGAAATAATTTCTACCTCATCTAAGGTATTATCTAATTCTAAAACTATGTTTTTATTTAATTCAGATTCTTCTGTAGTAATTAGAATCTCTCTTGTTTTCATTCCTACATAACTAGCTCTAATACTATACTTTGAATTTCTCTTCAAATTCAATTTATAATTCCCAAATGCATCCGTAAATCCATATGAATCTATTTTTTTTGTTTGCTGATTCATTGCAATTATATTGGCCATTTCTAGGACATTTCCATTTGCATCTGAAATAACACCTGTTAGTTTAATTTGGGCACTAGCATAACTAGCAATTAAAATAATTGCCAAGAGTACTATTTTTTTCATTCCTAAAATTTTGTTGTTGAATATTTCTTAACGCCTAGATCGGCCTCCTCTACGACCTCTCCATATTTCTCTCATCTCCTTCATCTTCTTTTTTACAATTTCGTTGTATTCTACTCTGGTTACTTTATCTCCTTTAGTTAATTGCTTTATTTCAATTCTTTCATTTGGATTCAATACTACTTCAGTACATAAAATTGTTGTTCTATCAGAATTTACTTCTAAAATTAATCCAGGTAAACCCCAAAAATCAGCCGGACCATTACTTATTGGTATTTGAGGAGTATACCAAGCTGTAACTAAAACTTCCTTAGGCTTTTTTTTCTCTTCTGGAGTTTGTCTACTCCTTTTAGTTCCACCTCTTTTTGGTCTTTCCCTTCTACTCCAATCAAAAGCATTTGTTTCCTTCAGCATTATTGCTTTATAACACATATAGTTTCCTATTTTTTTTGTCTCTCCACTCATTTCCCATTGTGGTAAACTAGCATCATCTTCTATCAAAAAGTTTTTGCCAAAAAATTCCTTTTTCTCTAAAAAAATCTTGTCTGATGTGTTTTTGTATAGTGTACCAATTGACATGCTACTAAATCGAAAATTGCCTTTTCCTGGAACTTCTAATTTTTCTTCTTCTTTATATATTGATTCATTTTTATTGAAATTTAGAATGTAAGTTTTGTTTAACATATTTGTCATGCCTTCTAAAACTCTTTTCTTTTGCTCTTCAGACATTTGCCTATTATTGAATCGATCAGCATCAAATGTTGTTTTAGTTTTATAAACCGCTTTACCGTAAAAATCATTTTGAGCAAAACCTATAAAAGTGAAGCAAATAAGTAGACTAGTAAAAAATAATTTCATTATTGATTGATTTTTAGTTGTGTTACTTTGACAACAAAAAATCATAATGGTTTAATCTATTTCTTAAAAATTAGCCCCTAATTTCAATGCTCATAGAATCTCCTCCTCTTTTACTTTTGAATCTTTCAATCATTTCTTGAGTTTTTTCTTTTACAATGGCTTCCATTTCTTTTTGGTTTACCTTTTTACCTTTAGTAGGCTCTTTTATTTCTATTTTTTGGCCTGGATTAAGAACCACTTCAGAACAAACAATCGACTGCTTACCTTCATGTACTTCTAAAATCAAACCAGGCAACCCCCAATACATTGACGGACCATCACTTACAGGGATTTCAGGAGTAAACCATGCTGTAGTCACTACTGTTACTTTTTCTTTTTTTTCTTCAACCTCTCCATCCGTCATCATATGAGACACTCTTTCTTCTTCTTTAGTTCTTGTTGCCTTGTAACATGTATATATTCCAATTTTTTTAGTTTCATCTGTCATTTCCCATTCTGGGTCTAATAAAACATCTTGTATAAGAAATCGTTTTCCACTAATTTCGGTTTTATTACTATATCTTTTTTCTGATGTATTTTTATACAGTACATCGTTAGCTCCTCCATTTCCGAAAACCATAACATTCACTCCCCCAGTTTGCACTTCAGGCTCTAACTCTTGATTTTCTGTATATGTAGAATTTGTTTTTGTGAAATTTAGTGTAAATGTTTTTTGAAACATTTTCTTTAATCTTTTCATAATGTAATCATCTAGCTCCTTATCTTCAGAACCTTTAACTTCTGCTTTGTTCTTTTCAAAACTTCTATGTGTTTTGTATACTGCCTTCCCTTGAAATTCTTGTCCCTGTGAAATGAAACAAATCATAAATGATACTATTAAAATAATTCTCATCTTTTTTATTTTTATATTTAAGTTATTTCACAAAGATGTAGACAAAATCTAATCAGTAAAGTTAACTAGTGTTAACTAGTGTTAATCGACTTATATTTAAGCATATATAAATGTATTTTTGAAGCATGAATACTAAAAGATATAACTGGATTTTTTACTTCATAATCATAACAATTATTACAACTTTAATTGTACAATTTTATTGGAATTATAAAAACTACCAGCTTAATAAACAGAGAGTTCATAACGAAATTAAAGAGAGTTTTGAAGATGCTGTAGATGATTATATTACGAGATCTGATGTCGCTATCTATTTGAATAGTTTTAGAAGAAATGAAAATCCACAAAACGATTATATTAAAACAATGGATAGTTTATTCATTATTTTCCCTTTAGTAAATGAAAAATATAAATTAGAAAAAAGCTATTATTTAAACAATAAAGATAGTTTACCTAAAAAAAGAAAAATTTCTAAAAATTATTCGCTAGATAGTATTGTAAAGAAGTTTTCTTCTCCTCTTTTAAATCAGAAAAAAATTACTGTAAAAAGTTTTGATACTATTAAAAATTACACCAAAATAGTAACTGTTAAGGATAATTCATATTTCCAAAACAAACTAAAAATGATTATTGATATAATGGATGAACGTATATTAGATATTAACGAAATAGATTCATTATTAAAAAATTCGTTAGACGGAAAAAAAATAAATGCTAATTATAGTTTTGAATACTCTATTAAGGATAAAAAAATTATAAATTTTGAAGATTTTTCTCAAAACAATTTTAAAATACTTAGATCAGATTCCCCAAGATTACCTTCAAAAAGTAATTTAAAACTAAAATATACAAGTCCTAGTATTGAAATTTTAAAACGAAGTTTTACTGGAATATTACTTTCTTTATTGTTATCTCTAGCAGTAATTTCTAGCTTATTCTATCTGTTAAAAGTGATTCAACAACAGAAACAATTGGCCGAAATAAAAAATGATTTGATTAGTAATATTACCCACGAATTTAAAACTCCAATAACTACAGTATCCACCGCTTTAGAAGCTATTACTAGTTTTAATGTTGTGCAAGATGTGGAAAAAACCAAAAAGTATATAGCAATTTCGGAACATCAAATTCAAAAATTACATCTAATGGTAGAAAAACTATTAGAAACAGCAACACTTGATAGTGAAAAATTATTATTAAAAGAAGAACCTATTGATATTATTCATCTATTAGAAAAACTTAGTAATAAACATCAATTATTTACAACGGAAAAAGAAATACTCTTTTCTTCAAATATTGAAACATTAACCATTCAAGTTGATCCATTTCATTTAGAGAATGCTATTTCTAATTTACTTGATAATGCCATAAAATATGGAGGAAATATGATTAAGCTTATTTGTAAGGACAGCAACAAAGAAATTGAAATAAGTGTATCTGATAATGGTTTGGGTATAGATAAAAATCAACAAGAAAAAATCTTTGATAAATTTTATAGAGTTCCTAAGGGAAATACTCACGACGTAAAAGGTTTTGGTATTGGGCTATATTACACAAAAAAGATTATTGAAAAACACAAAGGGAGTATTCAGTTAACTTCTACTCCTGAAGCAACTACATTTAAAATTCTATTACCGCATGAATAAAAATATTAAACTATTATTAGCTGAAGATGAGCCCAGTCTTGGACAAATAGTAAAGGAAAGTTTAGAAACTAGAAACTTCGAGGTATTTCATGCATTAAATGGTGAAGAAGCTTATAAAATATACTGTAAAGAACAACCTGAAATTTTGGTATTGGATGTAATGATGCCCAAAAAAGATGGGTTTACTTTAGCTCAGGAAATCAGGCAAGAAAACGCCACGATTCCTATTATTTTTTTAACTGCAAAATCACAAACCAAAGATGTCATAGATGGTTTTAAACATGGTGGTAACGATTATCTAAAAAAACCATTCTCTATGGAAGAACTCATTGTAAGAGTTCATAATTTACTAGATAGAATTACTTTAAAAAGGAATAATGAGAGTATTAGTATTGGTCAATACGTTTTTAATTATGAAAAGCAAAAATTGTTTTTTAATGATCAAACCATAATACTTACACACAGAGAAAGTCAACTGCTATATCACCTAATAGAAAGAAAAAATGAAGTTTTGGATCGTTCTTTTATCTTAAAAAAGCTCTGGGGTAATGATGATTTTTTTAATGCTCGTAGTATGGATGTTTTTATTTCTAAACTTAGAAAAAAACTACAGCAAGATATTTCTATAGAAATTATTAATATTCGTGGATATGGTTATAAATTAACTTGTTGATATTACAAAAAAACTGTTCTCAATATTGAATAAAAAAATTCATAAACACCATATACTAATTTGTGAAATTTACAGTTATATTCTAGTAAATAAAACCTCCCCATTATAAAAATAGTCGGAAATAATATGTAATTTTGACCGGCTTTAAAACCAAAACAAATGCACGTAGCTATAGCAGGTAATATTGGCGCAGGAAAAACTACCTTAACTAAATTATTAGCAAAACATTACAATTGGCAACCTCATTTTGAATCTGTAGATGAAAATCCGTATTTGGATGATTTTTATGGTGAAATGGAGCGTTGGTCTTTTAATTTACAAGTTTATTTCTTGAACAGTAGGTTTCGTCAAATTTTAGAGTTTAGAGAGTCTGGTAAAAATGTAATTCAAGATAGAACTATTTATGAAGATGCACATATTTTTGCTCCTAACTTGCATGCAATGGGCTTAATGACCAATCGTGATTTTAGCAACTATACCTCTCTATTTGAATTGATGGAAAAGTTAGTTAATGCCCCTGATTTATTAATTTATTTACGTGCTGACATTTCTACATTGGTTGGACAAATTCATAAACGTGGTAGAGACTACGAAAGTTCAATTAGTATAGATTATTTAAGTCGATTAAATGAACGTTATGAGGCTTGGATTAGTAAATACAATAAAGGGAAATTGTTGGTTATAGATGTCAATAAACTAGACTTTGTCGATAATCAAGAAGATTTAGGGTATATTATCGATAGAATAGATGCTCAAATAAATGGATTATTTTAAAATAATATGTCTATTAGAAAAATATATACTCTACTATTTCTTTCTATATCTAGTTTTGTTTTTTCTAAAAACATATCACCTGATAAATTTGTAAAAGCAACACATAACAGCTTTTTTTATAACGTCAAAAAAGTAAATTATGAGTTCAAAAAAGATTTGTTTGATCGATCTATTCAGAAAAATAAAACAAATCAAAAAGATACCACTCTCTTTATTAAATTAGATAGTATTAAACAATTACATCAAAAGAAATTACTCCAAAAAGATGTACTAAAAAACACTAGCTATTACACAAACTTCTTAAAAGATTTAAAAAATAGTACAATTTCTAGCGATCAATATATTTTTTTAGAGAACGAATTACTCAAAATTTCTGTTGTTAATACCGATAAAAAATTCCGTTTTATCAGAATGATAGCAATACTTTTGTTTATCAGTATTGTCCTCATTATACTATACATTTTAAAAACTACCAAAAAGAAAGTCACTACAGTAGATTTAACAAAACAAGAAATTGCTATAAAGGAACTTATTATTCATGGTAAAACAAATAAAGAAATTGCTAATGAGTTACACATTAGTTTAAATACTGTGAAAACGCATATTTCAAACATCTACCAAAAACTAAACATCTCTAATAGAAGGGATTTGATACTTAATTTTAAAAATTAGTACTGGTACTAGTACTAAAATCACCCTGTAGTTCCTAATTTTTATAATCACTTTTTAAGTTTTTTGCTTCAAAAACAACTAATGAAGCATTTCACTTTTATCTTACTTTTAATCTTATCAAGCTCCCTATTCAGTCAAACAAATTTTTCTATTTCTGGAACTGTTTACGATACTAATAGTACTATAGTTGATAATGGAGATCTACTACTTATTTCAAAAAATAATGGAAAGATACTTACCTATACTTTTATTGAAAACGGTAAGTTTTATTTTGATGCCATTAAACAAGGAACATATATTTTAAAAATACATGCTATCTCTTATGAGGAGTTTTCACAGGAAATAATCCTCAATAACAATATTGACCTCCAATTTTCTTTAACTCCAAAACACAACCTTTTAAACGAAGTAGAAATAACAACTCGTAAAAGATTGATTCAAAACAAAAAAGGAAATATTCTAATCAATGTAGAAAACAGTATTTTTTCAGCAGAACCAACTACTACTAATTTACTCGCAAAACTTCCCAAACTACAAGTTAATGAAACACAAGAAACACTTGAAATAATAGGTAAAGGAACTCCTTTAATTTATATAGACAATCAACAAGTTCCTTTTCAAATGCTAAATACACTCCAAGTTGATGACATAAAAACTATAGAGATCATTAACAATCCTTCTGTTAAATATGAAGCCAATGCTAATGCTGTACTTCTGATTACGCTTAAAAAAAACACCTCAAACGAGCTAAAAATACTCTTAAGAGAAACTACTGCTTTTAAAAGATTTTTCAATAATTATATATCGAGTTACGTTAGCTTTAAAAAAAATAAAAACGAGATTAAATTAAGTATTGCATATAATGCGATGAATGTCTGGGAACGAAATAACACTTCGTATGCTATCCCTAGCGAAAATATTGTGTCGAATCATGTAATAACATCCGTTACTAATAGAAAGCAAGCTGTATTCAATGGTGGGTTTTATCATCAAATTAATGACAAGGATTATTTTTCTATTAATTCAAATACCCAAGCACAAAAAGAACCTTTTTCTTTCAATACCATTACTAATTATAGCGAAGATAATATGCTAGATACAATTGATACTTCTACTAATGATTTAGGGAGCAGGTATTTTACTACAACTTCTTTAAATTATCAAAAACAATTTAAAAATACTGACATTCTTTTTTTTGGTGCACAACACGTTTTTTATGTAAAAAAGATAACAAATAATATTACCAACACCAGTAATGATCAAACTTTTGATGTGACCAGAACTCAAAACTTTTCTATTGATTCTTACATTGCTAAAATCAATTACGAGAAGAAGTTTTCTGAAAATAGCACATTAGAAAGTGGTATTTCCTTTTTAAAGACTAAAACAGGTAACGATAATAATTCTATAATTTATAATTTCATTGAAGAGAATAAAGCTTTTTACCTTCAATTATCTTCAAAATTATTCAAAAAATTAAATTACTCTTTAGGTTTCCGAGTTGAAGGCAATACAACTTTAGGATATTTTACAGACAGAAAAGATGATCGATCTTATCGAAAAAACACATTCCTATTTCCAAAATTTAATATTCATATTCCTTTTAAAAAAGAGCAATCTTTAACATTAAATTACAGTAAGAATATTGCAAGACCAGCTTTTTCTTCACTTTCAAATACTGCTGCATATGTAAATCCTTATATTGAATTTACAGGAAATTTAAATCTTAAAAATGCTGTTACAGATGAACTTTCTTTGCATTATTCTTTTAATAAAAAAGCGATAACTCTTGAATATAGTTATACCAAAAATTCTATTAAGCCATTTACATTCAATTACAATCCTTCAAACCAAACTACAACCATACTACCTTTAAATTTTACTGAAAGAACAAATATTCGTTTAGAGGCTAATATTCCTATTTCGTATGGACTTTGGTCTTCAGAAAATAGTTTAAACTTTTTGTATTCTCGATTTGTTGATCATCATTCAATTGAAACAAATTTAAAACCTTATTTATATTATTATTCCAATCAAACATTCTCCATAAATAATATCACTTCCTTTAATCTCAATTTATGGGGAACCACTCTAAAAGGAGAAGGTCCTTTTAGTACATTACCCGTTTTTACTATGAATGCATCTTTTCAAAAGAAATTTAAAAATATAGATCTCACCTTAAGCTATAATGATATTTTCAACACACTAGAGTTTAGTGAAAATCATATGTTACCTAACATAAATGGTAATACACTATTCTTTACAGATGTGAATGCTTTTTCTTTAGCATTGAAATATAATTTTGGTAAAATCAGAAAGAGTAATTACAAGAATAAAACTGTTAGTAATACGAGAAGGATTAGATAAGTTTGTATATCTATTTTTCAGATCTTCACTTTATGATGATTTTTTTAAGTTTTTGTTATTTTATATATATTTATTACGATAATTTTTAAATAAAACCTAATTATTATAATAAAACTATAAAAATTAGTCCTCCAAAAAATCTAACTAAAATGATAGGAAGAAGATTTCTATTACTGCTATTTGTATTCATAATTTATATAATTCCTATATACTCTAGCGAGCATAAAAATGATTTAAGTCACATTACTTTTACTTATAACTACTATATAGATAAGGCTAATGAATTCCAAATAAATAAATCTCTAGAGATTCCTTTTAGAAACTCAACCCCTATTAATTTTCCTTTTTTTAAAGGAACGATTTTTATAAAAATTACCTTAAATAATACAAGCCCTTTACAACAAGAACTTGTTCTCTTCAACAATGATATTATCAACAGAAATTATTATTTCTATACATTATCTCATACACCTAACATACAGCAAACTCCCTGTAACAATAGATCTTTTAGTTTTAGTAAACCCAATTATAAGATAACATTACATCCAAACGAGCAAAAAGTCTATTACATTCAATGTAAAAGTGATGGTAGAGCCATTCGGGCCACTCCTCATATTGTTTCTCTAAATCATTTTATTAGTTTAATGCGTCAAGAAAATATTAAAAACACCTTTTTCTATGGTGTTATTTTTATAATCTTACTAATTAATATTTTCTATTGGAGGTTTTTACAGAAGAAAGTATATCTCTATTACGTATCTTATATACTATTCACACTACTTTTCTATTTAGGATTTGATGGCTACCTTTTTAACCTAGGTATTTCCGATACTATTATAGAACATTTTATATTTTTTGCTCTAAAGTGTATGGTTTTTGCGCTGCTACTATTCAGTGCATATTTCCTAAACATTAAAAACTCTAACCCTAACTTTTACAAACATTTAAAAAGATATACTGCTATGATAATGGTAAGTGTATTAGTGTATCAATTATTTTTCTGCACTTATGAGGTAGGTAAAATTCATATTATTGAATTCTGTTTTGGTTTTGTATGGCTCTTCTTACTCATATATATGATTGTAATTGCACTACAAAAAAACCGAGCCAATACTCGTTACTATCTTTTAGCCATAAGTACTGCTTTATTTTTTGTTTTAATTGGTATTATAAATATCAGTTTAAAAACAGGAACAACAGGGAAATTTTTATTTAAAATCGGTACTACCATTGAGTTTATAATTTTCACCTATGTAACAGCCAAAATATTAGAAAGGAATACTAAAAAATTACAATCGAAGCTTTCTGAAGTACATACACATCAACTAAAAAAGACCGACTTACTTACTATTTTTAAACTTTTAGAAGCTAATATTACCTGTGAAGAAGAATGGACTACCTTTAAAAATAAATTACAAGAATTAAATCCAAATTTTTTGACTAACCTCTATCAAAATCATCCCACACTTTCTAAATCTGAAATAAGGTTACTCACTTTAGTTAAAATAGGTTTTACACAAAAAGAAATTGCCAATGTTTTATATATAGCTCAAGAGAGTGTGAAAAAAGCTAAGCAGCGTGTTAGAAAAAAAATAGGGTTAAGTAAAGAAATAACTTTATCTAATTATTTAGCCACTATATAACTCATTATCCTCAGTTTTTTAGGGCTTTTTTATCTTGTCCCCTATTTTGTATCCCTACTAAAATCACAAAGTAATCATTTCTTTTTATAGGTTTGAAGAAGGTTATACTCGTACATATCTGTTGAGTGATTCCTAATTGCCAGATTAGATAAACCTACTTTAATGATCATCCAAAATATTAAACCTTGGCTATAGCTAACAGTATAGTCAATTAAAAAATTAAGAAATGAAAACAACAAACTTTTTTAAAACACTTACTAAACATCAATTATTACAGCTTAAAGGAGGAAGAAAAAACAACACATGTAACACTAACAGAGGAACAATTAATGACCATGATGAAAATGATGATGAAGACATGATAACTACTCCTATTGGCAGTCTAATAGTTAAAAGAAAATAATAGTACAAACCTTACCTGTTTAACCTCTCTAAAAAATAGTATAATGAAATTTAAAACTATTTATATTCTAGTATTTGCGCTACTGTTGTCGTGTACTTCCGAAGATAACTTAATCGAAACTACCTCTAAACCAACACCTTCATTGAGAAGTAAAAAAATGATAGAAAAAAACAAAAGATTTCCTTGGTATATTCCAACTATTTCTGGATGTGGAGGAGGGTTTAATGTTACGATAGCTTCTGAAAGTGGATTTGTTCCTACAGGGCAATTATTTAGTTATGAAATATATTTAGAAGACACTTATCCTGATGGGGCCATTCTTGATTCTGGAGAAATTTCTTCTGGAGAAAACACAAATTGGGTTTTAGCACCTTGTACAACATATGTATTTGTTTTTCATAACACACCATGGTCTCCTACTATTACAGTAACTGGTATTACAGATGGATGTGGAGGAATATTCATTTGTTAAAACCACGCCTATATACTGTTCTTAAATATTAGTTATCATAAAGCTTTGCTTTGACTAATATAACAGAATGAATACATCTAAGGTGTGCTGGCACACATCTTAAAAACCTCTCTAATTGCCAGATTAGAGAAATGTAGTGGTAAGCTGAAAACACTTGTGTAATCTAAAAAGAGTAAGCATTAACCTTTGGCTAAAACTAAAAGCCAATCTTTTAAAACTATTTTAATTATGAAATCTTTTGAAAAATTTAAAAACAAAAAAACAGCATTAAAAAATATTATTGGAGGTGCTCCTAACTATGAAAAAACTTATGGTTATAATCATGAAACAGGCGAAGAAGAGTCAGATTTAGCCGGTAGATGTTTTGGTGCTCATCCTAGTAATGGTACATATACTGACTATTATGCAAAGCGTAGTTATGTAGCTGCTGGTTAATTATTACATAAGACTGTCTAAGAAGACATTACGACAAACAAAACGAAGGAATCTTTGTAAAACTACAACTCTAATTATAAAGTTACTGATTCTTTCACAAGAACATTAATTACTTCTTAGACAGCCTATTTATAATCAATTTATGAAAACAACAACCTCTATTACAAAACAACCAGAAATTTTAATCATTTCATCTGAAGAAGATTCTAATTACAAATCAATAACTGAATGGCTTGCTTATTATAAGGCTGATTTCTTTTGTATAAATGCCTACAGCGACATTTTAAGTATACATAGTTATGATATGCAAACACAAGAAATGTCTTTACTTATAGAGAATCAGAATCAGGAATTCATAATAGATATAAACAATGTAAAAACTGTTTTTATACGAAAAGGAATATTAAACTTTAAAGTGAATCCGATTTCAGATGCATTATTAAAACAACATGCTGTTTTAGATTATATATATCATTATGAAAAATCTCTAAATGAGTTTCTTGAATATTATTTTCGATCAAGATGTAATGTTATTGGTTTATGGGGAGCTGCTTTTATCAATAAATTGATTGTTTTAGAAGAAGCTAAAAAAGTAGATTTTAAAATACCTGAAACATTCTTAAAAACAAACTTAAACACCTTAAAAACTAATACCTCATATATTTCAAAAACAGTTGCAATTCCTCTAATTACAACTTCTAACCATAAAAAATTCATGACCTATACGGGTAAACTAGATTTTTCTTTATTTCCGAAAAGAATAATGACTTCATTAATTCAAAAAGAAATAAAAAAGCTATTTGAGATACGAGTATTTGTTTTTCTAAAAAAAATATATTCCATGGCGATCTTCTCGCAGATGAATAAAGAGTCAGTAGTTGATTATAGAGTATATAACAATGATACTCCTTACTTAGAAGAACCTTATACAATTCCAAATTATCTACAAAAGAAAATTTTGAAATTAATGGAAGTTTTGAAATTAAATACAGGATCATTTGACTTCATGTATACCGAAGATGGTGAATATTATTTTTTAGAAGTGAATCCTGTTGGACAGTTTGGACACTTAGGAAGAGTTTGCGGTGTTGATTTAAATAAAGTTATTGCTCAAGAAATTATCTCATTATGAAAAACAATCACGAATACATAACACAACTAAAAAAATATGGTCTTCCTGCAGATGTATTGAATGTCAATTCATTTCCGATAAAACAAAATACTACTCAAAAAACAAACCATCTCTATTCTAAAATTAGTAGAGCCAATTGGAACAACTTTATAATGCCTTTTAAAAAAATTATATAAAATGTACGGAATTTCAAGTAATATAACACTTACCAAAGGATATCGTAAGAGCATTTTAGCCAATTTCGGAAGTAGAGATATCTTTCATATCAACAATACTGAAGTCAAAGAAATCGCTACACTATTTGAACAACGTTTTTTTGAAAAAGAAGAAGTTAGTCCCGAGTTATTTCAATTTCTATATGACCATAGAATGATATATAAAACCCAAAAAAAAATCCAACATCATTTCCCTAAAATCAATAGAATATATGAATCAAGACACACAATTGAATTTTTAATACTAGATTATTCAAACGATACTACATTACAAAAAGCAATTGAAATATGTAGTGCTATTAGAATTCCTAATTTGTTAATCAGAGGAAACAAAAATATAATTGATAGAATAAGAAACTCTATTTCAAATCTATCTTACCCTGAATCTGTTACCTTCATTACTTCTAACCCATCCCTTCTTAAATTAAAAAATTTGTTTAGAATTGTCATTCAAGAAGAAGACATTCAATCATTTGTAAATAGAGACACAATTGACCTAAACCCTATTTTATTTACAGAGTCTCTTTCTTATCATACTTACTTTCACAAAAAAATATATATCGATTCTAATGGTTTTGTTAAAAACACCCCTGAGTCTAAAGAGGTATTTCTCAATATAAAAGAAAGTAACTTTATAGAAAAAATTAAAAACATAATCATTACAAAAGAATTTAGAAAATATTGGAAAGTTCATAAGGACCTATGTGATATTTGTAAACATTGCGAGTTTAGGCATATGTGTGTAGATAATAGGATCCCTTTTCAAAGAATTCCCAAAGAATGGTATCATGAAAACGAATGTACCTACAATCCATTCATTTCAAAATGGCAAGGAGAAAAAGGATATCAATCTATTAAATCATTAGGAATAAGGAGTACTAAAGACGAGTTTTCATCACCATTAAAAATCTGATTTAATGAATACTATCAAACATTTCTTTTAAATTCACTCAATAAAATAGCAGTAGCAGTAGCCACATTTAAACTCTCCGTTTCTTGAGTTTCACCAAATCTAGGAATACTTATTTTATTGGATACTACACTTCGTATCTCTTTAGATATACCGTTAGCTTCATTTCCCATAATCAGTATTGCTTTTTCAGGTAACACTGTTTTATACACATTAGTCCCCTCCATATCAGCTATATATGTTGGAAGTTTTGTTTCCTCAAGGAAAGAAGATAAATTAGTATAATTAATAGAAACTCTAGTAATAGACCCCATAGTAGATTGAATTACTTTTTGATTATAGCAATCTACAGTATCTGTAGAACAAATCAATTGTTCAATACCAAACCAGTCACATAGTCGAATAATAGTACCCAAGTTTCCAGGGTCATTAATTCCATCGAGAGCTACTACTAAACCTTTTACTTCATTTTCTTCAGGTACTGGAATTTCAAAAACTCCTAATACTTTATTTGGTGTTTTTAAACTACTAATTTTTTTTAGTTCTACTTCAGAAATTTGAGTTGTTTTTTCTAAATATTGAGAAGGCACGTCAAAATCTTCTGTTGTAAAAAGCATATGGAGTTGTAGTGAGGAACTTAATAATTCTCCTACAACTTTAACTCCTTCTGCTACAAAAAGCTGATGTGTTTTTCTATATTTTTTTTGTCCTAAGCTATTGATTAATTTAATTTGGTTTTTAGATAGACTCATTTGTAGTTTTTTAACAACTCTTTTAACCTTAAAATTGGTATTTTTGACAATTAATGCGACGCGTAAAGTTAATGAAAAAACCCATTTTTTATTTTGTTTTGCTTATAGTTTTTAGCTCTTGTAGCACTATTAAGCATGTTGCTAAAAATGAGTTATTATTAACCAAAAACACTATTATTATTGATAGTGCAAAGCAAAACGATGAAAAAATAAACGATTTACTTCTTCAACGCCCTAATGCAAGAGCTATAGGCTTACCTTTATCATTATACTTCTACAACTTAGGAAATCCTAAGGGATCTCAAGATGTTGACGATTGGAAAGTTAATCATCCTAGATGGTATAAATTATTCAAAGATGTTTTTTCTGAAAAGCAAAGTATAGCTGTAGCTAATACATTTATTGGTTTAAATAACTGGTATTTAAAAAATGGACAAGCTCCCATTGTAATCGATGATATTAAAACTAAAAAAACAGTTAATAAGTTACAAGCATACTTTGTAACTGAAGGTTACTTTAGAGCGAAAGTGGGGTCTAAAAAAGATACAGTAGGTAAAAGAAAAGGAGCTATAACCTATACCATAACCAAAGGAAAACCTTCTTTTCTGGATTCTATTTATACCGATATAAAATCTCCAATATTAGACTCTTTATATCAAAAAAATGCTCATAAAAACTTTCTTAAAAAGGGCGATCAGTATAAAAACAATAATTTTATTAAAGAAGCCAATAGAGTTGTAAAGTCGTTTAGAAATCAAGGGATTTACCATTTCAATGAAAACTACTTGCTTTTTGAACCTGACACACTGCAAGATTATAAAAAAACTAAGGTCCGAATAGAAATTAGGGATCAATTGGTAGAAAGAAACGGACAATATATTTCTAAACCGTTTAAAATTCAAAAGATTAAGAACATTAATGTATATACTGACTATACTTATAACGAGAGAAACGCCCCTTATTTAGATTCTATAAATTACAAAGGAATAAATTTCTATGCTCATAAAAAATTAAAGTATAATCCTAAATATCTGTATGAGTCTATATTTATTAAGCCTAATCAAATTTATACTGATTCTTTAAGAAATCTAACTCAAATTCACTTACGTGGATTAAATAATTTTAAAACTACATCCATTCGTTACAATCCAATTAATGATAACGAACTTGATGCTAATATTCGGTTATCACCCATAGAAAAATATAGCATTGGAATAGAAACTGAATTATCTCGATCTAATATTAGAAATTTTGATATCTCAGCTAAATTTTCTATTTCAAATAGAAATACATTTAGAGGTGCAGAATTATTCAAACTCTCTGTTTTAGGAGCGTATTTTAACTCTACTAATGGTCCGGGTTGGGAAGTTGGAGCAAATTTATCTTTAGAAGTACCTCGATTTATGGCTCCTTTTGGCCTACATAAATTTGTTCCTAAACGAATGCTACCTAGAACCAATTTTTATACCGGTTTAAGTATTCAAAAAAACATAGCACTAGACAAACAGAATATCTCTTTGGGTGTAGACTATAGATGGCAATATACTCCGAGAAAATCCATACAACTAGAATTATTAAATGCTCAATATATTAGGAATTTAAATGTTAGTAATTACTTCACAATTTATAGTTCAGAGTATAGAAAACTAATAGAAGTAAACAATGATTTCCTACCTGGATCTACTTTACCTAATCCTGAAGACAATGAAGCTATAGTTCAAAAAATGAGGGAAATTTCTGAAGATTTAAATTTTAGAAATGATAATCCTATTGCATTTAGAGACAACCAAAACATACTGAATCGATATAATATTATTACTTCAGATTTCTTAATTCCTGAAATAGCTTACACTTTTACCTACAACAACCAAGAAGGTATTAAAGATGCTAGTTTTTCTTATTTCAGAGCTAGGATAGCAAACTCTGGAAATGTTATGGGTTTATTATCTAATCAGACTAATGCTAATGGAAAAACAACGGTATTTAAAATACCAATAGCTCAATATTTTAAAACGGATATCGAATACAAAAAATTCTGGGATTTAGGTCAAAATAATGTATTAGCACATCGTACATTTTTAGGAGCTATAATTACCTATAACAACTCTGAAATCCCTTTTTCTAGGAGCTATTTCGCTGGAGGATCAAACGATATTAGGGCTTGGAGAACTTATGACTTAGGACCTGGTAGAAGAACTCCTGGATTAGAGTATAACATAGGAAGTTTAAAATTCCTTTCTTCTTTTGAATATCGATTTGATGTTGCAGGTAGTTTAAAAAGTGCTCTTTTCGTTGACTTTGGTAACATTTGGGATATCACCAATTCATCTTTAGTTGACCAAGAATCAAAATTCCAAAGTATAAAATCGTTAACTGATATGGCTGTGGGTACTGGATTTGGACTTCGCTATGATTTTAAATTTTTAGTAGCTCGCCTCGATTTAGGTTTTAAAGTCAGAGAACCTTATTTAAACAATAAAAGATGGTTTCAAAACACTAATTTTGCTAATGCCATCTATAACATAGGAATTAACTATCCATTTTAAAATCTTAGTGTTACTAAAACGTAATCGTAATCTATCGTGGTTTTTCTTCCAATAAACCAAAAATTATGTAGCTTTGTTTCCACTGAATCACTAATCTAAAACTTAAGAAATGATAAAACCAGGAGTAGCAACTGGACGAGAAGTTCAGGAGATTTTCAAATTAGCAAAAGAAAAAGCGTTCGCATTACCTGCAGTTAATGTTGTAGGTTCAAACTCAATAAATTCCGTTTTAGAAACTGCCAAAGAAGTAAATGCTCCTGTAATTATACAGTTTTCTAATGGTGGCGCACAGTTTAATGCTGGTAAGGGACTATCTAATGAAGACCAAAAAGCAGCTATCGCTGGAGCTGTTGCTGGTGCAAAACATATCCACTTAATGGCAGAGGCTTATGGTGTACCAGTAATTTTACATACTGACCACGCTGCAAAAAAGTTATTACCTTGGATCGATGGTTTATTAGATGCTAGTGAAAAGTATTTTGCTGAGACAGGAAAACCTTTATATAGCTCTCACATGATTGATTTATCTGAAGAGCCTATTGAAGAAAACATCGAAATTTGTAAAGAATATTTAGCTCGAATGAGCAAAATGGGTATGACTTTAGAAATAGAGCTAGGTATCACTGGTGGTGAAGAAGACGGTGTAGACAATACTGATGTTGATAGCTCAAAATTATATACACAACCTGAAGAAGTAGCTTATGCTTATGAAGAGTTATTAAAAGTAAGTGATCAATTTACTGTTGCTGCTGCTTTTGGTAATGTACATGGTGTTTACAAACCAGGAAATGTAAAATTAACTCCAAAAATTTTAAAGAACTCTCAGGAGTATATTTCTGAAAAATACAACGTTGCTCCTAACACTATTGATTTTGTATTCCATGGTGGTTCTGGATCTACTTTAGAAGAAATTCGTGAAGCAATCGGATATGGTGTTATCAAAATGAATATCGATACTGATTTACAATATGCTTTTAATGAAGGAATTCGTGATTATATGTTAGAGAAGAAAGATTATGTATCTTCTCAAATTGGTAATCCTGATGGAGATGATATTCCTAATAAGAAATATTATGACCCTCGTAAATGGTTACGTGAAGGAGAAATCACATTTAAAGCAAGATTAAAGAAAGCTTTTGAAGACTTAAATAATATAGACACACTATAATATAATAGTATTATCAAATTATACTAAATTCTAAAACAAAACCGCATTTTGAAATTATCAAAATGCGGTTTTGTTTTAGATACACTTTTTTAAGGTAAAAAAGTTTTAAACTCTTTTAATATAGTATAAACTACCTCTGCATTATTCTCATGATATCTTCTTGCCCAAAAACCATAGCTATCAAAAACATCTTGTATTTCAATACCCTCTTCATAAGGTTCGCTCATAATCATTTTAATATTTTCACTTGGCAAATTCAATAAAAAATCTTCGTCCCAACCCCATTCTCGAGAATCAAACTTAGTATATAATTCCAGGAAAAAATCAGAAGAAACTTCATCATCTTCATAAGTAGCTATTAAAAAGTTAATCCTTCTTTCCAGCCCAGAAGATTCGTAAGCTCCTGTAAGTTTTATAGCTTCCGATACATACTCAACAATTTCTTCATTAAAAAAACTTCTAATATTCTTTGAACTCCTATCAAATCTATTCATTAAATACCACACAAAATCCTTTTGATCTTCTACGGGATTTTCCTCGAAAAAATCAGAAAAATGGAAGAAATCATTATAAATTCTATAAAAACTATTATTCTTAAAATCTGCCAACTCTATAGCTTTATCAAAAAAGTCTTTTTTATTTAAAATAAATTGCATCTTCTCATCCAAAAGAAAACTCGCATCATTTTTAGATAAATAAAATTGTGATTTTGCTTTTTCTTCTAAGTTTTTAATTTTTGCTTCGTTCTTTTCATTAATCTCTTTCATAGAAAAATTTACAGACTCTTTTATTTGAATTTTCTTTTTTAAAGATGCTATTTCTGTTTTATACTCCTCTATCTCTTTTTGGGTCTCCTTATTTTCGAGATTACAAGAAAGAAAACAGCTTACTACTAAAATGCTTATACTCTTTTTAACTACATTTTTCATCTGTATTGAAAGTATTTTTGGTTCGTTAATAGGTATGCAAGTGTAAATTGAAAATAACCATATGTTGTTACGGAATGTATATTTGAAAAGCTTTAATACATATTTGAAAAACTTGCATTTTTATGTGAAAACAAGTTTCAACCATTTTGTGAAAAAAAACTTTTACATTTGTAGCCTAACCTACCCCTAAAATAAGGGTTAAATTATTTAAACTAGTACTAAACAAACAAAACTAGATTATGGCTTGGTTTAAACGTAAAGACAAAGGGATACAAACCCCTACAGAAGAAAAAAAAGACACACCTAAAGGCTTGTGGTACAAAACCCCAAGTGGAAAAATAATAGATACTGAAGAACTAAAGAGAAACTTATATGTAAGTCCTGAAGATGGTTACCATGTAAGGGTTGGTAGTAAAGAGTATTTCGAATTATTTTTTGATAATAACGAATTCACAGAATTGAATGAAAACTTAGTAGCTAAAGACCCTCTTAAGTTTGAAGATACTAAGAAATACCCAAAACGTTTAAAAGACGCACAAGAAAAAACAGGATTAAAAGATGCTGTTAGAACTGCGGTAGGTAAATCTTTAGGAAAAGATTTAGTGATCGCTTCTATGGATTTCTCTTTTATTGGAGGATCAATGGGTAGTGTAGTTGGAGAAAAAATTGCTAGAGCAATTGATTATTCAATTAAAAATGGAATTCCTTTTTTAATGATTTCAAAATCTGGTGGTGCGCGTATGATGGAAGCTTCATTATCACTAATGCAACTGGTAAAGACTTCTGCAAAACTAGCACAATTAGCAGATGCTAAAATACCATATGTATCATTATGTACAGATCCTACTACAGGAGGTACAACAGCTTCATTTGCGATGTTAGGTGATATTAATATTGCAGAGCCAAATGCTTTAATTGCGTTTGCTGGACCACGTGTTGTAAAAGATACTACTGGTAAAGAGTTACCAGAAGGTTTCCAACGTTCTGAATTTGTTCTAGAGCATGGTTTCTTAGATGCTATATATGAACGTAAAGATTTAAAAGAAAAAGTAAATCTTTACTTAGATTTAATTCAAAATCAACCTGTAAGAGCATAAAAAATACTTATAAAATTAAAAAGACCAGCTTATGCTGGTCTTTTTTTATCCCTAATTTAATTACACAAGATTTATCTTACTTTTTTCGTAATGATATCTCTCTTGTTTCTCCTGCTGCATTAGTTACAGTCGCTACATTATCACAAGTTCCATCTCCAAAATCTAACGTATAAACTTCTCCGTTCTTTGTAATTTCTGTAACGCCACTCACTATATATCTACATGCAAATTCTCTTCTTAATTTTTCTTTAATGTCTCCTGCAAATGTTTCTCCATCTTTATTTACAAACTCCCAATTCCCCGAAATTAAATACACATCATCTCCTTTCGTTCTAGTTTCATCCCCTTCAGTCTTTTCATAAGTTCTTGTTCCCTCCATAGATACCACTTCTCCTGAAACTAAAGTAACTGTAATAGCTATTGAACGTGTTTTCTCTTTATTCCCTTCTGCATTCTCTTTAACTTTAACTACCGATTTAGACCCTTCGATTTGATTTCCATCTACAGAAAAGCCATCAAAAGTTACTTCTTTAGAAAAACTTTCATCTACTCTTGTATATACTATAACAATCTTACCTGCAAATTCCCTACCTCTAGGTCCAACACATCCCTCTCCAAAATCTAAAGTAACCGTTATGGTTTGATTCACTTCATCAATTTCTACAGTTCTTGTTACACAATCTGCAATACTACTTTTACTGGGATCGATACCTTTAGCAGCTTCATTTCTATCAAAATCATTATACTCTAAAAAGTCATCAAGATCAGATGTGATGTCTTCAAGTACTACTGCATCTTGGATTTCTTCAGTATTTAAATCCTCTACACTAGTCGTTCCTTCTTCATCAGAACAAGAAATCATCAATAAACCTCCAAACAACATGGCTACTGCTAATTTTAATACTTTACTTGTCATAATTCATTGTTTTTAAAAGTTAATATGTTTCTTAGACCATTATCTTTTCAAAAGGTTTAATTCTTATAGTTCATTTGATACATTTAACTTTGATAAAATGAATATATATTTTTGTTATCTAAAATCAATTCAATCAAACAACTTAACTACCTAATTATCTTTACTATACATTTTTATTACCGTCCAAATGTTTGTTTATATTTACTTTCTTAATTCAAAAAAATAATTGTACTTTTGCCACTTCAATGAAATTTTTTATACATTAAAATCATTTAAACAATATTGGTATGTATTTAACTAAAGAAGTAAAAGAGCAAATTTTTGCAAAGCACGGTAAAGACGGAAAAGATACTGGAACTGCTGAAGGACAGATCGCGTTATTTACTCACAGAATTAACCACTTAACTGAACACCTAAAAAGAAATCGTAAAGATTTTAACACAGAGCGTTCGTTAGTGAAAATGGTAGGTAAGCGTAGAAGTTTACTTGACTACTTAAAGAAGAAAGATATCAACAGATATCGTGCAATTATCAAGGAATTAGGAATTAGAAAATAATACCTAACTAAAAGAGGCTGGAATTTTCAGCCTCTTTTTTATTTTCTTTACTATCTTTATCAAAAGTTATTTGACTTCAAAAAACTTCCATTGGAATAACAATACAACAACAACACAACACACAACGTAATTTTTATTTGAAAAAAAAACTTTATGATTCCAAAAGTATTTAGCCAAGTTATAGAACTTGGAGACGGAAGAACTATTACATTAGAGACAGGAAAATTAGCAAAACAAGCAGATGGTTCTGTTGTTGTAAAAATGGGAGACACAATGCTGTTAGCCACTGTAGTTTCGGCTAGAGAAGCAAACCCAGGAATAGACTTTTTACCGCTTACTGTTGATTATCGTGAAAAATTTGCCGCTGCTGGTAGGTATCCAGGTGGTTTTATGAAACGTGAGGCAAGACCTAGTAATGATGAGATATTAACGATGCGTTTAGTGGATAGAGTACTTCGTCCATTATTTCCAAAAGATTATCATGCCGAAACTCAAGTTATGATTCAATTAATGTCTCATGATCCTGAAGTTATGCCTGATGCGTTAGCTGGTTTAGCTGCTTCTACAGCTATCCAATTGTCTGACATTCCTTTTGAAACGCCTATTTCTGAAGTTCGTGTAGCTAGAATTGACGGTGAATTTATAATTAATCCAAGTTTTGATCAGTTAAAACAAGCTGATATAGACATGATGATTGGTGCTTCTGCCGATTCTGTAGCGATGGTAGAAGGAGAAATGGATGAAGTTTCTGAAGAGGAAATGGCAGATGCAATTAAGTTTGCACACGAAGCTATCAAAGTTCAGTGTGCCGCTCAAGTAGCATTAGCTGAAGCTGTTGGTAAAAAAGAAACTCGTGAATATGAAGGTGAAGCTGTAGATGAAGAATTAGCTGCTAAAATTCACGAAGCTACATATCAAAAATGTTACGATATCGCTAAAAAAGGAACTTCTAAACAAGAACGTGGTTTAGCTTTTTCTGAAGTTAAAGAAGAAGTAAAAGCAATGTTTACTGAAGAGGAACTTGAAGAAATTGGTGATTTAGTATCTAAATACTTCAGTAAAGCACATAAAGCTGCTGTACGTGACTTAACACTAAATGAAGGATTACGTTTAGATGGTCGTACTACTACTGATATTAGACCAATTTGGTGTGAGGTAGACTATTTACCAAGAACTCATGGTTCTTCAATTTTTACTAGAGGGGAAACTCAAGCATTAGCTACAGTAACTTTAGGTACATCTAGAGATGCAAACATGATTGACTCTCCTACTATTCAAGATGAAGAGCGTTTTTATTTACATTATAACTTCCCTCCATTTTCAACAGGTGAGGCAAGACCTATAAGAGGTACTTCTCGTCGTGAAATTGGACATGGGAACTTAGCACAACGTGCTTTAAAAGGAATGGTTCCTGAGGATTGTCCTTATACTGTACGTGTTGTTTCTGAGGTATTAGAAAGTAACGGATCATCTTCTATGGCAACAGTTTGTTCTGGTACAATGGCATTAATGGATGCTGGTGTACAATTAAAGAAACCTGTTTCTGGTATTGCTATGGGATTAATTTCAGATGGAGATCGTTATGCTGTATTATCTGATATCTTAGGAGATGAAGATCATTTAGGTGATATGGACTTTAAAGTAACGGGTACTGCTGAAGGTATTACAGCTTGTCAAATGGATATTAAGATTAAAGGATTATCATACGAAATCTTAGTAAAAGCATTAATGCAAGCTCGTGATGGTCGTTTACATATCTTAGAAAAGTTAACAGATACTATTGCACAACCTAATGCATCTGTAAAAGCTCATGCTCCAAAAATGGTTACAGTACGTATTGCTGGAGAATATATTGGTGCTGTTATTGGACCAGGTGGTAAACATATTCAAGAATTACAAAAAGAGACGGAAACTACTATTGTAATTAATGAAGATGAAGTTACCGAAGAAGGAATTGTTGAAATTTTAGGTACTAATCAAGAAGGAATTGATAAAGTTTTAGCAAGAATAGATTCAATTACATTTAAACCACAAAAAGGAAGCATTTACGAAACTAAAGTAGTTAAAATACTTGATTTTGGTGCTGTAGTAGAATATACTGAAGCTCCAGGAAATGAAGTATTATTACATATTTCTGAATTAGCTTGGGAACGCACAAATAATGTTACTGATGTAGTGAATATTGGTGATATTGTAGATGTGAAATACTTTGGTGTAGATCCTAAAACTCGTAAAGAGAAAGTATCTAGAAAAGCTTTATTACCAAGACCACCTAGAGAGGATAAAAAGCCTAAAGATGGTCAGAAGCCTAGAGGTGAGCAAAAACCTAAACAAGAGAAGAAAGAAGCTTAAAAACAGCTTTTACTCATAATACAAAAAGGGTATTTGAATTCATTTTCAAATACCCTTTTTTCTATACTTAGATTACTATATTATTCTTTTACAAAAATCTTATTGCTAGTTACCTCTGGCGAAACTACTTTTACCACATAATTACCCGCATTTAAATCATTAATAGGAAATGTTGCTATGCTTCCTTCTATAAATTTATTCAATTCAAAAGACGCAACTCTCGCTCCTAAAATAGAGTAAATTTCTACAGAAGCCTCCTTAAAATTAAATGTATCATTAAAAAGAATACTAAACTTATCTTTTACAGGATTGGGATATAAAACACCTATACCCTCTTCTTTTACAACTACATCATTATTACTTAAAGTTGCTCCAGTATCTTCTATAGCATCAATACCTGCAGTCCATTTTGTACCTCCAAATTCGTAAGCACCTAAATCTGGCGCACTTCCATTAAATGATTTTGAAAAACCAGCAACTACTACTCCATTATCTACTACCGCACTTGATGTTAGCGGAGTAAAATCTTGAGCATTAGCATCGGTAAACGGTGAAGTGGCACTGATTAAATTATCTTTAACATCAAAACCTGTTCCATCAAACCAATCTCCAACATTTGAGTAGTTGTTATACACTCTATTGTTTTTTTGCTCATATCCATTAACCCAAGACGCCATAGCTTGACCACAGTTCCATAATGTATTATGAAAGAAATCCAAATTCCAATTTGCCCAATTCACCTGATAACCCGACCAAGATACATTCCATACTACATTATGATGTACTACATATCCCTTACTATTGTTATCTAAATAAATTCCAGCTGCCTTTGTTCCAGCATAAGAAGGTGGTTTAGAATCATGAAACCAATTATGATGAACTTCAGTTCTTTTTAAATCATTATTCCCAACGGTATAAAATACTCCAGAATCAGCATTTATCAATTGAGCTTTAGATACATCATTATACGCAACCTCACAATTATCTCCACTTACATAAATTCCATCACGACCAGAATTTACTACTTTATTTTTCAGAACTTTTACATTATTAGCTGTAGACCTGATTGGTGTTGCATGAATTCCTAAATAGTCGATATTAGAAATTGTATTTTTTTCTATAATAGAATTATGTGCTTTTGCCCAATTTTGAACTGAAATTCCGTTAGCTGAACTATGATCAATAATACAGTTTCTTACAATAGTATTAGGACCTAAAACTTCTATTGCAGATTCACCAACACCTGCAGAAGTACTTGCTAAATTATCAAAACCTTCACTTCCGTGAATGATCTTATTATTTTCAAAAATATTGAAACCTCCTCTAATTTTTACGCTTCCCCCAAAAAACTCAATACCCTCAATACGTATATAATCACCTTTTAATTCTGCAGTAAATTTATGCGTTGCATATTCTACTGAATTGTCTTTGGGTTTAGTTCCATCTGCAGTTTGAAAAAATACTGTTTTTGTTTCGTGGTTGTAATACCATTCTCTACCATAATCTAATGCTTCCAGCTTATTGAACAAATATAGCTGACCTCTATGCCCATTTCTTAAAATAGTAGGATTATGAGGGTCAAATGGCCATTTGTTGATATTAACTCCTACGTGTTCTATTCTATTTGCATTACTATTTGTAATTTTTCTTGTCCAACTCGTTCCAGAATGTCCTCCTATATAGTACACTAACCCTCCTGTCCAATCAAAATTAGGAACATCAGGAACTACAAAATAGTTACTTCCTCCACTATCTATAAATTTACAATCTACGGTAAATCTATTATTATCTTCATTATTCGGCCATCTCGCTAAATCCATGTGTTCGCCATTGTGATATACATTTCTAAATCTTTCATCTATAGTCATATTTACAGAAGTTTTGTAAATATTTCCTGAGTGATTTTGCCAACCGTTAATATATTTTGTTGCTTTTATTTTTACAGTTTCACCAGCTGCTGCTTTAAATGTTAGATAATTGCCAGCGGAACCGTCTTTATTTACTATTAATTGTTCATTATAAACTCCTCCTTTTATAATACAAGTACTTCCAGGAGTCATAAGAGATACAGCTTTGTTAAACGTCTTAAAAGGACTCGTTGCTGTACCTGAATTCGTATCGCTACCATTAGTAGCCACATAATAGGTGCTTTGCGCCATCAATGCTACACTCGCATTTATAAAAAACAAGATAGCTAAAACGTTGTAGTAGTTATTTTTCATGGTTGTAGAGATTATTTTCTAAACAAACGTATGTCTCTCTTTTGTAGTATGTATGACACAAAAAACATAAACATTTGTTAATCTTAAAACAGTTTTTTCACTATCTAACGCAACCTTTTCATCTTTTCTAGATTACACTAAAAGAGTTTAACAAAATAGACTAAAATATTCATCATATGAAAACTTTCAATCTTGCCTTTACTATTGTAATCATACTATTAACTAGTATTTCTTGCTCAACTAGTTTAGATAATGAACCTAATGACAATTCAACAACTACATTAAAATTACATTCCATTACAACTGAAACCTTTCAAAATGATGTTTATATAAGCTATTACATTATAAATTTTCAGAATAATAAAGTCATCAATACTGAGAGTAACAATGGTGCTTCTAGTACATATTTATATAATGGAGATTTAGTTTCTAAGGTTATGGCATACCAATCAAATGGTAACTTAAGTTACTCTTTAAATTATACATACGATAATTCTGGACGATTACTTCATAAAAAATATATGCTTACTCCTGAAGACATTAACCACGAACACATTATTACATATAACGATGCTGACAAAACAATTCAATTTGACCTTACTTGGACAGATGGAGCCTCTAATCAAAGAAAAATTACTCTTGATAATACTAATGTAGTTCAATCTGAAGTTTTAGATAATTCTTCTGTAAGAACATATACGTATGCTAATAATAATGTAGTGGATATCACTAACGAAATGGATGGACAGATTATTGATAAAGCTGAATTTCAATATTTAAATAAGGAGGTATCTGAATTTTATCAATATCAGAAATTCCTATATGGAGACCAATGGAAAAATAATATAATATTGAATAGACAATTTGGATATGGTAGTCGTGAAGCACATCAATTTAGCAATCATTATGTATCTAACTATATAGTTACCCATTACGATTCTTCTGGCAAAATTGAATTCAAGGGAAATTTCACATATGAATTTGACGACAATAATCATATTATTAAACAGGTAGAAAATGGTATTGTAATAGATACAGACAAGCCTAACAATGTTAACACTTATAAACATATAACAACTTATATTTATGAATAAGAGTCTATATATAATGCAACAAAATGCTATGAAAATTTAATCAACTAATCACAACTTCTCAAAGTGTCTTTATTTAAGGCACTTTGATTATTATTATCATATACTTGGATACTTAAAAACAGTTTACACATACTTTTTATTTAAGTGTAGAAAAAACATTTATTACTTTAAAATATCTTTTTCAACTATTTTTTACGACCTTTCGTACTTTTTAGATCACAAATAAGAGGGCTTAGTACGAAAGCTATTTTTTTAGATATCCATGACGCAATGAAGTTACACTCAATACAGCACGAAGTTTATAAAAACGATGATTATCTATGGAAACATACTGAATATTTTAAAAATAATAAGTTAGTCCAATTCGATAATATGAGTGGAGCTATTAGAAAGTACACCTATGAAAAAGGCTTACTTTCTGAGATTTATGTATATGATCTTAATGGTAATTTAGAGGAGACTATTAGTTATTCGTACGACAACTTAGGAAAAATTATACATAAAGAATACTTTCAACATCTTAACAATACACATTTTAAATACGATGTTGATTATCAAGACCCTAACAATATTATTACTATTTCTCTAATAAGACAAGACGGTAGTATTAATAATCGAAAGATTTTTCTTCATCATAATATAACAAAGCAAGCTAAAACTTTAATAAATCCTACTAATCAGAACCATAGTTTTGATGAAGAAACTACATATAACAACAACGATAATAATTTAGTTGACATTATTAATAAAAGTAATGATCAAATAGAAGATGAAATACAATTCTCTTATCTAGATAAAAAAGTATCAGAACATTACAACTATTACAAGCATCTATTCGGTAGCGCATGGAAAAGTAATTTAATTGTAAGTCGTCAATATGGATATCATCTTGATAGAAAAATGTCTCAAGTGAGTGACCAATACATTTCGCGTTATGATAGAAAATCATATGACATTGAAGGTAAAGTTACTTATAAAGAATCTGCCACTTATACTTACGAATTCGATAATTATAACAACATCACTAAACAAACAGAAATTCTTGTTATTACAGATCTTTTTTCAGATCAAACCATAACTTACAAACACATTACTACTTTTAAGTATGAATAAGCTGTAATGGTATTCATAATATATTAAAATGTCTTTTTTTTAATTTCCTACGCAACCTTTTCACTTTTTTTAGATTACAAGTAAAAGAGATTAAAAAAACAGACTGAAATATATTATTAACCATGGAAAAACTAGTCTATACGTTCAGTATTTTATGTAGTATTTTCTTTTTCTCTTGTACATTAGAGGATAAATAAAGCCGAAAATACTATTAACAAAACTGTAACCCAATAACTTTGTGACTAATATATATACCTTTTGAATCTAGAAGAATTAATCAACTCATGTGGAAAAGGAAACACAGCTTCTCAAAGTGTCTTATATCAAACCTATAAAGACACTTTGTTTGCTGTTTCATTAAAATATTGTAAAAACCGAGAAGAAGCTCAAGATAATTTACAAGATGCCTTCTTGGAAATATTTAAACGCATTAAAAAATTTAAACATGTGGGTTCTTTTGAAGGTTGGATGAAAAGGATAACAATTAATAAGGCTATAGATAAGTATAAGAAAAATGTAAAGTCTAAAGATTTAAATTACCATTCGCTTACACAAGAGGAAGTAGCTATTACTCCCATAGATCAAATACCCTTGGCAACCATTTTAAAGTTTATTCAAAATTTACCAGATCAGTACCGACTGGTTTTTAATTTATATGAACTTGATGATTTCTCACATCGAGAAATTTCAAAGTTATTAGCCATTTCTGAAGGAACATCAAAATCGAATTTGAATAGGGCAAAAAAAATTTTAAAGCAAAATATTAACGAATACCATAAACAAGTACATGAAGAATAATAGCGAAGATATAGGATTGGTATTTAAAGATAAATTAAATACACTACATGATTCTCCAGATGATTTTCTTTGGGATAGTATAGAACGTAAACTACGTAAAAGAAAGAAAAGAGCACTAGTGATAAAAATTACAATTATTTGTTTATTGGTATTTATGGGATTGTTAGCGTCTAAATCGTTTCAAAGCTCAAAAAGTGTAGGAAATCATACGGAGTCTAAACCAACACCAAAAAAATTAATCTCTAAAGATCAAGAATCTAGTACCACAGTAAAGCCTGATGATATTGATTCCAATAGAAATCATTACAAACACAAGAATAGTACTACAGATACCAATAAACAAGATGACAAAAAAATGCAACTAACTACCAAGCAAACTAAACTTCATCAAAAAGGTAAATTAAGTAAGGAACATACTATCCAAAAGGCTAATTCTACACAGAATATATCATTAGTAATAAACGAAAATATAAGTAGTAAAGATTCAATCCAAATGCTAACTTTACAGTCTAAAGGGTATTCTGGACCTAAAAATGTATTTAGCACACTAGACCTCCAAAATAAAGAGCAACAAGAACACTTTAAAAAAGGATTTAGTATTACTTTAAATGGTCAAATCAGTTCATTAAACTTTTACTCTAAAGGTAATGCTTTATCTCAACGTTTAATTGATAATAAAAAAACAAATAATATATCGTTTAATTATGGAGTGAATGTAAACTATCATATCAATGATTATTTCCTACTTCGTGTGGGATTGCATCGATTAAATTTACAATACACCACAAGTGGTATCAATATTTCAGGTAGCAACAGTCAATTGAGTTCCCTTTCGGATATTCGAAGTTTAACCTCGTCTTTATTCAATCAAAATATTGCTACACTATTCAACAATGATGAACGTATAAACATTACTGAAAAAATAAGTTATCTGGAAATTCCTATGGAGTTTAAGTACACTTTTATTAGAAAGAAGGTGAATCTAAGTCTTATTGCTGGATATAGTTTTCTCTTTTTAAATGATGCTCAGGTTTTTGGCGAATCACAAAATACTACTGAATTTCTAATCGGAAATAGTAGTGCATATAACGCTAAAAATTATTCTCTAAACCTAGGATTAGGAAGTACAATTCCGGTGTATAAAAAACTAGATCTCATTCTGGAATTGAATTATAAAAATTATTTTACCACCTATATTACCAATAGTAACAATTTACAACCTTTTACCTTAAACCTGAATACTGGGATTCGATATAAATTTTAATTTTTATGTTGAATTGATCACAAAATCTATAATAAATTAACGCTGCTTTTTGTTTCTTTGTTGCATTAAATTGAAGCATTGAGAATACAGCGTATTACATATGTATCATTAGGTACAAATCAAGGAAATAGAGTCGATAATCTTCAAAAAGCTATTGACGCTATAGCTGATGAAATTGGGTCTGTACTCAAAATAGCAGCCATTTATGAAACGCCTGCTCTTGGGTTTACTGGTCACGATTTTTACAATACCTGTATTAAAGTGTCTACCTATTTACCTCCAGAGGTTTTAATTGCAAAACTTTTGGATATCGAAAAAGAGTTGGGTAGAGTACGTTCTAAAGATGGAGGTTATACTGATCGTTTAATTGATCTTGATATTTTATTATTTGATGATGAAATTATC
Source organism: Tenacibaculum agarivorans (assembly GCF_001936575.1). GTDB lineage: Bacteria > Bacteroidota > Bacteroidia > Flavobacteriales > Flavobacteriaceae > Polaribacter > Polaribacter agarivorans. The sequence continues at coordinate 213,348 of NZ_MSMP01000007.1, forward strand.
TTTACTGAAGAGCTTATTGTACCACACCCAAGAATGCTTTCTCGTAAGTTTGCGCTTGTCCCTTTAGCTGAAATTGCAGGTACTGTTTTTCATCCTATTGAAAAAAAGCAGATCAATCATTGTTTAGCACAGTGTACTGACGATTCTGAAATTTCAAAACTAGATATTGTATTACAAAGGCCTATAGCTATTTCCGAAAAATACAATTACATTGCTATTGAAGGAAATATTGGTGCAGGAAAAACCACCTTGGCTCATATGATTTCTAACGAATACAATGCCAAATTAGTGTTAGAACGTTTTGCTGACAATCCGTTTCTTCCTAAGTTTTATCAAGACCAAGAGCGCTATGCTTTTCCTTTAGAAATGAGTTTTTTAGCTGATAGATATCAACAGCTTTCTGATGATTTAGCTCAATTTGACTTATTTAAAAACTGTATTGTTTCTGATTATTATATTTTTAAGTCTTTAATTTTTGCACAAGTAACTCTTCAGAATGATGAGTATGTATTGTACAGAAAGTTATTTGATGTGATGTATAAGGAGATTGTAAAACCTGATTTGTATGTGTATTTATATCAGAATACAGATCGCTTATTGCAAAATATCCAAAAGCGTGGTCGCGACTATGAACAAAACATTGAAGCCTCTTACCTAGCTAAAATTCATGATGGGTATAGCAACTTTATAAAAACCCAACAGAATTTAAATGTTTTAGTTATTGATGTTTCTGAATTGGATTTTGTACGTCATAAAAAGGATTATAAATCTATTTTAAAGCAGATTAGAGATTTTTAGAGAAAACAATAACCAGAAATTAAAAAAACACTCGAACTAATCGAGTGTTTTTAGATTGTTTTTTTGTACGAAAATCATTCTGCAAACCTAATCATACCTTCACTTTCATACCACATTTGCTTCTGCTTGATAGGAACTATTTCCTTGCCTTTTTTATTTATATAGCCAAACTTATCTCCTATTCGTACAAAAGCTAAACCATTTAAAAAAGGTAATACAGAATCATAAATAGCGGGTATAACAATTTTTCCCTTTTTGTTAATAAACCCATCTTTACCTTCTTTAGTTGTATAAACTGCTAAATTTTCAGAGAAAAAAGGATAGCTATTGGGATTTAATTTAAAATCGATCTTAATTTTATTTTTTGTGTTAATACATCCAAAAAAGTCTCCTTTTTTTACAAAAGCCAGACCATCTAAAAATGTATAAGCCTCATCATACTCAAAAGGTATCTTTATTTCATTATTCTTATTAATAAATCCCCATTTCTTTCCTTTTTTTACAGGTATTAGGTTTTCCGTAATATGAAAACCTATTTTATCATATTCTATAGGTATAGCTTCCTTTCCTTTATTATCTATAAAACCCCACTTACCATCTTTAGCTACAGCGTAAAAATTTTTATCGCTAACATAATACAGTTTATCATATCTTGGTTCTATTATGATTTCTTTCTTTAAATTCATTAAACCGTTTAACTTTCTTCCTTTTACAACTTTTTCAAATTGAAGTAATGAATCAGTTCTAAAAAAATAACTTCGAATGTTATAAGTAGTATCTATTTTAAAAAGTTCTCTTCCTTTTTCATTAAGAATCGAATACAGCCCTCCTTTTTCTATTGTACGAAAATTATGAAAACCAAAATTACTTATCCTTATGTATTTAAAATCTGTAATAGGTTTTCCGTTACGATCTATCAAACCATATTTTTTACCTTTTTTAGCAATACCCGTATTACCGTAATAAAAATATGTTTTATCGTAATTTTCGAAAAGTTTTATTCTTCCTTTTTTATCAATAAAACCATATATAGAATCTTGAATAATATTTGCATAATCTCCATAAAAATCTGTAGCCATGTTTATTTTTGGCTGTATAATAATTTTTCCTTTTTTATTGAAAAAACCTATTTTACGTGAGTTTTCAGGTTACTTTTCAAAGTAAAGTTGCCACATTAAATTATCTGCAACAGTATTAGTTTGTGATTTTTCTGGGCTTCTTCCTAAATATTGCATTACATATATATCAGGTGTTATGTTTTTTTGTGCAAAAACAGTATTCAATAGCAAGGTAAGTGCAAAAAGCACTAAAATTTTATTTTTCATTTTAATGTTTAGTTTATTGTAGTAATTTTTATTTAAAAGAATATAAAGAAAGTTACTTTTTAGATTAGACTATTTACTTTTTAATTTTATTAGCTTTTATGTAAATTAGAATTAGTACCTGAATTCTTTCAGATACTAATTCAATATTAATATTATTCATTAATCTTTATCATCTCTGTAAACTCCATAACACCAATCTTTATAATAGCCTCCTTCTGCTTCTATTTTTTCTAAATCTTCTAGTGTAAAGAAAGATTCTCCGTATAATGATATCACGTGATTAGGATTAAACTTTAAATAGGCTAAAGAAAAATCATACATTAAATGATCATATTCTGCTTGATCTGTAACTCCTAACCTATAATATTTTTGACCATTCTCTTCTAATTCCATTTGATTGGTTTCTAAACCTAAATAAAAATAGTCTTCACACTCTTGATTATCTTTTTTATAATCTTTAGAAAGATAAATATCCTGATACTTACTTAAAGATAGCTCATCTTTTTTATTAATATTGATTGTGAAACCGTTATCAGAAGACAGTCTAATTATACTCTCAATAATATTTTCCGGTTTAACTTTTTCTTTTGTTAAAATTAATAACGCCATTATTTTATAATTTTTAATAGTTCTTCTAATGAGTTAATAAGAATTACTTCATTAGGTATTTGCGATAATACTTTAGCTTTATCGGCTGCAGATAAAGCCTCATCTATATAAAGAATAGTTTGTTTTTGAAAAGGGTTTAAATAATTATCCAAATAACTGTTGATATATTTATCTAATTGTCCTTCCTTAAGAGATTTAAATGTTTTTTTTACTTCTATTATATACTTTGAAGTTTCAATATCAATATCCCCAACAACATTACTTGTTGCCACATCTTTAATTTTTAAACCAAAAGCTTTAATTTCTACACCTGCCTTTTGTAAGGCCTCTCCTACTTTACCTTCTATAAACTTACCTGCATCTTTACTTTTTAAAGCACTAGCTATACTTTGTTTTATTGAATTAGGATGTTGGGTAGACCATTTTAATATATTTCCACTAAAATTTTTATATTCAATTTTACCAGCTACATCTTTAATTACACCTAAAATTCCCTCACTAATACTCTCAACTAATAATTTCACCTCATCTACACCTCTTGCAATAACATTACCTGCTTTATCTCTTAACTGTAATACACCGTTTACAATTTTTACGGCATACCCTTTCTTCATTATTTTAAGTAAAGGTTTAATAAATTTAATAATTTTTCTAAACACTTTAATTCCTTTACTTCCAGGAATTATAGATAGTGCTAAATATCCTGCTCCCTCTAATCTTGATACTTGGTTACCATTGAGGTCTTTACCATATAGTACGATTGTAATATCTTCTATAGGTAACGCATACATACCAATAGCTTTACCAAGATCTTCAGCACCACTTGCAAATAATTTCTCTAAATTTTCAGCAGTTTTTTCTTTAGTTATTAATAATTCTGACCATTGAGTATCTATTAATTTAATATAAAAATATCTTTCATTGGCTACGAAGCCCATTGTAGTTCTATATTTATTAGTTAACTGCCCTGATTTTGTTAATGTTTTTTCAAAACTACTTGCTGCCACTATGGAACCATTTGTTAATTTAAAATATGAAATACCTTTACTTAAATCATGATGGAAATGTGTGTATTTTAAGCTTTTTTCTCCTTCTATAAAACCTGTTCCTGCTTTCCAAGGAATATTGCTACCTAATTGCTCAAGTTCTACTTGTCCAGCTACCCAATTCTGTGCTAATTGAGAATAATCATTTCCTATAAAATTTTTAAACTCATTAGCTTTATCTTCATTCTCATACAACCATTTCTTTTGCTCAGTATTTTCAATTTTAAGGTCTGAAATCAATTTAGCAATAGGAGCACCTGCTCTTATTTCTGCTTTAAATTGATTTTCTATTCCCTGTCTGGCTATACCATTACTACCAAGTGCTGCTTGCGTAAATTCTTTTACTCTTTTAATATTATCATACACCCATTGTTTTTGGTAAGTGTCTTGTATCATTAACCATTCAATAACACGTGCTGAAGTAGCGCCATCTGCTATAATACTTTCTATAATTCTTTTGGTACTGGCATACATGTTTCCTCCAGTAAGATTGATATCATCATCATTAGGATTGTTACCAAACTCTCCTAAACCATCTTGTTGGGCTGCGAATTCTAAATCAAGTCTAAATTGTTCTGCTAATTCAGGGTTATCATTTAAAAAATTATATTCATGCAGATTACTTATGTTCAATGCCTGTACTAAATAGTCTACACTAGAGTTAGCACCAATAGGTGTTTCTCGTAAGAGTTTATCAATAAGCTCTTGTTTTAACTTTTGATGATCAGCTTTCGCTTTAATTATATTCCAATGACCTCCATTATATTTTTCATATAAAATAATCTCCCAGTGATTTGAGTGAAAAGGGCTTGTCTTTGGATCAATTCTTCCTTTTGCATAGTCTTCCATATAGTCTGGCGAAGCAATATCTAATTTACTAGCAAACTTACTAAAGGCTATATCTACGCTAGGAGGTAATACATAAGGAGCGCTAAACCTATCTTTATGCGCTTCATAATGTAATGAAAACTGCATATAGTTCGCTCTATTCCAAGGAGTCAATCCATTATGATAATTTTCTTTAACTCTAATGGCTGCTTCTAATAAACCTTGTTTAAAATTTGATTCGTGAATCTCATCTCCAATCAAAGCGTATTCGTGAAGTGCTAAACTAGTATTCGAGAGCTCTGTAATCGCATTACTAATGGCATTTCTAACGCTTCCTAAATCTTTAAAATTTTGTATTGGAATACCATTTACTTTTACATCTGCATATAGAGAATTTGTAATATTTCCATTTTTAATTTCTGCTTCTCTCTGTTTTAAGAGTTTTAAAGTTTTAGTATTGCTACGTTTTTCTCCACTTAACCTACTTGTTGCTTTGCTAACATTATTGGTAATAACATGGTTAAACCCTGTAATATTACCTTCTTCAGTATTTCTAAAA
>NZ_MSMP01000070.1 GCF_001936575.1 Tenacibaculum agarivorans
TTAGAATTAGTGATTTACTCACTAAGAAAAAAATCTTTAACTATGCTAAATTTTGTTATTACCGCCTCAATTTGGCAACGCAGGAAAACGCAATTATAACGCAAAATCTAAACTTAGAATAGATTTACAACTTGTATGATCTTAGTTTTTTTGTAATAATCAGCCTTAGTATTGTTTAGGTTTTCCTATTTAGAATGAAATTAGGGTAATAACATCCTATTAAGTTATAAGGAATAGAAAAGCGCAAGAAAACGCAATTATAACGCAAAATCTAAATCCTATAATAGGTTTACAGCTTCTATAACCTGAGGATTTTTGTAATAATCAGCTTTGGTATTGTTTAAGTTTTCCTACTTAGAATGAAATTAGGGTAATAACATCCTATAAGTTATGAGAAATAAAAAAGCGCAAGAAAACGCAATTATAACGTAAAATCTAAATCCTAAAATAGGTTTACAACTTGTATGATCTGAGGTTTTTGTAATAATCAGCCTTAATATTGTTTAGGTTTTCCTACTTAGAATGAAATTAGGGTAATAACATCCTATAAGTTATGAGGAATAAAAAAGCGCAAGAAAACGCAAAATCTAAATCCTAAAATAGGTTTACAACTTCTATGACCTGAGGATTTTTGTAATAATCAGCTTTGGTATTGTTTAAGTTTTCCTACTTAGAATGAAATTAGGGTAATAACATCCTATAAGTTATGAGGAATAAAAAAGCGCAAGAAAACGCAATTATAACGCAAAATCTAAATCCTAAAATAGGTTTACAACTTGTATGATCTGAGTTTTTGTAATAGTGAGCCTTAGTATTGTTTAGGTTTTCCTGCTCAGAATGAAATTAGGATACTAACATATTATATATAGGAAATAGAAAAACCCAAAAAAGAAATTATTGATTAGTCTAATTTTAATACAAAAATCAAGTGAAACAAAGTATAATAAAATTAATAGTAGTAACTATTTTAGAGATAAAAAGAGCCTCGTAAATGAGGCTCTTTTCAGACTATAGATTAGTTTTTTCCTTTCGGGGAAAAGTGACTATTACTACTACAAATAAATATAATCAAACAATAGTTAATTTGACTATAATATAAATTTATTTCTTTGCTTTTTCTTTTAAATCTATAATTACTAGGCTCACCATTGAAAATAGAGTTAAAACTAAACCTGACAATCCTAATAATGGATAATTAAATAGAAAAATTAATATAAAACCGAGATTAGCAACAGTAATCAATATATCTCTAATCCTTTCTTTATATTCTTTCACTATAAAATTTAAGTACAAGAAAAGAGATAGGAATATAACTCCAGTATAAAGTAAATATTCTGAAAAATATACCTTATAATCCTCCTCATAACTTACAGATGGTGGAAGACTATATATAATAAGTTTTACTAATAAAAAATTCATTATAATCAACCCTACGATAAGGATTATTTTTCTTAAACTAATTTTGTTATTCATTTTTATCTCTTTTTGGTTTTTAATTTATTTCTTGTTCTAAATGAGCCTCTAAAAGTTGTTTTTAATTGAAAACTGGTAGTTCCCTCACCAAATCGTATAGCATCCCATGGACCCCTTCTACTTAAACTTACATTAATGGTAGTTGTCATATTAGCATTATATACATAAGTTTTCGTAGAGCTTGAAGAATTTGATCTTTTTCTACTTATTGAAGTATTTGTTTCTACAGAACTTCCTTTATTACCTTTTACTTCCGCTCCATTTTTTGAAACTGTACCAGTAACACTAGATTCATCTTGGTTTTTTATATCCATTGAATTAGCAATTTCGTTATTATCATCGGTTTCTTTTATATGTGCTAATTCAATACTTTCCATATCAACCTCAGTTGTCATTTCTAAGGTAACAGAATCAGGCACTCCTGCTGCATCACTCATTGTACCTTCTACAGTAGCTGTACCACCATCAGCTAATCCTGTTTTTAATAAATTATCAACATTTTTTGCTGCCCCACTAACATTACCTAGTCCTTTTCCTCTCGTAATATCTATTAATCCTCTGTTAATTTTATCCCTAACGGATTTTGTATCTAAATTACTAGGTGTAATGTTAGAATCTAGAGGAACAGGTTCAGTTTTACTTTCTTGGTCATCACAATCCCCATTAGGACAATCCTCATTTCCAACCATAGGTTTCATGCCATCAGGATCTATATAATAAATAGGATTGTCAAAAGCATAATTATAGGGTGAATGTCTACGCATTTCCTCCGCTAAAGGATCTAAATTCATCCATCGACCTAAATCGGGATTATAATTTCTAGCTTCAAAATCAATCCATTCTAGTCCTAATTCTTCATTTAGTTCCTTTCCATTAAATCCAAATTTTTGCGCTGTATTGTTACCATATGGTCTAACAATAGAATTATATCCACGATGAGCAAGACCGAAGGGATAATAGTTTTTTTCCTCAATAATTTCAGATGTAGCAATACTACCGTTACCGTCATTATCCGTATAACTTAATCTTACATTATCTAAATGATCTTTGAATTCATATACATATTTGAATGTATTTCCTGATCTAGCTACATAACCTTTAGCATGGCTAAAAAACTCTAAAGTTTTAGCACCTGAACCACTCTTTTTATATACAAAACCGTCTGCATAATCTGTAACTACACCTTGTACTATTTTACGTTGCTTTATTCCTGTAGCATCATAAGCATAATAAATATGTTGACCTCCAATAGTTACTCTGGTTGGTAAATTCAAATGATTATACAAGGTATTAGATGTCATGTTTTTATTCAGGTCCTTTAGTTGATTTCCGTTGGCGTCATAAGTGTATTCTGTAGTAGCATTAGAACCATTTTTAAATCCAAAAGTACTATTTCCTCCTGAGAGTTCCTCTACTTGGGTTAGTTTGTTACTCCTACTACCGTAGGTGTATTGTAACTTATCCATGATTCCAAAACTGGTAGCACTTGCATTGGTATGCCCACGGCGCTCTAAATTAGTAATATTTCCGTTTTTATCATAATTAACAGAGCTTAAACTATAACGATTTGCATTGTCTATAGCACTAGTAATTCTATTTAAATCATCGTAATTGTAACGGTACCAACGTAGTGTGTTATCATTTTTAGTACGCCATTCAGTTTCTGCTATATTTCCATTAAATAGTTTTGTACCACTATGCCCTGTTGTATTATAGTTAATTTTAAACGCAAATAAATCATTCCCTAAGCTAGCGCTATTGTTAATATCAGTTAACCAACCTCTGATGTTATACTTATAATCTACTGTTTGTAATCTACTTTGGTTTGTTTTTCCTCCTACACCTTTGTTTTTTAATCTTCCTAACTCATCATAAGTATTATAAACAATTACTTCTTCTGCTTGGCTTCCTATTTTTTGAGTTTGCTTTTGCAATCTACCCGTATGATCGTAGGTAAATTTATCTACAATAGTAATAACAGATAAATTATCATCTGTTTTGTTATGTCCTGTTATGGTTTCTAGAACTCTACCTGTAAAATCTAGTTTTGATTTTACTGTAGTTGTAGCTAATAAATAATCATTTTTTGTAAATATATAAATTGGTCTAGCTTTGGCATCATAATAGTTTACTGTAGTAATCCATTTATCAGTACCTAATACTTTTACTCTAGTACCTGTAGCTAATCCTTTAGTAGATGGCGTAGAGTTTACTCCGTAAATATTAGTTACACTTGCAGCTGCTCCTGCTCGGTTAAATGTATAGTTATCATAATAGTTTGCTGTAAGTACTTCTAAATTGGTTTTAGGAAAATCACTATAACTATAATAAATACCTAAACCACCACTTGTGGTCAGTTTAGTTTCGTATAATTCTACATCAGTATTATTAGTAGCATTTACAAGATCCTGCATTTGTCCTTGAGAAAGTATACCGCTATGCGTATAGATACCTGTGTAAATTACTCTACCTAAAATATCGTATTTCGTAAATAACCATTTTTTGTTTGGGCGCTGTAATCCATCTTGAGTTAATACAGGTCGATCTAATAAATCATAAATAATGTATTCCCAATCTTTACCTGCAATTTTCTTTTGTACTAAGCGGTTTCTATAATCATATCTATATTGGTAGCATAATTCGCTTAACTCTACACTGTCTGGTTTAGCTGTGTGTGGTTCGGCTTTTGGTGGAAGTACAAAAGTTAGATTTCCAAAATCGTCATATACATAATAGGTATCATGAGCTACATTGTTATTATAGGTACGTTTTAAAACTACTTGACCTTGCTTGTTCTTAAACTCTTCAGTAGTATGATTTTTACTTGTTCCACTATGATTTTCGTCTTTTGTTATGGTTTTGGTCAGTTCTCCAGCTTTGTAATATCCGTAATTATTATCTGCTGCCGTGTTTAATTGTAATGTAGGTAAATAAGTGTTTCTAGACACTGTAGTTGTAATATAATATTTACGTACATCTCTATTAGTATTACTTTTATATTCAAACTCTATTTCATGTCCGCTACCCATACGCCAATCATAACCTGGAGCGGCTTGCTTTTTTACTCGGTTTAATGGTGAATTTTCATACTCTTTTTCACTATAAGGATTAGGTGTTAACGTATTAATATCTTCCCTATAATTTGTTTTATAATAGTTGTTGGTTTCCGTAGCTGCATTGGCTCTATATAAACCATTACTACTTGTTGATCCATAGGGTAAATACTCTTTTTCCATCCTACCTAAAGCATCATAGGCTACATGGGTAATGATATCTTTTTGGCTAGCACTTTGCTTAATAGCAATACTTTGTTTTGTTCTTCCTAAGCCATCATAATACACCACACTTTTTAATGCATCACTATTTTTACTAAGTTGAGAAGTATTAGTTACTGGTTTTTGAGGTGTAATGGTATATACATAATTTTCATTACTTAAATTACCAAGATTAGGGCAACCATTAGCCGCACCTGCACCATGTTCTGTAGGACATAGATCATTATTATTAGCTACATAACCTGAAGGCTGAGTACAATCTAATTTTGTTACACTAGGATCTCCTAAACCATCTCCATCCGTATCAGCATACCAAGTTCTGGGGCTTCCTCCTGTTAATTGTACTTGTACAACCGCAGATTGTGTACTCCATTGTCCGCTTGTATTATTTCTGGCTCTTAAAAAGTATTTCCCTCCTGTATTAGCTGTGTAAGTAGCACTAGAGTTAGAAGTACTAGTTCCAGAAGCATTAGTGCCTTGCCAATACCAAGTTATGCCAACAGGTGGAAGTCCACGTTGTAAGGTAGCACTACCACAATTTTGACTTTTAATAGTTGGATTTGAAGGCTTCGCTGGAACAGCTGAAGCACTTACTTCTACTACATGACCTGCTAAAAAACTTTGATTTAAACTATTTTTCCCTGCAAAGGTGATAAAACTATGTCCGCTATGAATCCATTGTACTCTAACAGAAGTAGTAGATTCACTTAAAATAATAGCTCCGTCTATATTCCAAGATCCCTCTATGATACGACCATCAATACTAACTGTATACGTTTTAATATCATTTACATTGGCTTTATTCCCTCCAGTAAAGGTAGCTGATATTCTAGGGGCAATAGGATCATCTGGTCCAATAGGTACTGGTCCTAGTTGTGCTTTGATTGTTACAGTATACAATACTGCAATCATACATAATATATATCTCATTTTTCTTAGCATTTTTAGTTTTTATATTGGTATTTATTTTCTTGCGTTATGTTACCGTCCTGATCTTTTACTAGATGCAGTCGATTGAATTCATCATAACTGTAATACATAGTATATCCTCTAGGATCTGTAGTACTGGTAACACCTATTAAAGGATCATAGGTAAATGTAGTTACCTGTGCTGGTGTATTGGCAAAAGTATTGCGTAATGTAGTTAAACGTGTACGTAAGGTGTTTTCTGTAGCAACACTTTTATCTGCATCTGATGCTATAATAGCTGCATTGATTGCTGATAATTGAGTACTATTCATTGTAGTATACCCTTCTATTTTAGCAATCGGTTGCGTACCCTGATATCCCCAAACATAATAGATTTTTGAACCATTATTTTTACTTACTTCTTTTGGATTGCCATAAGCGTCATAATTATGATATATGATACGACTTTCTAATGCAGCAGTTCCTTTAATAGCTTGTATATATTTCGGTAAATATATGTTAGATGGATTGTGGTTATTGGCATGAATCGTTTTTTGTTCAGCAATTTTCACATTTCCTTTATAGGTTGTAGTTCCTTTAGGAAGTATTCTAAATGGATCAGGTAAAATACTGAATGTATTTTCTGTTTTATATAACTCACCTTTACTATTAGTCATTTCTGATCCTGCTACTTGATAATGGTGATCGTAATCGTAAAAGTAATCAGTACTTGTACTAACATTTGCTTCTGAATCATATAGTATCTCCTTTTTTCTGAAGAGTTTTT
>NZ_MSMP01000071.1 GCF_001936575.1 Tenacibaculum agarivorans
TTTTGGAAGAAATATAGATATATCTATTCCTACCATTGAATTACGAGCAAGTGTAAACAACACCACAGTAAAAACAGTGATTTCATATTCAGAAAAAGCTACAGAAGGGTTAGATGTTGGTTATGATATCGGAAACTTTGATGGATCAGCATTTGATGTATTTACCCATTTAGTTGATGGTTCATTAGAAAACAATTTTACACATCAATCTTTACCAACTTCAACTATGGAAAACACTAGTATTTCGTTAGGGGTAAAGGCTGACGCAGGTAGTGAAATAGAATTTACTTCAAAAATGATAGCATTACCATCGGATATGGAGATTTACATTGAAGATAGATTATTGGATGAGTATGTGAAATTAAGCGAAACAGAAACCTACACAGTTCAGATCAAAGAAGCTGTAGATGGAGTAGGAAGATTTTACTTACATACCAAGTCTAAAACTTTAGCAGCTCCAACATTCACTTTAGATGATGTAACAATTTACAATTCAAAGTCTATAGTATTTGTAGAAGGAATCATCTCACAAGATTTTGAGCTTGTTGTATATGATTTATTAGGAAAGGTTGTGTATCAAGAAAATCATCAAGGAACAGGAAAGAATAGTATAGCCTTACCACCAATGGAACAAGCTGTGTATGTAGTTCAAGTACGAACAAAAGTTGGAGTAAAAGACAAAAAGATATTGATTAGAAAGTAAAGAACTTTAAATTCAGAATTATAAAGCAGCATTAAAAATTAATGCTGCTTTTTTTGTGCCTATTTAAGAGAATAAAATACTTCATTACCTATTTAGAAACCAATTTTATAAGATTAAGACTTCCGATAAAAATTTTGTGAAATAGTTGTAACAGCATTTAATTGAATAAAACGAACCTGTTTGAAAAGTCGTCATTCCAAGGCCCTCGACAAAGATTTTGAGAAACAACTATAATGACATGTTATTGAAAAAAACGACCTATTGATAAGAATTTGTAAAAATAAAGGCAGTAGGGTTAGGCGTAAGATGAAAAGCTGTTTGAGCATTAGCGAAATCGTAAGATTCTAAATGGATTTACAATTGAACAACTTCATGTAAAAGGCAGTAAAATAGATGTATAGTTTACCTATACAGTGTAAAAAAAACATTTCTGATAAGAGGTTAATCTGTAATTATTTTAAATAAAAAAATAAAAAAAACTAGGGTAGTGTAAAGATTACCTGTACAACTTATGTAACCCTTTTATAAAAAGTTATAAAATTTTACTAGATGAAACACAATTACACAATTCCAATTCTCAAAAAGGTAAGTTCAAAGCCCTCAACGTTTTCTAGAAAATTAATTTTTAGATCGCTATTAGTAGCTTTACTAAGCTTTATTTCATTTAAAGTTGATGCCCAGGTTGAAACTGAATCCAATGACACACCAACAGCATCAGGTGTTCAACGAATATATGATGATACTGGTTTTTCAGGAACTGTAGAATCTGCTGGAGATGTTGATTATTGGCAAATAAGTAAAACTGCTGGAGATTTATCAACGTACACATTAAGATTAGATATTTATAATGGAACTTCACAAGCTGCTCCAGTTTTCTTAGAGAAAAGATCAGGAGGATATGATGGAACACTAATTTCTGATGTTAGAGTCCGAAGTGGATTTGATGGAACCCAGTTTTATAATTTGAATATTGATTATTCAGGAGGTGATTTTTATTATGTTTTAAAAATGGTTAATGAAGGGCCTTCTGCTGGTTATACTTATGACTATTCTATTAAGGATTTTTCTCCAGCCACATGTACTGATCCTTTTTCAAATACGACTGTTGCAGTTACTTCTGTAACAGATACTAGTTTAACTATAAATGGACTTACCTTTAGTGCTATTTTAGCAAGTTTTGGAGATAGATTTCTTGTAAGTGTTTCAGATACAGGTAGTTTTACTAATCATACTGATGGGTTTATGGATATATCTGTAAACACAGCGTATTCTGGTTCAGGTGATCAAGTGGTTTATACTAGTGATAATGGAACTATTACAAATCCTAATATTGTAGTTACAGGTTTGGATCCAAATAAAGAATATTTTGTGAAAGCTACAGTTGCCAGGGACTGTACAGGATATTACAAACATTCTACAGGTCAAACAGTCTCAGCTACTACTTGTGGAGTTATTCCAGCACCAATTACTGCAGTGAATTTAAGCCCTGAGTCAGAAACTCAATTTCGCATTAACTCATTTACAGGAGGATCTACAAATCATGGAAGCAGTACTTTAGGTTATGTAGTGAAATTGAATACCGTAGATTCATTTACAAACCCATCTAGTGGAGCTTCATTACCCACTGCTAATTCAGTGTATTCTGGTAGTGGAGAACAAGTAATTTATGCTGGGAATTCTGCTACACCAAACCTTGCTGTTACAGGATTATCTTCATTTACGAATTATTATGTAAAAGTTTATACATACAATAGTTGTAGCGGAAATAACTATTTTGAATCTACAGGATTTAATACTACCTTATTGAGTTGTGGACCACCACCTACAGGGTACAATAATTTTTTAGCTACTACAGGGGGAAGTGTAAAAGCATATTCTTTAGCTCCTGTATATAATCGAGATAATAATTTAGTACCGTCGGGTCTTATCATTTATATCAATACAGAAAATAGTTTTACAGATCCTGAAGCTACATATACAACCTTACCGGTGGCTAATAATGATTATCAAGGAGCAGGTCAACAAGCTGTTGTTGTTGGTGGACTATCTTCTTTTTTTGCTACTACAAACAATCTGATTCCGAATACTACGTATTATTTTAGGTCATACCCATATTACACTTGTGGAGGAACTAGCTATGTTAATTTAACAGATTTTCAAGAAATCAATTTAACAACGTGTAATTATTCAGATAATTTGGCATCAAGTCCATCGTTTGGAAATATTACCGATACTAGTATGGAGTTCAATTCTTTTACAGCGCTTTCGCCAGAAGCTCCGGCTACAGCACCAGATGGTTACGTAATTAGGATGAATACAATAAACAGTTTTTCATCTATAACTAATGGGACAGCAGTTCCTACAGGGAATACAAATTATTCAGGAAGTGGAGAGCAAGTTATTTATTCTGGAAATTCAACCTCTCCAAACCTTAACATTACAGGTCTAAGTGCAAATACAACATATTTTTTCAATATTGTAGCTTATTATCCTTCATGTGATATTGATGGTATACTATATCAGCAAGCTGGTTATACGTTTTCAAAAACAAATGATGCGAGTTTAGTAAGCCCGACAATTACTTTCAACGATATTGAAAAAGTAGTTGGAGATCCAAATTTTAATTTGGTAGCTACCTCAAATTCAGGAGGAGCTATTTCATATCAAATTTTAAATCAAACAGGATTACAAACTACTACATTAAGTGGAACAAATAATGCTACAGTTACTTTAGGAACAGCAGGAACTGTAACTATAGAAGCAACTCAAGAACCTTCAGGAGGTTTTGCCGGAGGAACTGCAACAGCTACACTTACTATAACAGCGCCAGATGCTACGATAGGAGGAGATCCTTTTTTACTGATTAATTCTACCTTAGATTTAAGTACACGAATAACTACTAATTCAAATGGAGCTATAACATATTCTATTGTTGATGAACCTTTAGGTTCAAGTATTAGTGGTAATATATTAACATCGGGGACAACTCCAGGTGGTATTATAGTAAAAGTTTCGCAAGAAGCAACATTGCAATATGCTGCTACAGAATTCTACACATTAGTGTTAATTTGGGACGGAACTAATTTCAAATTTGATCGTGTTTTTAATCTTTTTGATACTACACTTCAACCAGGAGAAACATTCCAATTACAAGAAGCTAAGAGTTTTCAAAATAGTGCTCCTGTAACATATACTATAGTTCCACCAGATGTTACTGGTTCTAGCGTAAACAATACAACTAATGTTTTTACTGCGGGTAACCCTGGCTCTGTAATTTTAAGAGCTACTTCACCTGATGGTAATTTTTATAATGCTTCTTCTAAAGATGTAACTATCACTATAGAAGGTACGTCGCAAACCATTACATTTAATGCGTTAAGTGATGTTACGTATGGAGGTGCTAACTTCAATTTAACGGCAACAGCTTCTTCAGGGTTAGCGGTTTCATATGTAAGTTCGGATCCAACTATTGCTTCCATTTCAGGAAGTACAGTAACTATTCATAAAGCAGGTACTGTTAATATTACAGCTTCACAAGCTGGTGGAGGGATATATTTACCTGCTCCAGATGTAATACAATCGTTAACAGTAAATCCTATTATAATTGTAAATCAAAATGTAAGTTTAGATACAACAGGATCAGTTTTATGCAGTACTAGTGCAACAGTTTCTATTGATGGTTCGCAAACAAGCGTTAATTATTATTTAAGAGATAATAGTGATAATTCTATTATTGAAGGACCGGTAGCAGGAACTGGAAATGCCATTTCATTTGCTACAGAACAGTTATCAAGTGACAAAACATATAATGTAATAGCAGTACAAGACAATCAAATGTTACCAACTGCTACGAATACATTGCAAATGACAGCTACCCCTTTAGCTAGTGTACAAACTTTGGATGTTAAAACTGTTGGTTTGTCTCAACCAGATGGTCAATCAGCAGTAGTATCAGTTGAGAATTCTCAAGCAGGTGTAGTTTACTATTTACAAGATAATGCTACGAATGAAGTATTACAAGGTCCATTAACGGGAACTGAAGCTAATGTTTCATTTACTTCAGATGCAATTACTGCAGATAAGACATATAAAGTAATAGGTACAGACGCAAACTCAAGTAATGGGTTAAGGAATACATTACGTTTCGATAATGTTGATGATTATGTGAGTATTGCACCGATTAATTCTCAATTGACTAATATTGGAGAAGCTACTATAGAAACTTGGGTTAAAATTCCAACTTCTGATGCAACAGATGTAGATGCTTCAATTATTACTTTTGAAGGATACGGAGGTGATTTAGCATCAATTGTAGTACCTTTTTATATTAATATTTCAGGAGGACAAATATTTGCTGGGAATTATAATGATGATTTTGATGATGGAGGTCCTTTAAATACACCTAGTTATACGTATCCTGTCGATACTTGGTTTCATGTTGCAGCAACAATTAATGGTTCATCAATTAGTTTCTATGTTAATGGAAATTTAGTAGGAACAAATCCGAGTAATCAAACATTTGAAACTTTTGTTTTAACGTCTAATATTCGTTTAGGAAGAAACTATCAAAATACCTCTGATAGTAGTAAAATATTTGGAGGATACTTAGCGCAGACAAGAATTTGGAATGGTGTTCGTACACAAAGTGAAATTTCATCTAATATGAGTACTGAATTTACAAATCCACAAACAAATTTAGTACTGAACTATAATTATGATCAAACTTCAGGTACTAGTGTAACAGATGAGTCTGGTAATTCAAATACTGGAACATTACAAAATGCTGCAGGAGATGCTACAAATTGGGTTAAAGATTTATTTACTAATAGCCCATGTGGGTTTGTAAATATGAATAATACGGTTACAGCTACATATGCTCCATTACAAGATCAAATAATAACATTTAATAGTTTAAGTGACGTAACTTATGGTGATGCTGATTTTGCATTAACTGCTACTTCAGACTCTGGTTTAACCGTTACGTATACTAGTTCAGATACTTCGGTTGCTACAATTTCTGGAGACACAGTAACTATTGTTGGAGAAGGTACTGCAACAATCACGGCAAGTCAGGCAGGTGATGCTACTTACAATCCAGCTACTGATGTTCAACAATCTTTAACTGTAAATAAAAGAGATATTGTATTAATAATATCAGGATCAAAAGAGTATGGAGAGCCAGAACCTAATATAAGTTACAGCTTATTCCCTGGTTCAAGCTTAGTTTCAGGAGATGCATTCTCAGGAAGTTTAGTTAGAGAACCTGGAGAAGATGTAGGAAATTATACTATTAACTTAGGAACACTTACTGCAGGGCCTAATTATAACATATCATTTTTTATACCTCCTACTTTTGACATTTACGAAAGAGAAATCGAAGTAACTGCAGATTCAGGTACTAAAGTTGAAGGAGAAACAGATCCTGCTTTAACATATCAAATAACTTCAGGAAGTTTGGTAAGTGGTGATAGTTTTACTGGATCATTAGAAAGAAATACAGGAGAAGCAATTGGAGATTATCCAATTACTCAAGGAACTTTAGCACTTGGAACAAACTACCAAATTACGTTTGTAGGAAATACATTCAGTATTACACGAGATGCATTAGCAAGATGGGATGGGAGTACAAGTTCTGCTTGGAATGTGGTAACAAATTTTGAAGACGATATTACA
>NZ_MSMP01000072.1 GCF_001936575.1 Tenacibaculum agarivorans
GATTTCACGTTTACAAAAGCTAGATTATCATATAGCAGTTAAAGATATTTTCTCTAATCCAACAGTTGCTCAAATTGCAGAAAGAATCTCAGAAGATGTATCTGTATATCAAGTACCAGCCAATGGAATTACAATAGATACAGATCGTATTGTACCAGAAATGGTGCCTTTATTAGACTTTGATCAAGAAGATATTGATAAAATTATAGCAAGTGTTTCAGGAGGCGTTGCTAATATTCAAGATATCTACCCATTATCACCATTACAAGAAGGAATGTATTTCCATTATCTAATGAGTAATCAGGAAAAAGGTGATCCTTATGTATTACCAAGATTGTTATCATTTACAGAGGAAGAAAAACGAACAAACTTTATAGAGGCATTACAATTTGTAGTAGATCGTCATGATGTATTACGTACATGTTTTGTTAGTGAAGGTTTACCAAGTGCAGTACAAGTAGTACTTAGAGAAGCAAAATTATCTTTAGAATATTTAGCTATTGATGAATCTAAAGATATGTTAACAGAATTGGAATTATTAAAAGCTCCAGGTAATTTATGGATGGATGTTTCCAAAGCACCGTTGTTACAGCTTAAATTGGCTAATGATCCAAAGAATGGAACGTATTACTTATTGTTAAATCAACATCACCTGGTACTGGATCACATAGGAATGGAAAAAGTAATCTCGGAGATGGAACAATATTTATTAGGTAATGGAGCTAACCTTCCTACACCGGTTTTATATCGAGATTATATAGCACATACTGTACATCAGCAATCAATTAACGATAGTGCTGTTTATTTCAAAGAGTTATTAGGAGCTATTGAAGAACCAACATATCCGTTTGATTTATCAAACGTACAAGGAAATGGTAGTGCTGTTAAGGAGTCTAGAGTAATTTTATCAGATGAATTCAGTAAAGAAATTCGAAAAATTTCTACTGAGTTAAGTATAAGTCCAGCTGTAATTTTCCATGCAGCATATGGAATCTTAATAGCTAAATGTAGTAATGCTGGTTCAGATTACGCTATTTTTGGATCTCTATTCTCAGGGCGTTTACAAGGTGCATCTGGAGCGTCGGATTCCTTAGGTCTTTTTATCAATACATTACCATTTTTAACAACATTAGAAGGAAGTATTACGGAGTATATTCATGAAGTAAGTAATACATTAAGAGAGTTATTGCCTTATGAACAAACACCACTTTCAAGTATCCAAAACTGGAGTAGCATTGCTAACGATGTACCATTATTTAGTGCGCTATTGAATTTCCGTCATTCTTCAGTTGCAACTGAAGTTGAAGAAAAAGAAGAAAGTATCGATTTAGGAATTACAGTTATTAGTGATTATGAGCGTACTAATTATCCGTTAATTCTAAATGTTGACGATTATGGAGAACTTTTCGGATTAAATGTACAGATTGATAGAGAACATCCGAATAAAGTACTGGATTACATGCAGGAGATTTTAACCCAATTAGTGGAAGGTTTAAAATCAGAAGATAAAGATGTTGCAAGTATAACAATAGTACCAAAAGAAGAAGAAATTCAATTATTAGAAGCTTTCAATAACACTACTGTTAATTATCCATTAGAGAAGACTTTAGTAGATTTATTTGCAGAACAAGTTGCCAAAACTCCAGATGCAGTAGCAGTTGTTTTTGAAGATAAACAACTAACATTTAAAGAGCTTGATTTACGTTCTAATCAATTAGGACACTATTTACGTGATCAAGGAATACAACCAGATATTTTAGTAGGTATTTGTATAGAACGTAGTCTAGAAATGCTCCTAAGTATTTTAGGAATTTTAAAGGCAGGTGGTGCTTATGTTCCTATTGATCCTGAGTATCCAGAAGATCGTATTGATTACATGCTGAATGATGCAAATATTAATTTGGTATTAAGTAGCGCAAAAGTCAGTGAGGCAATTTTAGAAGGTAAAGAAGGAATTAGTTGTATTTCTTTAGACAGTGATTGGAATACAATAGAAACGTATAGTTCAGAAGCTTTAAGTACAGTATTAACTCCTGAAAATTTGGCTTATGTAATTTATACTTCAGGGAGTACTGGAAAGCCTAAAGGAGTAATGAATCAGCATAATGGTATTGTAAACCGTTTATTATGGACGCAGTCAGAATATCAATTAACAGCTGAGGATACTATTTTACAGAAAACAACTTTTAGTTTCGATGTTTCTGTTTGGGAGCTATTATGGGGAACAATTTGTGGATCAAAGTTAGTATTTGCAAAACCAGAAGGACATAAAGATGCACGCTACTTAAAAGAGATTATAGAGCAACACAGTATTACTACAATGCACTTTGTACCGTCTATGTTACGTGTATTCTTAGAAGAAATTAGTGCGGGTGATTGTAGTAGTTTACAACGAATAATTTGTAGTGGAGAAGCCTTACAGGTAGATCATGTACAGTCATTTAATGAGAAATTTACAGAAGTCGAATTACACAACTTATACGGACCAACCGAAGCTGCTATTGATGTAAGTTATTGGCAAGTACCGTTAGACAGAGCAATAAAAAATGTCTTAATAGGAAGTCCAGTAGCCAATACTAGTTTATATGTAGTAGATGATGCGATGAACTTAGCACCAATAGGAGTTGCAGGAGAGTTATGTATTGGTGGAGTTCAAGTAGCTAGAGGATATTATAATAAACCAATACTAACTTCAGAGCGTTTTGTTGAAAACCCATTTGCTAAAGGTGATCGATTGTACAAAACAGGTGATTTAGCACGTTGGTTACCAGATGGGAATATTGAATACATTGGCAGAAAAGATAACCAAGTAAAGATTAGAGGATATCGTATTGAGCTAGGCGAAATAGAGAATGCGTTGTCATTATTAAGCTCAGTAAGTCAATGTTGTGTATTGGCAAAAGAAGATGCTATAGGAAGCAAACGCTTGGTAGGATATGTAGTTGCATCAGAGGTGTTTGATAAAGAAGCGATTCAATCAGAATTAAAAGAAAGCTTACCAGAATATATGGTGCCTACACTTTGGGTTGAGCTTGATGAGATGCCGTTAACGGTAAATGGTAAATTAAATAGGAAAGCCTTACCAGAACCAGATGGGGCTATGTTGTCTAGGCAAGATTATGTAGCGCCACGTACAAAAATAGAGCAAGAATTAGCTAGTATTTGGCAAGATATACTAAAGATAGAAAAGATTGGTATTTACGATAACTTCTTTGAATTAGGTGGGCATAGTTTACTAGTCGTTCAGTTAATTTCACGCTTACAAAAACTGAATTACCATGTAGAAGTACAAGATATTTTTTCAAATTCTACAATTGAAGCTATTGGAGAAAAGATTTCATCAGAATATACTGCATATCAAGTTCCAGAAAACGGAATAACTATAGGTACAGATCGAATTGTTCCTGAAATGGTTCCTTTGCTAGATTTTGAGCAAGAAGATATTGATACTGTTATATCTTATATTGATGGAGGTATTGCAAATATTCAGGACATGTATCCATTATCACCATTACAAAAAGGAATTTATTTCCATCATTTAATGAGTGATAAAGAAGAAGGTGATCCATATGTAATTCCTTATCTATTATCATTTAAAACAGCAGAAGAACGAAGTACATTCATTGAAGCTTTACAGTTTGTTGTAAATCGTCACGATGTTTTAAGAACAGCAGTTGTAAGTGAAGGTTTACCAACTCCAGTTCAGATAGTATCGAGAGAAGCATTATTAAAAGTAGAAACCTTAGATCTTGATTCATCTAAAGATGTACTATCAGAATTAGAAGAATTAACAGCACCAGGTAACCAATGGATGGATGTTACGAAAGCTCCATTATTACACCTACAGGTAGCAGACGATCCACAGAATACTACGTACTATTTAGTGCTATTAGAGCACCATTTAATCATAGATCATATTGGATTAGAAAAAATTATTTCAGAGATAGTAACATATATTTCAGGAGAAGGAGCTAGTTTACCAGAACCTGTTTTATATCGAGACTTTATTGGACATACCCTACATCAGCAAGCTACAAATGATAGTGCTGCTTACTTTACAAACTTACTAGGAACAGTTGATACACCAAGTTATCCATTTGATTTATCAAACATTCAAGTAAAAGGATCTTCTATAAAAGAAACTGTAGCTATTTTACCACAAGAGTTAAGTAATAAAATACGTACAGTAACTACAAAACTAGGGATGAGTCCTGCAATATTATTTCATGCTGCTTATGGAATTGTAGTAGGAAAATGCAGTAACATGGAGTATGCAATTTTTGGTTCTTTATTCTCAGGTAGATTACAAGGAGCATCAGGAGCAGGAGATTCATTAGGATTGTTTATTAATACCTTACCATTTTACATAGCTTTAGAAGGAAATATTTTAGCTTATGTAGAGGAAGTTAAACAGAGATTACAAGAATTATTACCATACGAACAAACTCCATTATCAAACATTCAAGACTGGAGTGGAGTTTCTAATGAAGTCCCATTATTTAGTGCACTATTAAACTTCCGTCATTCTTTTATTTCATCTGATGAAGAAGCAGAGGAAAGTTCTATTGATTTAGGAATTATTAATATAGACGGACAAGAACGAACAAATTATCCATTTACATTAAGTATTGACGATTATGGAAATGATTTTGGTTTAACTGCTCAGATAGAAGAAAGTATAGAAGCAGATCGTGTGATTGTATACATGCAAGAAGTGTTAGAGCAGTTAGTAGAGAGTTTAGATTCAGAAGATGATAAAGAAGTAGCTGCGATTTCAATTTTAGGAAAAGAAGAAGAAACAAAATTACTGGAAGTATTCAATGCTACTGATGCAGATTATGCATTAGATAAAACAATACTAGACTTATTTGCAGCCCAAGTACAACAATCACAAAAAGCGACAGCGATAGTTTATAAAGGAACAGCATTAAGTTATAAGGAACTAGATCAGCGTTCGAATCAAGTAGCACGTTATTTACGTGATCAAGGAGTTGAATCAGACGGTTTTGTAGGCATTTGTATTGAGCGTAGCTTAGAAATGTTGGTTGGTATTTTAGGAGTTCTCAAATCAGGAGGCGCTTATGTTCCAATTGATCCTAATTATCCGCAAGATCGTGTAGATTATATGATTGAAGACACAGCTACTGGTTTGGTGTTAAGCAGTGCTCAAAGTCGAACTATTTTAGAGCATAAGAAAGACATAACCATTGTATCGTTAGATAGTGATTGGGATACAATAGCGAGTTATTCAGCTTCAGGATTAGAAACTAAAATTACTCAAGCTGATTTAGCTTATGTAATCTATACCTCAGGAAGTACCGGAAAGCCCAAAGGTGTTTTAATAGAACATGGAAATATGTTCAATTTAGTGAACTGGGCATTAGATAATTTTGAAGAATCACTTGAGTTAGGAATGTTAGCCAGTACATCGATTAACTTCGATTTATCGATTTTCGAACTATTTACCTCGTTAGCTTCAGGATCAAAAATTGAATTGGTGGATAACTTATTATCCTTAGTTGAAGATTCAGATATTTCGGTATCATTAATAAATACAGTACCAAGTGTTTTATTAGGTGTTTTAGACTCAGGGAAGTTGTCAGAAACAGTAAAAACAATCAACCTAGCAGGAGAGCCTTTATTACCGAGTTTAGTAGATCGTATTTACGCGGAAAGTTCAGTGGAGTCGGTTTATGATTTATATGGACCTTCAGAGGCTACAACCTACAGTACATTTATCAAGCGAGAC
>NZ_MSMP01000074.1 GCF_001936575.1 Tenacibaculum agarivorans
CTCCGTCAATACTATATTCCATATTGGGTTGCACTACAAAAGTAATAGTTCCACTTGGTACGGAACATGTAGGTTGTAAAACACTTGCCAAAACTGGTACACTTGGTGAAGTAGGTACAGAATTAATCGTTACTGGAATAGGATTTGTTGTTATACAATTTCTTTCTATTGAACTTCTTACCGTTAAATTATAGGTATTAGGTGGTAAATTAGAAAAAACCTCACTTGTTCTAAAAGTTATTCCATCAATACTATACTCTACATTAGGTTGAGTTACAAAAGTGATTGTCCCTGTAGTAACAGAACACGTAGGTTGTAAAACACTTGCTAATACTGGTGTTGGTGGTGAACTTGGAACTGGGTTTATCGTTACTGGAAATAGACTTACTGCTGAACAACGTGCTCCTGTAGTATTTCTTATTGTAAGAGTATATGTATTTGGTGATAAATTTGCAAACACTTCACTAGATTGAAAATTTACCCCATCAATACTGTACTCCACATTTAGTTGTGTTACAAATGTAATTGTACCACTTGGCACCAAACAAGTTGGTTGCGTTAAAATAGCACTTGGAGCTACGGGAACAGGCAACAATGGATCAATAACAATAATAGTCGCAGCAGAAACACATCCACTCACATTAGTCTCCGTTAACTCATAAGTTCCTGGTTGTAAACTTGAAAAACTAGTACCTGTTTGAGCAACAACAACTGGTGTAATTCCTGTTAAGGTATACGTAGAAGTCGCTACTGGACTCGTAACATTGATACTTCCTGTGAAAACGGTACAGGTTGGATCTACATGTGTAGCACTTGGGGCTACAGGGACTGGTAATAACGGATCTATAACAATCGTAGTCGCAGCTGAAATACATCCGCTGGCATTCGTCTCGGTTAATTCATAAGTTCCTGGTTGTAAACTTGAAAAACTAGTACCCGTTTGAGCTGCTACCACTGGTGTTATTCCTGTTAAGGTATACACAGAAGTCGCTACGGGAGTTGTAACATTGATACTTCCCGTTAAAACTGTACAGGTTGGATCTACATGTGTAGCACTTGGAGCGATTGGAACTGGTAATAATAGATCTATAATAATCGTAGTTGCTGCAGAAATACATCCACTTGCATTGGTTTCCGTTAATTCGTAAGTACCAGGTTGTAAACTTGAAAAACTAGTACCTGTTTGAGCAGCTACAACTGGTGTAATTCCTGTTAAGGTATACGTGGAAGTCACTACAGGACTCGTTACATTCACACTTCCCGTTAAAACTGTACAGGTCGGATCGGTATGCGTAGCACTTGGAGCGATTGGAACTGGTAATAATGGATCTATAACAATCGTAGTCACAGCAGAGACACATCCGCTGGCATTGGTTTCCGTTAACTCATAAGTCCCTGGTTGTAAATTTGAAAAACTAGTACCTGTTTGAGCAGCTACAACTGGTGTAATCCCTGTTAAAGTATACGTGGAAGTCGCTACGGGACTCGTAATATTCACACTTCCTGTGAAAACTGCACACGTTGGATCTACATGTGTAGCACTTGGAGCTGCAGGAACTGGTAACAATGGATCTATGACAATAGTAGTTGCAGCTGAAACACATCCGCTGGCATTGGTTTCTGTTAACTCATAAGTTCCTGGTTGTAAATTTGAAAAACTAGTACCCGTTTGAGCTGCTACCACTGGTGTAATTCCTGTTAAAGTATACGTGGAAGTCGCTACGGGAGTAGTAACATTCACACTTCCTGTTAAAACGGTACAGGTTGGATCTACATGTGTAGCACTTGGAGCTGCAGGAACTGGTAACAATGGATCTATAACAATCGTAGTTGCAGCTGAAACACATCCGCTTACATTGATCTCCGTTAATTCATAAGTCCCTGGTTGTAAATTTGAAAAACTAGTACCTGTTTGAGCAGCTACAACTGGTGTAATTCCTGTTAAGGTATACGTGGAAGTCACTACAGGACTCGTAACATTGATACTTCCTGTTAAAACGGTACAGGTTGGATCTACATGTGTAGCACTTGGGGCTACAGGGACTGGCAACAATGGATCTATAACAATAGTAGTCGCAGCTGAAATACATCCACTTGCATTGGTTTCCGTTAATTCGTAAGTCCCTGGTTGTAAATTTGAAAAACTAGTACCTGTTTGAGCAGCTACAACTGGTGTAATTCCTGTTAAAGTATACGTGGAAGTCGCTACGGGACTCGTTACATTGATACTTCCTGTTAAAACTGTACAGGTTGGATCTACATGTGTAGCACTTGGAGCTACAGGAACTGGTAACAATGGATCTATAACAATCGTAGCTGCAGCTGAAACACATCCACTCGCATTAGTCTCCGTTAATTCATAAGTACCAGGTTGTAAACTTGAAAAAACTGTTCCTGTTTGAGCAGCAACAACTGGTGTAATTCCTGTTAAGGTATACGTAGAAGTCACTACAGGACTCGTTACATTCACACTTCCTGTTAAAACTGTACAGGTTGGATCTACATGTGTAGCACTTGGAGCTACGGGAACTGGTAATAAAGGATCTATAACAATCGTAGTTGCAGCAGAAACACAGCCGCTTGCATTGGTTTCCGTTAATTCATAAATCCCTGGTTGTAAACTTGAAAAACTAGTACCTGTTTGAGCAGCTACAACTGGTGTAATCCCTGTTAAAGTATACGTGGAAGTCGCTACGGGACTCGTTACATTGATACTTCCTGTTAAAACTGTACAGGTTGGATCAGTATGTGTGGCACCTGGAGCTACGGGAACTAGTAATAAAGAATCTATAACAATCGTAGTTGCAGCAGAAACACATCCACTCACATTAGTCTCCGTTAACTCATAAGTTCCTGGTTGTAAACTTGAAAAACTAGTACCTGTTTGAGCAACAACAACTGGTGTAATTCCTGTTAAGGTATACGTAGAAGTCGCTACTGGACTCGTAACATTGATACTTCCTGTGAAAACTGCACACGTTGGATCTACATGTGTAGCACTTGGGGCTACAGGGACTGGTAATAACGGACCTATAACAATCGTAGTCGCAGCTGAAATACATCCGCTGGCATTCGTCTCGGTTAATTCATAAGTTCCTGGTTGTAAACTTGAAAAACTAGTACCCGTTTGAGCTGCTACCACTGGTGTTATTCCTGTTAAGGTATACACAGAAGTCGCTACGGGAGTTGTAACATTGATACTTCCCGTTAAAACTGTACAGGTCGGATCGGTATGCGTAGCACTTGGAGCGATTGGAACTGGTAATAATGGATCTATAACAATCGTAGTCGCAGCTGAAACACATCCACTCGCATTAGTCTCGGTTAATTCATAAGTTCCTGGTTGTAAACTTGAAAAACTAGTACCTGTTTGAGCAGCAACAACTGGTGTAATTCCTGTTAACGTATACGTCGAAGTCGCTACAGGACTCGTAACATTTACACTTCCTGTTAAAACGGTACAGGTTGGATCTACATGTGTAGCACTTGGAGCTGCAGGAACTGGTAACAATGGATCTATAACAATCGTAGTTGCAGCTGAAATACAGCCACTGGCATTAGTCTCCGTTAACTCATAAGTCCCTGGTTGTAAATTTGAAAAACTAGTCCCTGTTTGAGCAGCTACC
>NZ_MSMP01000075.1 GCF_001936575.1 Tenacibaculum agarivorans
ACCAGAACCAGATAGCACTGCATTATCAACCAAAGAATACGTAGCACCAAGAAATGAAACAGAAGAACAATTAGTTACTATTTGGCAAGATGTATTGGGTGTTGAAAAAGTAGGTGTCTATGATGATTTCTTTGAATTAGGAGGACATAGTTTACTAATTGTGCAATTAATTTCTCGTTTACAGAGTATTGGTTTTTATGTAGAGGTGAAGGATGTATTTTCAAATACAACTGTAGCAGCTATTACAGAGAAATTATCATCTATAGATACAGTTTATCAAGTTCCAGCCAATGGAATTACCGTAGATACAGATCGTATTACTCCAGAAATGATTCCTTTATTAGATTTTAATCAGGAAGATATAGATAAGGTTATTTCTCATATCGAAGGAGGAGTTTCTAATATTCAGGACATGTACCCATTATCACCTTTACAAGAAGGAATGTATTTCCATTATTTAATGAGTACTGAAGAAGAAGGAGATCCTTATGTATTACCAAATTTGCTGAGTTTTCCTAGTCATACACAACGTTCACTTTTCATAGAGACATTACAGTTTATAGTAAATCGTCATGATGTACTACGTACCATATTTTTAAATGAAGGTCTACCAAAAGCAGTTCAAGTTGTTCTTAGGAAAGCTGAATTATTCACAGAAGAATTAGCTATTGGCGATAATAAAGATGTGTTATTAGCATTAGAGGAGTTAACAGAGCCAGGACATCAATGGATGGATGTTTCTAAAGCACCATTATTACGAATTAAATTAGCTGAAGATACCGCAAAAGGAGAGTTTTATGTATTGTTATTAGCACACCATTTGATATTGGATCATGTGGGTATGGAGAAGATTCTTTCAGAAATTACAACATATGTATCTGGACAAGTATCAAATCTTCCAACACCAGCTTTATATCGAGATTTTATTGGCCATACTTTATATGCACAAGCTAACAACGATAGTGAATCTTACTTTAAAAATTTACTGGAAAATATTGAGGAACCTACCTATCCATTTAGCTTATCAGATATTCAAGGAAATGGAAAAGATAGTAAGGAATCAGCAATTGTTCTATCTGACAAATTCAGTAAAGAAATTAGAGAAGTTTCTAGTAGATTAGGAATGAGTCCTGCAGTAATATTTCATGCAGCATACGGACTAGTTGTAGGAAAATGTAGTAATACTAATTATGCATTATTTGGATCATTATTTTCAGGACGTTTACAAAGATCAGCAGATTCTCTAGGACTATTCATTAATACTTTGCCGTTTTACATATCATTAGAAGAAAGTGTAATAAACTACATCGAAGCAGTAAAACAACGATTACAAGATGCATTACCTTATGAGCAAACATCTTTATCAAATATTCAGAATTGGAGTAATATTTCTAATGATGTTCCATTATTTAGCGCATTATTAAACTTCCGTCATTCTACACATACTTCTACAGGAAAAATAGGAGATAATACAGGTTTAGGAATCAAAACAATAGGAGGTCAGGAACGTACTAATTATCCATTTACTTTAAATGTTGATGATTATGGAGATGTTTTTGAACTTACAGCTATTATTGAAGAAAGTATTGAATCAGAACGTATTCTTGTGTATATGCAAGAAGCCTTAACTCAGCTATTAGAAGGTTTA
Source organism: Tenacibaculum agarivorans (assembly GCF_001936575.1). Classification (GTDB taxonomy): domain Bacteria; phylum Bacteroidota; class Bacteroidia; order Flavobacteriales; family Flavobacteriaceae; genus Polaribacter; species Polaribacter agarivorans. The sequence continues at coordinate 1,649 of NZ_MSMP01000075.1, forward strand.
GAAACAGAACAAACAACATTAGTAGCAAGTTTAGGAATTGTATCACCAGAAGAAGAAGAAGAAATATTAGAAGTATTTAATGCTACAGCATTAGGGTATCCATCAGAAAAAACTGTTGTTGAGTTATTTACAGCTCAAGTTGAAAAAACACCAGAATCGGTTGCAATTTCTTTTGAAGGAACAACACTAACGTATGCAGCATTAGATCAGCGTTCAAATCAATTAGCTCATTATTTACGAGATCAAGGTATACAGCCAGACATGTTGGTAGGTATTTGCATGGATCGTAGCTTAGAATTACTGGTTGGAATTTTAGGCGTTTTAAAATCAGGAGGCGCTTATGTTCCTATTGATTCCGGCTATCCAGAAGAACGTATTGAGTACATGCTGAATGACGCTAGTATCAACTTGGTATTAAGTAACCAAGTTAATAAAGGAGTATTAGAAGGAAAAAGAGACCTTACCATTGTGGCTTTAGATAGCGATTGGAATGAGCTTATTTCAAAGTATCCAGATGATAGTTTAGAAAGAGTTACTTCACCAAGTCATTTAGCGTATGTAATGTATACCTCAGGAAGTACAGGACGCCCAAAAGGAGTTCAGGTAACCCATACAAACATTGTGAGTTTAGCCACAAGTTGTGATTATGTAACTTTAAATTCAGAGACAGTTTGGTTATCTACCGGTTCAATTTCTTTTGATGCAGTAACTATAGAATATTGGGGTACATTATTAAATGGCGGAGAATTAGTTTTAGCAAGCAGAGAAGTATTATTAAATACCTCAAGTTTCAAGTCCTTGATTGTAGATAAAGGAGTGAATACCTTATGGATGACCGCTTCATGGTTCCATCAAGTAGTTGAGGAAGATACAAGCATATTCGCTTCATTAAGATATTTATTAGTTGGAGGAGACATCGTCTTGTTTAACTATACGAATACGGTAAAAGAACTATATCCAGATTTAAAAATCATTAACGGTTATGGTCCTACAGAGAATACTACATTTTCAACCACTTATACTATTGAAAAAACACAGACTACTCTTCCTATAGGTAAACCGATCAAGAACAGTGTAGCATATATCTTGGATTCTGCAATGAATTTAGCTCCCGTTGGTGTTGTAGGGGAACTGATTGTAGGCGGATCAGGAGTAGCAAGAGGCTATTTAAATAATGAAGAGTTAACGAATGATAAGTTCATTAACAATCCATTTAGAGCAGGTGACCGATTATATAAAACAGGAGATTTAGCAAAGTGGTTATCAGATGGTAATATAGAATTTATAGGTAGAAAAGATACACAGGTAAAGATAAGGGGATACCGTATAGAATTAGGAGAGATAGAAAATGCATTATCGAATTTAGCGTCAGTAAGTCAATGTTGTGTATTAGCGAAAGAAACAAGTACAGGTAATAAAATACTAGTGGGTTATGTAGTTTCAGAAGATGCTTTTGATAAGGAAGCAATTCAAGAGGCGTTACAAGAAGATTTACCAGGTTATATGATTCCATCAATTTGGATAGCATTAGATACAATGCCATTAACTGCCAATGGTAAATTAGATAGAAGAGCCTT
>NZ_MSMP01000076.1 GCF_001936575.1 Tenacibaculum agarivorans
TAGCTAAAATTAATACGGGCTTTTGATGCTTAAGCCAAAGTTTAGTGTATTTTTATAATGTCCGCCAAATAGAATATTACGCGATAGCGAAATAGTCAATTTTGGCTTTTGAAAAATGATAAATTAAAACCAAAATATAAAAATTCGGCTTTGTGTTAATCCTAAAAGTTAGTGTTTTTCTATACACTACGTTCCATACACAAATCCGTTAGCAACAAACTTGAGAGATGTAATGAAAATCATAAAACGGATATTTAGTAACATTTTAGTCGCTTTGACAATAGTTATCGCTGTCGGACTTCTGAATTATGCACTATTATGGATTTTTGCTTTTTTAGGATACGCTGCTTTTATTTTTAGTTATTTACTAATAATTGGTGGGTTGATTTTGTTCTACAAACTGACTTCTATTCTTAAAGAAAAAGGATGGATTTTTTTAAGTTTTGGTTTAAATTTTATTTTTTGGGTAACTGAACAAGCCCTAATCGAATCAGAATTTTCTAAAACCATATTCTATCAAGATGAAAAAGTATCAATGATTTTTGTTTTGATTTTAGGTGCTTTATTATTTGCCTTAAATAAGAGTATCTTAGATGAAATAATGATATTTTTCGGAGCAAAAACAAAAGAAGAAATGATGCTATTGAAAATACTCAAACGGAAAATGCCCGTTGCTAACAAAGTATAAATTTAATTGCTAAGCTCTGTGCTTACTTGGAAAAATCCTGCGGATTTTTCCACTGACAATTTCCTTTTGCTATCTTTAAAACTTAACACCGCAACTAAACTTATACATGGCGTTGTGCACAAGCTAAAAAAAACCAGATTGAAGAATAAAAACCTACATAAATCATTAACCTTACTAATTTCTGTTGTCTGGCTTGCAAATGGACTTTTCTGTAAGGTCCTAAATCTTGTACCTCGACACCAACAGATAGTTGCGTGCATTTTAGGGGAAGATTATTCAAGACCTTTAACTATTTTAATTGGTTTGTCAGAAGTTGTAATGGCGGTTTGGGTGCTCTCTAAATTTAAATCTAAACTCAATGCAATTACTCAAATACTCGTAGTGGTAGTGATGAATACCTTGGAGTTCATTCTTGTTCCAGACCTTCTACTTTGGGGAAGACTTAATTCTTTGTATGCATTGCTTTTCATAGTTCTTGTATACTACAATGAATTCATTTTAAATAAAAATATAGCACAACAGACTGCATGATAAATTTTCTAAAAAACCACCCTTTTGCAGTAGATGCTCACTTCGATAGTTCACTAGTACTGACATTTGCCGTTCCTAAAGAGCAGCTTCAAAACTTAATCCCGGAATGCTTAGAATTGGATACTTTTCACGATAAATGGGCTTTTATAGCAATAGCAATGGTTCAAACAAGGGCACTTAGGCCAAAAGGCTTCCCCAAATTTATGGGAAACGATTTCTTTTTAATCGGTTATCGAATATTTGTCCGATATACAAATAATGCTGGAAAAAGATTAAGGGGATTATATATAATCAAATCGCAAACCGACAAAAAGAAAATGGAATTTTTTGGCAATATTTTCACACATTACAACTATACAACAACAGATATCAAGCAAACAAAAAACAAAAATTGCAAAACAATCAAATCAGCTCAATCTAAATTTGAAATTTCTATTGAGTTAACAGACAGTGAAATAAAATTACCTGAAAACTCACCATTTACTGATTGGAAAGATGCAAGGAAATTTGCAGGTCCGTTACCCCATACTTTTACTGTAAACAATAAAGATAAAACGATACTAACGATTTTAGGCATTCGGCAAAATTGGAAACCTAAACCTGTAAAAATAAAAAACTACCATTTTGATTTTCTAAACAAGTTAAAACTTCAAAACATTGTTTTGGCAAATGCATTCGAGATAAAAAACGTCCCATATTCTTGGGCAAAAGGCAAGATTGAAAAATGGAAATAAAAAGACGAAAATTTCAAGGAGTACTAAATATCCTCAGTTTCAACAGACACTTTTATGTTTTTGGACTTGTCGTCATGGCGATGATTATAGTGAGTCAATATATACTGAACTGGAATAAAGACTTGTTTTGGCTGGTAATTTGTGGATTTATATATGGACTTATTATGCCACTAATCGTATCTGCATATGTTTACGATTTTTCTGGTTTTTACAATTTTGACTGGTTGAAAAAAATGAATCTTGAAGATACAGAACAAAATTTTAATCTGAATATCAATGCAGGTTTTGATGAAACAAGTTATATCATTAAGGATATTTTACCTCAATCCAAACTTCAAGTTTATGATTTTTATAATGCTAAACAGCATACTGAACCTGCCATAATAAGAGCAAGAAAAGTGAGTTTAGTTTATCCAAATACCCAACAAATAGCTTCGAACAAAATCCCATTAGAGGACAATTCCGTTGACAATATATTTTTAATGTCTGCTATTCACGAAATCCGAAAGCATGAGGAGAAAATAAAATTTTTAAAAGAGTGTAGAAGAGTATGTAAACCGAATGGCAATGTAATCATGGTGGAACATTTAAGAGATTTCCCCAACTTTTTTGCGTTTACAATTGGATTTACGCATTTCTTTTCGAAAAAAACTTGGGAAGTGGCGTTTAAAGAAGCTAGATTTGCATCAATTAATGAATCTAAATTCACACCATTTATGTCAATATTCAATTGCAGTTAAGAATGATATTACACTTCAAAATAATCGGATTTCTATTAATGGGCTTAGCATTGATTCACATAATTTTCCCAAAGCATTTCAATTGGAAGGAGGAACTGAAATCATTAAGTTTAATCAATAAACAAATGATGACAATTCATACTTTTTTTATTGCCTTAGTTGTATTCCTAATGGGTTTACTTTGTCTAACTTCAGCAACAGAACTTATAGAAACGATACTCGGCAAAACAATTTCTCTAGGACTTGCGGTATTTTGGTCGCTTAGACTGATAATTCAATTTTTTGGTTATTCTCCTATACTATGGAAAGGAAAACGCTTCGAGACAATCATTCATATTTTGTTTAGTGGATTATGGATATATTTAAGTATTATATTTTGGATGAATTACATAAACTAAAGCCAGTGCACAACAACA
>NZ_MSMP01000077.1 GCF_001936575.1 Tenacibaculum agarivorans
AACGCATAACGTTAATTTGGGCTTTGTTTAAAAATTAAAGTTCTGTACTTTTAATCAAAAATCATGTTAGTCTGATAATTGGTGCTTCCAATTCCCCAAACTAACGTTATACAAACCGTTATGTGCAAGCGAAAAAAAATACTCGTCCAATTTTCGGTTGCTGATTAAATTTCATAATAGTTTTTTTGCATCAAAACATAAAAAGATGGAATTTAAAAACTTACATAATCAAGATAAACCATTATTAATCGGAAATGTCTGGGATGTACCAAGTACAAAAACAGCCGAAAAATTAAATTTTCAAGCAATTGGAACTTCGAGTTCAGCAATTGCATCAATTTTAGGATATAACGATGGCGAAGAAATGGAATTTTCTGAATTGGAATATTTCGTAAAGCGGATTGCCATAAACACAAATTTACCTTTGTCAGTTGATTTGGAATCGGGATATAGTCGCAAACCAAAAGAAATCGTTAATCACATTAAAAGATTAGCAAAATTAGGAGCTGTTGGAATTAATATCGAAGATAGTGTTGTTAGCGAAAAACGGATTTTATTAAACGCTAATGACTTCGCAAAGACACTCAAAGAAATAAAGGAAGAATTGGAAAAGGAAAATGTTGGTGTTTTTATAAATGTGAGAACAGATACATTTATCCTGCTTCAAGAAAATGTAATTGAAGAAACAAAAAAAAGAATTCAACTTTATCAAAATGCTGGAGCAAATGGAATTTTCGTTCCTTGTATTGAGAAAGAAAACGACATTAAAGAAATTGTAAATTGCACAAAATTGCCAATTAATGTAATGTGTATGCCTAACCTTCCAAGTTTTGACAAATTAACAGAGTTAGGTGTAAAACGAATAAGTATGGGGAATTTTATTTTTGATAAAATGTACAATCAATTTGAAAAAATAACAAAAGTAATATTAAACCAAGAATCATTTAATTCAATTTTTTAAATGTTAGTTACAGACAACAAAAAAATAGAAACATACTATCAAGCTTTATTAGAAAGAAAACAAAATTTCGTTGGAATCTTTTTTGTTGGTGTAAAAACTACATTGGTTTTTTGTATTGCTACTTGTAGAGCACGCAAACCAAAAAAAGAAAACGTTGAATTTTATACTACGTTTAAAGACGCCTTAGATAATGGCTATAGACCTTGTAAGATTTGTAAACCAACAGAAAATGCAAATCAAGCACCAGAGCAAGTCGAAAATGCAATCAAATTAATTAAAGAAAATCCCAAGGAGAAAATAACAGATTATCAATTAAGACAAAAAGGTATTAGTCCAGAAATTGTAAGAAGATGGTTTAAAAAAAATTATGGTATGACTTTTCAAGCTTACCAAAAAATGTATAGAATAAATAATGCCTTTCAAGAATTAAAACTTGGAAAAAACACTACACATACTGCTATAGACACAGGTTATGAATCACTAAGTGGATTTGGCTATACTTTTAAAAAACTTATAGGCAAGTCACCTAAACAAAGTAAAGGAGAAAATCTAATTCTTATAAATCGCCTGACAACACCATTGGGACCAATGTTTGTTTGCGCAACTGAAAACGGAGTTTGTTTACTTGAATTTGTTGACAGAAGAATGCTTGAAACAGAATTTAAGGACTTACAAAAATTACTAAAAGCTAATATTATTTCTGGTGAGAACGAGCATATAAAGCAAGTCAAAAAAGAGGTTAAGGAATACTTTGAGGGTACAAGAAAAAAATTTGATGTAAAACTTGAAACACCAGGTACTGATTTTCAAAATTCAGTTTGGGACTGTTTACAACAAATAGAATACGGAACAACGACAACCTATCAAAACCAAGCAGAAAAAATCAACAACCCAAAAGCAATTAGAGCAGTCGCATCAGCAAATGGTTATAATAGAATTTCTATTATTATACCTTGTCATAGAGTAATTGGAAAAGACGGAAAAATGACTGGGTATGGTGGAGGAATTGAACGAAAAAAATGGTTGATTGAACACGAACGGAATAATGCCAGCACATAACAAGGTATAAAAAACATAGGGCATTTGTGCTAAACCGAAAGGTTTATGAATATTTATAAAGCCCGCCAAATATAAAATTTGGCATTTTCAACAAAAAAGATAAAAGCAAAATATTATATTTGGCTTAGTACCAAACCGAAACGTATCGCTTATCAACTGCCCTACGTTTCTTATACTGACCGTTATACACAATTAGAATGAAAAAAATAATCTCGACAATAATTCTCTGCTTTCTAGGAATGATAGCATTTGGACAAATTCAAAAGGGCTATGAAGTTTGTTATAATCTCGAAGATGCATTTGCTAACAAAGAAGTAGTTCACACTTTAAGACTGAGAAATAATAAGAAGTTGACTTCCATTCCAGATGAAATTAAAGAACTAAAGAATCTAAAAATTCTAGACGTTTCTGGAACTAATATGACCTCTTTGCCAGAGGCAATTTCAGAATGTAAAGAACTAGAAGAAATAACAGCAAATGCTTCTAAATTCAAAACTATTCCATCCTCAATAGGAGAATTGAAAAAATTAAGGATTTTGAATTTTGGATATAATCAAATAGAGGAAATTCCTGCTTCACTGGTAAAGTGTGTAAATCTTGAAAGATTAATGCTCGGAGACAATAAGATTAGCAAAATACCCGAAAGCTTTAATAATCTTGATAAGATGCGGTTTTGCGGTTTGGGAGGAAATAACTTAACTGAATTTTCAAATGACTTTTTGGGGTTAGAAAGTGTTGGAAACCTATGGTTACATGGAAACAGCATAACTTCAATTCCAACAGAGGTCTGTCAAATGAAATCTCTGACTCATTTACTTATTGATACTACTGAAGTTGAGAATTTAAATGAAATAAAAACTCTGTGCCCAGACCTCAGAATTATTGACGAAAACAATAGAAAATAAAAACTGGCTACAACAC
>NZ_MSMP01000078.1 GCF_001936575.1 Tenacibaculum agarivorans
ATCTACCGCCGTCATCTCAATAATACCTTCTGAACTACCATCACAATTTGCATTGTCGATAGCTACAGCACTAAAGTCCGGAACAATTGCTGGTGCTACTGTTATTTGTCTTGTTACACTACAACCTGAAGGAACATCAGTAACTACAATTTCATAAGTACCATCTGCTGTTACTGTATGATCTTCAAATGTATCTGTACCTGATATACTACCTGTAGTAGTTGCTGGATCTGCTGTTGGTGCAACACCATTAATAGTATATGTAAAGTTTCCTGTTGCTCCTAAATCAACTCCAGAAGCAACAGTTATTCTTATTAATGCTTCACCTGGAGTACAATTTAAATTTTGTTGTACTGCTAAGCTAAAGTCTAATTCCTCGTAAATCGTAACTGCGACTGTAGCACTTGTACATCCGTTAGCATCTCTAATAATTACATTATAACTTCCTGGTGCTAATCCACTTTCAGTGAATGTAGTACTAGCCGTTGGTGCACTGTACGTTGTACCTCCGTCAATAGAATATTGATAAGGGGCTGTACCTCCAATAGTTTGTACTCCATTAGCTGTTGTTATTGTTATACTTTTATCTGTACCACAAGTACTCGAAGTAACATCGGCAGTTTCTAAAACTGGTGGTTGACTTACTGTTAATGTTTCCGGGCCTAATGTAGCTGTACAACTATTTCCATTACTATCAGTAATAATAACAGAAACCCCAACTGACGAAGTCGTAGTTGTAACATCTGCATAAGCCACTTCTACAGTATTTCCTACTAACGTTGCTGTAGCGTTAGTAATTGTTCCTAATGCATATGAATATGGAGGGAAACCTCCTACTACATTATCTATTCTTACAACCCCTGGAGTATCACACGCAATGTTATTAACTACAGTTAAATCTCCAGAAATTGCAACTCCTTCTACTATTTGAACATCTTCACTTCCAAACAAACATCCTGAAGGTGAAGAAGTTGTTTCTATGTAATAACGTCCAGCTCCTAAACCAGAAACTGCTATATCTGCAAAACCAGCTTGCGTTATTCCTATAAAACCTGTTACAGGTGCTCCTACATTGGTAACATCGTCTCTTCTATATAATGTATAATCAAAAGGATCTGATAAATCTCCTGAAGTATTTGTTATGGTAAAATTAATACTTCCGTTATGTGGTGGTCCACCTGCACAATCATCACTTGTTGCTGTTCCTACTAAAAGAACGCTTGGTGTAAACGTATCATATACATCTTCATTATTCTCTTCAATACACATAGTTGCTGTATCTTGAACATAAAATGTGTAAGTTAATCCTGGAGTTAAACCACTAAAAGTCGCTGTGTTTCCTCCTGGAACATCTGGACCAACCCAACCTGAAGGTGTATCAATGGCAAAAAGGAACGGTCCTACTCCATTAATAGCTTCTACTGTTACGCTAAATCCTCCAACACAAGTTCCTGGATTTGCTACTGGATCCACAATTAAACCTTCAACATTGAATGGTATTGTATAAGGACCAAATGCGGTTAAACATCGAACTGTAGCTCCATCTACAATACGAATAACTGGATTAACTAATGTTCCTGAATTCAAACTTGTAAAAGTTGGAGAGGTTTGCCATGTAGCTCCATTATCTGAACTAAATTCTAAGGTATATGGGGTTACTGTTGGTAAACTAGTAAATTCAAAACCAAATGATGTCTCATTTCCTACAAATGGAGTTCCACAAGAAGGAAGAAGAGGACTTATTGTTGCTGTTAATAATGGTGGATCTGTTAATGTTACAGTAGCAGAATCCGAACAACCTAAGTCATCTGTAATAGTAACTGTATAATTTCCTGCTGGTAAATTATTAAAAGTATAACTAGTACCTGTAAAATCAGTAACAGTGGTTGTTGTTGTACCATCTGATAACGATAAATCGTGAGGTGCTAAACCATCGGATATTGTAACCTCAATACTTCCTGTATCTCCATTACATGTAGGTTGAGTATCTGTTAAACTAATAGAAACATCGGTAACTGTATCAATGACAACATCTTCTAGTAAGAATTCACAATATCCTGTATTTCCATTATTATCTCTTACATAAACATCGTAAGTATTACCTGATAAAGCAATAGGATTTGTATTACTGAATGTTGCATCTGCTGGTGTTCCTGCATTTGCAAGAGTTACAGAATATACATAAGTACCTGCTCCTGTTCCACCTAATGCATTCACCGTAATTGATCCGTCATTACAACTTGCTGCTATGATATCAACTGAAGCGGTTAATTGCTCGTTAATTACTCGAACTAATTGTGTATTTGTACATCCTCTTCCATCAATTACATCTATAGTATATGTACCAGCTCCTAAACCTGTAAATGTATAAGTAGAGGCACCTGGTACTTGTGGTGCTCCTCCATTTAATATATACTGATAATTTCCATTTCCAGAAGTAACATCAACTTGAATTTGACCATTTGTTCCATCAAAACAAGGTGTTGGCGTTGCTGTAAATACTACTGTAGCTGGTCCAACAACATTAATCGTTGCTGATGCTACTGATAAACAACCATTGGCATCTCTTGCTATGATAGTATGACCGCCTACTGCAACATCGGTAAATGGACCTGTTTGGAAAGCGCCCGCTCCATCTAATTGATATTCATAAGGTGCTGTTCCTCCTGTTGCACTTGGTGTAATGGTAGCTCCAACGGCCGGATCACAAGTAGGCTCCTGTGTAATAGTACCGCTAGCAACTACTGCGGCTGGCTCATTTATAGTGATTGAACCTAAAGAAATATCACACTGTGTACCATTAACCGTAGTACGAATACGAACAGCATAAGTACCTGCGCCTAAACTACTTTCTGTAACTGGACTCGATGCA
>NZ_MSMP01000079.1 GCF_001936575.1 Tenacibaculum agarivorans
ATGTATTGAATATTGAAAAAGTAGGTATTTACGATGATTTCTTTGAATTAGGAGGACATAGTTTACTAATTGTACAATTAATTTCCCGTTTACAAAAAATAGATTTTCATATAGGAATTAAGGATATTTTCTCTGATCCTACGGTTGCTGGAATTAGTGAGAAATTATCATCTACGAGTACAGTTTATCAAGTTCCAGCTAATGGAATTACAGTAGATACAGATCGTATTACTCCAGAAATGATTCCTTTATTAAGTTTTGATCAAGAGCAAATAGACACTGTAGTTTCAAAAATATCGGGAGGCGTTTCTAATATTCAGGATATGTATCCATTATCACCATTACAAGAAGGAATGTATTTCCATTATTTAATGAGTGATAAAGAACAAGGAGATCCTTATGTATTACCGAGTTTATACTCATTCTCAAGTAAAGAAAAACGAACATTATTTATAAAGGCCCTACAGTTTGTTGTAAATCGCCATGATGTATTACGAACATGTATATTAAGTGAAGGTTTACCTCAACCAGTACAAGTAGTACTTAGAGAAGTTGTATTAGAAGTAGAAGAATTAGATCTAGATTTAGCTGATCTACAATTGTTAACAGCTCCTGGGAATCAATGGATGGATGTTTCTAAAGCACCATTATTTGAATTAAAATCAGCAGATGATCCAAGAACAGATAGTTATTATTTGATTAGTAATCAACACCATTTGGTGTTTGATCATGTCGGATTAGAAATGGTTGTTTCTGAGGTGTACGCATACTTATCTGGAGAAGCGTCAAGTTTACCTAAACCTACTTTATATAGAGATTTTATAGGACATACTTTACATCAGAAATCAGTTAATGATAGCGAGTCTTATTTTAAAGAACTATTAAATGGGGTGGAAGAACCAAGTTATCCATTTAATTTGTCAGACATTCAAGGAACAGGAAGTGATATCCGAGAGTTACAGAGCATACTACCAAAACAATTGAGTAAGGAAATTCGAGAGGTAAGCATTACTTTAGGAATGAGTCCTGCAGTTGTATTTCATGCTGCTTACGGATTGGTGATTAGTACTTGTAGTAATAGTGATTATGCATTATTTGGATCATTATTTTCAGGACGCTTGCAAGGTGCATCTGCGGCGGTTGATTCGTTAGGACTTTTTATCAATACATTACCATTCTATATATCCTTAGAAGGGAATGTATTAGAATATGTTAAAGAAGTTAAGCAAAAATTAGGGGCGTTATTGCCATATGAACAAACACCATTATCTGATATTCATGGTTGGAGTGAAGTTTCTAATGAAGTTCCATTATTTAGTGCGATATTAAATTACCGTCATTCTTCAACGGCAACAAATGAAGAAAATCCATTTGATTTAGGACTTACAATTATAAGTGATCATGAACGAACAAATTATCCATTTACCTTAAATGTAGATGATTTTGGAGATGATTTTAAATTAACTGCTCAAATTGACACAAGTATTGATGCTGAACGTGTACTTGCATATATGCAGACAGCTTTAGAACAGTTGTTAGAAGGTTTAAAATCAGAAAATACAGCTATTGTAAGACTAACAATTTTACCTGAGGAAGAATTACAAACATTAGAAAGATTTAATGGGATTGAGGTAGATTATGGAACCACTCAAACAGTTTTAGATTACTTTAAAGATCAAGTTGAAGCGCAACCAGAAGCTCTAGCAGTAGTTTACCAAGGAGTAGGATTAACATATGAAGAATTAGATGTAAAATCTAATCAATTAGCTCATTATTTACAAGATAAGGGAATTAAATCTGGAGATTTTGTAGGTATTTGTATTGAGCGTAGCTTAGAAATGTTGGTTGGCATTTTAGGAGTTTTAAAATCAGGAGGTGCTTATGTTCCAATTGATCCTAATTATCCGCAAGATCGTGTGGATTATATGATTGAAGATACAGCTACTGGTTTGGTGTTAAGCAGTGCTCAAAATCGAACTATCTTAGAACATAAGAAAGACATAATCATTGTATTGCTAGATAGTGATTGGGATGCGATAGCGAGTTATTCAACTTCAGGATTAGAAACTAAAATTGCTCAATCTGATTTAGCTTATGTAATTTATACCTCTGGAAGTACAGGAAAGCCAAAAGGCGTTTTAATAGAACATGGAAATATGTTCAATTTAGTAAACTGGGCATTAGATAATTTTGAAGAATCACTTGAGTTAGGAATGTTAGCCAGTACATCGATTAACTTCGATTTATCGATTTTCGAACTATTTACTTCGTTAGCTTCAGGAGCAAAAATTGAATTGGTAGATAATTTATTATCCTTAGTTGAAGATTCAGATATTTCAGTATCATTAATAAATACAGTTCCAAGTGTTTTATTAGGTGTTTTAGACTCTGGAAAATTACCAGAAACGGTAAAAACAGTCAACCTAGCAGGGGAGCCATTATTACCGAGTTTAGTAGATCGTATTTATGCAGAAAGTTCAGTAGAATCGGTTTATGATTTATACGGACCTTCAGAGGCTACAACCT
>NZ_MSMP01000008.1 GCF_001936575.1 Tenacibaculum agarivorans
TGATAATAGTACAAAATATGCCGGTTTAGGCTTTGATGCTTCCGTATGGGAGATTTTCCCTTATCTTATTAAAGGTGCTACACTACATATCTTAGAAGATGCAATAAAGTATGATGTAGCAAAGCTTAATAGCTATTTTGAGACACATGATATTACTATTGCATTTTTACCTACACAATTATGTGAACATTTTATTAGATTAGAGAATAGTTCACTACGTTTTTTATTAACAGGAGGAGACGCATTAAAATCTATAGAAGCTACAAACTATAGCTTAGTAAATAACTATGGTCCTACCGAAAATACGGTAGTTACCACAAGCCATATTTTTACAAAAGATAAAACGTATAGTAGTTTACCTATAGGAAAACCAATAGCCAATACAAGTGTTTACATTTTAAATAAAGAAGGTAATCTAGTTCCGAGAGGAGTTATCGGTGAGTTATGCATAGGAGGCTCAGGTTTATCGCAGGGTTATATCAACAGAGCGGAGTTAACATCAGAGAAATTTATAGTTCACCCTTTTAAGGAAGGAGAACGCTTGTATCGTACAGGTGATTTAGCTCGTTGGTTAGAAGATGGTAATTTAGAGTTTTTAGGTCGTATAGATAGCCAGGTTAAGCTTAGAGGTTTTAGGATAGAGTTAGGAGAGATAGAGAATCAAGTGTTAGGTTACCCAAGTATTAGAGATGTAGTAGTAAATGTTGTAGAGCAAAATCAAGACAAGCATTTGGTAGGCTATTATGTATCAGAAACATCGATAGACTCATCAGCGTTACGTTCTTTTCTGCAAGGCAAGCTGCCGGAGTATATGCTACCTAGTTATTATGTGCATTTAGATGCCTTACCGATCACCGTGAATGGAAAGGTAGATCGTAAGAATTTACCACATCCAAGATTAGATATAGAAGATCATTATGTTGGTGCTTCTAATGCTACAGAAGAAACTTTAATTAAGATCTGGAGTGATGTTTTAGCTATAGAAGAGAACTTGATTAGTGTTGAGCGCAGCTTTTTTGAACTAGGCGGACACTCTTTAAAAGCTACGGTTATGGTGAATCAAGTATATAAAGAGCTAGAGGTAACTATAAACCTTAAAGATGTTTTTGAAAAACCAACAATAAAAGAAATCTCAGATTACATTATCACAATGACCCAAATAGGTGATGAAGTTTTAGAAAATGGATCAGATGTGATTAAAATAACGATATGAAAATAGACAAATTTATAACGGACTTAAGAACCAACAATAATATTATCATTTCTGTTACTGGTGATCAGTTAGATATTACTGCTGAACGACAAGCTTTAACACCGGATATTATTCAGGAAATTAAGGATAAAAAGGAAGAGATATTAGCATTTTTTAAGAAAGTAAAAGATGATAACAACACCATTCCTATTGTTTCAAAAAAAGAATATTATGAGCTATCACACGCTCAAAGAAGATTATGGGTGTTGGATCAGTTAGTAGAGACAAAAGGAATTTACAATGTACCGCTAATACATACTTTTAAAGAGCTTGATATTGGAGCGTTTAAAAAATCAATTATAGCTTTAATTGAACGACATGAAGTATTGCGTACAACAATTCAGATGATACAAGGGAAACCGATGCAAGTTGTTGAATCGATTGATGAATTTAAGTTTGAGATAATTCATAATAAAAAGAGTAATGAGGAATTAAATACCTTTATTAGAGAAGAGACATTCTTCCCTTTCGATTTAACTCGTTCTGCTGTAAGAGCGTCTATAATTGAAAAAACAGATGGTAGTGTAGTTTTTATCTTTATTTTACATCATATTGTTACAGATGGATGGTCATCAAAGGTATTACAGCATGATTTGAAGCTTTTTTATGATCATTATGCTAATAAAGCTTTACTACAATTACAACCATTAAGAATTCAATATAAAGACTACTCACATTGGCAAAATGGACAATTAAAGTTAGGTAAACTCGATGTTTCTCGTAAGTATTGGAAGAATAAACTATCTGGAGAAATTCCAGTTTTAGATTTACCATTGGATAGAAAAAGAGGAAAAGTTAAGAGTTATGAAGGAGCAAGTGTTAGTTATACTATTCCAGCTAGTCAAGTAGAAGATTTAATAGAATTAGGAAATGAGCATGGAACCACTTTATTTATGGTGTTAGTTACTATGCTGAATACATTGTTTTACCGCTATACCAATCAAACAGATATTATTCTTGGTACACCAGTTACAGGAAGAGATCATCCAGAATTAGAAGATCAGGTTGGATATTATAGCAATACTATTGTTTTCCGATCTACATTTAAAGCTACAGATACTTTTATAGAATCACTAGAAAATGTAGGTAAGGTAATGATAGGAGGGTATGAGCATCAATATTATCCTTTCGATCTATTAGTTGATGAGTTGAATTTGGACAGAGATATAAATAGAAATCCATTATTTGATGTAATGGTTTCATATAATGATATAACAGATCATTCAGTATCTCAAAAACAAAGAAATAAGTCTTCACAAAAGATAACTAGTTTGGAAGAAGATGTGAATAAATTTGATCTTTCTTTCTCTTTTATAAAAAATAATCTAGGAGCATTAGTTGTTCATATAAATTATGATAAAAGTATTTTCTTTAAGGCGAAAATACTAAGAATGGTAAAGCATATAGAAATACTGTTAACAGATATTTTAAAAACCCCAAATAGAAAATTAAATGAAATAACTTTATTATCGCATAGAGAACAGTTAGAAATCTTAGATACTTTTAACAACACTTCTAAGAATTATGATTTAGTTGAGAAATATAAAGTTGAAATAAACGATATTATCAGTTCTTTTAGGGAGCCAATCGCTAATTTGAAATTATATATTATTGATTCAAATAATCAATTATTACCAAAAGGAATTCCAGGAGAGATAGCAATTGGAGTGATGGGCTCGGTAAAAGAATATTTAAATCAAGATGAATTAATTACCGAGAAATTTATTTCTAATCCATATTGGTTAGAAAATAATCAAGAAATATATAAAACGGGAGATGTTGGGTGTTGGAATGAAGAAGGAAAAGTAAAATTTTTAGAAGGTCGAAATACTCAAAAACGTATATATGAATCAGATAAAAGATTAAGTGAAATAGAAAATATTTTAATAGAACACTCAAGAATCAAAAACGCAGCAGTAATTATAGAAAAAGACGAGGAAGGTGTAGATCATTTAGTTGCATATTATGTGAAAAATGAAGAGGAGTTAAAAAATAAAGAGATTAAAAATGAAAATATTGATTCTCGAGAAAAAAGGTATATAAATTCAGAACCAAGTTTTCCTAATGTCATTTATAGAGTAGATGAGTTGTTTGATCAAGCAGTTCAAAATTACAAGCATAATATTGCTATTAAGATAGAAGAAAGAGAAGTTACATATAAAGAGTTACAGAGTAAAGTAGATAAACTTGCAACGTATTTAAAAGTTGGATGTGGCGTACGTAAAGGAAGTACTATTGGTATCATGACAGGAAGATCTGAGAAAATGATCGTAGCTATGTTAGCAATACTTAAAGTAGGCGCCATTTTTGTTCCGATTGATGCAGAGTATCCAGAAGATAGGATTTCTTATATGGTTGATGATGCAGCTATACAATGGTTAATTGTAGATGAGAGTATAGTAATACCCAAAATTTCTGAAAAGGTAACTACAATATTTTATGAAAGTATAGAAGAGGAACCAATATATGATCTTTGGGATAAAGAACAGACTATATCATTATCTGATCTCTGTTACATTTGTTATACATCTGGTTCAACAGGCACTCCTAAAGGTGTAATGGTTGAGCATCAATCAGTATCGGATTATGTACAAACATTCACAAAATATTTTGATATTAAAGACACAGACGTTGTTATTCAACAATCATCTATTTCTTTTGATACTTCTATAGAAGAAATATTTCCAACTTTATGTGCAGGAGGAACGTTGGTAATTATTCCCAAAGGAGGTAGTGATATTGACGGTATAATACAGGCAATTAATGAAAAAGAAGTTACGTTGTTAAGTACTACTCCTTTAGTAATTAATGAGTTGAATTTAAGATATGAAGAGCTGAACCGTTTCCCTAAAACTATGATCAGTGGAGGAGATGCACTTCAGCTATCATACATAAACAAACTTATCAATCACACGAATTTCTATAATACTTATGGACCAACTGAGGCCACGGTATGTGCTACTTTTGGTTTGGTACATAGTTCAGCCAGTAACATTGGAAGCCCAATAGCAAACTATGCAGTATATATAGTAGATAATAATGAACAATTATTACCCGTAGGCTCTATTGGAGAAATATATCTTGCAGGACCAGGAATAGCAAGAGGTTATATTAATAAAGAAACAGAAACTCGAAAAAGTTTTATTTCAAACCCTTTCGGAGAAGGCAGATGTTACAAGACTGGAGATCTTGCCCGTTGGACAATGGATGGAACATTAGAATTCTGTGGAAGAAAAGATAATCAAGTAAAAATAAGAGGATATAGAGTAGAACCGAATGAAGTGAATATTAGTATAGCTAAACTTGAAGCAATAAAACAGTGCATTACGGTAGTTAAAAAAGATTCAGAGCAGAAGAATCATTTGGTAACATATTATATTTCTGAAAAAGAATTAAGTGGTGATACTATTCGTAACTTTATAAAAGAGAAGTTACCACATTATATGATTCCAAGGTATTATACCAATATCAAAGAATTTCCTAAAACAATTAATGGTAAAATTGATGTTAAAGCATTACCTACACCAGAAATTTTATCACAAGATATTTCCATTGATTTAGAATTAAAAAAACTTTTAAAAGAAAAGGTAGCGGGTTATATAGTACCTACTTATTATAGAAATTTGGAACGTCTTCCTATTACCATTACTGGAGAGGTAGATAGAAAAGAACTACAAAGAAGAGCAAGAAGACATATACAAAAGCGAATTAAAATTACACCAGTTAATAGCACAGAAAAGAAATTATTAGATATATGGGAAAAATATCTTAAGTTTTCAGGGATTAGTACAGATGATAATTTCTTTGAAATAGGAGGAGATTCACTAAAAGCGATGCAAATAGTATCTGCAATTTATAAAGAAATAGGAGGAGAGATTACGCTTAGAGATATTTTTAGTGCTCCAACGATTAAAGAACTATCAGAATTGATTCTTGGAGAACAAAAAGAAAAAACATTATTGCTTAAATTGAATAATGAAGTTGAAGGCTTACCAAACATCTTTTTTATACCTCCAATATTGGGTTCTTCTACAATTTTCAAGAGTTTAGCAATGAAAATGGACAAGGAATATAATGCTTATGGATTCCAATATAAAGGTTTTGATACAGAAGAAACTTTTGATACATCCATCAAAGCTATTGCTAAAACATTTATAGCTGAGTTAAAAGCAATGAATATTAAAGAGTCTATTTCTTTAGTAGGATATTCTATGGGAGTTCCTATTGCTTTTGAGATGGCAAAAATCTTAGAAAAAGAGCATGATCAGATATGTTTAGTATTTATTGATAGAGGAGTATACAATCAAAAAGTTTCTAAAAGTAATATGTTGCAAATTGATAAACTTTTAGAAAAGGAATTATCTTTTTGGTTAAGCACCACGTTGAATAATTCAGAACGTATCAAACGATTGATGAAACATAATCTAAATCTATTAGATAATTATAAAGTGAAAGGAAAGATAAAAAGTCGCATTTTAACTATAGAAGCAACAAGGAATGCTGTTTCTGCTTCCATGCAAGATTGGAAAAAACATACACGTAATGATATTGTTCATACCTTTATTGAAGCCAGTCATTATGAAATATTGAATAAAGAGAATGAAAATGTAGTATTAGAAATACTATCAAAAGAACCATATTTTCAAGTAAAAGAAGAATGGTTATAACTTTCTACACTGTCAATTTTATAACAAATCTTAACTAAATATTGCTAATACATTTTAAGCATGCAATGTACATCTATAAAAAAAGTGATGTTCTTACTTTTATTTCCACTGATGCTATTCAGTATGGAATACAAAAAAGAACCATCTGATAAGTCTACAAAATTACTCGATGTAGCATTTGAAGAGCAAATCTTAGAATTAATGAATTATGGAGATATTCCTGGATTGAGTATTGTGCTTATAAAAGGAAATCAATATAGTATCAAAAGCTTTGGTTATGCTAATGAGGAAAAGCAAATCCCAGTAACAGCCTCTACAAAATTTGAGCTAGGTTCTTGCAGTAAGGCTTTTACAGCTTTAGCGTTAACAATACTTGAAAAGCAAGGAAAAATAAATCTGGATAGTTATGTGTCAGACTATCTTCCATGGTTCTCAACAACATATAAAGGAAAATCGATTCGAATAAAACTCCGACAAGTACTACATCATACTAGTGGAATTCCTTGGGAAACCATCGCTGAAATTCCTGAGTCTAATGATAAAAATGCATTAGAACAAACTATCAAAAAACTTATAGGAGAAGAATTAGATACTCCTCCAGGAAAAGAATTTCAGTATGCCACAATTAACTATGATATTCTAGCATTAATTATACAAAAGGTTACAGGAATATCCTTTGAAAAGTATATGCAGACGTATGTTATTGATGCTTTAGGTTTAAAAGAAACTAGTATTGGAGAGGTAAAAAAGAACGCAACTAAAGCACAAGGATATAAAATAGGTTTTTTACAAGCTCGTCCTTATAGCGCTCCTAAATATAAAGGGAATAATGCAGCAGGATATGTTATTTCTGATGCTAAAGACGTAATGAAATGGCTAAAGTTTCAAATGGGAATGACTCCAAATCCATTATACAGTGAAGCAAAGATTACACATCAACGAGATGCCTCTGTCGCACTTCATAATATGTCGTCTTATGCTCGAGGATGGGAAATAAATCTTGACGGAACAGGGGAAATTTTCCATAACGGACTTAACCCAAATTTTAGTTCATATATCACATTTAGACCAGAAGAAAAAATAGCTGTAGCCGTAATGGCTAACTCTAATAGTAATTATACCACCTATATAGGTAATAAAATAATGAAGCATTTAGCTGAAGAAAGTATAGAAAAAGATTATAAGCCTGCTGATGGGGGAGACAAAACATATTCTGGTATATCTATAGCTATAGGATTTTATATTCTTATTGTGATGGCATTTTTAACTATGATTTTTATAGATGTATTTAATAAGAAACGTTCGTTTGAAAATATATCAGTTAAAAAATTATATAAGATTTTAGGAACTTTCATTTTAGTTGTTCCATTTTTATATGCGTTATATATATTTCCGAAAGCATTAGTGAATTTTACATGGGAAGCTATACTTGTATGGATGCCAGAGAGTTTTAAAATATTAATTATCTTACTCTTAATTGCTGTGGGAGTAAGCTTTTTAGCCTATGGTTTGTCATTATTTTTCCCGAATAAAGATTCGTTAAAACAAAAAGCTCCTATGATTTTACTAATGACCGTTTTATCAGGATTAGCTAATGTGTTGGTAATTGTTATGGTAACGGCTTTTGTAGGTTCAAATATTAATATGAAATACATGTTTCTTTATTTCGGACTAATAGTTGCTGTATATTTATTTGGAAGAAGATTTGTTCAAATAAGTTTAACAAAAATCACTAGAAGTATAGTATATGATTTACGTATACGATTGGTGAATAAAATATTTTCTGCTTCGTATGAAAAATTTGAGGGAATCGATAGAGGACGTGTTTACACAGCATTAAATGATGATGTAAATACCATTGGGGGCTCTATTAATGAAATTATTTTATTAATTACCAGTTTTATTACAGCGGTAGGTGCCTTTATTTATCTTGCTTCTTTAGCGTTTTGGGCAACTATTGTAGCCATTTTTATTATTGTTTCCATAGCCACATTATACTACATAGTAAGTAAAAATGTGAACCCTTATTTTGAAGAAGCTCGTAATTCAAGAGATGATTTCATGCGTTTAGTAAATGGAATGATAGATGGTTTCAAAGAATTAAGTCTACATCGTAATAAAAAAATAGAGTATAGAGGAGATATAGGAGAGAGTGCAGCGGAATTTAGAGATAAGATGACTACAGCTGATATAAAATTTACTAATGCTTTTATGGTAGGAGAATCTCAATTAGTAATTTTACTTGGGTTAGTTTCTATAAGTATGTCTGAAGTTTTCCCAAGTGTAAAAGCACATACGGTAATGAACTTTGTTGTTGTATTTTTATATCTAATTGCTCCAGTAAATGGAATCCTAAGTAGTATACCTAGTCTTATGAATTTACGTATAGCTTGGGATCGTGTTCAAAAGTTTACTCAGGAAATCCCTGAGAATATAGATCTTTCTGTAATTCCTGAAAAACTAATCGCAAAGGATTATGTGTTGGAGGCAAAAAATATTACATATCAATATCCAATTCCAGAAGGAGAAAAAGAAGGCTTTAGTGTTGGACCAATTAATTTAAAAATTAAAAGCGGTGAAATATTCTTTATTATTGGAGGAAATGGAAGTGGAAAAACAACATTAGCAAAGATGTTAACAGGGCTATATGAATCTCATAGCGGTCAAATTTTACTCAATAATAAAATACACAAAGGCCATGAACTAAGTGAGTATTTTTCATCAGTATTTAATCCAGCATATCTTTTTGAAAAGTTGTATAATATTAATACAAATGAAAAACAAGATGCAATAGATAAATATCTGAAAGTATTAAACCTCGATCATAAGGTTCAAATTGTAAACGGAAAGTATAATACTATTCATTTATCTAGTGGACAACGAAAAAGATTAGCTTTATTACAATGTTATTTAGAAGATTCACCAATATATCTATTTGATGAATGGGCTGCAGATCAAGATCCTGAATATAGGAATTTCTTTTATAGAAGTTTATTGCCAGAAATGAGGGCATTAGGAAAAATTGTTATTGCAATTACTCATGATGATCATTATTTTGATGTAGCAGATAAAGTAGTGAAACTTGATAGAGGTGAAATAGAAACTTTAGATCCGCTTTATATTATAAATCAAAGCATGAATTAAAAATATTAATCGTTATGTATATTACTAAAAATTATAAAAAAGAAAAACATTAAAATCAACTCAAGATATAAAACAAGTATTTAAACAAAGAATACTACATTAATAAATTTATAATATAAATATTTCCATCACTGGAGATAAACTGAATAAATCTGTCTAAAAATTTTATTGATAGAATACTATTATTGATTTAGTATTTTTAAATTCCAAAGTATTAGAATTACTTCAGAGCTTACTTTAATAATACTTATGAATGATAGTGTTGTACTAATTTATAATACTTTCTACTAAATTTAGAAAAAAGATAAGATAGATTATATCTTTAAAATCAAAACAGAATACCCTTAAAATTTATCAACCTTATATTTAAAAATTATGCTACAATTCATAAAAAAACAACTATTAAAAAACTATTTAAAAAAGCAATCGAAAAAATTTAATAGAGAGAAAATGAACTCTGTACTTATTTTTTTTGATTTTGAAACCTTTTTTGTAGGAGGAGCATTACGTCATACTTCTCAATTTAGATTGTTGCAACAGTTTTTTCCAAATGCAGAAATTCATTTTACTTCATCAGATTCTAGAGTAGTTGAATTAGCTTTGAATTCTCCTGAACTTAGAAGCCTTGAATTAAAGCAGTATAAAGAAGTACCTTATGATGAGTATGATTGTGTGGTTTTTCTGTCTGAAAGAGAAACAGAAATTGCAAATCATATAGTTAGTAAGTATTATAAATTATTTAGTCGTAAAATAGATACTATTATGTTTTCTATTAGTTCATTTTCTTATGCTGAAGACGTAAAAGTATTTTTTCCTGTATTATTGGAATTAGTAGGTATGAAATTCGATCAGGATATTAGACTAGATTGTCATAAGAATAAAGTTCACCTAAGTAAAGAAGAAATAGACTGGGCAAATACATATCTAGCAGAGAAAGGAGTGAAAAAAGATGATATGTTAGTTATAATTAATGATAGTAGTGCTTTAGATGGAAAGGTAATTAAGGAGGGAGAGTTTATAAATCTAATCAAGTTAATATTAGAAAAACAAGATACAAAAATATTAATTTACGATGTAAAGAACGTAGGGAAACGTTCACATTTTAAAGAGTATCTCAATGAAGAAATGCTAGATAGAATACTATTCGTGGCAGAAACATCACTTAGAGAAGATATATCCTTAATGGCAGGAAATAATGTAAAAGCAATTATAGGACCATGTACAGGAATGATGCATTGTGCTTCTGGAATTTATAATGTATCTAAAGATAAGAAAGCGCCTTTGATACTCGTTTATAAAGGAAATTTTGAAGACATGGGATCGGCATATGGAACCAATTATTGGTGGGGTAAGAATGACCTTGTAGATTGTGTGCTAAAAATGAAAGGAGTTGGAGAATTAATTCATTTATCTGATATAGAAGACCAAGATAATATTATCGATTATGAATTTTTATATGAAAAAGATATCCATTTAAATCAAAAACTAGATGATACAAAATTAATAACAGCCACAGATCTAATGGATAAGGTTACACCTAGTTTATTAATTGAAGTAGAACATTATTAATTAAAAACACCAATTGAAAACAAAACTATACTGTCTTCCTTACGCAGGAGGAACTTCCAAAATATTTAGCAGTTGGACAGCTTATTTGAATCCTCAAATTGAATTTGTTCCATTGGAATTATCAGGAAGAGGAAATCGTATGTTTGATGAATTATATGAAAATAGAGGGGAAGCTGTAGAAGATACTCTTTCTATGATTAAAGAAGATATTCTAAATAATAATCCGTATATGATTTTTGGCCATAGCTTAGGAGCTTTAATAGCTTATGAACTAGTACAAAAAATTAGAGCATTACAATTTCCCTCTCCATTACATATTTTCTTTTCAGGTTCAAGTGCCCCTCATTTACGTTCTGATGCAAAGAAATTCAGTTTATTAAATGATATAGACTTTAAAAAAGAAGTGCTTAATTTAGGAGGAACTCCTTCCGAGTTTTTTGAAAACCCAGAATTGATGGAGATTTTTTTACCTTTATTAAAAAACGATTTTAAATTAGCTGAAGAGCAAATAAAATTAGATAACACGTCTCCTTTAAATCAAGATATTACAGTCTTTTTTGGAACGGAAGATGAACTAACGAAAGGAAAATGTGAAGGATGGAAGGAACATACTCATGCAAAATGTCATTTATACCCATTTGTTGGTGGACATTTTTTTCTAAATGATCAACAAGAAAAATTAGTTGGACTTATAAATAAAATGTTTTCCAAAGATCAATATAAAGAGCATTAGATAAATAAATAGTCTTTGTAAATATAAAAAAGAGTGGTTTTTATTTTAGAGTAAACTTCCTAAGAAAATGAGATTTTATAATTAAACTAAAAAATATTCTCATTTTTTTAGGATTTTTTAATTAAAATTTTAAGGTAAAAGAACTTCCTTTATCAGGAATAGAATTCACAGTTAAATTGCCACTATGCATTTGCATTATTTGTCTTGAAAGACTCAAGCCAATTCCAGATCCATTTGACTTTGTAGTGAAGAAAGGTACAAATATCTGTTCTAACAAGTCAGCAGGAATACCAGTTCCATTATCGTTTACCTTAATAAATTTATCACCATTTTCTATACCAGATATAATCTCAATTACAGGACCTTCTTTACCTTCTAAAGATTGTATTGCATTTTTAATAAGATTAATAAGTGTTTGTGAAATCTGTTTTTTATCAGCAAAAATATCAAAATCACCTGAAAGATGTTTTATATTAAAAACAATCGCTTTAGATTCTTTTTCTTGAGAAGTTAAAACTTTTATTTCATCAATAAGTTGGGGAACGTTTACAGGTCTTTTATCTGGTATAGGTAAATTCAATATATCTCTGTAAGAATGCACAAAATCAACTAAACTATCACCTTGCTCTTTAATAATTTCTAATCCTTTTATTGTTTTTTTGATATGAAGTTCAGTAATCTGATTAAAAGGAATTTCTGTATTGTTATTTTTATAATAATTTAATATTGAGTCTGATATAGAGCTTAGTGGAGCAATTGCATTCATGATTTCATGTGTTAATACCCTAATTAATTTCATCCAAGAATCTGTTTCTTTTTCACTTAATTCACTATTAATATCTTGGATAGTAATTAAGTTCAATCTTTCTTCATTTAATAATGTGGTAGTAGTTTTTACAACAAGGCTTTTAGTTTCTCGTTCGTTAGTAAGTTGAAATAATTTTCTTTCAAAAGGTTCAAGCGTAGATAGTAAATTAAATAATTTTTCATCTACACGTTTCAATTGATTTAAATGGTTTAATTGAGGTGTGTTTAGTAAACGTTTAGCAGTAGGATTAACAAACAAAATGTGACCCTTTCTATTAATAGTAATTACACCTATATTAATCTCTTTAAGTAATTCTTGATAATAATTTTCTTGCTCTTTATTTCTAATCTGGGTTTCTCTAATGAGGCTTTTAACTTTATTAATACTTTTATGAAGTTCATTTAAAGAATCTGGACCTTTTTCTTCTAAAAAATGAACTGAAAAATCATTGTTGCTAATAGAGTCAAAGAAATAAGCTATTTTTCTATTGGTTTTGTTAAGGTACCTTATTAATAAAAAACCTTGCAAAAGTATAAGCAAACCACAAATTATAGTAAAATACAAAAAGTCTTCTTTCCACAAGAATGCAAAAAGTAAGGCAAATGCTATGATTATAGCTACTCGTAAAAGAATTTGAATGTAATAAACCTTGCTTGCCATTTATTACTTTTATTGTGCTTTTTTAATTTTATTATATAATGTTTGTCTAGAAATTCCCAATTCATTTGCAACGGCTGTATAATTTCCTTTGTGTTTGTGCATAGAATTAGTAATCATTTGTTCCTCAACTTCTCTTAAAGTTTTAGCTTCAAATTGTATTGAATGTTGAGGAGGAGGTAATAATAAGAAATCATTAGGTTTTAATATGGTATCTTCACTAAGAATAACAGCTCTTTCCATTGTATGTTGTAGTTCTCTAACATTACCAGGCCAATGGTATGAATTAAGCTTTTCTTTTCCTGGCGAATTTATCTTTAATACTCCTTTTCCATATTTTTTAGCAAACTTATTTAAAAAGAATTCAGCTAAAACTACAATATCATTACCGCGTTCTCGTAAACTAGGAACTTCTATTTGTATGGTATTTATTCTATACAATAAATCTTCTCTAAAAAGTCCATCTGCTACCATTTGATGTAAATTACAATTAGTAGCGCATATTAATCGTATATCAATTGGAATAGGAACATTAGATCCTACTTTAATGACCTTCCTTTGTTCTATAACGGATAACAATTTAGCTTGCATTTGTAGCGATAGGTTTCCAATTTCATCTAAGAAGAGTGTTCCTTCATTCGCAGCTTCAAATTTACCTATTCTGTCTTCTTTAGCATCTGTAAAGGCACCTTTAATATGGCCAAATAGCTCGCTTTCAAAAAGTGTTTCAGATATCGTTCCAACATCTACATTTATAAATACTTCATTATTTCTTTTAGAAGCATAATGAAGTTCTCTTGCAATAAGTTCTTTCCCAGTCCCATTTTCTCCGGTAATTAAAACACTAACATCAGTAGCTCCTATTTTTTCTGTTAGTTGTAATACTTCATGTATTGCTTTAGAATTACCAACAATGGTGTTTCTTTTTTCATTAATAACTTGTTTTAGTCTATTTTCTTTTTGTTTTAGCTGATTAATTTTTGCTTTAGATTTACGAAGTTCATAAGTAGCTTTTATAGTGGCTAATAACTTACTATTATTCCATGGTTTTAAAACAAAGTCTACAGCTCCATTTTTAAGAGCTTGTACAGCCAAATCTACGGAACCATATGCAGTCATCATAATAACAGGAAGGTCTGGAATTCTTTTTTTAATTTCATTTAACCAAAACAATCCTTCATTTCCTGAGTTAATTCCTGCAGAAAAATTCATATCTAATAATACAACATCTATTTCTTCTAAATTTGGGTAGGAAGTAATTTGATTAGGATTACTAATGGTATGCACTTCTTTACATTCAAATTGAAGCAAAATTTCTAGAGCATTTAAAATACTTTTATTATCGTCGATTATGAGAATTTTTGCATCCAAAATTCAATAGTTTTTTACTGTAATCAAAAATACAAATTGATTATTTAGATATAAAATGAGTGTAAAATTTTTTTACACTATTTGTATAGTTATTTTACACGTCTTCTTAGTTTTTTTATTAAGTTGAATTTTATATTGTTAATAATCAATCACTTATGTTTTTTGGCATAGCATTCGCTTACTATTTGGCATAATTATCTTTAAATATGTACAAATTACATAAACTAACTATTGCAATACTACTTTGTTTACAACTATCACTTTTAGCACAAGAAAAATGGACATTAGATACTTGCGTTGAGTATGCGCTAGAACATAATTTAAAGCTTAATGATTTAACATATGATACAGCTTCAAACAAAGAAAACTATAGACAAGCTTACAGAGAATTGTTCCCAACAATAAGTGCTGATGCTAGTTATAATATTCGAGGTGGTCGTTCTATTGACCCAAATACAAATCAAATTTCAACATCTAATTTTTTCTCTAATAATTATTCATTAAATGCTCAAATTGACCTTTTTCAAGGGTTTAAAAAGCTGAATACAATTACTGTAACACGTTTTTTGTACAAAGCAACTCAAAAAGGAAAGCAACAGGAAAAGTATTTATTAGCTTTTAGAGTTATGAGCGCTTTTTTTGATGTACTATTTAATCAAGAATTAATAAATATTTCTAAGGAGCAAGTTAACTTATCAGAGTCTAATTACAATTTCATAAAAAGACAAATAGAATTAGGACTTAAAGCTAAGGCTGATTTATATGAGTCAGAATCAGCACTCATTTCAGATCAATTAACGCAAATACAAAATGAAAACAACTTAAAGGCAGCTAAACTCAAGTTAATGCAAGAAATGAACCTTGAAAATAGTACAGATATAACAATAAATTCTTTTCATAATGCTCTTGAAGAAAGTTATGAAAAGCAACCTAAATTTCAAGCAGATTCAGTCTATCAAAAAGCACTTACGTTTATTCCTAGTATACAATCAGAGGAACTTAAAGTAAAAGCAGCTGAAAAAGATATAGCTGTGGCAAGAGGAGATCTATATCCTTCTTTATCATTGTATGCAGGATATGAAACAGGGTATTTTGAAACCAATGTAAATGATCAAGGAAATGTAATTCCTTTTAGAACACAAATAGATAATAATGCTTCTCAATATATTGGTATTTCTATTAGTATTCCAATAAGTAACCGTTGGAGTAGCCGTTCAAACATTAAACAAAAGAAAATATCATTGTCAAAAGCTACTAATAATCTCAAATTACAAAAGCAAATACTTAATAATACAATTCAAGAAGCTGTTAGATCATATGAGGCTTCATTAATAGAATACAAACAATCAAAACAAAGTGAAGTCTCTGCAGAAAATGCTTTTAAAATTGCTCAAAAGAGATATGAAAAAGGCTTAATTAGTATTTTAGAGCTTAATCAAGCTAAAAATTTATTTGCTACAGCTCAAAATAAAAATATACAAGTAAAATTTAAATTAAAAGTTCAAAAAAAGACTTTGGATTTCTATAAAGGAATTCCTGTGTTTAACATTATAGACAACGAATAGATTATGGATATACAATTAGAAAAAAAGAAAGGATTGCGTCCAAAGCATTATGGGTTTATATTACTTAGTTTAGTAATAGTATTTCTAATTTGGAAATTTATTACTAATAGCTCAACGTCTACTTTTAGAATTGAACGTGACAAACTTTCCATAGGTCAAGTTAAGCAAGGGAAATTTGATGATTATATAACAATTAATGGTTTTGTAGCTCCTATTACTACTATTTATATGGATGCATATGAAGGTGGAAGAGTAAAAGAAAAATTTATTGAAGAAGGAGCTACAGTAAAAAAAGGGGATATTATTTTACAACTAGAAAATATGGAGTTATATGAACAAATTCTAGCAAGTGAGAATAATTTAGCTTTGAAACAAAACGATTTACGTTCAACAAAATTAACATTTGATTCTAGACAAGTCTCAGGTAGGAAAGAACTTATTAAATTACAGTATGATCTTCAGAAAAATCAAAGGAGTTTTGAGCAAAATAAAGCATTATATGATGATGGTCTTATTTCTAAAGAACAATATTTGGTTGCTAAAGAAAATCTTGATTTTTCGAAAAAACAGTATGATCTTATAAAGATTCAAACCGAGCAAGATGATAATTTAAGAAGCACTTCGTTAAAAGATTTAGATTCAGATTTAGCCAGAATGCGTAAAACTTTGTCTATGGTATATGAACGTATAGATCATTTAAATGTTCGTGCTCCTGCAGATGGTCAGTTAGGTTTTTTAGATGCAGAAATTGGACAAAGTATTAATAAAGGACAACGTATAGGTCAGATTAATGTATTAACGAATTATAAGATTGAAGCTTCTATAGATGAGCATTATATAGATCGTGTAAAGAGAGATCTTACAGGAATTTTAGAACGAAACGGTAAAGCTTATGAACTTCGATTAAGAAAAGTATATCCTGAAGTTCGTAACGGAAAGTTTAAAGTCGATTTAGTTTTTACTTCTGAAAAACCAGAAACAATACGAACGGGACAGAGTTATAGTATTAAATTACAGCTAGGCGAATCTAATAAGGCTTTACTATTACCTAAAGGAAGCTTTTTTCAGAGTACAGGTGGGCAATGGATTTTTGTAGTAGAGCCTTCTGGTGAGGTTGCTTGGAAGCGACCTATTAGAATTGGAAAACAAAATTCAAGATTTTATGAACTAATTGAAGGTTTACAATCAGGAGAAAAAGTAATAACTTCAAGTTATTCAAATTTTGGAGATGCAGAAAAAATTATATTAAAATAACCAATAGTATAAAAACAAATAGAAATGATACAGATAAAAAATTTAAAGAAAACGTTTAGAACTGAAGAGGTAGAAACATTAGCACTTAATAATGTGAATTTAGACATTAAAGAAGGTGAATTTGTAGCTATTATGGGACCTTCTGGTTGTGGTAAATCTACATTACTAAACATTATTGGAATGTTAGATAATCCTACAGAAGGAAGTTATAAGTTTGGAGGACATGAAGTTGCAAATTTAAAGGAACGTCAACGAACTCATTTAAGAAAAGGAAATCTTGGTTTTGTTTTTCAAAGTTTTAATCTAATCGATGAATTAACCATCTTTGAAAATGTAGAACTTCCTTTAATTTATTTAAATGTAAAGAAAGAAGAACGTAGAGAACGTGTAAAAGAGGTTTTAGAACGTATGAATATTAGTCATAGAGAAAAGCACTTTCCACAACAATTATCAGGAGGTCAACAGCAACGTGTGGCAATTTCTAGAGCGGTAGTAACAAATCCAAAATTAATTCTTGCTGATGAGCCTACTGGGAATTTAGATTCTAAAAATGGTATTGAAGTAATGAACTTGTTAACAGAACTTAATAGAGATGATACTACTATTGTAATGGTAACACACTCTGATAGAGATTCACATTATGCACACCGAGTTATCAATCTTTTTGATGGACAAATTGTTACAGAAAGTCAAAATAAACCTATTACTGCTTCTGTGTTATCATAATTTGATTTTATAGTTACGTTTACCATATTAATATTTTTCCAATGCTTAATCTATATATAAAAATAGCTATCCGGTATTTATTAAAGAATCCGATGTATTCTCTTATAAACATAGGAGGTCTTTCTACAGGTATTGCCATATTTATATTAATTATGGCTTACGTTAAATATGAAAAAAGTTATGATAAATTTGAAGGATCTAGTTCAGTATACAGAGTATATTTAGATTATTTAGAAGGAGATTCTTTTGTGCCTGGTGATGCCATGACATACAATAAAACTGGGCTAACACTTAAGGAAATATTTCCCGAAATAGTTGAATATGTCAGATTATATTATTTCGAAAAAGTAACGTTTATAGTTGGTGATAAAATATTTGAACAGTCTTCAGGATCATTAGCAGATAAGAATTTTTTTAAAATTTTTTCCATTCCTTTAGTAAAAGGAGATCGCGAATTAGCTCTTCAAGAGCCCAATTCAATTGTTTTAAATGAATCTTTAGCTAAAAAACTATTTGGTGACGTAAATCCTATTAAAAAGACTTGTGAAATTTATCAAAACGGTAAAAAGATATTGGTAACAGTAACTGGAGTAATGAAAAACATTCCAGAAAATTCACATTATAAAAATTCATTTCTTATTTCATTTTCAACACAAAAAAAATGGGAAGCCTTTAGTAAGAATGACTACGAATTAAACTGGAATAACAATAATTGTTACACTTATATAAAAACAATACCTTCTACAAATGAAGAAGTTCTTAGGAATAAGATTATTGATAGTGATATTGAAAAAAATAAAGAAGAAAGACACAATATAGAGTCCATAGAAAGTATTCACTTACATTCTAATAAACCGTATGAAGTTAACGAAAATGGTAGTGCAAAACGTATTAAATTTCTTACAACTATTGCTTACATAATCATCATTATCTCTTGGCTTAATTATATTAATCTTTATTCTACAAAATTCTTAGATAGAGGAAAGGAAGTAGGAATGCGAAAAGTAGTTGGTGCCGTTCGTTATCAACTCATTATTCAATCTTTAATAGAACTAATGGTACTTAATAGTATCTCAATTATTATAGGAATTTCTGTTGCTATTATATTTTTACCTTTATACACATCCTTTTCAGGACATATATTATACTTTAGTTTTAATGATGTTATAAATCTCTTACCTACATTCTTATTTTTATTTTTTGGCGTTTTATTTATTGGTTTATACCCAGCTATATTATTAAGTAATTCGTCTCCTATTATTACTCTAAAGAAAAAAATAAATGCCTCTTCCCGTAAATTTAATATCAGAAAAATACTAGTTGTATTTCAGTTTATTATAACTACTTCTTTACTTATAGGAGCCATAGTTATTCATAAACAGATGCAGTTTATGGGAAAACAATCTACTGGAGTTAATCTTAATGGGGTGATAGCAGTAAAAGGTGAAGTTATTGGAGTTAAGAATGATTCATTATTAAAGAGAAAATTTAATGTTCTTAAAAATGAACTTGTAACCCTTCCTTTTGTTTCCAAAACAGCTGCTTCAGATACATATCCTGGAGATCATCAAGATAATTTATCCTCTAACAGAGGGATTATAATACCTAGTAAAAAGGAAAGTCTAAAAAAAGTATTTTACAATTATGCTGTTGACGAAAATTACTTTAGTATAACAGGAATGAAGTTTATTTCAGGAAAAACATTTAATCCTTCTGTAGAAAATTCTAATACTGAAGTTGTAGTCAATGAAACTTTTTTAAAAGAAATGGAGTTAGGTAATGCAAAAGATGCAATCGGTGAAACATTAAAATTTTGGAATATAAATTGGACAATTGTAGGTGTTATAGAAGATTACAATCATTTTGGTCTAAAGAAATCTATAACCCCAATGCTTATTCGTTATAAAGATAATTCGAAGAATCTTTTAGTACAATTAGAAGCACAAACCGAAGTAGAGTTTGCAGAAGTTTTAGAAAAAATAGAAAAAAAATGGAGTGCTATATTTCCAGTCAGTACTTTCAATTATGAGTTTCTAGAAAAAAAATATCAACTACTTTACAAGGATGATAAAAAATTTAGTGATGCTTTCCAAATATTTACTTTACTGGCTATTTTAATTGCTGCTATGGGGTTATTTGGACTTACTTCCTATACATGCTTTCTTCGTAAAAAAGAAATTGGAATAAGAAAAGCTAATGGAGCTTCTGTTTATCAAGTTGTTACGATTTTGAATAAAGATTTTATTAAATGGGCATTTTTAGGTTTTATAATATCTATTCCTATTTCTTTTTACACAATGAATATTTGGTTGGAAGATTTTGCTTATAGAATATCTATTAGTTCAGGTGTGATTATCCTAGCTGGAATTCTTACATTATGTATTACTATTTTTACAGTAAGCGGACAAAGTATTCAGGCTGCTTTAAATAATCCTACTAAAGTATTGAGAGAAGATTAATGAAGAGGTAATCTTATATATTATGATCTAAATAACTGATTGTTATTAAAATAAGAATGTAGAGGCTTGCTATTCTTCATTTGGAGTATAGCTTAAAATTATTGTTTAAAAATAAAATAATTAGAAATATGAAAAATACAATGCTAAAAATAATGATACTTAGTTTAATAATTATCATTGGTATACAAGACCTATTAGGGCAATCAAAAACTATTCAGTTAAATAGTTTTGATAAGGTAATTGTTAGTCCTCATATTGAGGCTGTTTTTAGAAAAGGAGAAAAAGAATCCGTTACAATTAACGAATTAAAAGTTCCTATGGAAAAACTTAATATCGAGGTTGAAAAGAATACCCTACACATATTTTTAGAAGGAGCCAAAATAACTACAAAAACAAAAGTCATTAAAGAAAATGGGTATAAAAAAAAGGAGCCTATTTATAAAGGAACACAAGCAAAAATTATAATAACATATAAAAATGTTGACGTTTATTCTTTAAGGGGAGAAGAAAAGTTTGAATTAGAGGGTGTTGTGGAACAAAATAAAGTTAAGTTTAATATTTATGGAGCTTCTCAAACTTTAATTAATGAATTAAATGTTGATGATTTACGAGTTACTATTTATGGAGAAAGTTTTCTAGAAATAAAGAAAGGTAATATTGATAGACAAAAATTTACTGCTTATGGGGAAAGTAAAATTAATACACTAGGAGTTGTTAATAATACTACAAAAATTACAGCATATGGAGATGGAGATTATCGGTTCAATGTTACAGATTTATTAAAAGTTACAGCTTACGGAGAGGCAGAAGTAGGATATAAAGGATCTCCTAAAATTAAAAAAGGATTAATTATTGGAAATA
Organism: Tenacibaculum agarivorans; assembly: GCF_001936575.1. Taxonomy (GTDB): domain Bacteria; phylum Bacteroidota; class Bacteroidia; order Flavobacteriales; family Flavobacteriaceae; genus Polaribacter; species Polaribacter agarivorans. The sequence goes on from NZ_MSMP01000008.1 coordinate 21,067, forward strand.
CAACAATAAAGAGTATTGAGTAGTTCCATGGTTTACATTTATTATGCTTATATAGACGAGAAAAATCACCGTAACTTAATACAAAACAGTTTAACGAAGTTCTCTAAAAAGTATCAACAAAAAATTTTAAAATACCGTAGATGGCAAGATGCTCAATTGTCCTTATTAGGTAGGCTTTTATTATTAAACGGTATGAAAGATTTAAATAGTGAATTAGAAGTGTTTGAGTTAGAGTATACGGAATACAACAAACCCTTTTTTTCAAATTTAGACTTAAAATTTAATATTTCTCATTCGGGTAATATCGTTTTATGTGCTATTTCTAAATCTTACGATTTAGGAGTAGATATTGAACTCATTAAAGATGTGGAAATAGAAATTTTTAAAGATCAAATGACTATTTATGAATGGAAGAAAATAGAAAAGAATAATTATCCAGAAATTGCTTTTTATGAGTATTGGACACAAAAAGAAGCAATAATAAAGGCACATGGAAAAGGTTTATCTATACCGTTAAAATCATTTGAAGTAAAAGATAATAAAACACAAATTGATAATGATGTATTTTATGTTTCCAATATTACAATAGAAGAAGGGTACACTTGTAACATAGCCTCCCAAAATGCAATTCATAAAAAAGACATAATCATTAACAAAGTAGATACAAGGAATTTAGTTACTATACGGTAATTTACTTATGTACCTAGTGTTTTAACTTTTGAGTTATCAAGCTTTATTCTGTTTTTAGTGTAGAAGATTACAACTCTTTTAGAATTTTTTTCGCCTCTTTATACTTGTAATGGTTAGGATTAGTAATAATAAGATTAAGTACTTTTCGAGCACTTTCTCGATCTTCTTTTTTCAAAAATAATAATGCTTTATACCAATGTCCTTCCTGAGAAACAATATATGTGCTAGAACTAATTGTCTTGAAAATTTCTAGTGCTTGATCATAATTTTTGAGCTCTAAATATGCAATACCTTTATAAAGTAATGTAACTCCGCTAATTTTCTGTGTTATTTGTTCTTCTTTAAGAATAAGTTCTAACGCTTTTTGAAACTCTTTAGCTTCAAAGGCTTCTTGAGCTAAGTTAAGGTTTACAGCACTATTAGTATTTCGAACAACCATAGAAGGTAATTCTGATAAATCTATAGATTCAGCATACAACTCTTGTGAAGAACTTTTTCTAGGAAGTAAAAAAACTAAACTTCCAATAATAAGTATTGCAGCTGCAGCAGTATACCATTTTTTGAAACTTTTTTTAGAAGAGTTTCGTTGCGTACTTTGATATTCGGTGTTTACTTGTTCTAATGTCTTTTTAAAACCCTCAGTTGCCTTACTTTTATAAACTTTCTGATAAAGCTCTTTTTTTTCAGAGGAAATATTTTTAGCTAAACTCCATTCATCAGGATTCAATGTTTCAAATAGTTGTTGTTCTATAAGTACCTGTTCTCGAAATGTAGAATCAATACGCATGCGTTGCTCTACTTCTACAATTTGAGTAGAAGAAAGTCGATCATTGAGATAATCAGAAATTAATTCGTGCTCTTCACTAGTCATAATTCTTTCAAGTCTTTAAAACGAGGATCTTTAGTTATAATTTCAATAAGTTTATTTTTACATTTAAAAACACGTTGACGAACTACAGATTCAGAGTTATAATTAAATATATTCTTAATTTCTAGATACGATTTCTTCTTAAAATATAAAGATAAAACTTGTCTACAGTTTTCAGAGATTTGCTCTAATTTTTCATTGAATAATTCCCAACGTTCTTGCTCTAAAGCTAGTAAAGCAAGTTCATGCTCTTCATTTTGAAGTTCAAAAAAAGTGTCTTTTGTTACCTTAGTTTTCGAATTTTTAAGCTCTCGTCTCCAAATGTTTCTACAAACGGTGAAAAAATAAGCTTTAAAAGAACCATTAATTGTAAAAGGTTCATTTCTGTAACGAATCATGAGCTGTATTAATCCTTTCTGAAAAACATCTTCAGCGATCTCTTGGCTACCTCCGTTTTTTATAATGTAAGATTGTACACTAGGAAAAATACGATCATAAATTTCTCGTATAATTATAGAATCGTTAGCTACTAATGCTTCTAAGTATTCAGAGCTTTTTAACACTTCATTTTTTCTTTCTACCACTCACAAAAATAAACTTTTATATTTGCTAAGGTAACATTTGTGATTTTTTTAGCACAAATAGGTATATAAACCTAATTTGTATTTTATGAAGTTTTTTTTAAGAAAAAGCAAGCTTTTATTTTTAAGTATGTTTTTAACTCTTATTGCCTGCTCCTCAGATCGTCAATTAGATGAAGAAATCGTAATTATAGAGTCATTAAAAGTTAAGAATACTATTGTTTCCAAAAATAGAAATCCAAAAAATTATACAGGTATAATTGGTCAAGGTCGAATGTACGATTGTTCCTCAATTATTATGTCTGCAAATGAAGTGTTTTCATTTTATGTAGAGTGGGAAGATGGTGTAACAGAGGAAGAAAAGCATCAAGCACGATTAAGTCATTTAGCTACAGGGTATTTACTTTGTGTTGACTTAGATTTTTGTCCAGACAATCTTAATGGAGAGTTATGGAAGGTACAGGGATATTGTCCTGCAGAAGTTGAGTGTAAACCAAGGGTACAAATTCCAACACATCCAGATCTTAGACTTGCTGTTTTTGTAGATAATCCATCAACATTCAATTGTCCAGTATCAATTTTAACCCATCCTATTGACAACTAATATTAAAATACTTTTTTGGCTTTTGGTCTTACTTTTTGTAGTTGAGGTTAGAAGTCAAAATTATTTTAAAGAATACCAAAATCTTGATTTCACTAAAGAGTATCCTTTGCTTAAAAAGGAAGTCGATAGTTTGTTAAGATTGTGTGAGAATGAGATGACTTTTGTAAAAATATCAGGAGATTTTTCAAAAAGAATATGGTATTCACATTTAGATGATGCAATTTACTATGTAAATGTATCGATTACGTCTTTAGAATCAATTAAAAATCAAGAAACTGAACTATCTGCGCTATATTTTAGAAGAGGTTATTTTCACTACAGACAAGGCAAAAACTCACAAGCATTAATTAATTATAAAAAAGTAATAGCATTAAATGCTGTGCAAATAAGAGTTGCTCAGAGTTATTGTGAAATTGGTCGTATTTATTTGGATGAAGGAGATTTCTATGAAGCTGTTGAATATTATAAGGAAGGGATTCGGATTCTTGAAGAGTTAAAGGATTATAAAAAGATAATTAATCAATACCTAAACCTAGCTATTGTTTATGATGGGATTGGAGGGAAGAACGGCATAGAAAATAAGATTCGTTCATTACAAAAGGCAGAATCGTTATTAGCAAAAATCCCTTTTGATTATAATCAAGAAATTAGTTTAAATAATAGCCTAGCTTTTTTATACATAGAAAATGGTTTGTTTGATTTTAAGAAAGCTAGAAAATACCATTTCAAAAATTTAGCACTATATCGAGAAAATAACGATTCAGAAAATACATGTAATACATATGCAAACTTAGCTGACTTATATAATTTAGTTAAAAAAGATAGTGCCAAAGTATTTATAGAAAAAGGAATGAACTTTTGTAATGATTCTATAACAATAGCCAAATATAAGCATCAGTTGAGTACCTTTTTTAAGCATAAAAAAGAGTACACAAAAGCATTAGGTACATTACAGTCTACATTAAATACAATTGGAAATTTAAATGACGAAATTAAAGATGTTCAAAATATTTCAATCTTAAAAAAGTTATCCAATATTCCTTATATAGTAGATGTTTTAATAGACAAATCTAATCTTTTAATGTTAAGAGGAACATCTGAGAATGTTAATGATGATCTTGTCATAGCTCTTCAAAATATAAAATTGGCGGATCAGTTATTATCATATTTACATCAAGAAAACAGAGAGGAGCAATCGAAGCTCTATTGGAGGTCTAAAGCATCTCAATTATATGCATTAGGAGTTTCAATAGCAATGATTTTAAATGATCATAATGCGGCATTCTATTTTATTGAGAGAAATAAGGCCATTATACTTATTGAAGGAATTAAAGAGAATGTAGATGATAGACTTCCTTTAAGTGTAAAGGAGCGAAAACATACTTTGAAGAAGGAAATTTTAAAGAAGGAAAAAGAAGAACCCAATAGAATAGAAAGTGATTTATTTCAATATAAACAGCGTTATCAGAAATTTATAGATTCTTTAAAAGTAACTTTTCCTACATATAATGATGCAAAAAGTCAAGCAGAAGTTATTAGTGTAGAAGAAATACAACAGAAACTAGAAAAAAATACAGCAATTGTTTCTTACATATGGAATGCGGATGATAAAAATAACCCTACATTACATGGCGTACTAATAACTAAAGAAGAGGCTCATGTTTTTGATGTAAAAGAAACAAGAAATGTAATTTCCCTTGTAGCGGATTTTAGGCAACGTATTTCACAACCTTTTGAGACTATAACAAATAAAAAGAGCTTTCAAGAAACAGCTCATGATCTATATAAATTGTTATTTCCTGAAGAAAAAGTAAGAAGATTACTTACTGGAAAAAAACTTATTATTGTACCTGATGGAGAATTACAAAATATTCCGTTTGAAGCGTTGATTACGAATAAAAATACAAATGAATATTTGATAGAAACAAACCAAATTAGCTACGCATATTCAGTTTCTTTTTTAGTATATAATAGTAGTTTACAAAGAGAAGTTAAAAAAGGTTTTGTAGGATTTGCACCTATATCTTTTAGACATGATTCATTAAGTACTTTGAAAAAAACAGCTGATGAATTAAAAAGTATCCAAGCCGTAATGAATGGACGTAAGTTTTTACAGAATGAAGCTACAAAAAACACTTTTTTTTCCGAAGCACCAGGAAATAGTATGCTGCATTTAGCAACGCATGCAGAAGCATCAGGTAATCCATGGATTGCTTTTCATGATAGTAAATTGATGACTTATGAATTATATACAAGCTCTATTCCAGCTGAGCTAGTAGTTTTGAGTGGTTGCGGTACATCATTAGGAGAAATTTCACAAGGAGAAGGAGTGATGAGTTTGTCTCGCGGGTTTTTCCATGCTGGAGCGAATACGGTAGTATCTACTTTGTGGAACGTTAACGACAAAGCCACTGCTAAAATCATGGAGAGTTTTTATAAGAATTTAAAATCAGGACAATCAAAAGCTATGGCATTGCACAATGCAAAGTTACAGTATTTACAAACCACTAAAACTTCTGAAGTTGCTCCGTATTATTGGGCATCTATAATTTTAATGGGTGATGGAGAAATAGTTTTATACACATCATTTTTAGATAAATTTCTATGGGTACTGGGAGGAATTGTATTGTTTTTAGGCGTATTTTTTATCTTTATTAAGCGTAAACTAAACTCTTCTCGTTATTTCGAGCGTTTTTACGAAGCAATATGAAATAAAAGTGCTAAGAAGATTTATTAATTAAAACGCTACGTTTTCTATTGACAAGTTTTTTCCATAATATTTTGTGCTAATCTTTGAACAAGTTAAACTATAATCTTTCGCTTCTGTTTGTTTATACAATAGAAATTTAGGCAGTAAATAAATTGAGATATAAAGGCTATTTTATTTAATGTTAGATAATGACTCTCTAAATGGATATAAAGAGTCATTATCAATTAAATTAACATGTCGTTAGAATTGACATATGACATTGTTTATCTCGACTACAATAAACTTTATAACAAGTACTACCTGTTGGAGTGTGAACATAAACTGATTCTCCACAATCTTCATCAGTATCACATTGAGGAGCAAGTTTTAAACCACCACAAATTTCTTTTTGTTCTACTTTAGATAAGATTTTACCTACATTTTTTAAATTTTTCATAATTAAATATTGAGTTTTAAATTAAGTAAAAAGTTAATGCCCTCTGCCTGTTAATTATTAACATCCTGCAGGGGTTGGTATTATTGCACTAAAAGAAACAGGAAACATGTTTATTGTTGGATCAAATTCTGTAGTTGTATGAAAAGTAGATGTATCAGAATCATGATAGTCTGGATCGTTACGATCTGGGTGACTCCAATAACCATAAGTTATAGTATAACATACTACATAATTTTGTGGATTAGGATCTTTTATTCCTCCATTGATTGTTTTTTGTTCTACTTTAGTTAGGGGTTGCCCTATGTTTTTTAAATTTTTCATAATTAAAATATTAATAAAATGATATTTACTGTGAACATTTACAGACACTCACAGTTTGTGTCTATCCTTCTCGAGAGAATATTGTTTATGTAAAACTGTTTTGTTTGAGTTTCACTATTGTCTGTTAGTAATGTCTTGACATATTTTGTGGGTATAACTAAAGCGTGTATTAATTCATAGTGGTTGTTACCCTAAGAATTAATTTTTTTAATAAAAAAATGATTTGGAAGATAAGTTGGGGCAAATCAAATAGTAAGAAAAAAAAGAAGTATAATTAAATATAATGACTAAACAGAATTAAATCATTATACGTAAAACAAGAGAAATGTTTATTTATGGATAATTAGTAAATACCCCGAGACTAACTTTATTCTTATGAAACCAAAAACTACTATAAAAACCCTTAAAATATTATAAAGTTTCGTCTCGGAGAAATTTACCTAAACCCTAATTATTATGTAAATTAAAATTGTTTACAGCATTCGCAATTTCATATCCCAATCGTAAACCCTCAATTGCATCCTGTTCAATATGTACGCCCAAAGGCACTCGAGAATATGCATTTTCTCTTGCCATTTCAGTAAAAGAAGTAAAACTTCTTGCTGTTCCGTTAAATGAGATATTTATATAATCACTGTAAGTTTGATCTGTAAAATTGATACTATCGGTTTTAAAAAAGCCGATAAAAACACCTGCTGCTGCACCTGCAAATGTTGCATGTCCCGATGGATAACTTGGAAAAGCAGGATTTTCTTCGTCTATAAATCGTGATAAATTAGTTGTGAAATCTTCATCAATATATTTTGTAATATAATTGCTTGGACGCTCAATATTATAGGTGTACTTATCATCCCAAGCTGAAACAGCGGCATCATTAATCGCAAAACCTAATCGTAGTAAAAGTTCTAAGGCTTTATCATAATCTAGGTTATATTGCTCTATCAATTGTTTGGCAATTGAAAACTGTCTACCTGGAGGACTAATCATTAATCCTTCCACATCATCTGCCCAAAATTCTGCAATCCACAAATCTTCATTATTTTCTGCTGCTGCTGTAATTGTAGTTTGATATACCTCATTCATTTGTTGGTAATAAGCACTAGATGTATCTGTACTGTATTGCAAAACCGAATTAAAATCAACGCTACTAGACTCTTCAGGAGTAATGGTAAATGTTCTTACTTTTCGCCAATAAGGAAACCAAGCTTCTTCATTTCCATTTGCTTGCCATAAACCTGTACCAACAGGAGCTATGTAACTATTAGGTGTGGGATTATCAATTTGTATTTCGGCATCTCTATCAGTTTGACTATACTTAATGACACGTATTGCTACATACTTTCCCCATTTTTCTGAGTTTTCTATTTCAGATTGCGAAAGTTCTTGTATTAATTCTGTTTGTTTTTGATGATGAAAATTGAATATATTTTGTCTCACACCATCTTCAAGATTCATCATAAAATGATCAATAACCAATGCATATGCAGTATTCAAAGCCAAGTTTAAGTTAACATTGTCTTCTAAATTCGAAAGATTAATATTAAAGTCAGTTAACCTTTCGGTATTTGAAGAATAGTCATCCATAAAAGGAGCAGCTGTTTCATAACCTGTTAGGTGAATATATGCTAGAGCTCTGGTTATGGTATTAGGTCTCATACTTTTGGTATATTGATCTATAGATAACCAAAGATTCGTCCAATCTATAATTAATGCTGTAGTATTATCAGCTATTTCAAAAGATTCATTTGTTTCTTCAGTATCATTGATTAAAACGTCTTCCTCTGTATTACAAGACTGAAATATTATAATGTTTATGAATAATAAAGCTATCCACTTTACATATTTTGCTTTCATAATTTTAGCGTTTTTTAAAAACTTAAATCGTTTCAATTCAAGTTTATAATTCGTGAAAATGTGCTCTTTTCTCGTTTTTTTAGGCCGTAAATAATTTTGAAAAGGGTAATTGTATAATCAATAATTTAAATTTTATGTGTTCAAAATTTTTATTACCCTGAGTTCGATTGTACTAGAAAGTTAAATTCCCATAAACACTAATCCCCTAATTGGTTTCGGAATGTTATTTTCTAATAGTAGTTAATTTATCGAACTCAGGTCTTAATAAAAACTATATTACATCCATTTGTGTTTAATACGTCTGAATTGTTTTTTACCCAACCTCTTTTTTTAAAAAAAGTACTTTTTTTTAATATTAATGTGGGTTTTTAGGTGTAAGTAATTGTTAGTCAATAATTTGTTTAAAAAGAAGGATAAGGTGAGTTATTTTTTTATTGTATTAAAATGATAGATTAACCTGTAGATTAGGAGCAAAGCTGCTGGTTTTACGAAAAGTATTTGCAGTAGGATTTTGAAAAATATTTACGGTATTATCTTGATCATAAACATTTAAAATAGATAAACCAATTACCGTTTTAAAACTTTTTGAAGTATTATAAAAAGTATAAGAAGAAGAAAAATCCAGTTGATGAGATCCGTCAAAACGATCAGAAAGCATCAAATTAGAAGTATTAATAGTAGGATCGTTTGGATATATTACTGGCATTCCAGAAAAATAACGCCAAGAAAGTGCAAACTTCCATTTATTTAAATTTAGTAAGCTTGTTAAGTTTAGGATATGACGTTGGTCAAAAAAAGCATCTGAAGTAGTATTATCAAAAGTGGTTTCTGTTTTACTTAAAGAATAGCTAATCCATGCTTCTATTTTGTTCCATGTCTTTTTAACAAATACATCAGCGCCAATACTTGAAATACTTCCACGTTTATTATCGATCTTTTTTGTAATATTATTCGATTCCTTTTTGAAAAACTCTAAGTCAATTAACCATTTTTTAGGATTGAATACAGCACCAAACATAAATTGAGTTCCTTTTAAAGGAGCAATTTCTCTGTTGGGTAAAAACCAAAATTGATTGGTAATGTTAAAATCATCAAAATCATTTACGAATTTCTTTTGTATAAACTGATTAGAAGTTCCTAAAGAAGATTTTACATATAGTCTTTTATGTATAGCATAACTGGCTGTAAGTCTTGGATTCACATAAAAATCACCTGAAGGGGTGTAATAATTATTATGAAATCCAAAATTGATATTTAACTTATCATTCCAATTCTTTTGAAATGATAAGTAGGTTGAATGAATGGTTGCTTTTTGGTCTCTCCTTAGATCCAGGTTATTTTCTTGTTCCATCTCATTACTAGTTAATTCATGATTTATCACATTATAGCCACCTTCTAGTATGGTATTTGGATTGAAACTATAAGTAGCTTCAGCAATAAAACGCGTATCTGAAATTATATTTTCATATTTAAGAAAACTAAAGCGTTGATCTCTTGCAAAACCTTCACTAATATTATTGATTCGCATATTAGATTTGCTAAATCGTAATTCAGTACTCAATTTATCAGAAAATTGAGCTTTCCATTTACCAGTAATTCCCCAGTTGTCTAAGTCTAAATCTATAAAATCAGTTTGATTAGGATTTTGAACTTCTCTTACTTCAGCAAATAAATCATTTTCAATATTTATAAAACTTACTGTAGTGGAATGACGCTCGTTGATCTTATAATTCAGGGCAACATTCATATCCGAAAAACCAGTATCAAGATTAGTAGAACCAACCACAGTTTCGATACGACTTCCTTGAAATATTAACGTTGAAATGGTTTCTAATTTAGGAGAATTAATGCCTGGGTAACTTGTTCTGTAAGCAGCTAAAAGGGAAAGTTTATCTTCTAGAAGTTTTGTATTAATTGAAAGACCGGCAAATAAAGTATTTGCAATAATTTCATAACTGTTTTTGTGAGGAATTTTATTTTTTGTTTTCATATTAATCAATCCTCCAACACGACCACCAAACTTAACGGGTAGCATATTTCTCTGTATCTCAATATTATCAATAACAGCAGCATTGTAAGGGGAAATAGCTCCTAAAAAATGACCTGAATGATAAATAGGAATATCATCAATCTGAACCAAATTCTGATCATAGGTATTGCCTCTAAAATTTAAATTTCCTGATTTTCCACTCGGCGAATGTATACCTGGAATATTACTAATTACATTAAAAATATCGCCATCAGTTTCACCAGCTAACAAACCCAAGTTTTTTGTTTTAATTTGAATGCTATGATCGCTTATTTTTGAATCAATTCCCTTGGTTAAATAGTTGGTTAAAACAATTTCATTTAAACGAAATTGTTTGGTGTAAAATTTCAACAGACTATTTTTTTCTAAGTCTTTAGCTTGTATATGAATGGTTTTATGAAAGTAAGATTCTAAATGTATGGAATCTAACGGAAATATATTTTTAAGTGTAAAAACTTCGTTAGAAAGCGTAAGATTTTGCTTGGGTTTGTCCTGAATTTGATACACTAAAGAAGTAATAGGTTCATTTGTGTCATTTTCAACTATTGTAAAGCTGAAATCTTTTCTTAGAGGAATAATTAGATAATTAGTGTCATTCTTTTCAAATTTTACAGGAATTTTCTCTTCAATTATGGTAATACATTCTGAAATCGTAGTACAATTAAAATCACTCTCTAAAAAAATAGTGTTAAAAAAGGTGTGATTATAAGAAAGATTAACCTTGAATTTTTTTTCAATTTGATTCAGCTTATCTGAAAGTGTAATGCGATTACCCTTTTGTGCAAAAAGAGTATTAATAGTACATAACCAATAAATTAAAAAAAGTAATTTATAAGAGAAAAATCTCAAATTCATTTATTCAAAAATTACGGTATTATCTTTACCAATAACATACTTTATTTCCATAGTTACAAATAAAGTTTGTAATGCCGTATCTAAGTTTTTATGAGTTAAAGTTCCTGAGAATTCTAAATGTTCGTACTTTTTAGGTAATTGAATTTTAATATTATAGTATTTTTTTAAATCTGTAAGAACCTCTTGTAAGCTAGTCTTATTGTATTTACTATAACCATTTGTCCAATCTGGGGCAGTGTTAATATGTGTTGTTTCTTGTAATTCGTTTTTCTGAACCAAAGCAGATTCTCCTTTAGTTAAAATTAACTCATCATTTTGATAAGTAACTTTTACTTTACCTTCATAGCAGATTACTTCAAAAACAGCATTAGAAGTATTTACATTGAACTGTGTGCCTAATACATTAATATTTCCTCTATCTGTAATTACCTTGAACGAAGAACCTTTTGTAACATCAAAAAATGCTTGACCTTTTAAATGTATTGTTCGATCGTCATTCCAATTTTTTTCTTTGTAAGATATTTCAGATGCTGCGTCCAGTTTTATTGTGGAACCACTAGGTAATTCAATAGTTTTATTCTCTGCAATTTGTGTCTTTATTGTAATGGTTTGATTAAACAATAGATTCCATGAAAAATATCCCGCACTAACTAAAATTAGGATGCTTGCAGCAATTTGTAGCCAACGATTACTAAAACTAGATTTCTTTGGTGGAGGAGGAGCAATGACTAGTTTTTTTCGTTTCTTGAGTTCCACTAAACCGTTTTCAGTATCGAATTTTTTAACTTTCCAAGTATCAATTTCATCCAAAACGACCTTAAGCTCATCTAATTCGCCAGAGTTTTCTAGTTCCTTTTTTTGCTCATCGCTTACACTATTATCGAGCCATTTAGCAATTAAATTATCTTTAAGTAATTTTTTATTCACGCTTAAACATTTTACTATTCAGTTACTTAACGTTTTAAAAGTTCTATTACCCAACCTTATATGGAACGTTTTTGTAATTCAGTTATTTCTTTAAGTTTAATTAATGCTTTGCAAATACGTTTTTCAACAGCTGTTTGACTAATTTCAAGTTTTTCAGCTATTTCTTTATAAGTGAGTTTCTCAATTCTATTTAATAAAAATGCTTCTCTTTGTTTTTCTGGTAATTCCGAAATTACAGCTTCTAATTTTTGTTGAAACTCTTTCGTTCTTAAATGAAAATACGGATCCTCTATATCATGTGTTGGTAGACTATTTTTTTCAAATTTTAAGGCTACTTTTTTAGATCGTATTACATCAATAAATAAATTTTTAGAAACTGTATATAGAAAAGCAGCGGCTTTTCCATAAATAATACTGCTACATTTTTGCCAAAGCTTAATAAAAGCTTCCTGTACAATATCTTCAGCCTGATTTAAATCTCCAAACTTAAAGTATAAATGATTTCTTAAACTCTCAGCATGAGTTTTATATAATTCATCATAAACATCTTCCTGACAAACAGAGAAAGTACTTTCCATTGTGTCCAAATTAATTCAAGTAAAGATAGAATAATTTTAACGATTGTTATTTTTTGAATTGAGCAAATTCATAAAGGAATTTCAATGTTTTTTGAGGAGTTGTTTCTCTATTTTTTGATTTAGTTGAAATTTTAGGTTCTTTTTAAAAAGAGTTTTTTAACGCAAGATTGCTTCACTCTTTCTATATAGAAAAAATGTGAAGCAATCTTGCCATTTCCAAATTAAGAAGATCTTAGTTTTAACTAGGTTCCTTAATTTTATTACGTTTAATTACCATTTGAGAGAATAAACATAGTAACTTATTGAATAAAAGGATCGCCATATTTCTCGTCGTTAATAAAGTTATTATCAGTAAGTGTTAATAGAAAATCAATTAAGGATTGTTTTTCTGCATCAGATAAATTTAAACGACGTACGCCATTTCCTCTTCGTAATCTATTATCCAAGTTAGGATTATTTTGTACACCATTATCGTAATGTTCAATTACTGCAGCTAAAGAGGTAAAACGGCCATCATGCATGTATGGAGCAGTCAATTCAATATTTCTTAATGAAGGCACTTTAAACTTTCCTAAATCATTTGGGTTTTCTGTAACTCCTCCAAGACCTTCGTCAGTAATGGTCGGATCTAAACCAATGTTTCTTGGAGCATCTCCAACAAATACCGTAGTGTTATGACATTGAAAACATTGTGTTCGATTACTCATAAAAAGTGTTTTTCCCATGTTTTCAGACGCTGTAAAATTGGGGAAATTATCAGCAATATTATTTACTTGAGCTAAACCTTCGTCAAATTTAGATTCATAAGAAACCATAGAACGTATAAATTGTGATAATGCTAAAGCAACTCTTTCGCTGGTGATAATTTCATCACCAAAAGCATTGGTGAATAATTGGTTGTAATAATCTTCTTGTGCTAATTTATTTTCTAATTCAGGAAGAGTTAATCCCATTTCTACTAAATCCTGTACAGGCATTAACGTTTGGTCTTCTAAACTTTCTGCTCTTTCATCCCAGAAAAAACGACCATTATCATAAAATCTAGCATTAGCTAACCCCATTGAATTTCTAGCAGTTAAGCCACCTTCAAAACCTGTGCTAAATTGATTAGGATCTGAGAATCCATTTGCTTGAACATGACAAGAGGCACAAGAAATCGTATTGTTTTTTGAAAGATTAGTGTCGTAGAATAAAACTCTCCCTAAGGTAGCTCCATGATCCGTAATAGGATTGTTATTAGGAGTATTATCTTCATCTCGTACGAGGTTATTTAAAAAAGAGTTTGGCAACTCGATATTTGCATAATTAAATGGCGATTCTGGTAAGTTTAAAATCGTAGAATTAATAACTAAATCAGTCGTTTCATTATCTTCAATAAGTGCAACATAATCATCTCCGTCATCATTAGAACAAGATGTAAAAACTAATAGAGATACTATTATATGGATAAAACATTTTTTCATACGTTAAGGTTAAATTAACTTGTTAGTTTTTATGTGTAATTTCTTGTAATACGTTGCAGAAACTATTTTACCCAACCTCTATGAATTGTTTTATTCTAAATTTTTATATAAAATATTTATTAGTCGCTTAAAATCAGAAGTATATAAATATATAAAGGCTCTCAATTTTGAAAGCCTTTTAACTTGTTCTTAAATATGAAAGTATACTAAGAGTTTTTTTTAATACTAAATAAAGTTCAGGTTTATTTATTTTTTTGAAGAAAGTAATTTTAAAAACAGTTCTTTTTTTCGAGAAGCTAAGGGAGTTTTATACCCATTTTTTAAAACTAAAAAATCACCTTCTCTTTTATCATAGCGAATCAAATGATTTAAATTAACAATATAAGATTGATGAGACCTAAAAAAATTAGCACTAGGTAGTACATTTTGATATTCTTTCAGGCATTTTGAAGTCACTAAACTATCTTGATCCTTTATAAAAAATTCTGTATAACTTCCATTAGCTTGCAAATAGTAAATATCATTAATATTAACTATTTGTATCCCATACTTATCTTTCAAGATTATTTTTTCTGAAAAGCTAATTGTACTTGTAGTTGTTTTTTTTTGATGTTGATACGTGAGTAGTTCAGTCTTTACTTTTTCAGCTAAAGCAGTAAAATTATTTACATTTAAAAAATTCAGTAGATAATCAAAGATGTTTTTGTTAGTAGCATTCTTCTCAAATAGAGAAATGTAATTGTATGATTCTAAACGTTGCTCATTAGTCTTCATAACATGTGTTTTATTTAGATTGGTTAGTTGATTTCATATCCATAATTCCCATATTTAGAGAAAATAGGTATTTAAATGTTTGGTGATTTTTTTCTTAGAGCTGTTCACAAAATTACCCTATATCCTTTAAAAACAAATCACCCAAAAAGGGCTATTTTTAATAATTAACAGTAACGATATTTAATATTTTTTCTTGTTAAGAATTAAGAACATATTACTATAATTATAAACCATTTTTTACACTTACCAACTTAGATATTACACTTACAAAAGAATCGTATTCGAATATCAAATAAGCAAAATTTAGAGTTAACCAGACTATATATTTGGAGTGAATTAAAGCCAAATAAACAATTCATATCACATTACAAATAATTGTTTTTAGGGGGGCGAAAAGAAAAAAGAAAGATGGTATTATTAGATTTTTACAATCAAATAAAAGAACGATTACGTATAGTAAATAGTTCAGAAAATGGCAAAGCAGTTAAAACTGTTTTGTATAATGACACTGTTTTTTTATCTGAGCAATTAAATGATTTTCCTTCATTCTTATTTAAGTATAAAGATATAGAATGGCAAACATCATCTGAAAGGGAGTATAAAGCTTCCGTATTGTTTAGCATCTATATTGTTTTACCACCTAACGCAACTCAAGATTATACTACAGGATTACAACTAGCACAAACAGTTAATAAAGTTTTATTGTCAAAACCTTCGACATTTATAATTAAGGAGGAAAAAGAAGAGACGGTTTTAAAAGAAGAAATAAAAGAAACTTTTGAAGAGGTGCCAGTAGAAGAAGCAGAACTAGGGCAACTGGCAGGAGAAGACCTTATTACTGATTCCATTCAAAAACTACGAGAAAAACAATGCACTGTAGAAGGAGAGTATTGGAAGAAAAATGATTTTTTCATTTGGGAAATTCAATATAAAACAACGCTAGTAGAAAAAAGTTACAAGAAAAGGTACACACTACTAACCAACGATGCTTTCAAAATAGAAGATTTAAATAATCCTATCAATAAAGAAAAAATACGTCTACTCTTAGCAGAAATAGGAATCAATTTAGAAGACTATTTGGGATTAGATGAAAAGGAAAAAGTACGATTACTAGAGCAAAGTATACAACACATTATTCAAACAGGAAAAGAATTCACTCTATAACAAACTAGAGTTAAAAATTAATCAATAAATAAAATAAATACTATGGGCGTACTATTAAACGATGTAGTCATAAACAAACTATCTGGTGGGTTGGGAAGAAGAAGTCCTAGCCAAGATATGGTTTCTGGGTTACTATTCAATGGGGCTGATGCTACTGGTCCTAAATTAGGAAATGATGATCCATTAAAATTGGAAGACAAGAAACTATACCGACTAGCTTCTGTTGAAGATGCAGCATTAATTGGAATTACTAAAGAATATGATACAGGAGGAGAGTCAGCCTTTTATCAAATTTCTCAGTTTTTTAGAATGAATCCATCAGGAGACCTATTCATTTACAAAGATAGTACTGCAAAAACATATGCAGATCTAGTAAAAGAAGCAGGGACAATGCAAATGGAAGCTAATGGAGAGATGCGTCAATTAGCCGTTATTTTCAAAGGAGAATATAGTGCTAAATCAAAATCAGATTCACCTTTTAATCAAACATTACAAGCGGTTGCAACTGCAAAAACTGCAACAGAAAATGCATTTACAGCTCATAGACCGTTAGAGATTTTATTAGAAGGAAAAGGCTTTGATGCTTCTCAAAATGCTGTTGATTTATCTGGAAACGGAGCCGCAGGAGTTTCAGTTGTAGTAGCAATGGATGCAGAAAAAGCGAATGAAGCAACCTACAAAAATACCGCTGCAGTAGGAGTGTTATTAGGAGCAGTATCTAAAGCAAAAGTTTCAGAAAACATTGCTTGGATAGAAAAATTTAACCTTTCTGGAGAAGGATTTAGATCTGTTGGTTTTGTAGGTGGTAAAAAGCTTGCAACAGAAGGAGCAATGAAAACATTGAATGATAATAGATACATTTTTACACGTTCGCATATCGGTATTGGTGGAGTATATTTTAATGATAGTCATACCTGTACTAAAAAAGAATCTGACTTTGCGTATATCGAAGCTAACCGTACCATACATAAAGCGACAAGATTAGTAAGACAAGCTTTATTACCAAAGGTAAATTCACCAGTTTTGGTAGATCCAGAAAATGGAACATTACCACCATCTGTAGTAAAAGGATATGAAACATTATGCCGTTCAGCATTAGAAAATATGTTGTCTAATGGAGAAATTTCTGCAATGGATGTGTTTGTAGATCCATTACAAAATATTTTATCTACTAGTGAATTAAAAGTAAAAGTAGAGGTTATTCCTACGGGAACAGCTCGTAGAATAGTAGTAGATCTTGGCTTTAAAAATCCATTTGGAAGAAACTAATAATTTAAAAAGAATTGTATTATGGATCACTTACCATTAGTAAATGGCCAACGTCATGCTTGGTCTTCTGTAGAAGTAAATATTTTAGACAGAATTGTTACGGGAATAACTGCGATTAGTTATGATGATGCCCAAATTAAAGAAAATCATTATGGAGCTGGAGATATGCCAGTATTCAGAGGAAGAGGGAAATACGAAGCAAAAGCCTCTATAACATTATTCGATTATGAGGTAGAAGCAATACAAAAAGCATTACCAAAAGGAAAACGAATTCAAGATGTGCCTTTATTTGATATTAAGGTAAGCTTTTTAGATAACAGTAGCGATATCATTACACATGTAATTCGTAATTGTGAATTTAAAAGTAACAAAAGAGATATGAAACAAGGAGATACTAAAATTGAAGTACAACTAGATTTGATAGTGTCTCACATAGAGTGGAATTAATACAATACTCTATAGTAAAAACCATTTACTGGGGAATCTTTGAAGGGGGATTAAAAATGGGGGTTCCTTTTTATGAGGAACTCCTCCAGTAAATAAAAATAAAACCAAAAATATTTAAAAACGAAAACATGGAAGCAGTAGCAGACAAAACAGTAAAAGTAATAGACGGTAACATCACAGAATCACAGTTATACGCTTGGAAAAATAAATTTGGAAAATTGATTAAAGTGGAAGGAGAAAATGATGAAGGGGAACCTCGTTTTGCCTATTTCAGAAAACCTACGATGGCCACTAGAGCAGCAGTTTTACAAACTTCAAAAGCTGATGAATTCAAAGCCTTAGAAGTATTGTTTAAAAACTGTTACTTAGGAGGAGACGAAGAAGTAGAACAAGATGATGACTTAAAGTTATCTATGATTACTGCTTTTGCAGACCTAACACAACCAAAAGAGGCTAAGGCAAAAAAGATCTAGATCCTTTCCTTATTTCTTCTGAAGAGGGAGAGGACGACCTACTAAAAGCGGCTGCCTTAATACGCTATTATTTTAAGGTAGATCCATACCAACAATCTGATGAAAATTTTCACAGGATGTTAGGGGAAGCCATCTGGTTACAAGAATATTTAGATACAAAACAAGAACATATTATGGCAAGTGCCATAGCTAAAGCATTTGGGGATGACGGATAAACAGTTACAAGAGATAAAAAAATCAATTTCTAAGGTTAGCCTTGGTATAAGTGGTGTTAATGGAGCGATTGATACTACTAATGAAAAATTAGATATTGTAAAGTTTTCCATTGATAAACTAGCTAATATTACACTTAGAGGAATTGCTGCAGAAATACAAACTGGTAATAAACATTTAGAAAAAAGTTATCAAAGTATTGATAAAGGCTTTAAAAGTATTATAACTGCTATAACAAAACCATCAGCTAAAAGTCCAGCTAAAAAAGATACGGTAGGACTTACAGTTTCCAAAGGAATAGGACTTAAGGTTATTAAAAATGATAAACCAGAATCCAAAGTTACACCTATACGAAAAGAAAATGCAGGTTTAATTAGGAGTATTCCTCAGCAAAAAGGATCTCCCCTAAGTGTAGTAAGTAAAAATTCAAGTACTACCGTTAGGACTATTTCGGGAGCCCTAAAACCAGGCGAATTAAAGTTAACTCCTTTATTAAAACCCCTGAATGTATTAGAGAAAACAATTCACAAAATTTCAGGAGTTGCTAAAAAAGGTTTTGACGAAGTACAAAAGTATCATAAACATTGGGAAAAAGATCTTGCAAAGTTTAGCGAAGGAGATAAACCACCTAATAAAGCGGAAAGAACAATTAATAAGCAATTAGGAGCTTTGTTTGGAAATGTGGCATTAACCTATGATAAAACAATCGGGAAAGTTCTAAGTACAAATTATAAAGCTTTATTTGGTAAAATAGGAAAAACTTTTGGATCTGAAAACAGAAAAAAGTTATCTGAAAAGATTAAAAGTAGGGGAGCAAAGTTAAATGAAAAAAGGAAAAAAGTAGGGGCCGCAGCAATTTCAGCAACAACAAAAACAGTCAAATTTGCAGTAAAAGCAGTAGGCGTTGTAACTGGAGCAAGTTTACTTTCTGTTTCATGGTGGAGAAAAAGGCTAGGTGCAGTTAAAAAGTTTTCTTTAAAATCTATAAAGGGATTAAAAAAGAAAATAGAAAACATGACTATCAATCCCAAAAAGATGGTAGCAGGTTTAAAAAAGGGATTCGATAATATTTCTAAATCTTTTGCTAAGGGGGTTGAAGGAATGACCAATGTCAAGTCAGGATTAGAAGGTATGAATTCCCTAATGAAATCTGCAGGAATAGAATCCGAAGGAATGTCTAAAGCCATCAAGGGAGTTACACTAGTTTTAACCATATTGTCTACAGCGCAAGCCATAGCAGCAGCAGGAAAATGGGCAATGTCTTTAGCGCAATGGAATCTAAATGCAGCCATAGCAGCGAATCCAGTAGGAGCGATTGTCTTAGGAATTATTGGATTAATAACAGTTATAGCTATTGCATGGGATAAATTTGAAGGATTTAGAACTACTGTGATGGGAATGTGGGAAGTACTAAAATCTTTTGGATCTGTGATTAAAGATTTTGTGATTAATAGAATAAAAGGAATATTATCTGGAATTACTGGTTTAGGATCAGCATTGGTGAAATTGTTTTCAGGAGACTTCAGTGGAGCATGGAAAACAGCAAAACAAGCGGTAAAAGATTTTGTAGGAGTAGATGATTACGTGAAAGCGGGTAAAGGATTGGCAAATGCGGCAACAAATATTAAGGAAAATTTTAAAGAAGGTCAGAGGAAAGGAGTGAATGCTAAAATTGGACCTGAGTTAAAAAAAATCCTTTCTGGAGGAAAAGTATTACCTCCTAAACCAACTGGGACTAACGGAGGTAAGACAGGTGGAGGGAATCTCCCTGCAACAGGAAAGACAATTCAGATTAATACACCACTAGTAGAAGAAATAAATGTCTATAATCAGAACAAGGGCACTCTGAAAGAAACTTCGGCTACCATAAAACAAGAAATCATAAAAGTTCTAAAAATTGCATTACAAGATACCACTCAAACCGCATAATGTAGAATCAACTATTTATAATTATGAGTTTTTCATACAATATACCTAATTTATTGAATAGTCTAAAGTTACAACAAAGTAGAGGATTAC
Source organism: Tenacibaculum agarivorans (assembly GCF_001936575.1). Lineage (GTDB taxonomy): Bacteria > Bacteroidota > Bacteroidia > Flavobacteriales > Flavobacteriaceae > Polaribacter > Polaribacter agarivorans. The sequence continues at coordinate 41,342 of NZ_MSMP01000008.1, forward strand.
TAAGGAATGTAGCAAATGTATTAACAGCTTCAGATGCTAATACTTATAATGACAGTCTTAAAAATTTAACTGAAGAGTATTTTTTTCAACCCTTAAAAGATTATACTGAAGTAGATGAATTTATAATGGCAGGAGGAAGCTTTAACTTACCTGTTTTTGCCCCTTTAATTATAGAATTACCCCAAGCAGAATTACTTGAAAAAACAAGAGGGACTAAATTAGGAGAGGAGTTAAAATCAAATAGTTTTTTAACGGAACTTTCGAGTGCTTTAATAGGTTTTCGGTTAGATGGTGTTGCCATTTCTGTAAGTAGAAGTAAAAATATAGTGACTACTGCAATTCAAGGAAGAAACCATACAGTTAAAGAGTTTATTTCTAATGGAGATCATGAAATTACTGTAGAAGGCGTATTGGCTACAAATGGGAAAGGATATCCTACCGCACAGGTAGTTCAACTTAGACGAATTTTTGATAGTAATAAGTCACTAAAGGTAATTAATGTGCTGTTACAGAAGATGGGAATCTTTGAATTGGTGATTACTAATTATGATTTTCCAAGCAACGATGGATTAAAGAATATTCAGCCTTTTAGTTTTAGTGCATTATCAGAGCAGCCTTTAGAAATAAAGAAAAAAATCAATGAAGAATCATTAAAGGATATAAAGGAAACTATCGCAATATCAGTTGCCTCACGTTTTTAATTCCATAGAATTATGTTGACATTAAACTGTAAGATCATCATCCATGAAGTAAATGAAAAAGGTCTACTTACCAACAATGAAATTAGTATTGATTTTGTGAATCAAGTAGAAATAGAGAGTAGTTGGAAAGAGTTTACAGATATAGCTACAATTACTTTACCAAGAAATATTGTACCTGCGATAAAAGAGGGAGTAAATAGTAAAACTGAGGTATCTAACGTTTCTAAAAAAACGTTTAGACAACATTTACAATTATGGGCTAAATATCATCCACATATTGAAATTTATTTAGGGTATAACGGTAGAGAAAATCTAGCTTTTAAAGGAATTGTTAGAGATGTAAAAGGTGGAGTTCCAGTTACCTTAACTTGTGAAGATGATATGTACCATTTTAAAACCAAAATGATAACCTATTCATCTAAAGAAGCAAGTCTTAAAAGTATTGTTGATAGTTTTGGAGTTACTGAGAATGCAAAAAAAGAATTAATACATGTAGACTTTGAAGAAGAAAAATTAGGCGCTTTTATTACAGAAGAACCTATGACACCTGTACAAGTATTAGAAAAACTGAAAGACGATTTTGGTATTTATAGTTTTATAAGATACGATAAAGATGGAAAATCACATTTAGTTATTGGTAAGGAGTATGAAATAAATCATGGTAGTAATGTTTCAGGTATCAAAACTAAGTTCGGAGGTAATTTTATTTTTCATCATACAATTATTGAAGATGATTTAGAGTATAAGTTCAAAGAGGATATTAAAGTAAAGGTTACCTATGTGGCTAAAGGAATAGATGAAAATGATGAAGTCAAAGCAACCTATCCAGATAAAGATGCAAATAAAGATCAATTTACAGGGATAGATACAACAGGATTGAGTAATGATTTAGACTTTTTCTTAAATGACCCTTTATTAGATGAAAATCAACCAACAGAGCGTGTATTAACAAATCAATCTTATGAAGACTTATCTGAAGAAGCGGAGGAACTTACTTTTTACATTTTTGAACATGATCTTAAGAAGAAAATGAAAGACGGTATTATGTTAGGAGAGCTAAAAGAAAAACTAAGAAAGATGGCAAAAAGACGTCTTGAAATTATGAAATATAACGGTTTTAGAGGCGGATTTACCTCTTTTGGAGATGTCTTATCTGAAAATGATGATCCTAAAAATACTATTGGAGGGTTTGTAAAGCATGGTGATTATATCCAATTAAGAGAACAATTCAAAAGATTCGATTTAGGAGTGATTAAAAGAAATCAGAATTATTTTGTAGATGCAGTTACGTACAGTTTTGGCGAAAGTGGTTTTAGACAACAAATACAATTAGGAAGAGAAAAAAGTTAGAGTAGAAAGAAAATAAAGAAGGATGGATAACATAAGTGGCTTACTAAGAGAGTTTATAAAGAAAAATATGGTTTCTGATACTTTTCCAGCTATTGTTGTAGGATATGGAGAAGAATCAAAAGATGGAATAAAAGAATATACTGTTGATGTTCAGAAAATTCCACAAAATGTAGAAGATAAAGTTCAAGTATATAAGCAAATACAAGTAGGTTTAGACTCTACCTATGTTACTGATGCAGACAAGAAAAATACTAAGATAGAAGAAAAAGAGCATAAAAATTCAGATATAATATTTCATGGAGTACGCTTAAAAGCCTCTGTAAATGATTTAGATGAAGGAATAATATGCATACCTCGTATAGGAAGTTGGGTGTTGGTTTCAACAATAGAAAAGGCAAAAAAACAATTCTTTATTTCACAATATTCAGAAGTAGATCGTGTAATCTTCCGTATGAATAATATGAAAGATACAGATGGAGGGAATAAGAAACCTAAAGAATTCTTCGATATTGATATTGATACCAAATCTTTAAAAATAAATTACGGAGATGTCTTTCAGGCTGAGATGAATAAAGAGGCGCTAAATATTAACTTTTTAAAAGCTAAAGGAGATAATGATAAAGATGCAGAAGCTAAGATTCAATCGCAGCTTACTTATTCAAAAGAGGAGTTAGGTATAGCTTTTTTAGATGCTAAAGAAAAACCAACTTTTAAGGCAACGTTCGGAAAAGATAAAGCATCATTAGAAACTGCAAACGCAGCAAAAAAAATAGCAATTGTAAATTCTGGAGACAAGAAAGGAATAGAGCTAATAAGTGATGAACATATAACTATTGAAGGAAAAATAGTAACTATTAAAGGAACAGAAGAGATCAATCTAAACTAAAAGTGACATGACTAAAATAACTGAATACGCAAAGAACGGAGCTAAGGTTATTTGTGATCAAGCTAATCTACCAGTACCACCAGCGAAACCACCAACATATACAATTATAACGAGTAATAAAACGATAAAAGGTCAATCAGAACCTTTGGCAAATCAAAAAGACACAAGTGTGGGAGCAAATATACCTCTTTTTGGAACTTGTAAACAATTGAATAATGGAGCTTGTACACCAATATTTAATAGAGATTGGGACATGGTAAAAAATAAAGTAAAAATAAAAGGTGAGAATGCATTACTAATATCATCAGAGCTTAAATGCAATGTAGGATCAGGAGGAAAAATCACATTTTCAAAAAAAGAAGAATAAAGATATATACATGAACGATTTTATAATAGACGAAGATTTAGAATTTAAGAACGGAGACCTACACATAGCCGAATCAAGTCAGCAAAATATAGGACATATGTTAGTTTCTCAAAAAGGATCATACAAAGAATATCCACTATTAGGTGTTGGAATCGAAAATTACTTAAAAGGAAATTCAACCATAAACAGATTACGCTTAGAAGCTGAAATAGAAAAACAATTATTGTATGATAATTTCAATGTCAAAATAATTGATGTTTCAGACATACAAAACATAACTATCGATGGAAACTATTAAACCACAACAAAATCAGAATATTCTAGATATCAGTTTACAGGAATATGGCAGTATCGAAATGATATTTGATATCGTAGAAAAAAACGGATTTAAAACATTAACACCAGAGATATCGGTGTATGAGGATGTGCTACTACCCAACAAAACAATAGAAGAAGATATAACAGGATACTACAAGGCTTCGGGGCTTTATCCTGCTACATTGCATAGCCAAGAAGATTTGGATGCACTACAAAAATAACAAGCTTTAACCATTACTTAGTATACAAACTATGGCACGAACAATTGCAGAAATACAAAAAGAAATCATACAACGAAAAAATAGTATTGCAGAGCTAAATCAATTAGATAATACCTCAAAAACTTCCATATGGAAACTTTGGGCTTATGTAACGGCTACAGCAATCTGGTCACATGAACGTATTGTAGAACGTAATACATTAGTTTCTCGTCCGCATACATTAAACTGGTACAGAGAACAAGCATTAAATTTTGTATATGGACATCCATTAATATGGGAAGAAGGTTTTTTCAAGTTTGATAGCATGGGGCTGTCAGAGGCTGAATTAATCGCCAAAAAGGTAGTAAAACATTGTGCAGTAGGTGAAGTAGATTTAGAGACTATTTTAAGTGAAGAATTACCCAAAACACAAGATGATGTAAATAATACGATTGCACAATACTTCCATAATCAAGTTGGGGTTATTTTTATGAAGGTTGCGGGAGAAAATGGTGCAGGAAACATAGAAAAGTTATCTAAAGATGAGTTAACCATCTTTAGAGAATATACGCGTCAAATAAAAGATGCAGGGAATCAAATTCAAATTATTTCTGTAGATGGAGATCAATTACATCTAAAAATAGACGCATATATAGATCCGCTAAAAATATATGTGAACCCTTCGGATGTAGAACATTATACAAATCCAGATCCAGCTTTAGATCATCAATTTGATACAAATAATGGAGTGTTAATTGCTGATTCAGGCGTTCGTCCAATAGAGTTAGCTATTCAAAACTTTTTAAAAGGCTTAGAATTTAATGGAGGTTTAGTGAGAACTTTTCTTACAGATGCCATTCAACAAGCAGAAGGCGTAAAAATTCCAATCATTAGAGAAATTAAAACAGCTGCAGCTTCATTAGATGTAGAAATTGTACCTAATGAAAGAGAATACTTCATTCCACAATCGGGGTACTTTGATATTGAAAAATTGAATATAGAAATCAAGTATATCCCTTATACATTTTATAGAAATTACATATAAAAACTGATGAAAAGTTATTTAACAATCAACTGGAATAAAATGCTGTTATGGATGGTGCCATCTATACTAAGAAAGCAAAAGCACCTATTATTGCTACAAACTTTTTTAGAACCGCTTTTTAATTTATATCAAACAAATCTGTACAAAACACAACATAGCGGACAAGTAATTTATTTAGAAAAAGTATTAAATGAGCAATTCAATCCAGAAAAAAAATACGATCCGAATTACAGTACACAACAAAAAAAACAAGAAGAACTGATATATATAGCCGAATCTTTAAAGCCTAGTTTACAACACATTTATTTACATGAAGAACATGATCTGGGTTATGAAGCACCTCTAGTTTATAAACGTAATGAAGTGACTCCAGATTCAGGAAAAGGGATGTATTTGGTTGGAGTAAAAGATTACACAGAAATAGAATATGCCAATTTCCGAATCATGATTCCAGAATCCTTAAATATTAAAGAGAAACTAGACGGAATTGAAGGTGCAGAAAAAATTCAAAAACTAACAAACGAATTATATTTTACCGACAACGCAAATTCTCAACATCAAGAATTAGGACCAGTAGATGTAAAAACATCAAAATTTCATGAGCTAATACGCTTCTATAAGTTAGCAGGAAAAACCTACGAAACCTATAAGTATTAGTAGATAAACTGATTTCGACTGTTTTTTGATATGTAAGTTATAGTAGATAAATGATTGTCAGTTCGAGTATCGACCTTTGGGAGATGTATCGAGAACTATTTGATAATGTTTCGATAGTTCTGCTGAATCTGATTCAGTACATTTTTTCCCTCCCTTTAGTTTGAAAAACCAATCAATGTGACAAAAAGAATATACAAGTAATTAATTATCATAAGAATAGTAATCGAATTCAGATAAATAATAATAAAATCAGAAAAAATTCAAGTTATGAATCATGTAGATTTTACCCAACCGGGTGGATTTCCCCTAGAACAAAATACATTAGCAAGATTACAAGCAGCATATAAAGATGAGTTATTTATGGTCTTTAAAAAACACTTGGGTGTTAAAGAAGACAAAAATTATCTGTTATATCCAGCATCTAAGGAAGAGAAAGGATGGTTAATCATTCAAGGAAATTTAATACCTGTAGATGCTATTGAAAATCCTACTGGATTTATTCAAATGACAGAAACACATGATGAGCTTGTTTTTCGTTCAGGTAAAAAACATAAAGTATTCATAACAAGAGTTGCTGAACATGTAGATAGCATACCAACAGATGTAACAGTATTTCATCAGTTTGAAAAACAAGATGTATATGTTACATACTATAAATTAGAAGATTTAGAGGTAATTACCAATATCCCAGATTTAGGGAACATATACTTGCCTCTGGATGGAAGCACCGCAATGACTGGGGATTTAAATTTAGGAGGACATAAAATCAGTGCTTTAGATGTACAAGAACAACAACAGGCAACGATTCGTTCGAAAGAAATTCTAATAGGTCATACTACAGGAAAAGGAACGGTAACTCCAAGTAATCCATTAGGAAGAGTATTAGTAGATGAAGGAGCTACATTGAGTATTAATCATGAAGCAGACTGGGAATATCTTCAATTGAGCGGTAATATAAATATGCCTCAATTACCGGATACTGTTGGGAATGACAAGAATCCAATTTTGGTTGATGAAAATGGCGTATTAACCAGAAGTAAAGGAAGTTTTGTAGGAAGTATCATTCCAGGATTAATAGCCTTATGGGATCAGGCAGAGATCCCTTTTGGCTGGATTTTATGTGATGGTTACTTAGGAAGAAGTGTCAACGGCTTTACAATTCCTGATTTACGCAACGACTTTTTTAATAACGTACGATATATTATGTACGTAGGTAGATATAATAAGTATCCAATAGTAGATATAAAAAGTACGAAAATAATAAATGATAAAATCGATATAGAACTACCGTGGTTACTAAATGATCCTGAGTATATTACGTTGTTTGGAGAAGTGAGTGATGAAGATGGAACAGTAGAAAGTTTTAATTGGAGTTATACTACAGTCCCTAGTGGATTAACTTGTACTATAGAGTATCCTGATCCTACTAATAAACTAGAATTAAGAGTGAGTGATATTCAAATAGGAGTGTATGTTTTTAAACTTTCAGCAAAAGATAATGAAGGCCTAGAGTGGTTCGATGAAGTTACATTAAACGTTACTCCAAATCAACAACCTACCCTCAGAGTAGATGGAAATATTACCCTAAAGGTAAATAAAGACCAAGACACAACTGCAACAACCCTTACTGCTGTTGTAAGTGATGATAATATACCAGGGATAAAATATGAATGGATTAATTTATCTAATAGTAAGGTAGTTGGAACGGGTAAAGCATATACAACTCCACAATTAAAAATTGGGACTTATAATTATAAAGTTGTAATAACTGACGATAGAGGACAATCTGAGGAACAAACGGTAACAGTTAATGTAGAAAAAAATAAACAACCGCCTACAGCTATTATTAATGTAATACCCCGTAATGATTACGATACATCAGTTACTTTGATGGGAGATAAGTCAAAAGATGAAACAAACGGAGATTCAATTATAGAATATAGTTGGACAAGTAATCCTCCAATATCGATAAATTCCAATAGTACGCCTAATATAACAGTACATGGATTGCAGGTAGGGATAGAATATACATTTACACTTACAGTTACAGATTCAGATGGCCAAACGGGAAGTACTAGTACAAAAGTTAAGGTAAGCCCAAAGCCTAATACAAAACCAGTAGTAAAAGCAGGTTTGGATCAAAGCTTCACAAAAATAGTAGAAAATATAGAATATACAGGAAGTGCTTTAGGTAGTGTAATACTATATGGAGAAATTACTGATAATGAAACAAGTCCAGAAATACTAGATGCTACTTGGATACAAGAACCAGGAGGAAATACAGCTGTAATTGAATCTGCAAAAAATTATAAGCAATCTAGAGTAAGTAGTTTACAGGAAGGTCAGTATAAATTTAAATTACAAGTAGTAGATGGAGTATATACTGTTACTTCTGGAGTACTAACAGTTAATGTTATTAGAAAACCAGAGCTTGTAATGACTTCACAAGAAGTAGGCCTTGGAGAGTTTTTTATTATAATCACAGGAGTTGCTGGAAAGAAATTCACATTAAAAGGTAAACTTAATACAGATAAAGCTCTGATGACTCTTGGAACTGGTTCTACAAGTGATTCATCTAAGGAGATAGAATTAACGAATCAACAAATACCAACTGGCCAAATTAGAAAGACATATAACGTTTATCTTTCTCCTGGAACAGCTGGTAATAATAGAGATTTAGTCAAAAATCCACTTACTGTATCTGGTAATATAACACTTATAGTAGATGGTAAACTTGAAGATAGAGTTAATGTCAGACATACATTCGATGGAAGATTTTAGAGTTTGATTGATCAGATGTATATTATTTTATTTAAATAATTAGAAGAGGATGAACACAATTGATTTCACCAAAGCAGGAGGTTTCTTATTAGAGCAAGAAACCTTGGAGATGATGCAAGATTCCTATGCAAAAGATTTATTTAATAGCTTTAAAAAGCAATTAGGAATTAAAGAAGCACAAAATTACAGTTATAAGCGAGCTACAGCAGATGCATTCGGTTGGATTTCTATTCAAGGAGAATTAATACCAGTTGTACCTGCTACTAAAATTACGCCGTATGTTGAGGTAAAAACAATATATGAAGCTTTAGTTTTTGGATCTGGAGAACATCGAAAAATATATTCACGTTCAGAAGCAACTCATATTGATGAAATTCCTTCTATAGTTCCACAACCCATAGAAAATGATGAAGAACGAGTAGAGTTTTCATATCACACTATCGATACTTTTTTGGAGGTAACTCATATACAAGATTTGTATAAGCACTTACTCCCTTTAGATGGAAGTGGAACTATGCGTGGAGATTTACATTTAGGAGGACATAAAATCAGTAATTTAGATGTAAAAGAACAAGAGTTAGCTAAAATAAGAACTGCAGCTTTATTCTTTGGAGAAAATGCACTTGGAAAAACAATTTCTGATCAGAAAAACAGACTGGTAATTAATGAAACAGAGGCTTGGTCAAAAGTAGTTTTGCATGGAAAACCAAATCTCACAACAATACCTGAAAATCCAAATACTCATAATCATACCTTACTTATAGATGGTCAAGGAAATATATCCAAAAGTATAGGAGCGTATATCGGAGGAATTCCATTAGGGTTAATCTTGGCATGGAACACAGATACACCACCATACGGATGGGTGTGGTGTGATGGAAATAACGGAAAAACAATTCAAGGAATTAGCATACCAGATTTAAGAGCCTATGCAAAAGGAACGACACAATATATCATCTATGTTAGATATACCAATCGTCCACCTGAAGGTTTAGTGATTCAAGGAGAAACTCAATTGACATATACAGCTCAAGAAGGTAGTGCAAGTACTATGCTTATAGCTTATGCGGAAGATCCTGATGGAGATACGTTAAATTACAATTGGACTATGCTTTCTGGAAGTACAACTATTTCAGAAGTAAATACACCAAAAATAGAGTTATTTGGATTAACTGCTGGAACCTATTTGTTTAATGTATCCGCATCAGATAAAGAAAATTTAAAAGTTGAAACCATAGTTACAATTGAAGTAAGCCAAGTATCTACTTCATCTTTATCGGTAAACAGATTACTAACAGGAGATTTGTTGAAAATAGAATCTTATGAGATAGTGGTTGAAGGAACGCCTAATGAAGAAATAATATTCTTTGCAAAAATGGAAGAGAATACTTCACAAGGTAATATTCATATTCATACATCAAACTCAGGGCTATTAATTGATGAAAAGGAATTTTCTCTTGTGTTAAATGCAGATGGAAAAACGTCATTTTTTGTATCTGTTGGAGCAGGAAATACGCCAGGAATAATTAAAGGAAGTATTCAAATTAAAGGAGATGATAGTAGCAAAGTTATAGTAGAAGCTATTCAGAGGTAAAACCTTAATTTTTAATTTATATGATATAAAAGATATATAACGAATCTAATTTAAGAAAAAGAATATCACTTCGATTGATTTTACTGGTGATTGAGTTTATCGAAATCAAAAGTAAAATTGTACTGAATCAAGTTCAGTAGAGTTATCGAGAATAAAATTGATCTTAAATATCAATTCAGAAAGTCATAAATAATCGAATTCAATTTTAAAATAATGTATTAATCGTGCATTATGAGATCATAGTCAAACTATGGTAATGGGATAACTATGTCTTTTTTTAGAAGAATGTAAGCAACGAAAATAAGTATAACTAATAATTAGAAATAGTAAAAATGAAACAAAATTATTTTAAAAAAAGTGCCACAATTGTATTGGTGTTGTATGGATTATTAAGCACTATTTGGGCAACGGCTCAAGTAAACTTTAAAGTGGGAAATATACTAGCATCTTCTGGAGATGTTATTGAAGTTCCAGTACTAGTAGAAAACTTCACAGAGATTACAGCTTTTCAATTGGAGATTAATATTCCATTGGACAAAGCTACATTTATGGATGTAACTAATGTAAATACTGAATTGTTTGAATTTAAGCCTCAAAATTATAATCAAACAGCAGAGGGAGCTATTAAAATTTTATGGGGAGATATTGAATTTAAAGGAAGAACTGTAGCAGATGGAGAACCTCTGTTTACCATAAAAATGGAAGTAAATACACAAGAGGAAGTATTTGCTATTGATTTAAATTTGAGTAACGCAGCTAATACAAAAGAGGTATTAGAAACGACCAAAGAGTCAGGAAGTGTTAGTGTAGATGCCTTACAATTTAAGATGGAAGATCAAATTGTAGGAGTAGGTACTACATTTGATATTCCAGTAAAAGCACAAGGATTTTTAAATGTTGCAGGATTTCAATTAAAAATTCAATTTCCTAAAGAGTTTGCTGAGTTTGTAACTATTGAAAATCCAAATGCAGCCTTAACTAATTTTGGATCGGCAAACTACTACTCACCAGAACCAGGCTTAATTAATGTAGTATGGGATGAGCCTAGTTTAGTAAGCACAACAATAGACAACGATGCGGTATTATTCACAATACAATTAAAAGCAGCTGATACAGCAGGTACGTTTCCAGTAGATATTACAAATACAAGTGTTTTTGATAACCAACCCCAAAGCATCTTTTCAATAGATTCTTCAGCAGACATTACAATCAAAGAGTTTGTTACAGTTTCAGGAATAGTTAAGAATGAAAAAGGAGAAGGTGTTGCTAAAACACTCGTAACACTACAAAATAGTAAAGCAACACAAGAAGTGATCAATAATAATGATGGTACTTTTTCTTTTACAGCACTACCAGGTGATAATTTTGAATTAATTCCAACAAGAGAGGAAGAAATTAATAACGGAATTAATGTAGCAGACATTTTAATTACAAGACAGCACATTCTTGGACAAACAACATTATCTCCTTATAAAAACATAGCTGCCGACGTAGACAATTCATTAGCTGTAGATGTAGCTGATATTATAACAATACGAAAATTCTTATTAGGTACAGTTACTTCTTTTTATCGCAATTGGGTTTTTACACCTGAGAGTTTTAGCTTTCCAGATCCATTAAATCCTTTATCAACAGCTTTTCCAAATACCATTGAATATTCAATTTTAGATGAGAATAAAGAAGATCAAAATTTTATCGCCATAAAAATAGGAGATGTTAATGATGATCATGATGTGCTTTTAAAAGGAGGAGAAATTACTACAGAGTTAGTTATGGAAGACATAAAAGTTTTTTCAGGAAACCAAGTACGTATACCTGTTAAGTCAAAAGAAGGATATATAAATATTGCCGGATGGCAAAGTACTATTGAGTTTAATCCTGACGTTTTATCGTTTTCAAAAATAGAATCAGGGGTACTTCCAATAACAACAGCAAACTACGGAATGCAAAAAGCAAGTGAAGGGAAAGTAGCTTTTGTTTATGATCAACAAGCGTCAAAAGGAGAAAGCTTTACAAATAAAGAAACACTTTTTTATTTAGTATTTGATGTGATTGGTGCTTCAGAAGATAAAAGTGACATTTCATTTACAAATGCTGAAATTCCTACAATGACTTTTTCTGAAGGATTAATACGAGGAGAGTTAGCAGTACAATCGTCAAAAATTAAGGTAGAAGAGTTAGAAGTGTTTGTTTTTCCTAATCCAGGAACCAAATTTACAATCCAATTTACAACACCAACAGTTAATACTGTAAAGTGGCAAGTAATGAACATGTCAGGAGCAATACTATTTCAAGAAGAAAGAAATGTAGAAGGAGGAACCAATACAATTCAATTTAATGCTGAGAATTTAGCAAGAGGAGTATATTTCTTGAACTACGAAATAGGTAATGAGAATAAAAGCCAAAAAATTATTGTAAACTAAGATGAGAAAGAGAATAATTTTAAGTCTAGTATGCCTAATTTTTATTGGCTTACAAAAGATTAAGGCCCAATATGTACAATGGGCATTTAATACCGAGAGTGGAAATTCTAAAGTATTTGGAATGGATATGGATGCTGATGGCAATACCTATACAACAGGTCATTATTATTCAGGTATTCAATTAAGTAAACGTCATAGTAATGTCGGTTTTTACATAGCTAAATATGATACAGATGGAAATGCAGTTTGGTCTCATGTTGCTGGAGCTGGAAATACGAGAGGATTGGCGATTGCAGTAGATAATAATGGAAATAGTTTTGTAGCAGGATATTTTCAAACAGATATAACCTTCGGAGAAGGTCCTACACAAGTTACGTTAACAACAACCCAAAATTTTCCAGCAGGTTTCATAGCAAAATATGATTCAAATGGTGTTTTCTTGTGGGCACAAAAAATACCCGGAGATCAAAATAATGAAGAAATTAGAGAGATTGAGGTGGATCAATCGGGAGATTGTTATGTTTTAGGTACTGCAAATGGAAATAATTATTTAGCAAAACACAGTGGTGTTGACGGAAGCGTAATTTGGTCTAGAAATGATACTGGAGCTCAAGATATCAGTACAGATGGAACTAACCTATATTTCACAGGTACATTTAGGGGTACAAAAATGTTAGATGGAAACACTATTACCAGTAGTGAGCGATTTAAAACTAATATTTTCTATGGTAAAATGAACGGTGGAGGAAGCATAATTTCATTATTGAGCAGTGGTGGAATAAATACTTCGGATGCAGTTCGAATCTCAAGTGATACATCGGGTAATGTGTATATTTTAGGAAGTAGATTCAGAGAAGAATCAAGCTTTGGAGGAAATCCATTGACATATAAAGATTTTAATAACATTTTTATTGCAAAATTTGGAGCTTCAGGAAATCAACTTTGGGCAAGACAGGCAGATGGAGTAGGTAATCCAGGTCCTGCAGCTAGAGATATTGTTGCAGATGAGTATGGAGTATATATTACAGGATATTTTCATACAACATTGGATTTTGGAAGTGTTGTTGTGAAAGGAAAAAATGCATTTTCAATACTATTTAAATCATATGTAGCAAAGTATGATATCAATGGAAGTAATCAATGGGTAAAAGTTTCTGGAGGTGTAAGTTTTGATGAACCTTATAGAGTAGCAACAAACGGAAAAGGAAAAGTTACCATTTCAGGAAGAACAGGAGCGAAAGCTACGTATGAATGCGTAGAGTTAGATTATGCTTCGCAGTCGTATTGGGGGTATAATGTACGTTATCATGATGCAACACATCCTTTAGCAGGTAGTTTGCCTGCAAATGCAGCACAAAAGCCAGCACCAGCAAATCCTATATCAGGAGATACCGTAGTATGTGCAGGTCAAAGTGGAGTTATATATACTACTGATCCTATTACACAAGGAAATGTAATTTATTATAAATGGGAGTTACCCGCAGGAGCGACTATAATTTCAGGAAAAGATACGAATTCTATTACTGTAGATTTCTCAGGAAGTGCAACTAGTGGAATTATAAAAGTTTCAGGAGTTAGTTTGTCTTGTGAGTCTGAGCCTGCAGAATTAGCGCTACAAGTTAAAAATATACCTTCAAATAGTGGAATGGTAAAAGGATTGACGCAAGTAGTATCCGGTCAAACTAATGTAACATATACTCTTGAAGGAGTAAGTGATGCAGATCAATATCAATGGACATTGCCTTCAGGGATTACTTCATCTAGTGGAACAACTACAACCACATCAAATTCAATACAACTAAATTTTCCTAATGCATCGGGTCAAGGTACGCTGCAAGTAAAAGGAGTAAATAGTTGTGGAGAAAGTAATGTGTATGCTTTAGATATAACCTATCAAGCTTTTTCAATTAGTGGAAATATTATTAATGAAAAAGGAAACGCTATTTCGGATGTAAATTTGGTGTTGACTACAGGTACTGATAAGCAAGAACAATTAACAAGCACTGGGACGTATCAATTTTTATCATTATCAAGAGAAGATTACATACTAAAACCAGAAAGAAATGACGCCGATCTAGATCCAACAGTAGGTTTTTTCGACTATGTAACATTATTGCAATATAATGCTGGATTTGCAACATTGAACGCTTATAAAACTATAGCTGCTGACCTAAATAATGATAATAAAGTTACTAATGACGATCTTAATTTACTACAAAATATTTTAAATGATGTAACTACTCCAATAATTACTTGGCGATTTGTTCCAGAAAATTACATGTTTACAGATACAAATCTGCCATTTACTTCAGGAATTGCTTTTCCAGAGGAATTACAATATACACCATTGAATGGGGAGAAAGTAGATCAAAACTTTATAGCAATACCTGTAGGTAAACTAGTCAATTAATCTAAGAGAAAAGAAATTACAATGAAAAAATATACGTTTTTGCTGTGTGCTATTTTATGTTATCTAGCCTCAGCTTCACAAACCTTATCAGAACCTTTATGGGCGACGTATTTTGGTAGTTCATCTGCAGATAGAACAATGGATGTAAAAGCAGCATGTAATGGTGATGTTTTTATTACAGGAAGTACAAATGGAACCAGTTTTACCATGTCAACAACAATACCACCTAAAATATACGGAAGCTTAGGAAATACCAATACTTATGTTGCGAGATTAAAGAGTGATGGGAGTACAGTTATATGGTGGGCTATTATAGGTACTACAGCATTTGATATGGCTTGTAGATTAGCTGTCGATTTAGAAGATAATGTATACTTAGCAGGACCTTCTTATGCGGATTTTGGCATAAGCTCACCAGCACCAGTTGCAGCCCATCAAGGAGGTGAAGATGCATTTTGTGCAAAATTTAATGGAGAAGATGGAGATTTACTGTGGCATACTTTTATTGGTGGAACTGGTAATGATTCTGGTGAAGGGATAGAGGTTGATCTAACCACAAATCAAGTAATTATCGGAGGAAGTACAACTTCTGCTAGTTTACCCTTACAGCACCCAGATACTGGCCATGCAGGCGATCAAGATATTTTTTGCGCTAAATTAACCGCGGATGAAGGAACATTAAAATGGACCTCACAACTTGGTGGAATCTACAGAGATATGGGATGGGGAGCTGCCATAGACTCTAATGGAGATGCCTATGTTACAGGGATGAAAGTGGGAGGAGTTACCGCAACAGCTCCCAATAATGGGTATGGAATGTTGAATGGAGGAGGAGATATGATATGTGCAAAATTTGAAGAGAATACTGGAAAAATATTATGGTATTCAGTGATTGGAGATGCAGGTACTGAAATTGCATGGGAAGTAGAAGTGAATAGTAGAGATGAGGTATTAATAGCAGGACAAGCTTCTGGTTCTTCTGTGTATCCATTTCCATGGAATGTAACTGCTGCAAGTCAGGCTTTATTAGTTAGTTTTAATGGAACTGATGGTACATTATTATATGAAAGGAGATATGGAGGAAGTAATGCAGAAAATGCATATCATTTGGCTTTAGATGGAAAAGATAATATTTACATATCTGGACAAACAAGAAGTAATGATTTACTAACAGTTGAAGTTGCAGCAAATAACACGCCATATAATGATACGTTTACGGGTTCAGATGATGTATTCTTAGCGATGTTTGAAGATAATAATGGTTCAGTGCCTTCACTACATTGGCATACGTATTACAGTACAACTGATCCAAGTTCATCTCGTGATGTAACGAATGGAATGACTATTGCGCCAGATGGTAGTATTTACATTGCAGGTGATACTTCAAGTACTAATTTTGAAGTGTTGAATAGTACTATACAAACAACTAAACTTGCAGGAACTGATGGTTTTGTAGTGAAGTTTAAACCTATTTATAATTTCTATACAATCTCTGGACGTATCTTAACAGATACAGGAGTTCCAGTTCCAGGGGTAACACTAAATTTAGAAGGAACAAATACAGCAAACTCAAGGCAAACAGTAACCTTAGCATCTGGTGAATACAAATTTCAATTGCTATCTCAAGATGATTATATATTGACCCCTTCAAGAAATGACGGAGAATATGATCAGAGTATTGTCACATTTAATGATTTATTTGCGATCGGAAATCATGTGTTTGGAGGGAATCGTTTAACTGAATATCGAATGATAGCTGCTGATATGGATAACGATAATGATGTAGATAGACAGGATTATTTTGCGTTTACTATAAATTACAACCTCACTAATTTAATTCATACATGGCGATTTGTAACTGCAGATTATATGTTTCAGGATAGAGATAATCCTTTCATAGATACGCCTCCTTTTCCAGAGACTATATCATTTTTAACTTTAAATCAAAACTTTATTAATCAGGATTTTATTGGAATGCGCATCGGTGATGTTATGGACTAATAATTTCTTATTGGTTAAGCATTAGTTAATGTGAATTTGGTATCATAAAATTTGTATCGAGAAGTTATAAAACTATTCTCGATACATTTTTTATTCCGTTAACTCTTTATAAAAAATACTCGAACTGACAAGAGTTTGTTATCCAAGATTGATATTGAATAAAAAAGGTATTCATTTAAACTTAAGTAACATGAGTCTTGTTTAATAATAAGAGTATTACTTCGAGACCTCTGACAAAAATTTTGAGAAATGACTCTAATAGTATTTAAGTAACTAAAATTCGATCTATTGATAAGAATTACTAAAAATCAAGGTAGCAGGGCTGGAGTTAAGGTGAAAAGCTGTTTGAGCGATAGCGAGTTCTTTTCATCTGTGGCTGACGATACTGTAGTATTTTTTAATTCGTATCATAAATCTTGATTTTTGCTCCTTTGTATCAAGGCAAAGGAGGGAGTAAATCATTAATTCATAGTTTGTTGTGAGTGGTTTGTTTTCAGTCTATAACAGAAGATGCTAATGGTAGTGAAATTATTCGTATTACAATGGAGAATAATTCTGTGTAGAGAAGTTATCAAACTATTCTCGATAGCTCTGCTTAACTTGATTCAGTACATTTTTATTCCGTTAACTCTTTATAAAAAATACTCGAACTGACAAGAGTTTGTTATCCAAGATTGATATTGAATAAAAAAGTATTCATCTAAACTTAAGTAATGAGAATCTTGCTTATCAATAAGAGTGTCACTTCGAGTGAAATTCATTGGGGTAGAACAGAAATGAATTTTGTATCGAGAAGTAGGAATAGTATTCTAGATACTCCCGACTGCTTGGGATTACCTCATTATCATTCTGTAAAATTACTTGAACTGACAAGGACTTCTTTTCCCAGATTACATTAGGTATTTTCTAGATCATTTCTTCTGTCACGTCTTTTTTAATCCTTATTTCGTCATTTTTCATTTTTCGTTTAGCCTTAATTTTGCTTCATTATTAAGACTAAATAAAAATAAATGATCCTTAACGAAGCGACCTCTTTAAAGGAATTATCATTAAATAATTACTTATTCAATGAGGAATCAGCCAAACTATATGAAGAATATACGTTAAAAACACTTAACCATATTCAACAATTTTTATCTCAAAGAAAATTTTATAAAGGAGATAATTTAGAAGAAATTCAAGCGCATAGAAATAAAGCTAAACTTTATGATATTGAGTTGCCAAATTCAATAGATAATGCCTTAACAGAGTTAAATGAGTTGTATATTCAAAATGCAATTTCATTTCATAATCCAAATTATGTGGCGCATTTAAATTGCCCAATTACACTACCATCTATAGTTGCTGAAATGATAGCTACTACCATAAATACAGCGGTAGAGACTTGGGATCAAAGCACATCTGCAACATTTATAGAACAAGAAGTAATTCGTTGGATTTGCAATGAATATAGTTTCGATAAAAATTCGGATGGTGTTTTTACAAGTGGAGGTACGCAATCTAATTTCATGGCGCTATTAATGGCGCGAGATCATTACGCATATGAACATTTTGGGATAAATATAAAACAAAATGGTTGGTCAGATGAGATCAGTAAGTTCAGAATATTCTGTTCAGAAAAGTCGCACTTTAGTATAAAGAAAAACGCAGCATTACTAGGTATGGGATACGATGCCGTAATACCAGTAAAAGTGGATGATAAAATGCGAATGGATACTGAAGCATTATATGTAGCCATAGAAAAAACGAAACAAGAAGGAAATATTCCTGTTGCTGTAGTAGCTACATTAGGAACTACAGATTACGGAAGTTTTGATCCTTTAGAAACTATTGGGAAAATAGCTAAAGAACAAGACATGTGGTTGCATATAGATGGTGCTTATGGAGGATGTTTTGTGCTAGCTGAATCACACAAACATTATTTTGAAGGTATTGAAATGGCTGATTCTGTTACAGTTGATTTTCATAAAACCTTATTTCAACCTGTGAGTTGTAGTGCTTTCTTAGCTAAAAATAAGCAACATTTTCAATACGTATCATACTATGCAGATTATTTAAATCCAATTGAAGATAAAGATCCTGAACGTCCTAATTTAATTGAAAAATCAATGCAAACTACTCGACGTTTTGATGCATTAAAAGTATGGTTAACCCTAAAAACTTTAGGTACAAAAACGATAGCCACATATCTAGAAGAAGTACATCAGTTAGCAAAACAAGTGTATCATCATATACTTAACAATCCAAATTTTGAAGTTGCTCATGTGCCTGAGTTAAGTACTGTAGTGTTTAGATATAAAAATTCTGAGGCTCAGCATGAACCGACTCATGATGATGTAAATCTATATATCAAAAGCTTTTTATACAGATCGGGTAAAGCCTCAATAGCAAGCACAAAACTGAATGGAAATATTTATTTGAAATTCACCTTGTTAAACCCTAAAAATACAATTAATAACCTGTTGAATATTATCAAGATGATTGAAGAAACAGGAAAACAATACCAACCGAAAACAGAAGCATTATGAAACAGAGCAATGTAGTTGATTTTGTAGCCATTGGAGTAGGACCTTTTAATTTGGGTTTAGCTTGTTTAACAGAACCAATTAAAGACCTTAATGGAATCTTTTTAGATAAAAAAGAAAAATTCAATTGGCACCCAGGTATGTTATTACAAGATACCACTTTGCAGGTTCCTTTTCTATCAGATTTAGTGACCTTAGCAGATCCTACTAATCCTTTTAGTTTTCTAAATTATATAAAACAAAAAGGAAGAATGTATTCATTTTACATTAGAGAAAATTTCTTGTTACTTAGAAATGAATACAATCAATATTGTCAATGGGCAATTGAAAAATTGTCTAATATTTACTTTAATACCGAAGTAACACATGTAAATTTTGATGAAAATGAAAATATCTATATAGTAACCTCAAGGTGTACAAAAACGGGTGAAATCAAAATTTATAAAGCAAAAAAACTAGTTTTAGGTACAGGAACACCTCCATATATTCCGGAATCATGTAAAAAATTAAAAGGAAAAGCTGTTCATTCTTCACAATATTTAGATCATAAGGAAAACTTACAAAAACAGCGTAAAATTACCGTATTAGGTAGTGGACAAAGTGCAGCAGAGATTTTCTATGATTTATTACAAGAGGTAGATACTATTGGATATGAATTGAATTGGATTACTAGATCTCCTAGATTTTTTCCTTTAGAATACTCAAAGTTAACTTTAGAAATGACATCGCCTGAGTATGTGGATTATTTCTATGATCTACCTGCTGAAAAAAGAGATGATTTAATTAAAAATCAAAAACATTTATACAAAGGAATAAATAGTGATTTAATAGCTGCTATTCATGAAAGTTTATATACTAAAAGGGTTGTTGCTGAAGATAAAATAAATGTGTCTTTAAGAACAAATACGGAATTAATAAACACGGAATTAAAACAAGATTCAATTCAGTTAGATCTACACCAAGTAGAACAAGATAAATACTTTACACATGAAACTGAAGGATTGGTTTTAGCTACGGGATATGCGTATCAACTTCCTGATTTTGTAGAAGGAATTTCAAATAGAGTAATGTGGGACGATAAGGAGCGTTTTGATGTCGCTAGAAACTATAGTATTGATAAAAACAAGAGTGAAATTTTTGTTCAAAATGCGGAGTTACATACTCACGGATTTGTTACACCAGATTTAGGAATGGCAGCATATCGTAATTCTTATATCATTAAAGAAATGACAGGTGTTGAGCATTATCCTATTGAAACCAGTATAGCTTTCCAACAATTTAGAGTAAGTAAAGAAGAGGAAATCATGTATGCCAGTTCGAGATTTCCAACAAAAATTTTGTGAAACGGATTTTGATGACATCAAATTTAAACGGTCATTACGATGAACGAAAGATAGTGAAGTGAAGAAGTAATCTGTTGATCTAAGAGTGAGAATTTCGTTTTTTAAGATAAAGATTGCTTCATCCGTTGCACTTTTTCGCAATGACAGTATTAGAAAAGTAAATGTCAGTTCGAGTGATTTTTATAAAGTGATAACGGAATAAAAATCGTATCGAGAACAGTTCATAAACAAAACATTTCTTGATAAAAAGTATTACGAAGAATTTCATTTGAAGTGATAATAAAGTTTATAATAAAAGCATGAAACTTAAAAATTTTTTAATTGTAATGACATTGGTTGCAGTGGTAAGTGATTATTTACTGCATCCTTTTTATCCACAATTTTTTGAGCTTCGTTTTGGAATCAAAGATCCAGAATTAGTCGGGTACTACTTTGCTGCAATTTGTTTTATGGTAATGATTGCATTCCCTTTTTGGGCATACATATCTAAAAAAGTAGCAGAACTAAACATATTAATATATACACAGTGTATAGCAGGAATATTAGCATTGTATTGTTGGTATACAAATTCATATCTTAATTTCTGGATTGTATCTCTTATCATGATTATTTTTAAAGGAAGCTATTTACTAGTATATCCCTACATACTTAAAATAATTACAAAAGAAGAGCATCCAAAAACCATTGGTTTACTATCAGTAGTTGTGCATTTAGGTGGGATTTTAGGAGCAGTTATCGGTGGGTTAACGGTTGATCTTATAGATCCAAGAAATATCTTTCTAATTATGGCAGCCGGAGATTTTATTCAAATGGTAATGAGTGCTTATGTACTTAAAAAAGATGCTTATGATACAGGATTAGTTGTTGCAGAAGAAGTACAAAAAGATAGAAGATTAATACCTAAAGGCTTCATTTTAAAGCTAGGTTTAATAACAATGATATTATATTTCAGTGATTTCTTAATAAGACCTTTCTTTTCGTTATACTGGGAAAGCTTTTCGTCCTTTAAAACCAAATTTGTTTCAGGATCTGTCTATGCCATTCCTGGTTTTGTAGCATTAATTACGTTGTGGGTTAATAATAGGCGAAAAACAGAAGAAGGCTATAAAGGTATTATTAATGCTTTATGTGTTGCATTAATTGGTCTTTTCTTGCAAGGTATTCCTTCAGATATTTTTGTAGTTACTGGAAGAATAATTTACGGTTGGGCTATATTCCAAGGTGTAGTAAAATTCGATATTTTATTATTTGAGTTAAGTACTCCTGAATCTTATGCTATAGATTATAGTAAAATTCATTTTTTTCAAAATTTAGGAGTGCTATTAGCTTCTTTAAGTGTAGGGGTAGTAGTCGATAATTTTGGTTTACAAATACCATTTACTATTGCTTTATCAGGATTTATTATAACACTGATGTTATACTTCTTTGTATTTAAATCAGTAAGAGTTACCCACAAACAATTAGCTAAAACCTAAATTATGAAAGATGAAAATATAATCTTTAACACAAAATATAAAGGTTTTGGAACAATCTCAATTCGTCCTTTTAGTGTAGAAGAAGACAGTCAGTTTTTACACACTTGGGTTACGCAAGAATATGCAGTCTTCTGGGAAATGCAGAACGCAACTTTAGCAGATGTAAAAGAAGAATATACAAAGTTATTAGAGCCAGATCATTATGGTGTTTATGTGGGACTATTTAATAATGAACCAGCTTTTGTACTAGAACGTTACGATCCTAAACAAGATATCATTACTAATTATTACAATGCTAAGTCCACTGATAGTGGTGTACATATTATTGTGGCCCCACCAAAGCAACCTAAAGTAGCTAATTTTACTTGGTATATGTTTCGATCGATAATGGATTTTGTCTTCCAAAATTCAAAAATCAATAGAATACTTGTAGAACCAGATATTCGAAATAAAAAAATGTTTGCGCTATGCCAAAGAATTGGTTTTACACTGGATGAAGTTGTTGAGTTACCTCATAAAACAGCACAACTAGCATTTTTAACCAAAGAAAATTACGTAGAAAAAATACAATCATTTTTACCTTCAAAACGAACTCCGATGAACACGTTAGATAATGTGGTATCTCCACAGCAATCCACTCAACATATACAACCAAAAGTTTGGCAACAAGCCAATAGATTATTAATCAAAAAAGCATTATGTGAGTTTTCACATGAGTTGTTAATTCAACCTGAAGCTATTAGTGAACTAGAAAACGGTTATAAACATTATAAAGTTTCGGCAGATAACGCAGAAATTATATATGAATTTAATGCGAAGCCAATGGCCTTAAATCACTATGTAATTGATGAGTATTCTATTCAAAAAACAAATAAAGGTGAATCAACAGAGTTGGATGCTATATTCTTTATTAAAGAATTTAGAAAAGCGTTAGGTATTGCAGATGAAAAAATGCCTGTTTATCTAGAAGAAATCATAAGTACATTATATGGAAGTGCATTCAAAATTACGAAAGGTAATCCCACTGCTGAGGAGTTGGCCGCAGCTGATTTTCAAACGATAGAACAATCAATGACCGAAGGACATCCTGGTTTTGTAGCTAACAATGGAAGAATCGGTTTTGATAGCACAGATTATAGATCTTACGCTCCCGAAGCAGGGAATTCATTTTCTTTATTATGGTTAGCAGGACATAAGAGTAAGGCAGTATATGCAGCTTTAGAATCGTTACCCTATGAGAAATTAATTCAACAAGAATTAGATACCAATACTATTGAGAAGTTTAACTCAATTATAGAAGAAAAGGGAGGTAATCCAAAAGATTATTTATTTCTTCCAATACATCCATGGCAATGGTTCAATAAATTGGCCAATATTTTTGCACCTGAAGTAGCAAAACGAGATTTAATTTGTTTAGGTTATAGTCCAGATCAATATTTGGCGCAGCAATCTATTAGAACATTATTCAATACAACAGATCCCCAAAAATTCTACACCAAATCTGCCTTATCAATTTTAAATATGGGCTTTATGAGAGGTTTACCATTATATTACCTTGGTACAGCTCCTAAGATGGCAGTTTGGTTGGAGAATTTGTTGTATAACGATCCTTATATCCAAGAAAATGGATTCAGAATGTTAAGTGAAATAGGATCTATAAGTTATGTAAATCCATATTTTGAAGAGTTTGGACCACACAACGATTATAATAAAATGTTAGCTTCATTATGGAGAGAAAGTCCTTATTCAGTAGTAAAAGATAATCAAAAGCCAATAACTATGGCAGCTTTACTCCATATTGATCATCATGGTAATGCATTGCTACCAGAATTAATAAAAGATTCTGGATTATCTGTAGACAATTGGATTCGTCAATATTTGAAAACATATTTGAGTCCAATGTTACATTGTTTCTACTACTATGACTTAGTATTTATGCCACATGGAGAAAATATAATCATGGTTTTAGAAAATAATATTCCTGTATATGCTTTACTGAAAGATATTACTGAAGAAGCCTGTATTTTAAGTTCAGAGGTTGAATTGCCAGAGCATTTAAAAAGAATGTATGCTCCAGTGCCTGAAGATGTAAAATTATTGTCAATTTTTACAGATATGTTTGATGGATTCTTCCGTTTTCTAGCGCCAATACTATATGAGCATGCAAATTATGGAGAACATCATTTTTGGGAACTTGTGGCGGAAAATGTATTAGAGTATCAAGCTAAATTTCCACAATTATCAGATAAATTTGAACGCTATGATATGTTTGCTAGCGATTTTAAATTGTCATGTTTAAATAGGTTACAATTGAATAATCATAAGCAGATGATTGATTTAGACGATCCTGTTGCTTTATTACAATTTGCAGGAAAATTAATGAATCCAATAGCTCAGTTTAAATCTTTAGAAATATCATTATGATTTCAACAACAAAAATAATTTTCACTAAAAATATTGAAGGTTTAGGAGAAATGAGTATACGATCATTTGATATTGAAACAGATATTGAATTATTGTATAGCTGGGTAACCAAACCCTATGCAAAATACTGGGGAATGTTAGGGCATACTATTGATGAAGTAAAGGCAGAGTATCAAGAAATAGAAGAAAACCCACATCATCATACATTTATTGGAATGTTAAATGACCAACCTATCTTTTTAATGGAGCGTTATAAGGCAGATAAAGATATTATAGCAGAACATTACGATGCAAAAGATGATGATTACGGAATGCACATTCTTGTAGCACCAGTACAAAAAAGAATATCGCAATTCACATGGCATGTATTTTCTACGGTTATGGAGTATTTTTTCAGTTTACCGTATGTGAATAGAGTAGTGGTGGAACCAGACATGAATAATGAAAAAATACATGTTTTAAATAAAAAGGCAGGGTTTGTATATCAAAAAAATATAGAGCTGCCAGATAAAGTAGCTTCCTTGGCTTTTTGTACGAGATATGATTTTTACACATCACTTTAAAGATTTGGAAACTTATAAAATGTCATTACGCTGTTCGAAAAAAAATACTAAGAATGGTTAATGACATTTAAGTAACTAAATTCTTATCCTAAATCTTGATTTTTGCGAATCCTGTCTTGAGCGAAGCCGAAAGGTTGTATCAAGACAAAGGAGGGTAGAAATTATTAATTCACGAATCATTTTAAGTGACTCATTTAAAATATATAATAAAAAGATATCATTGCTAGCGCGATCTGAACAAAGTCGAAGTGTAAAAGAAGTAATCTGTTTCTCGAATATGAGATTGCTTCACTACGTTTTACTTCGTTCGCAATTACAAACAGAATAAAAATGACAAATACAAACATATTGCATCTACAACTCGACTCTTGGGAATATGTTAACAGACAACTCATTAAAAAAGCAATTAGTGAATTTTCTCATGAGTTAATTCTAAAGCCTGTAACCGTTGAAAACAAAGTAAGCGGTAACAGGTATTCAATTACAACCGATGATCTTCAATATGTATATCATTTCGAAGCCAAGATTTTTATGTTAGATCATTGGTTTGTAGATGCTGATAGTATTAGTAAGACAGATGAAAATGATAATGAAATTCTGCTAGATGCTTTACAATTCATAACAGAATTTAAGAGCAAACTAGGAATTCCTGATGAGTTTTTAGCTACGTATTTAGAAGAAATTACAAGTACACTTTCTGGAGCAGCATATAAGTATACTAATGAGGAATTTTCAGCTGCTGAATTAGCATTACAAAGTTTTCAAGAAATAGAGCATGCAATGACTGAAGGACATCCTTGTTTTGTAGCTAATAATGGAAGAATCGGTTTTACTATTAATGATTATCATTCATACGCACCAGAAACAAATAAACCTTTCAATATATTTTGGATTGCAGCTCATAAAAAGTATGCAACATATACAGCTATTGAAAGTTTTGAATATAAATCATTATTAGAAAATGAACTTGGCCCTTTTAAAATAGCTGCATTTAAACAAGAAATTGAGAATAACCATTGTAATGTAGACGATTATATTTTAATGCCAGTCCATCCATGGCAATGGACGAATAAAGTTGTGCATGTATTCGCAGCAGATATCGCTCAAAAAAATATTATTCTTGTTGGACAAAGTGAAGATAAATTCTCAGCGCAACAGTCTATTAGAACTTTGTTTAATATAAGTAATCCACATAAACTGTATACCAAAACAGCACTTTCTATCCTAAATATGGGATTCATGCGTGGTCTTTCTCCTTATTATATGCAAAGTACACCACCTATTACTCAATGGATTACTGATTTATTAGAAAATGATTCGTATTTGAATGCTAATGGCTTTACCATGTTAGGTGAAGTGGCTACTGTGGGGTATCATAATCATTATTACGAAGTATTAGGAAAAACAAATCCACACAATAAAATGTTATCAGCATTATGGCGAGAAAGTCCTTTCACTAAAATAGCTTCTAATCAACGCGTATTAACTATGGCTGCTTTATTGCATGTAGACGCTAAAGAAAATTCATTAGTAGCTGGTTTGATAAAAGCATCTCCATACAATGCAACTACTTGGGTAAAACACTATTTAAAAGCATATTTAGCACCATTATTACATTGTTTTTACAAATATGAGTTTGTGTTTATGCCGCATGGAGAAAATTTAATTTTAGTATTGGAAAACCATACACCAACATATGCTTTAATGAAAGATATTACTGAAGAAGTAATTGTATTTAATAAAGAAATGGAACTTCCAAAGCATGTGGACCGTTTATATACAGAAACTTCAGACAAAATGAAGGTGTTGTCCATATTTACTGATGTTTTTGATTGCTTTTTCAGATTTCTAGGACAACAATTAGATAGTTATGCTAATTTATCTGAAGATCGATTCTGGAAGTTAGTTGCAGATTGTATCTATGAGTATCAAGAAGAATTTCCTGAGTTCAAAGATAAATATGAGCGATACGATTTATTTGTTGATGAGTTTGATCGTTGTTGTTTAAACAGATTACAATTGGGAAATACAAAGCAAATGTTGAATCTAGCAGATCCAATTGAGAGCTTAAAACTTGTTGGAACTCTTGAAAACCCAATAGCTAAATTTAAAAAAAGAACCATTATTTCTAATACCATTTCAGCATTTAGTTAAGATGAATTTTGAAGAAATTACAAAACTAATCAGAGAACGAAAAACGACATATGCGTATGATTTCTCTGATCAAAAAGTTGATAAAGAAACTATTGAAGCCGTAGTTTCAAATGCACTTTGGGCGCCAACACATAAATTAACACAGCCATGGCGTTTTGTAGTGTTACAGGGAAAACATCAACAAGAATTAGGAGAGTTTATGGCAGAGTATTATAGGAGACTATATTCTGAAGAGGATTTTCCTAATGATCGTTATGAAGCAACTAAAAGGTATGCAGAAAATGCCACTTTACTAGCGCTAATATTTCAACCTAGCAAAAGAGCACAACTGCCAGAATGGGAAGAAGTTGCTGCTATTTCATGTGCTGTACAGAATATGTGGTTAAGTTGTACGGCTTTGGATATAGGTTGCTATTGGGATACTGCTGGAGCAACTATGGAATATGGTAAAAGAATAGCATTAGATGAAGGAGAAAGATTTCTTGGAATCTTTTTTATGGGACATTTAAAAGATGAAATAGAATCAGGTAATCGAAGAAGAAAACCATTATCTAAAAAATTAAGTTGGACAAAAAACTAAATCATGAATCAAACAACAACTAAAAGAATACTAGAATTAGATTTAACAAAAGGTTTAGGTGTATTTCTAATTCCAATGGCACATACATTATTAATCTATGGAACTTCTCAAACACAAGAGACTGATTGGTTAGGACTTATAGTTCATTTTTTTGGAAAATGGGCAGGTATTTTTATTATTTCAATGGGGTTTTCCTATGCACTTTCTAATAAGCATACCATAAAAAGTTCAATAAAGCGAGGTTTATTATTACTTGGAGCAGGATATGTGATGAACTTTTTAAAATTTATAGTACCGTTATTTTTAGGCTTAATTCCTGATAGCTTTATAGAAGCTTATGGATGGACATCACCACCTACTTTTAATAACATGGTATATATGATACTTACCGGTGATATTCTACAATTTGCAGGAATGTGTTTATTATTTATGGGTATAGTAGATAAACTAGTGAAAAAGTTTAATAAATGGATACCAATTTATATTGCTATTGCAGTATTAGTTTTAGTAGAATTTATTAGAGGTTTTAGATTAGGAATATCTGGTGTAGATTATATATTAGATTTACTTTGGGGTAATCAATGGAATGTGTATTTTCCTGTCTTTCCATGGATTGGATTCATTTTAGTGGGAATGTTTTTTGGATATTGGTTCAAAGAAGTGAAAAGGGATATTAGAATGATATTTTTACGAATGTTTCACTTTGGTTTGCCACTAACAATTATTGGAGTAGTATTATGTTATATGAATTATGATTTTCATATGCGAGATTATTTTCATCTAGGTATCGGTGGATTTATCTATTTATTGGGATGGAATTTAATGTCTTTTACTTTGTGTTACTATCTAGTAAAAAAGTATAAAGGAAATAAAGTATTAGACTTTTTTTATTACTGTAGTCAAAAAATTACATCTATCTACATCATCCAATGGGTAGTTATTTGTTGGGGTATGGGAATTTTCGGATATCATAATCAAACAACTAAAGGAGTAATTCCATTAATGATTGTATTTACCGTAATAACGTTTGGAATTCAAAAAATTATAGATCAAATTTCATTTAAAAATCAAAAACACAAGCAAAAATCACTTAAAGATGTTCCTGTATAACTTATAAGTTCTCTTTTCTGAATTTTTTTGGAGTAATACCTTCAGTTTTTTTAAAAGCAGCTGTAAAATGTGTAGGATTTTTATAGCCTACTAATTCTGCTATTTCATAAATAGGTTTTGAACTCGTTAATAATAAGTCTTTGGCAGCTATCATTCGTTCATGAGATGCAAATTCAAAAATGGTGACTCCAAAATTATTCTTAAACTCTTTTTTCAATTGAAATTCATTCAAGTATACTTTTCTAGAAAGCTCATGAATTGAAAACTGTACATCCAAGTTGTTTTTAATAAGGTCTTTGGCTAAATAAATTTTCTTTACTACGGTTGAGTTATTCATACCTTTTTTTTCATTTTCAAACTGAAGCATGAGTAACTCCAATACTTTAGATTCTAAAAAAAGACGTTTTAATAAACCTTTTTTATCATCAGAAAGTATTTCATTGATAATCGATTGTGTCTTATAATCTAAATGATTAGAAAAGTTTTCTTTTAAGTTTTCAATTGAAAAATTCTTGTAAATAGGAAAAGAGTTGGCTAACTGATGTTTTTGTATGAATGTATCAGATATTTTAATGATAATTTCATGTATTAGTGTTTTTCTAGGATAGAAAATATAGCCGTTAGTGGTATTAACAAATGTAATACAGCTTTCCATCTCTTCTTGGACTAATTCAATCTGTGGCTCAGATACATAGATTTTTTTCTCGCCTTTCACTAAAAAAGAAAGAAGTAATGAATCTTTTTCAAAAAAGCCATTAATTTTAATATCATGATGAAACTCTACTTCTCTTTTTATAAGCATTAAGCCATCAAAATTCCAACAAAAAATTTCGCCTGTTCCAAAAGAGTTTTTAATGGAATAATGCTCAGTAGTTAAACCACAATTTTGATTTTTCACTTTTGTAACAAGGAGATCATTTAAAATCTGTTGATTATCTGAACCAACTTGTATGTTGATAGTTTGCATAGTTCGTCATTTTTTTTCCCACATACGTCATTTATTAGAGGCATTCAGTTGATACTTTTGCGGACAGAATATTCTATTTAAAATAATTCTAAATAAATTTTGCAACTTCAGGGGAACAGTATACATCTGTTGCGAAAATAATATTTAATAAGTCTAAATAAAAATAAATGAAAAAATTTATACTTTTAATTTTACTGTCGATGTGCAGTGTTATAAGTTATGCTCAGCTAAATGGAAAAGTTGTAGATAATAACAATGAGCCTATTCCGGGGGTAAGGGTCTCAATAAAAAATTCAGACAAAGAAGTAATAACCGATATCGAAGGGAAATTCAAAATTGAAACAACTTCAAATGACAAGGAGTTAATTTTCTCTTTCTTAGGATTTAAAACAAAAGTCATTACAATTGCGGATTTACAAAATGATACAACAGTAGTTTTATATGAGGGGAATGAGCTTTTAGAAGAAGTAGCGATTACCAATTTGAAAAATAAGTTTTCAAGAAAAAAGACGGCTTATGTAGCTAAATTACCTTTAAAAAATATTGAAAATTCTCAGGTATATAGCACTATAACTAATCAATTATTAATCTCTCAAAACGTTAATAATTTTGAAGATGCATTAAAAAATGCAGTAGGAGTAGATAAATTATGGCAGTCAACAGGTAGAGCAGGAGATGGTGCAGGTTTTTATTCTATAAGAGGATTTGCAACACAGCCTCAATTGGTAAATGGGATGCCAGGTATAACTAACGGATTCATTAATCCGCTTAACGTAGAAAGAGTAGAAGTAATAAAAGGACCTTCAGCAACTTTATTCGGTAGTACTATAACATCTTATGGAGGTTTAATTAACATTGTAACTAAAAAACCTTACAAAGGTACTGGCGGTACTATATCTCTAGGAGGCGGATCTTTTGGATTTAAGAAATTAGCTTTAGATGTAAACACTACCGATGCTAGTGAAAAATTTTCAATACGATTTAATGCAGGTTTCCAATCAGAAGATAGTTTTCAAGATGCAGGTTTAAGAGAATCGGTATTTATGGCACCAGCAATTTCTTACCAAGTAAATGATAAATTAACTTTAAACTTCAATTATGAAGTTTCAGGAAATAAGCAAACAAATCCAGTATTCTTATTCTTTAATAGATCTGTGCCATTAGCATTTAATAATTTAGAGCAGTTAAATTATGATCCAAATTTATCATTAACAGATAATAGTATTCTAATAAAAAATCCTACACAAAATTATAGAGGAGAAATTGCTTATAAAATTACAGACAACTGGTCTTCTCAAACTATAGTTTCTGGTGGTAGAGCTGAGTCTAAAGGTATTTATACATTCTTATGGAACTTTGCAGATTTTACAACTAATCCAGCTGCACCAGCACCAACACCTTTCTTCAGTGTTTTTGCGCAAAGATCAGATGCAGAAACAAACTCGTTCGATATCCAACAAAACTTTACAGGAGACTTTAAAATAGGAGAAGTACGTAATAGATTATTAGTAGGAGTAGATTATTTAGAAACTCAAAATATAGATAAAAGCTCAGAGTTTAGAACTTTAAATGCTATAACAGCTCAAGGACAACTTTTACAAGGATTACCAACAAATGCTAATAGTGTTAATTTAGCATTAACTGGTGTGCCAAATTCAGATATCAATGTAAATCAAAATGTATTAAGTGCTTATGTTTCTGATGTTGTTAATATTTTACCTGAGTTATCTGTAATGGCAGGAATTAGATATGATCGATTCGACTATCAAGGAGATAAAAATACAGATGTAGACGATGCTACTGAATATACTAAATCAACATTTTCACCAAAAGTAGGGGTAGTATATCAACCTATTTTAAACAAGGTTTCTGTTTTTGCGAATTATCAAAATGGATTTAATTATGTAAATCCTGAATTAGCACCAGTAAGTTTAACAGATCCAACAGCAGGTTTACAATTACGTTCTTTCGATTTAGAAAATGCAGATCAATTTGAAGGTGGAGTAAAAACAAATTTATTTAGTAATAAACTAGAAGCAACACTGAGTTATTATAATATTACTGTGAGTAATAAAATCATAGGTTTTGGACCAGGAAAACAACAAGATGGTGAAATAAAAAGTCAAGGGGTTGAATTAGACTTTAATGCGTACCCAGTTGATGGTTTAAACCTTAGAGGAGGTATTGCATATAATGATTCAGAAATAGTAGAGTCAACATCAAACCCATTACTAGTTGGTGAAAGATTTGGAGAAGCAGGAGCTGAGTTTACCTATAACTTTTGGGCAGATTATAGATTCCAAGAAGGAACGATTAAAAACTTAGGAATTACAGCAGGATTCAACGGTTCTAGCGATTACAATACCATGGAAGGATATCCTAATGTAGGAGAGTTTATATTACCAGCATATACGGTTTTTAATGCAGGATTGTATTATGACCATGCAAAATTTAGAGTAAGTTTTAATGTAAATAATTTAACTAACGAGGAGTATTACAAAGGCTGGAGCACTGTTACTCCTCAACAACCAAGAGCTTACTTTGGAACTCTAACCTATAAGTTTTAGTGTATAGTTGTGTATCAGTTTAATCCTTTTTATAACAAAACTCTAAACTATTTTGGTTTGGAGTTTTGTGGTTAATAATTATGAAATGATTAGTGTTTTACTTTTACTAACAGTAATAGGAACTTTTTTAAGGTATAGTACCTCAGAAAAAGTTGTAGTATCTAAAAAAACGTTTTTAGATGTATTGCTAAATAAATCCTTTGCGTATAAAAAAATAGTAGGAGGATCATTGCTTATTGCCGCATTGCTGGTATCAATTCTATGTAATGGAGTAACCTCAGGTGTATTTATATGGCTATTCATGATTACCATAGTGATAAGTTTGTTAGTAACTCTATATCCTTTACAATTGATAAAAACAGTTTATGTTTTCAGCTTTTTAGTATTGTTAATACTAACAGAATTAATTTTAAATTATGCCAGCTAATCCAAAATATTTAAATAAATCTCCTTGGCAACAATTTGCAAAGGTCTCAGCAGGAATTTTAGGTGGGTATATAGTCACAGCACTTTTGCATATGTGCTTACCATTATGGTTTCCTTACCCTAAAGAGATTTTAATCACTTCTATTTTTACAGTTTTTATTGTTTGGGGAGCCTTGTTAATCTTTCCCTTTTTATTTAAAAATGGTTGGAAAGCTTGGGGAATGTATATGATATTGATACTGATTTTATATATAATTTATGAATTAGGTAATTCAAAAAATCCCTTTATTTAATGAGTAAGCGGAATTATAATGTGTTTTTTAATACACATACAGTAAGCGGAATTGTTATTAGTTTTGCCTTATATATTATTTTCTTTGCAGGAGCTTTTGCTTTGTTTAAAGATGAAATTAAGATTTGGGAAGAAGGCAAGTCTGTAAACCATATCAATAGAAAAGATGTTAACTTTGATCAGTTATTTGAAAAATTAGATAAAGATTTTGATTTAATCGGTAGAGATTTAGAAATTGGTCTTGGCAAAAATGAAGATGAACTATATGTATATCTGTTGCCTAGTCAGGATACCACGGCTTCTGAGAGAAGTAAGCAACCTCAGTTTTTCTCTTTAAACATCCAAACAGAAGAAAGAAAACAGTATCATGAATATTATGGAATAGGGGAGTTCTTATATCGACTCCATTTTTTTCATCAAATTCCTACTATCGGAATTTATTTAGCGGGTTTTGTAGCTATATTTTTTCTGTTCGCAATAGTAACTGGAGTTATTGTACATTGGAAAAAAATAATAACTAATTTTTATCATTTTAATCCGAAGAATGCTTTAAAAAGGGTTTGGTCTGAAGCACATACTGCTTTAGGTATTATAGGATTACCATTTCAATTTATTTTTGCAGTAACTGGAGCTTACTTTTGTCTTTCAATTTTAGTATTACTTCCTGCTAATTTTCTTTATAATGGAGATCAACAAAAGTTAATAGAAAATATTCGTCCAGAGCGAAAAACATATGCTTGGGTTGAAAAAATAGATACAGAACTACCAAGTTTCAACAGTTTTATAAAAGAGTCAGATAGTTTTTGGAATGATTTCCAATTTTCTAATGCCTACATAAGGAACTACAGAGGAAGTAATATGAAATATATTCTTCAAGGCGAGCTAAATGATAAGGATAGGTTTGTAGGAGTAGGAAGAATAGTATTCGATTACGAAAATGGAAAGATAAATGCAGTAAAAAATCCTGAAAAATTAAATTATGTTGAAGATATACAAGGGGTATTAACTCGACTACATTTTGGAAATTTCGGAGGGGTGATTGTAAAAATCATCTACTTTATTTTAGCTTTAATTACCTGCTTTGTTATACTGTCTGGAGTATTATTGTGGATAGAGTCTAGAAATAAAAAAAGTATGACTATTCAACAGCGGTTGTTCACAGCCAATGTTGGACATATTTATTTAGCTATTTGTTTATCAATGCTACCAGTAACTGCAATTTCATTCCTTTTTAGCAAAATCTTTCATGGTTATTTTCAGAATAAACAGTCGTTTATATATTATTTCTATTTCTTGTCTTGGTTAATTTTCATTATTTATTTCCGTTATAAAAGAGATAATTATAAGATTAATAAACAGAGTCTACTAATAGGTGGATTAGTAGGATTGCTAATTCCAATAGTAAACGGAGTTGTATCTAACCAGTGGATATGGAAATCAATAGAGAATGGACAGTCTGATATGCTAACTATAGATATACTTTGGTTGTGTATTGGAATAACAAGTTTAGTAGTGTATACAAAGGTCTCAGAAAAGGTGAAAGAACAAAGTGCATTTTCAAAATATCCTATCGATTATAAAAACGTAAACAATTTAGAAGAATCAATACATAAAAACTTAATAATTAAAGATAAGAATCACATACCTATGAGAACAAAAATTATAATGTTGTGGGTTATACTTGTAATAGGGTTTATCATACATCATGTATATGGAATAGCAGACGTTTACTTTAAAGAATCATTACTTATAGAAGGTTCAAACGGAGAAATACCAGGATGGGCGCATCAATGGAGAATTCAATTAGAAGGGGTAGCTTTTTTATTTGCAGTGCTAACTATTCAACTCTCAAAAAACTGGTTTAAATGGGTTTCTTTAGTTTGGGCAATTTTAGTTGGTTTATTTAATATATATCATTTTATAACAGCCTTAATCTATGAAATTACAAACGTATCTGAAATATTAGTTTTAGCGACTATGGCCATTGCTAATATCTTTTTAATTAAAGAATTATTTACTTGGAAACCGTATACTAAGTAGAGGCTAAAAAAGTCTTCTAAAAGTATGATTCAGAATCTAAAAAAGGAAATTATTCAATTTTAAATCATACTTTTAGAAAGTCTTTCAAGTTAAAATTGATACTTTAATGTAAGCATTACATATCTTGATAATAATCTATAATCAGTTATAGAACTACCATTGTCATTTATTGTAAATTCTTGAAAAGTATCAGTATTAAATAGGTTTTTACCTACAAGAGAGATACTGATTTTAGGTGATTTAATTTTATATTCAGCACTAAAATCTGCAAAATAATAGACACTATTTTTTGGATTTAAATTGCCGAAAGAATAACGTTCTGTTTGGATATCAAAATTGAATGTATCATTAAAAATAAAAGATAAGTCTAAAAATGTATTATTGTTTGTATAAGATTGGTTAAAAGTAGTAGCTATAGAATTGGTGGTCCATTTAGTTCCCAAGTGATAATTAAACATACTATTAAAACCTGATCGCATTTCTACACCATAGCTATAATTATCTGTTTTTACTTCCCTTAGGTTTGAGTCGTTAATAATATTTTTATAATTAGAACTAGAATAACCTAAAACTAATTTTATGTTAGAAGATAAGCTATTGACAAATCTGTTTAAATTTGAAGAAATACCTAATAGACTCTTATCTTCAATTAGAATTTTACTTGATTGAGTATAATTTTGTGTTAATTGTGTATTAGTAGAAAAGAAATCATGATACTTATTGTAAAATATAATTGTATTAGCAAAAAACTTTCCTCCCCAGTCCCCAAATTGATGATTTAAATTAAAACTAGAAGCATTAGTTTGATTAAAAGTACCAGTTCCTCTATTAAAATTCTGATATCCTGTTAAAACGTAATTATTATATACATCTAAAACATTCGCATTGGTTCTATTTATAGAAGCTCCCATTGTTAATTCATTCTTTTCTCCAATATTCCATTTGAATTCAAATTCAGGATTAAAAAATATAGGAACTTCCTCATTTGAGTTGTTTTCTGTATTAAAACGATTATATAATACGTGAACTCCTAAGTTCCCCATTAGAGCGAGTTTATTAAACTTTAGTAAATACTTACCTTTAATAAAAGTATCATTAGTAAAATAAGTTAAATCGTTAGAATACTCGTTTGGGGCAATTTCTACATTTAGATTCTGTTTTAATAATAAATCAGAATTCAAAACATCCTGTCTTAAAGAATTTCCAAATCTTAACTCTAATAAATTACCACCTTTTTTTCTATTAAGAAAATGCCCTTCAAAAGCAATAAAATTCATAGTATTTTCAATTAACTGAGAAGCAGCATTAGCATTTGTGTTAGGAAATAAATCTTCGAATAAAAAAGAGTTAAAATCTACCAAGTAGTTTTGAGGTGATTTATCAAAAATGTATCTACCCGTTAATAAAAAGACTTTTCTTTTATTTAATTTGTTAGTGTAAACAATTTTTTGATCAAAAAAAGTGTTCTTGCCTTGTAGAAATTCGTCAATGCCTTCATTATTAAAAACTAAATTACTACTTTCAGTATAATTACGATAATTAAATTTTGAGGTTAACTCTAGCGTTTTTGTTTTTGAAAAATCATAATTTAGGTCAAACCTTCCAAAAGCTATTTTTTTCTTTTTTCTTAAAAAATAACTTTCTGTATTCATAAAGTCAGTATTACGAACTTGATAGTTTTCAATTGAATTCCTGAAAAAGTTATTTTCATCTGAATTTAAAAAAACTAATGACTTAATCTTTAATTTTTTTGATGGATTAAAAATTGCGTTTAATGAAAGCAATTCGGCATTATTAAAATTAGTTCTAGTTTCTTTAAACTTTGGAACAAAAGCGTCTAAAGATACTAAAGAACCTGTAGTTTGTTCATCTCCTAAACTAGAAACTTCATTCATTCTGTAAGGTCTAATTAGATGTTCAATTTCTCCAATTACATCTGTACCAGTATTATTAAGATTAGTTAAGAAATAATATTTATTTTTTTTCCCAAAGTTCATTAAGTTTCCTTTCATAGTATAAATATTTTCAGAACCTAAACCATATCCTAATGCCGAATTACCAAACCATATTCTTTTAGCCTTTTCATTTAAGATTAAATTTAAGGCAACTTTTTTGCTATTTTCTATTCCTTTTAAATGTTTGTTTTTAGAGTAATTTTTTAATAATTCTACTTTTTTGATAGGATCATTGGGCATATTCTTTGTTAATAGTTTATACCCTTTTTCAAAAAAATCATCGCCTTCAACCATTACTTTTTCTATTTCTTTATTTCCCACTCTAATTGTGCCATCCGCATCAACTTCAACTCCTGGTAAATTTTTCAAAACATCTTCAACTACTTGTTCATTACCTCTTAAAAAAGATTTAACATTAAACGTAACAGTATCCTTTTTCACTTTTATAGACTTATTTGCTTTGATCACAACTTCTTGTAATTCAAGTTTCTTTTCTGTTAAATTCAGATTTACAATTAAGTTTTTATCAAACTTTTTAATGTCTATTTTCTGATCCTGATATCCTAAAGAAGAATAGTTTATCACAAAACTTTTTTGATTAGAAACATTTAAAAGATAAGATCCATCAATGTCTGTATAGGTGAATGCAATTATTTTATTACTTAAACTATCTTTCTTAGCTACAACATTAACAAAAGGTATTGGCTTTTTTTCAGCGTCAACAATTTTCCCGCTAATAGTTTGCCCTACAGAAACTCCAATGGAGTATAAAAAAATGAATATTAAAAAACCTACCTTTTTTCCCATCTTCTATATTGAATAATTATTCAAATGTTTTTTCAATATTATGATCAGTTACTGAATTTACTGTTATTCTAGCTCCTCTAGGTAGTTTAGCATATAGCTTTTTTAATAACTCATCTGTTGAATTGTTTTTATAGCTAGCATATTCTTTAAAAGAAATTTCTTTTCCATTACTAGGAATTTTTAACTCAACAGAAGTACTGTTTTTAGTAGCTATACTGCTTAATGAGAACTTAATATTTGTATCTTTTGACTCTATTTGCACTATTAAACCAGGTAGTCCATGGAATTTCCAAGGTCCATGTATTGTTGGTATTTCAGAAGTATACCATACTTCAAATTCTCTTCCTCTAAATTTTAGTTCTGCTTTTTTACAAGTATAGTTGCCGAATTTTTTTTCCTCAGAACGAAGTTCCCAGTTCATTGCAGGTAGATCTTCCTTAACTATGTATGGTAAAAAATTACCGTTTTTAGTCGCAAAATCTCTAAATACAATTTCCTTTGTAGTTAAATTTTTATAATATTTTTTTCCAATACTATCTTTTACAACTTTGGTGAATCTTCCAACTCCTGTATCATCCATATGAGCAGAAGTTTCAGTAGAATCCATGCGTTTAAATGTAGAAAGAGATTCTTTCCCTAAAACTTCTAATTCTATATTATAAAATTCTTTTAAACCAAAATTAGAATACGTATAGTTTGCCCTTAAGTAGGTTTTCTTTTGGCCGAAAATAGTAGATGATAATAGAAGTATTATCGCTAAAAAGAAATATTTATTTTTCATGATTGTGGTATTTTAAAAGAGGTCGAAAAGTTTCGACCTCTTGTAGTTAAAATAATTAAGGTTACTCAACTAATAATTTAATTGCTTGACACTTAAGCCAACTAACATCAGTAATAGTAATATCTAAATTATATTCTTTTCCATCGTCAGTAGTTCCCTCTACATGAATTGTGCAGTCTCTGAACTCTGTAGAATCTTCTGATAAGTTAAATTCTGATTCAGTATTTTTAATCTTGTTGTCGCTAAACCCTTGAAAAGAAAATAACGAAACTGCTAAAATTAAGGCTAGTTTTTTCATGGTTGAAATAATTATTGTTTCATAACTTCCTTAAGCATTGTACCAGCTGCTTTAGCACAGTCGTCAGCCTCAACAGTTACTACTAAATCTACTTCTTTCCCATCATAAGTACCTTTAATAGTGACTGGACATGATTTAAAATCTTCGATAGATTCTGTATCAATCTTGTTAACTAATCCATTTTCAGTGTTGATTGCGAAGATGTTTGTAGCAAAAACGAATGCTCCTAATAAAAATAATTTTTTCATTTTTTTAAATTTTTAAAGTTGTGCTTACTCTTTTTTTAAGGTTTTTCAGCTTCCCTCCCTTTTGTTGCAACAGTTAGATTTTATTCTTAAAATCATGAAATGATGAATAGAAGTGTATAAGTATTATTCTAAATTTATTTTTTGATTTTTAGTATAATAAGTTGAGTTATTCAACTGCTACTGCATCATTTACACTGGCAAATATATAGGCGGTTTTTAGTGTTCACAAGAAGTCTATATCTCCATTCATGAATAGCGACTCTGTATTCACGAATTCAGACTCTGTATTCATGAATGAAGGTGTTTTATTTGTTGATTTTCAAAGCTTTGTTTGTTTGGTTTAGAATTTGAAGACTATTAAGTATTTTTGTTGTCAAATTGATAAGAATGCACAAAAATCCGTATCAAGTTTTTAGTAATTATATTTTAAGAACACCGATGTTTTCATTGAATAGTTATAATAAGCTTACTAAATTTGATATGATAGATGAATTATCTTTTAATTCATTTATTACTTCAAGCATATTTAAAGAAGCTATCTACTTAGCATCACCTGAATTTTTCACAATTTTTGAAAGATATATTAATAATGATATAAAAGACTCTAAGAAAAAACAGCGTATAAGAAATTCGATTCTTAAATATATTACTAGAACTTGTAGTAGATGTACTCCTTTTGGACTATTTACAAATTGTAGTGTTGGTAGTTTTTCTGATAAAACTGAGATTCAGTTTGAAACCAGCAAGATGTATAAACGGGTTACACGTTTAAGCATGGATGTACTTGATGAACTATGCAGAAATTTACTGCAAAATGAAGAAGTTAAAGAAAAAATAAAATTTTATACTAATAATAGTTTATACGCATTAAGTAATCAATTTAGATATATTTCATATGAAATTCAAAATGGAAAACGTATTTATAATTTAGATGGTGCTGTAAAAACAGAATATTTAGAGGCGATTATAGAAGAAGCTAAAAAAGGCAAAAGCATAGATGAATTAATAACGTTAATTGTTAAGGATAACATAACCAAGACAGAAGCGAAAGAATATATAAGTGCTCTTGTAGACTGCCAAATTTTAGTACCAGAACTAGGAATAAATCTTACAGGAAAAAACAGTTTAGATCATCTGATAGATATACTAAAATTAAGACATATCGATTCCAATATTATTAATAGATTACAGCAATATCAGAAATCACTACTTAATTTAGATGAAAATTTTAGCAATACGAAAATAGATTATAACCTATTAATCGAGCAATTAAAGAATAAAGATAGTTTATCTAATCATAAATCTTTTTTCCAAACAGATGTCATGGCAACATTGCAAAGTAATGTGTTGGATAAGTCAATAGTACATCAACTAAAAAAAGCTATGGTAATTTTAAATAAAATGTCTTTACCTTATGAAATTGAACGATTAGCTAATTTTAAAAGAATATTTAAAAAGCGCTTTGAAAGTCAAGAGGTAGCTCTTAGTTATGTTTTAGATACTGAATTAGGACTAGGGTATGATATGGCTAAAGATACCATAACTCCTTTATTAGATGATTTAAAATTAACTCAGCCCAAAAAGCTATATAAAAGTATTATATGGACAGAGGTTGATGAGATATTATTAAAAAAGGTGTTATTTACTTTAAAAAATGGATCTAAAATAATAGAATTAACTCATGATGATTTCAAAGATTTTGAGTCAAAATGGGATGATCTTCCAGATACTATATCCACTGTAATTGAAATAGTAAATTTGGAAAGTGGTAGTCAAATTTTTTGTAACATGATAGGTGGAAGTAGTGCGGCAAATTTAATTTCAAGATTTAGTCATTTGGACAGCTCCATAGACAATCATGTTTCGCAAATACTTTCATTGGAAGAATCCATAAATCAAGAAAAAATCATAGCAGATATAGTTCACTTACCTCAGTCTAAAGCGGGTAATTTTATCTATCGTCCTACACAAAGATCTTATGAAATTCCTTATTTAGGGAAATCAATATTATCTTCGAAAAGACAAATAGATATAAACGATATTATGATTTCTATGCATGGAGAAGAAATCATACTAAGATCTAAAAAATTTAATTGCCAAATTTTACCAAGACTTACAAATGCGCATGTACCTAGCTCGCAATCTCTACCTTTGTATCGATTTTTATGTGATATTCAATTAGAAAAGAAAAGAGAAGGAGTTTGCTTTAAATGGCATAGTTTATTTAATAGTTTTTCATTTCTGCCAAGAGTAACTTTTCAGAATATTATTTTTTCTAAAGCTAAATGGATAATTAATATTTTAGAAATACAGCATTTGTATAAATTGTCAAATAAAGATGATGTATTTAAAGAGTTTCTAGATTGGGGAAAAACTCTTGAATTACCAAAATATGTTCAATTGGTAGAAGGGGATAATACTTTATTAATTCATACTCATAATTCAGATTGTATAAATATGTTATTGGCAACTGTAAAGAATAAAAAAAGTTTTGTTTTAGAAGAGTTCTTATTCCATAATACTAATCTGGTAACAGACAATAGAGATTTTTTCTGCAATGAATTTGTTGTTTCTTTTTTTAATAATAAAAAACTAAAGGATATTGAAATTAAAGAAAACTAGGAAGCTTAGAAGAAGTTTTACCATTGGAGAAGAATGGATATACTATAAAATTTATAGTGGTATTTCTGTTTCAGATACTATTTTAATAGATGTGCTTAAGAATATAACCGATCAGTTAATTGAAAACAATATAATTCTAAAGTGGTTTTTCATTAGATACTCTGATCCAGAACCACATTTAAGAGTTCGTTTTTTAATTAAAGATATCTCAGATTTTGGATTGGTAGTAAATAGTATTAGAAAAGATTTGTCAGTATTTATTAATAGTGGAGAGATTTGGGATATACAGTTGCACAGCTATAATAGAGAGCTGGAACGTTATGGAGAAACTACAATTAATTTGGCAGAATCTATGTTTTTTTACGATACTGATATGGTATTGAATCTCATAAGATATAACCTTGACTCTGAAGACTATTTTATGTACATATTAAAAGCAGTTAATGATACTTTAACTTTTTTTGAAATAGATGAACATAAAAAACTTAATTTAATAACTCAAGTAAGAAATTCTTTCAGAAAAGAGTTTAATATAGAAAAGACTTTGAATAAGCAATTAGATAAAAAATTTAGAAGATTAGAGCCTAAAGTATCTAGTATTCTGAATTTCAGTAAAAATGATTTTAATTTACCTGCATTGAAATCTATTGATGGTAGAAACGTAAATTATAGACCTATAATTGATGAATTTGTTATGATGAATATGAATAAAGAATTATCAGTTCATATGGATGAATTAATAACAAGTTTTATCCATATGACAATAAATAGAAGTTTTCGTTCAAAACAACGGTTACATGAAATGTTAATATATGATGTACTATATCGTTACTATAAATCTAAAATAGCCAGAAATGAATAAAATACGATTGTTATTTTTCTTTTTAATCATAGTTACATTTTGTAATGCTCAAAAAGTTCCTGATTCGCTTCTGCAGAGATCATATGATAAGCTTTTTGATTTATACAATAGTGGCGATAAACTAGAAAATACTTATAATTATGCCCAAGCGTATTTGAGAAAGGCTCTGGGTGATAGAGATACTACAAAAATATTGACTGGATATTATTTAAATGCCTTACTATGTAAAGAGAAGAAGCGTTTACAATATTATGACAGTATTCTTGATCTTACAAAGTACTATCAAGATGAGACTTACCCGACTGCAATTTATATATCCCAAGGTGACTTCTATTACAGAAAAAAAGATTTTAATACAGCTTTAGATTATTATTTAAAAGCTAAATCAACAGCAGAAAAAACAGATAATAAATTCTTAATTTATAACAGTAATTGTTTTATTGGTAAAGTTAGGGATAGAACAAAAGATTCTATAGCAGCTTTAAATATTCACAGAGAAAATTTTGTATTTGTAAAAAATAATATTTCAAAGTTTCCATCGGCAATTCATTTACAAGCATTATATGCTTTAGCCAACGCATATAATAACACACAGGTATTAGATTCTGCATTATATTATAATAAAATAGGTTTAGAGTTAGCTCGTAAAACTAATTCAACAAATGAGTTACATCTTCTTTTATTAAATGATGGTACTACACAGTACTATTTAAAAAATTATGGAAGTGCTATTCAAAGTTTGAGTAAAGCTAGGGATTACTTCAAAAAAATAAATAATAAATCTAACTTATCGGAGAGTCTTTATTTTTTGGGAAAAAGTCAAATGAATGTAAATGAAAAAGAAGAAGCTATCAACAATTTTAAAATCATTGATACTATTTTTCAAAAAACAAATGACTTATTACCAAGATTAAGAGATTCCTATGAATTACTTATTAATTACTCTAAAGAAACTAAAAATTTAAATCAACAGTTATATTTTTTAAATAACTTAATTAAACTAGATAGTATAATTACAACTAATGAAAGTTACCTTACAAACAAATTAATTAAGAAGTATGATATTCCAAAGATTGTAGCAGAAAAAGAAGCAGTTATTAACGAACTTGAAAGTAAAAATACTATCAATAAAAAAATTATTTTATTAATCGTTTTTGTTCTTATGGTGGTATCAATTTTATTATATCTACAATCGGTTAAGAAAAAGAAGTATAAAGAGCGTTTCGAAGCAATTATAGAACAAAGTAAAATAAATATACAAAAACAAAAAGTAGTAGAACAAGATCAAAAAAATGATCCAAAAATTAATGAAAAAGTTAAAAAAACTATTAATGTTCCAGAGGATATTGTAAATGAAATTTTTAAGTGCTTAGATAAGTTTGAAGCAGAAAAAGGATATCTGAATACAAATGTGAATATTCAAGAACTAGCAAAAAATTTTAAAACGAATGCTAACTATTTATCCAAAGTAATTAATCATTATAAAAAACAAAACTTTACTACTTATATTAATTATTTAAGAATAGACTATGTAATTG
The DNA here is from genome assembly GCF_001936575.1 of Tenacibaculum agarivorans. Taxonomy (GTDB): domain Bacteria; phylum Bacteroidota; class Bacteroidia; order Flavobacteriales; family Flavobacteriaceae; genus Polaribacter; species Polaribacter agarivorans. Next base: position 85,652 of record NZ_MSMP01000008.1, read on the forward strand.
ACGAATTACAAACAAATAAAACGTATCGAAAATTTACGATTAGAGCACTGGCTAGAGAGATTGGTTTTAAATCTTCAGAGTCTTTTTCCAAATCTTTTTATAAAAAAACAGGGATTAAACCCTCTTATTTTATAGAAAATATAGAAAAGAGTTAACTTGTTAATTGTTTGTTTATTAGTGTTTTATATAGTGTTATTCATGAATCAAGACAAGCATTTATAAAATGGTAAGCTTTTAGTTGAGTTTCATTCGTAATTTTGGATTGACTAAAATTTAATTACTCACTAATCAAAAAACCATATCATGAAAACATTAAAATTAGACAACTTTAGAGTATCTGCTTTATCAAACTTACATGCAGTTAGAGGTGGAGATGATGATTCAGAAACTGGACCAAGTATATGTGTGGAGTCATCTAGTAAATGGGTTACACCATCTCAAGCAGGTGGTGGTGGAGGAAATGGTAAAGTAAGTGCAGTTATAATAAGATAAATTATATAAATGCTTTTTAATAATGCAAAGATATGGTTCATATTCTTTGCATTTTTACAATTTTAATAAGTTTAAAATATGTTTACTTCCCAAATATCCATTAATCATATATATATTATAGTATTGATTTTATTATCAAGCTGTAATAATAGTAAGTACATATCTATAGAAGATCAAAATATACCTCTATCACAAGTAGTAAAGGAAGAAAAAGTTAAAGATTGGAGTCATAAAGATATTTTACTTGATTCTATACCTGGGATTAGTTTAGAAAGGGCATATAATACTATTTTAAAAAACAAATCAGGAAAAGAGGTCATTGTAGCTTTAATCGATACAGGTGTTGATATAAATCACAAGAATTTAAAAGATCACATTTGGATTAATGATGATGAAATTTTAGATAATAATCTTGATGATGATAAGAATGGTCATATAGATGATATTCAGGGGTGGAATTTTTCAGGTAATGATAAGGAAGAGACTAATAAATATAATCATTATGATTACACTAGAATTGTAAGCGCATTTCGTGATAAATACAAGAATAAGGATGAAGATGATATTAATTCTTCTGATTTAAATGAATTTAAGATGTATAAAAGAGCTGAAAAAAGATTAAAGGAGAAAACCAAATCTGTGGCTCAAGAAAAAGAATATGCACAAAATGTTTTTATATGGAAAAACAAGGCTATTGAGATTTTAAAAAATAAAACCAAAATCGAAAATATTACAATTCAAAAGCTCGATAGTATAAAGAAATTGTATGCAAAAGATTCTATTATACAATTAAATATTAAGATTGCAACTGGTTTCATAAAAAATGGGTACACTGATGATTATATAGATGGATTAAAGTTAAGAGCAAGTAATATGCTATCAAAACAACTTAATGTTAATTATAATGAACGGAAGGTAACTGGAGATGACCCTAATGATATGGCTAACACTAATTATGGGAATTCTGAAATTAATGCAGACATTAACTTTTTTACTCATGGAACTATAGTAGCAGGCGTTATAGCTAAAAACACGCCTGAAATTAAAGTAATGCCGCTTTGTATTTCTGGTTTTGGTACTAAACATGATAAAGATATAGCACAAGCTATTTATTATGCTGTAAATAATGGTGCGAAAGTTATTAATATGAGTTTTGGTAAAGATTTTTCTTTACACAAAGAGTGGATAGATGATGCTATCAAATATGCAGAAAAGCATAATGTTTTAATTGTAACTTCAGCAGGAAATGACAATGATGATATGGATAATATAGAAAAGTTTAATTATCCAGATGATAGAGATGAAAATGGAAAAGAAATTGTTTCCAATTTTTTGAAAGTAGGAGGATCTACATACAATATAAATGAAGATTTAAAGTATGGATATAGCAATTACGGTTTGAAAAATGTAGATCTATTTGCGCCTGCAGAAAAGATATATACTACTTTTCCTGATAATAAATTTAAATATGATACAGGTACTTCTTTAGCTTCTGCAATAACAGCTAAGATTGGAGCATTGTTGTATTCATATTATCCAAAATTGACATCTTCTGAAGTGAAAAACATACTTATGGATTCAGGAATCAAATATAACTTCAATGTGAAAGTTTCTTCAAAAGAAAACAAAACTATTCCTTTTGATAAACTTTCAAAGTCAGGTAGGGTTTTAAATGCTTATAATGCTTTTATAATGGCTGATAGCATTATATCCCATTAATTTTTATTTGGTAGCTGAATTAAAATGTATATCAAAACTCTTTCCTTTCAACTATTATATTTTTAAAATCCTTTACTAAAGTTTGTAGTAGTCTTTTATCAGAATTTGTATAAAATATATTTGGATTTATTTGAGATGAATTAGTGTTTAGTAGGTCTTCTTGAGATAATATTCTCTTAGTTTGTCTAGCTACGGCTTCACCAGAATCAATTATATTTATAGAGTTGTTTGTAATTCTTTTGATAACTGGTATTAAAAAAGGGTAGTGAGTACACCCTAGAACTAAGCAATCTATATTTTGATCTAGCATTGGGTTTAAGTATTTCTCGAGTAATAGGTACATTTCTTCAGAGTCTATTTTACCCGCTTCTATTAGTTCTACTAAACCTTCACCAACTTGTTCTATAATATTGATATTATCATCAATTTTTGAAGATGTTTTTTCAAACAGTTCGCTATTTAATGTGCCTTTAGTTGCAAGTATACCAACAGTTTTTGTTTTAGTTTGTAATGATGCTGGTTTTATAGCGGGTTCAATGCCAATAAACGGTATGTTATAAGAGTTTCTTAAATGTTTTATTGCGTTTGTAGTAGCAGTGTTACAGGCAACAATAATAAGCTTGCAATTTCTCTTTAATAGATATTCTGTATTCTTAATAGATAATTCAGTAATTCTTTCCTTGGATTTTTGTCCATATGGAGCATTAATGCTATCTGATAAATAGATAGTTTGTTCATTAGGTAAAGCTTTATGAACTTCTTTCCATATTGAAATTCCTCCAACACCAGAATCAAATATACCTATGGGGTTTTCAGCTTCTAAGATCATCATTACTTCAAAAATAAAAATCCTACCTCAAAGAAGCAGGATTTTCTATATTTATTATTGTTTACTATCGTTAGATTAGAATCCTAATTTAGCTTTTACAGCATTAAAGATATCTTCACCTTTTTCAAAAACGATTAAACCTTTACCTGGTGCAGCGTCTAATACATAAACAATATTCTTTTCAGCAGCTACAGCTTTAATTGCATTTTCAGCTTTTTCAAGAATAGGTCTAGTTTTTTCTTGGTATTTTTTAGCCATCTCTTGATTCATAGTTTGCTCAGCTTGAGCTATCTTTTGACGATCTTGTTGAACTTCAAGAGCTCTCTTTTGATTTGTCTCTTGAGTTTGACTCTTTCCTTCAGCTTCGTATTTTTTTACTTTAGCTTCTAAGGCTTTAAACATACCTTCAATATCAGCTCTATATGTTTTTTGTAATTTTTCTAATTCAGCTTTCAATGCCTTAGTTTCCGGCATTTCAGCAAGTAATTTGTCGGTATTAATATGTGCAGTTTTCTGTGCATTTACCACTCCACCTAAACCAACCGTAAAAATTGCAGCTAATAATAACGTCTTTAAATGTTTCATGTTTACTTTAATTTAAATTTTTGTTCTCTTTTCTATTTTGTTAAATTGTGTTTATTCCTTTTTTTCTTCTGATCCTGATGACTCTTCAAGTTTCTTTTTCTTAGCTTCTTCTCTTGCCTTTTTTAAAGCTTCTTTCTTCTCTAATAACAATCTTCTTTTTTCTTCTCTAGCCTTTAAGCGCTCTTGCCTTTTTTCTTCAATGGCTTTTAATTTAGCTTCTCGGTCACTTAATCTTTTTTGTTTTAAAGCTTCTTTCTTTGCTTCTCTAGCCTTAGCTTCTTCAGATTTTCCTTCGCTATCTAATAGCTTCTTTCTTTCAGCTATCTTATCACGCTTGTCTTGCTTTTTTACATCTATTTTAATGAGTTTTAAAACTAGTGGGCTAATATCGTGTTTTTTATTAGAATATAACATCACCAACTCACTTGATTTGTCAAAAACAAAATCATATTTTTTTCTTGAAGCTATTGTTTGAATAGCATTATAAACTTGATCTTGGATAGGTTGAATTAACTTCTTTCTCATGATATACATATCACCATCAGGTCCAAAGTATAATGATTCAAGTTTTCTAAGTGCTTGTTGTTTAACTTCAATATCCTCTTCGCGTTCTTCAATTAACTCTTGAGTTAAAATAGCTTTTTCGTTAGACAAATCAGTTTTCATTACTTCAATTTGTCTAGCCTCTTTATCTAAATTAGCTCTCCATTTGGCAACTTTATCATTTAAGGCGTTTTGAGCTTCTATATATTGTGGAATACTTTGTAAAATGTAATCCATGTCTATGTAAGCAAGCCTTTGATTTCTTTGCGCACTGCAAATACTTATTACAAAAAGTAAAAGAACGAAGGTTAAATTAATTTTTTTCATTATTTATAATGTATTTAGAAAAAACCGTGCCAAAAAACCAAACTCTTGCAAATGTAGTATTTTAGAACTGTCTTCCAATGATAAAATGCGTCTGCCAACCAGATTTTTCTGTAAATCCTGGTAGAGGATCAAATCCATGAGCGAAATCTATACCTAATAAACCGAAAGCAGGCATAAAAATTCTAACCCCTAATCCAGCAGAACGTTTTAACTCAAACGGATTAAATGTACTAAAATTGTCATAAGCATTTCCAGCTTCTAAAAAGCCTAAAGTATATATAGATGCACTTGGTTTATCTGTAATTGAATAACGTAATTCTAATTGGAACTTATTGTAAATAGATCCTCCATTAGCAGAAGAGATTCTTTGGTTTTGATATCCACGTAAACCTACAATTTCTCTACCGTCTAATTGTCCTTGAGCAATACCATCACCACCAACAAAATAACGCTCTACAGGAGTTAATCCTAAATCATCATTATATGATCCTAAAAATCCCATTTCAAAGTTAGACATTAATACTAACTTGTTAGCTAAAGATGTATACCATTTCCCTTTAGCTGATAATTTATAGTATTCTAACCACTTAAATCGATCTGCTAAAAAGTCTTGAAACTCACTTTCAGTTAAACCGTCAGAACTATTTGATAAATCTTTACCATTAATTAAAGAGTAAGGTAAAGTAGCTTTTGCCCTTATGCTGAACTCAGAACCATAAGTTGGGAAAATTAAACTTGGTCCAGCTGAGTTTCTACTCAATGCTATAGTATATGCTAAGTTGTTTAAGTCCCCATTACTTAAAATAGCGTTAGAAGACCCAACTCGGTATTGGAAGTTGTTTAATCCAATTCTTTGATAACTTATACTTTGAGAAAGTGAGAAGAAATCATCAGGCCACTGTAATCTTTTTCCAAGTCCAACTGTTGCTCCAAAAATATCTAAACTTCTATCACGATTAACCTGTCTAGTTTGAAAATCAAATTGAAACTGATTTGAGTAGAAGAAAGAGAATTGTAAAGATTGAGGTTTTTTACCACCTAACCAAGGCTCAGAAAAAGATAAACTATAGGTACTATTGGTTCTACTTGCCTGTAATCGTAAAGATAAACTTTGTCCATCTCCCATAGGAAGAGGTTGGTAAGCATCTTTATTAAAAATGTTACGGATAGAGAAGTTGTTAAATGAAAGTCCTAATGTACCGATGAAAGCACCACCACCAAAACCTCCTTGAAGTTCTATTTGGCTTCCTCCTTTTTCAACAACCGCAAATTCTACATCAGCTGTCTTATTTTGATAATCAGGTTTTACATCAGGAGTTACATTTGTATCAAAGAATCCTAACTGACCAATTTCACGAATAGATCTGATAATATTCTGTCTACTAAATAAATCACCTGGTTTTACACGAAGTTCTCTATAAATAACATGATCATTGGTTTTATCATTACCAACAACAGTAACTTTTCGAATAGTAGCCGGTTCATCTTCTCTAATTCTAATTTCTACAGTAATAGAATCATTTTGAACTCTTGTTTCTACAGCATTTACAGAAGAGAATAAATAACCGTTATTGTGATATAATGTCTGAATGTCTTGTGAATCAGGTGTTCCATCTCCAGAAATTCTTTCTTTAAGAACTTTTCCGTTGTAAACGTCCCCTTTTTCTATTCTTAAGTAACGTTTTAGGAAATCATCAGTATATTTTTGGTTTCCAACAAAAAGAATATCGCTAAATCTGTATTGTCTACCTTCCTCTAATTCTATTTCAAGATTAATAGTGTTATCATCATTCCAAACTAATCTATTATCTAAAATTCTAGCATCTCTATACCCTAATTCGCTATATCTTTCAAGTACTGATTCTAAATCTTCTTTAAAATCATCTTCAATATATTTTGAAGATTTCCAAAAACGACCTAAAAATTTTCGTTTGGTATTTTTCATTACACCTCTTAACTTACCGTTAGAAAGTGCTTCATTACCAATAAAGTTGATGTTTTTAATTTTAATTCGATCACCTCTATCAATATGAATAAACATATCTACGGTATTCGTATCTGAAGTGTCTTTTTTGGTAGTTAAAGATACTTTAGTTTTTAAGTATCCTTTATCGGTATATTTTTTCTTAAAGTAATTTCTAGTTGTTACAATTAAGTTGTCCGTTACTTGAATACCTTTTTTTAATTCTGCTTCATTTTGAAGTTCCCTAGCTTTCGCTTTTCTAATACCAGTAATTTTAATATTATTTAGCTTAGGGAGCTCAATAACATCAAACTGTAGATATATAGTATTACCATCAATTTTAGACAAATAAACATCTACTTCACTAAACTGTTTACTTTCATACAGTTTTTTAATCGCACTAGTTAGTTTATCTCCCGGAAGTTTTATAGGCTGACCAATAAGTAGTCCTGTATATACTTTAACAGCATCTTCACTAAACTTTTGAAGTCCAGTTACTGAAATGCCTCCTAAAATATATTCTTTGCCTCTTTCGTAATTAAGTTTAGTTGGTTTTGTTGTTTCACCTGGACTAATAGTGTCTTTAGGTGATTCTTCTTGAGCTTTAGCAATTGTAATAAAAGCAATAAAAAATACGATAAAAAATAAACTTTTACCCATTGGTATCAATCTGTTCACTGGTCTTTCCAAATCTTCGTTCTCTATTTTGATAATCTAATATTGCGTCAAATAAATGATCTTTTCTAAAGTCAGGCCACAGTACATCAGTAAAGTAAAGTTCGGCGTAAGCCATTTGCCATAGCAAAAAATTACTTATTCTCTGTTCCCCACTTGTGCGTATCATTAAATCAACATCGGGCAAATTAAATGTATATAAATGATTATTTATAATTTTTTCGTCAATTTTTTTTATATCAATTTCGTTATTAACAACTTTTTTAGATATGTTTTTGATAGCATTAACAATTTCCTCACGACTACCATAACTTAGTGCGAATGTTAATGTTATCTTAGTATTTTTACTGGTTTCATCTATGACGTGTTGGAGTACTTTTTGAGCCTTTTTAGGTAGTTGTTCTAAAGCCCCAATACTATTTACTTTTATCCCGTTTTTATGAAAATCTGGAAGTTCTTTCTTTAAAGAAGAAATTAAAAGTCCCATTAAAGTGTCTACTTCTAATTTCGGTCTTTTCCAATTTTCAGTAGAAAAAGCGTAAAGTGTGATAAATTTTGAGCCAATTTCTGAAGCTCCGGCAACTGCCTCTCTAACTGCAGTTAATGCGTTTTTATGGCCGAAAACACGTTGCATCCCTTTGTTTTTAGCCCAACGACCATTTCCGTCCATAATAACGGCAATATGATTGGGGATTTTATTTAGGTTGATGCTTTGTAGTTTTTCACTCATATATTATTCCGGTTCTGCATAACAAGCGGGCCTACCAAATGTATAGACAATTGAAAACCCAATAAAGTTGTAAAAATCATTTCCATTTCCCGGATTTAAATCTGGGATTACTCCTGCTATATTTTCTGAGGTAAAATCGATATCGTCCTTAAAAGTTAATCGTATTCCTGATTCAACAGCATATGCTAAATGATCAGAAATTCTACCTTTAAAACCTACTCCCAAAGGTATTGATACACTGAAACTATTCTCTAAATTAATAACACTTCCTGTAGCAGAAACAGGTGTTTTGTAACTGAAAGCAGCTAACTGTGCTAAAATATAAGGAGTATAGGTTATTCCTAACTCACGAACGTTGTAATCGAAAAAATTAAATTCTATTCCGGCAGCTAATTCATGAATGTTATTAGTAAACTGTAATCCTCTGCTTTGTCTGAAAGGATTTCCAGAATCTACATCAAAACCTTTTGCTGGTATATAGCTATAGTTTCCTCTTAAAGCTATTCTTGGATTTAGATTGTACTTGTAGACAAGTCCTCCGGCCAATGCGTTAGGTAATATGTAATTGGTTCTTCCAATATCACCAATGAAATTAGAACCACCAATAAATACCCCAACTTCGTGAATTTGGGCAAATGATATACTTGAAATACAAGTTACTATTAATGTTAAAATAATACTCCTCATCTTTAGAAATAGCGTGCAAATATATGGAATTGAATTTGCTTTAAAAAGTTAATAATCTGTCTTTTTTGATTAACTTTATTTTTTGAAATTTATTGTAATTTTTATGATTTAAGAAGAATACTTATTTCTAGTATCTTCTCCCCATAATAGTTTTTTTCGTAATGTTTTTAAATAAGATTGATGCTCTAATTGTATTGTTTTTACAGTAAAAGGAGCCTTTTGAATATGTACTTTAGTCTCTTGAGGTACAGTTGCTATTCTAGAATCTAAAGAAATTAAAAAATCTTTTTCTCTAGCACTTACTTCTAATTGGATACTTGTACTTTCAGGAATAACTATAGGTCTGGCATTTAAATTGTGTGGCGCTATTGGTGTAATAACCAATCCAGGTGAATCAGGTAAAATTACGGGGCCTCCACAACTTAATGAATACCCTGTAGATCCTGTTGGCGTAGAAATGATTAAACCATCCGCCCAATAGTTAGTCAAATACTCATCATCTAAATAAGTCTTTACACCAATCATAGAAGTAGTATTTCTTCTAGCAATAGTTACTTCGTTTAATGCAAAGTTTAGCTCAGAAAAAGTATCTGTCTCAGGTGTAGTTTTTATCTGTAATAATGATCTCTCTTGAAGTGAGTAGTTTCCTTCAACTAAACAAACTACAGCTTCTTTAATTTCTTTCTTTTGAACTGTAGCTAAAAAACCTAATCTGCCAGTATTGATACCCAAAATAGGGATGTTTAGATCTCTAATATAGGTTACAGCTCTTAATATTGTTCCATCTCCTCCAACAGTAAATAATACATCAAAAGAATCAGATAAGTCATTAAAATGAGAAAAAACAGGATATTCTTCGGCTAAAAGGTCATGATCTTTTAGAAGCTGGTAATATTCACTTTCTATATAGATAGCGACATTATATTTCTCTAAAGATTTAATTAATAATTTAATCTCCTTTTCAGCATTAACAGAGTAAGACTGTGCGTATATGGCTGCTTTTTTCAATAGTTTTAGTTTTAAATGGCGAAGGTTAGATAGGTTTACATATCTAAATATTTTTTCAGATAATCTGCTCTGTCTTTCAATTCTTCTAAATAGATATCATCTTCATGTTGAGAAATTACTGTGTAGTCGTATCTTCTAAAAGTTTGTATCACTTCGTTAACTTCATTAGAAGATAATTTAATCACTACTTCTATTGTATCTCTACTTTCTTTAGAAACATATAAACCTAACAATTTAGCTTTATTACTTTCTACAATTTGAGAAACTTGACTCATAGAAAAATCAAGTTTAGGTTTTGAAACTATTAATGTATCATTATCCTGATGCATAAAAGGACTATCAGCAAAAACATCTAAAATATCTCTTAACTCATAATAACCTATGTAGTTTTGATTTTTATCTAGAACTGGAATAATATTACAGTCATTTTCAGCAAATAAAGTAATTAGATCTAATAATGTTGTTTTGGTATTGGTGTGGAATTGATGAAGTAAATACGTATATTCTTTAAGTGATATTTCTTTGTTTTCAATAGTTTGTATATCGTCTTCAGCAAAACAACCAATAAGCTTGTTATTTTCTACAATTGGAATATGAGTGATAGGTAAATCTTTACATAAATCTTGAGCAATATACACTGTGTCATCCAATGTAAGTGCCTTTATTTCTTTGAGGATATAGTCATTAATATTCATCACTACGAATATAGTTTAAAAACTTTTAATACATTATTTTTGTAGCCTTAAAATAGAATAATGACAAAGTTAAGCGTAAATATTAACAAAATTGCAACATTAAGAAACTCAAGAGGGGGAAATGTGCCAAATCTTCTACAGGTCGCTACAGATATTCAGGAGTTTGGAGCCAATGGAATTACAATACATCCAAGACCTGATGAGCGTCATATTCGTTATCAAGATGCTTACGATTTAAAACCAATAGTAACTACAGAATATAATATTGAAGGAAATCCAATTCAAAAGTTTATTGATTTGGTCCTGGAGATAAAACCTACTCAAGTTACTTTAGTACCTGATGCTGTAGATGTGCTTACATCTAATGCTGGTTGGGATACTATTAAGCATGAACACTATTTAAAAGAAGTGATTTCTGAGTTTAAAAATGCAGGAATTAGAACGTCAATTTTTATTGAAACTGATTTGAAGTTGATTGAAGGTGCTGCTAAAACAGGAACTGATAGAATTGAATTGTACACCGAAAATTATGCGTCTGAATTTGAAAAAGGAAATAAAGAAGCAATAAAACCATATACCGAAGCTGCAATTTTAGCACATGATTTAGGTTTAGGTATTAATGCTGGACATGATTTAAATCTTGAGAATATTAAGTTCTTTAAAGAGAATATTCCAAATTTAGCAGAAGTTTCTATTGGGCATGCATTAATTTCTGAAAGTATTTATCTGGGAATTCAAAACGTAGTGAATTTGTATCTACATAAATTACAATAATGAGTGAGATTTTACATAGCAAGATTGTAGGGGAGGGAAAACCTCTTTTAATTCTTCACGGTTTTTTTGGAATGGGAGATAACTGGAAAAGTCATGCGAATAAGTTTGCTGAAGATGGTTTTCAAGTACATTTAATTGATCAAAGAAATCATGGTAGAAGCTTTCATGCGGATGAATTTAACTATTCAATTTTAGTTGAAGATTTATTAGGGTATATTCAATTTCATAATTTAGAAGAAATTGATCTTATTGGTCATTCTATGGGAGGAAAAACAGCAATGTTATTTGCTACTATGTATCCTGAAAAAATGCATAAGTTAATTGTAGCAGATATTGCTCCAAAAGAATATCCACCCCATCATCAAGATATTATTGCAGCTTTAGAGTCTATTGATTTTTCTATTCATCATACAAGAAAACTGATTGATAGTAAATTGCAAGAATTGATTCCAGAAGTTGGAGTTAGACACTTTATTTTGAAAAACACCTATAGAAAGACTAAAGATGAATTAGCATTCCGATTTAATTTAAAGTCATTATCTGAGAATTACAGCGAGGTTGTTAAAGGTTTACCATCAAATACTGTTTTTAATGGAGAAGTATTGTTTTTAAGAGGAGGTAAATCCGGGTATATCTTATCGGAGGATGAACCGCTAGTAAAAATGCATTTTCCAAAGGCTGAAATAGATACGGTTCCAAATGCAGGACATTGGTTGCATGCTGAAAACCCAACTGATTTTTATACCAAAGCTTTTAACTTTTTAGTGAAATAGATCATGAGAAAAATTAAGCATACTGTTTTATTTCTATTATTAGTTGTTTCAGTGCTCAATGCTCAAAATGCTAATGAAATATTGATAAATGCAAATAATATAGATTACTTAATTAAAGATGATTTTTCCTTAAGCCTAAGTAATCTTATACTTAAAAAGGTTCCGTTTAAAGAATCATACATTAAAGAGAATAAAATAAAATCAATAACTTTAGTTGTAGAAAAGAAAAGAGATACGAACTTAACTAAGTATAGTTTTAATGCTCAAGGAGGTTTAATTGAAGTTAAAAAGTTTGCTAAAGTAGATGCAGATGTAGAAACATTTAAATTTAATAGTCATTCTGCTGATAAAGTTATATATAATCAAAGATATATTGGAGAGTACATAGATATGAACTATGATTATGAAGGGAGATATCAAAATGATAAGATTACCTTCTATAAAAATGTTGAGCGTATTCAAGATGTAACTCTTGAAGATCGAATAAAAAGTACTCAAGAAGGAGAATATATTTTTATAAAAGATGATCTTTTTGTAACAAAGTGTTTCTTTTATCTAAAAGATGAGGAGTATATAAAAGATGCTAAGTTGCTAAAAAATATCGCTAAAAAAGTTATTAAAGAAAACGAAGCAAATTATCGAAGAGGAGTTCATTTTCTTTTTCATTATTACAAGGATAATAAATTAGATAAATTGTTAGAGTTTAAAAGTAAAGATGAAGAAGAGAATATTTTACTAAGTAATTTTACTTATGATACTAAAGGATTCCTAATTAAGAAAAGTTTAAATAATTTCTTTGCACCTCAAGAAACTATTTTTCAAAATTTTCAATATGATAAAGACGGTTACTTATTAATATATTCTTCTAATACTTTTGGAAAAGAGAAAAAATCAATTTTTAGTTATCAAGATAAAAAGATTTTAGAAGTGAAAAATTATGAAGTAAAAGATGGAGAACGTTCTTTAAAAAACATAGTAAAGTATTTATATGAATATATGCAATAAATAAAGAAACCTCAGAAATTAATCTAAGGTTCCTTCTTTCAAAAAGTGTTAAAAGGCGGGTGAGTTATAATTAACTCCTTTTATCTTCTCTTCTTTCTCTTATATCTTCTATTACTTCTTTTCTGTCTTCTTTAAGTTCTATTTTTGTAGCCCTAATGTCAGCTTCCATAGTTTTTGAAAATTCTTGAAGTAATTTTGTGTTTGTTATTAGCTTTCGCTTACCAGAAACTTTTTTATTGGATACATTAAAAGCTTTTATTTTTTTTAGAATTTCTTCTTGACGCTCAGTTCGAGCAATTTGAGCTTTCAAATCTCTAATGTCATCATTTTTATCTCTTACATCATCTCGTTTATCTCTTCTATCGTCTCTGACTTCTCTTCGGTTTCGTATAGAGTTGTTGTAATACTTATCTCTTTGAGAATTTCTTAACTCTTTTCTAGAGCTTCTTAATTCTGCTTTACTTTGTCTTAATTCTCGTTCATCTTGCTTTATCTTTCGTTTGCTTTCCGCTATTTCTCTTTTCATATCAGATAGAATATCTTTTTTTATTGTCTTTAAACGTTTTCTATCATGATCAATAAAAGCATCTTCAAAAGCAATTATTTTTTCTTTGAAAGCTTTCAATTGAATTTGATCTTTTACCAATTGATTTTTTCCCGTTTTAATAGCTATCTTGTTATCAATAGCTTCTTTTGTATTTCTTGCCACCTGTGCATTTGCTAAACTAACTGTAAATGCAAAAACTGAAAATAAAGTAATTTGTAATGTCTTCATAATTCTCTGTTTTATTAGTAAGACATTCAAATTTTAAAAAGGTTTAATGAGAAAATAAAAAAATTAAGGAATATGTATTTTGTAGATTCCTAAATCAGTGTCAAAAGTAAAATCGTTTCCTGTAATTTTTACGTCATTGGTTAAGAATGATTCACAACAATCACTTATACTTTTTTCACCAGATATATTAAGTTGAAATAAGTTTTTCGATAAAGAATTTATATCTAATTCTATCTGAATATTAGACACATCAACGTTGCTGATGTTATTAATATCTTCATTAATAGTTAGAATATTTGTGTTAGTATTAAAGTCAAAATTTAAGGCTGCATTATTTTGATTGTTGATAATTTTAATATTATCAACAGTTATTGAACCATTTTCAACTAAATTTTCATCAGTATTAGCATCCAAAAGTTCAAAAGAAAGAATAAGGTTATTTGAAACGCATGATACAGCACTGCAATCTGTTTTACAGGATTGAAATAATAAAACTATTAAGGTATTGATTAAAAGAAATTTTTTCATGTTTAGCATTTATATATTCTACTTAACAGATACCAATACCTTAATAGGGTTGCTTGTGGATTAAGATTTTTTTTGATTTTCTTTTTCTTTTAAAATTTTCTTTTGATAGCGACCTTGTGCTATATCAGAAAAAATTAAAACAAAGAGTACAAAGTAGAATGTAGTTTTACTCATTGACTCAATAGGCTCTCCAAATAATTTTATGTGTGCTAAGTGACCGCCTTCAGTAACTAACATAATACCAACTACAAGTAATATAAATAAACCTAAAACTTCATACATTCTATTTTTTGCAAGAAAAGCAGATATTCTGTCTGCTAAAACTAACATTAATAAACCACTTATTACTATAGCAATGGCCATTACAATAAAAGCCGTTGTAGAGCTTTCTATTTCACTAGTTAACCCTATAGCAGCCAATATTGAATCAAAAGAAAAGACTAAATTCATAATTACAATGCTTGTAATTACTGCATTAGAAGATTTAGTTTTTTTATTAGAACCCTCAACATCATGATCTAAATCATCTATAGATACCATATGCCAAATTTCTTTTATAGCTGTATAAATAATGAATGCACCTCCAGCTAAAACAATTATGCTATGTCCGTTGAAAGCAAACTTTACAACATCTTTTATTTCACCAGTTAACCAAGAAAAAGGAGTTTGGAAAAAATCAATGATAGAAACTAAAATAAATAGTAGTACTATTCTTAAAGCTATAGCAATTAATATACCTACTTTTCTAACCCTTTTTTGATCAGCTACAGGGGCTTTTTTAGATTCTAAAGAAATATATAATAAGTTGTCAAAACCTAATACGGCTTGTAAAAAAACAAGCATTAGTAATGTGAAAATAATTTGAATCATTACAAGAAAAGTTTGTTAATAGTTTTTAGCTGCTAATTTATACGAAATTAGTTAAGTGTCAAATTTAATTTTTGGTATTGCATATAAAAAAACGAGACGAATAAACACTACGTTTATTGCCTCGTTGCCCCCGTCCTTATATAATCGAGTAGAAAACTTAAGGGATACCTTTATTAATTTGATCAATTACTTTATCAATACTTGAGTCAATCAGTTTCTTTTCTTCCATGTAATTACCGAAAACACTAATAATTGCTTTCTCAATAATTAAATTATTTCGTTTACCAGAGTAGACCTTTTGTATGGTCTCAATAGAAAAAATTTCACCCTTTTCTACTAGATATTCTCTAACTCTTTCTCTGTATTTAGGTGGTTTAATCTTTTCTAATTCTTTTCGTTGCATTGCTGTAATCATAAAAACTACAATTCTTTTTAAGTAAAAGCAGTACTTTTTCATTTATATTTGTACGAGTTTTGTACGTACTGCATTACAAATGTACAAACAAAATTCTAAAAATAGAAACAAAATTAAAATAATTTTAGAAAAAAGTTGTTTTTATGACTAACTACATTGATGAAACATATAAAAGAGTAGAACAGATAATTGTGTTTAAAAACATGAATATCAAGTCTTTTGAAGATAGGATCAATGTGTCAAATAATTCAATAGGTACAGCAATTAGAAGAAAAGCTTCATTTAAAAGCAATGTGTTAAACAAAATTCTAAATTCTTTTCCAGACATTAATCCAACTTGGTTGTTAACTGGCAAAGGAAAAATGTTAGTTGCGGATATTGTAGAAGAACCTAATTCACTTTATGCAAACGAAAATATTGAATTTAAAGTAAAAGAGGAACTTCTAAAGTTGTTGTTGAGTGATAAAGAAGTTAATACCTTATTAAAGGATAAGGTAAATAAGCTACTTAAAAAAGAGTAGACCTTTAACTTAGATTTTTTTGTAGCTCATGGTGCATCATTAAGATTAAACCAATACTTTTTTGTTCTAACCTTTGTAAATGAGAAGTTGCTGCGTCTAAGTTATTCATAATAAGGTTGAAAGATCCATTCTGGAAAATATTCCCTTCACCTCGTTCAAATTTTCCGCCATCGATGATAGCTTCTTTAAATTCGGTAGCATCATCAATGTTAGACATAGGAATAAATGTTTTCTCATCTATTTTATTGATCTCATCATTTAGCTTCACTACCATGTCTTTAATAACAGTACTGAAAGTTATTACTTGATGTTCTTCAACATCAGATTTTTCTTGTAGTTTATTGAATTCGTTAATAATGTGGTTTCTGGTGTTTATTACAGCTTGGTAAATCTCAATAATAACTTTATGCTGCCTATAAACATTCATTAAAGATTGTTCAGTGCCTATACTTTTTGCTAATGCATAATGAGTGGCGCAAAACTTAATATCCCAATTCTTGAAACTTTCATTTAAAAGTTTGTCTCTTTCGGCCAAGAGCACTTTATAACCTTCTTCAATTTGTTTTTTATGATATGTTTTTCCTTGGAATTCCAAAGTTCCTTCTTTAGTTGTTCCATTAGCAATATCCACGGCTTTAAGTATCAATGTCTCTATATCATTAACGGGAAGCATAAGTGTTGTTAACTCATCTTTTAGTACTTGAATACTAGACTTATTAATTTCAGTATAGTTTGAAGCACTTTTTTGTATCTCTTTTTCACTTTCAACATGTAAAAACCGATTCAAAAATGTATTTTGATATTCTTCCAATAACTCTTTCCCTTGAGTTTCTTGAGCAATAAAATTCTCAAATACCTCTACATTTGAATATTCCTCAGGTTTCTTCTGAATATACTTCTCATAAATAAGTTCACTCATTTCTTGTTGAAGTTTGGTCTGGTTATCAAAAAGAATCCATGGAGACCTTTCGTCTTCTATAGCATCAATAAAAGGAGCTTTCGCATTTTGCTCGCGTAGATTGTTTGGTGGATGACTAGCATACATATCAACCTTTGAATTTTCAGAAGAAGAAAAAAACTGTTTATTACCATTAGTGTCAATCGGTAAGCTGTTTAGTGTTTCATACTGTTTTTCCTTAATGTTGCTTAAAGCTATAAGATTGTGCTCGTATAAATTTTTAGAAAATACTTTTTTCTTAGAAGCTAAGTACGCATGTCCAATAGTATCATTCCATTTTTCAAAGCCAGTGTCTAATTTCCATAATGCAGATACAATAGCTTGGCTACCAGATGTGCTTACTGCCACTTTATCAGCATTAAATTCCATTTCTCTAGATAGAGAAGAATACATGATATTTAAAAATTGATAAAATAATGACAATATGCTACGTATTAGCCAAATAATTGGAGTAATTACCCAAGCTGCTGCAGATAAACGAATATCAGAAGCTCTCCATTGATCTAGAAGGTCATCCCATTTATCTCTAGAAAAAATCATATCATGAATAATAGTGTTAGCAGAGTTGATATAACTTCCAATTTTCATGGCTTTTTGAGCAAAATGTCCAAATTCATGACTAATAACTGCTTTAAATTCAGTTAAGTTAAGTGTGTTTACTAATCCTAATCCGATAGTAAGCTCTTTTTTCATAGGTAAAAAGAGGCTTAACCAAATATTAGTATAAGACACATAAGCATTAACATCAGGATCTACATAAATGTTCTTAGGCTTTGGAGCTCCAGTATCTTCACAAATTTTAAATACAAAATCCCAAATATTTTTATACTCCTCTTTATTAAGTTTGATTCTATTTTCAGGCTTTGGATTTTTTAGTTTAAATAAAAACTTTAAGGTAAATACAAAAAGCATTGCACTACCAGCTATAGCTCCAATTTTAATTAAAATAGTTATTTTATTGATATTTTCTATTTCATAAATCACAGCTTTGTAGGTTAAAAGTCCTAAACCGAATACTAACCCTGCATACAAAACAAAAAATAAAATAATAGCTAAAATAGCTAGGAACGCTCTTGTTTTGTATGAAGAATGTAGTTTGGTAAATTCTTTAGAAATGTTTTCAGGATTTTTAGGATAAAAATCTAAGGTCTTAGTATTCATAGTTTTCAATTTTTTGGAAAAATACAAAAAAATATAAAGCTGCCAAAGTTTCCTGTTTTATGCTTTGGTATAGTTATCGCTATTAATAAATTCAAAAAATAAGAATGAAACTCGTATTAAAATTATTATTAACAGCTTTTGCTGTAATTGTACTTTCAAACGTATTAGATGGAATTATTGTAAATGATTATTTAACAGCTATAATTGTAGCATTTGTAATAGCCGGACTCAATATGTTTGTTCGTCCAATATTGGTTATTTTAACATTGCCAGTAACCATACTTACATTAGGAGGATTTCTATTTGTAATTAATGCAATTGTTATTCTACTAGCAGGAAAATTAGTGACAGGATTTTATGTAAGTGGTTTTTTCTCAGCCTTGATATTTAGTCTTTTATTATCATTATTTAGGTCTATTTTATTTAAGTTGTTAAAAGACGAAGAAAAATAGAAGACAAGTAAAAGACTGTTTTTATTAAGTGTATTTGTAGCTTAATTCTCTACTCTAATAGGAAAGAGGTCTAAAGTATAAATAGAAAGATAGTAAGTATCTTAATTTCAATTGTATAAAACGCTTGGTAGTAAAATATAAAAATAGTAATTTTGCAGCCAATTTTTTTAAGAAGAATAGTAGTCAAATGAATATAACAAAAGAAAACGTAGACGCGTTAAACGCCATTGTAAAAGTTGATATTGTTGCCGAAGATTATAAAGATAAAGTAACTGATATCTTAAATGATTATCGTAAAAAAGCTAACATTCCTGGTTTTAGAAAAGGTAATGTACCAATGGGAATGGTTAGAAAACAGTATGGTAAAGCTGTTTTGATAGATGAAGTTAATAAACTTTTACAAGAGAGTTTAAACAAATTTCTAGTTGAAGAAAAGTTAGATATTCTTGGTAATCCATTACCTGTAGTAAAAGATGATTTTTCTTGGGATACTGAGCAGTTTTCTTTTGAGTTTGAATTAGGATTAGCACCTGAATTTGATGTAGATTTAGATGGTAAAAACAAAATTAAAGAGTATAAGATTGTTGCTACTGAAGACTTACTAGAAAAAGAAGTTGAAAATATTCAATCTCGTTATGGTAAGTTGATTTCTTTAGAAGAAGCTGAAGAGCATTCTAATGTTACTGGAACTTTTGTAAACGAAGAAAAAGAAATCAACAAAAAATCTACATTCTTAGTTAACGATTTAAAAGGAAAGAAAAACGAAAAGAAATTAATCGGAGCTAAAGTTGGAGACGTTATTGAGTTAGATACTAAGAAACTTTTCGAAGAAGATACTAAATTATCTCAAGTATTAGGAGTTACTAACGAAGTCGCAGAAGAGTTAGATGTGAAAGTAACTTTTACAGTAGAAGAAATTAATAAAACTGAATTAGCTGATTTAGATCAAGAGTTGTTTGATAAATTATTCCCTGATGGAAGTGTAAAAACAGCTACTGAATTAAAAGAGAAGATTAAAGAAGATGCTGAAAAGCAATTTCAACAACAAGCAGATCAGCAATTATTAAATGCAATTACTGAGCATTTAATTGAAAACACAAAATTTGATTTACCTGAAGCTTTCTTACAAAAATGGTTACAAACTGCTGGAGAGAAAGAATTATCTCTAGAAGAAGCTAAAGAAGAATTTGACAAATCAGAAAAAGGATTACGTTATCAATTAATCGAAGGAAAGATTATGAAAGATAATGGAATTAATCTTGAATATGATGAGTTATTAGACTATGCTAAAGGTTTCATCAAAGCTCAAATGGCTCAATTTGGAAATATGAATCCAGAAGAAGAAGAGCTAAATAATATTGCAGGTAGAGTTTTATCTAATAAAGATGAAGCACAACGCTTACAAACGCAATTATTATCTCAAAAATTATTAGCTTTCTTTAAAGAAAAAATGAAGTTTAAAAGTAAAGAATTAAGTTACGAAGACTTTATTAAAGAGGTGTACAAATAATATATTTAATTATATAAATACCAAAGGCGAAGTGTTTCACTTCGCCTTTTTTATTTCGGAACTCTTATAAGAAACCAAAATAAAGGCCCATTAATGCAATGGAATCAAAAACACCGTGTACGATTATATTAAACCATAAATCGTATTTGTTTTTGTAAAAAATAAACCCAAGTATAGCCCCTAAAATTGCAGTTACTATTTGTCCTGTTATTCCTTGATATGCGTGAAAAAAACCAAAAAGAATTCCGAATAGAATAATGTTAATACCTATACTTAATTTCCCGTCACCGAAAAATTTAACAAACTGTTTCATAAAATAGCCTCTCCATACCATTTCTTCTCCAAATGCTGCAGAAACCCATATGAAAATCAAAGAAATTATAAGTAGAGTAGGATTGTTTTTAATGGTATTAAAACCAGAATAATCTATAGGCTGTTGTGTGATTTTTGTAATTACAGGAAGTAGTATATAAAAGTATAATATAAAAAGACCAATAGCGATCAGAGGAGCTTTTATCAGTAGATTTTTAATAGTAAAGTTCTTGCGGTGGAACCCTAATTTCTTTAAAAATTTAGATTTGAATTCAATGAAGCTACTTAGACAAATAATTATAGTTGCTATAATCATTTCGAAATAATTAAGCCCTAAAGGCAGTTTCCAAAAAACCAAAACAAGTATAATAGTTAATACCGGTAAAATTTTAGAAGTAAATAAAGAAGTATTCATGTGTGTTTGCTGTTAAATTCGAGGACGAAATAACAACAAGTAAAATCATGAAACTACTAATTTTGCTGGGTTTTTACTGAATGGTAGCAAAATAACGACTGAAAAACACTAGTTAGAAAGCTTATTTTCAAACCAAGCTAAAAACTCTTTCTTTTTGTAACGACTTATAATTAATTCAGATTGATTTTTTTCTGTTGGATCTGGGTTTAGAGATACAATTAATTTACCGTTTTGAGCAGAAATAATTTCTTGTATAGCATTTACATGAATTATAAACTGTCTGTTCGCTCTAAAAAATAATTGACTATTTAACTGCTCTTCTAGTTTTTGAAGTGTAAATTCTGTGCTCACTAACTCACTGTTGTTTTTTATTAAATACACAACCTTTTCTTGGCTATATAAATAAGCAATTTCTGAATATGGGATAACAGATGTTTTTCCGTTTTTTTTAATTTTCAAGTGATCTCCTAAAACACCGAATTTATGGAGTTTATAAATTTTTTCACCATAGAGTAATGCAATAGCAATGCAACTTAGAAGTAAGGTAGTTAATAATCCAATAAAGAAATAATAAAAAAGAAATGGAGTTCCAGCTAACCAAATAGCTAGAAGGTAAAAAGGAATATATAGTAAGGTGATTAAACCTAAAGTAGAAAAAACGTAATAAGATATTGTAGTCCAATTTACGGTAGCAAATATGTTTTTTCTTTCGAAATATTTAAAATTTAGGTCTGCTATAATTCCTATTACTGTACCTATTGCTATGGAAATTACTGTAGAAATTAATGGGAAGTTATAGTCTTCATTAGTGTTGTAATTTGTTAAGTGGCTTGTAAAAAGAGATAATGCAGTAAGAATAAACATATTCTTTATTATATTATTTTTATCTCTATAAAAACGTAATAATCGATCTTTAAAAAACATATACTCTTAATTCCTTTTTAAAAAGGATATATCCATCCAATATTTACTGTAATCATCAGTATCTACTTTAACTACTATTTGATTTTTTACTTTATCAGTTGGATTTTCCCATAAATTTTCACTTACAAATGTATGTGTTTCTTTGGTTTTATGATCGTGCCATTCTGCTTCAATGATATATGGTGATTCTCCGCTTACTACTAATGAATGATCTACATGTATTTTACTGATATTAGGATTTATAATTCTTGTGAAGTTTTTCGCGTTTCTTTTGTTGTAGATATCTATTATTACATTCCATAATAGCATAAAGCCAACAATAGTTGGTAAAATACCAATAGCGGCAAGTAGTATTGGCGGTCCCCACATATCAAAAAAATAGCTCGATATTCTTCCTTCATTACTCTTGCCAATTATGTAACGTACATTTACTTCATCGCCAATTTCATCAGTTACAAACGAAGAGGAACTTGAAGATCTTATATAGACAGTTTTGTTTGTATTATCTTTAAAATAAACATCTGTGTAATATGTATTACTATCTGAACTAGAACTACCATACTCTGTTGTAAAACCAAAAACATATCCTTTTGTTAGTGTAGACTTTTTAATAAAAGTACTAGTATCAATAATTTGTTTTGCAGAGAAATATAATAAAACAGCCCCAACGCAAAAAGGTATGCATTTAGCTAAATTAACAATAGTGTTTTTGGTCATAGCTATTTTAAGTACGAGTCTTAATAATGAATTTTAACTGTAAATAACATCAAATTTATAGACAGGATTTTCATCTTCAAACTCAAATATTTTAGAATAATCCATAACGTTTTGTATGCCCTCTAACTGACATAAGTAAGCAACAACTGAACATAAGCCATTAAATAAATTATCCTTATTTGTAGGATTATGAGGCTTTTGATTATAATGACATAAAGGCACTGTAAAACCACAAGCTTCTAAAAAAACTTTCTCAATATGTAATAGTTCTAAAGGAGAATATCCATTAAATCGTCTTCCTAATCGTTGATGTACTCTACCTACATAACTTAGTTCTAAAGAACCGTGTTCATCAGATAAATGTTTCCAGCTATCATGATTATCTAAAATATTTCCAACTGCACAAGCAGAGCAGCATTCAGGGTTCAATTCATTATTATGAAAAGCATTATATAATTTGATTAAAGCTTTCTCTAAACGTTTAGGTGTATTCATACTTACATTACTTTTAATCCGATTAAATATACAAAATAATGGTTGTACCTTTGCGGAAATTATGTTAAATGGTCACATTTGAAGATTTAGATTTATCTAACCCACTTAGAAACTCAATTGCAGATTTAGGTTTTGAAAAACCAACCCCAATTCAAGTTCAAGCTTTCCCAAAAGTAAGATCAGGAAAAGATGTTGTTGGTATAGCACAAACAGGTACAGGTAAAACTTTTGCTTATGTTTTACCAATATTGAGAGATTTAAAGTTTTCTAAACAGTTAACACCAAGAGTTTTGATTTTAGTGCCTACTCGTGAGCTCGTATTACAAGTGGTTGACGAAATAGAGAAATTAGCTAAATATATTACTTTAAGAGTGCTAGGTGTATATGGAGGAGTGAATTTAAATAGACATAAACAAGCAGTTGCAGAAGGAGCGGATATTATTGTAGCTACACCTGGTAGACTATATGATTTGGCTTTAAGTAGAGTGTTAAAGTTAAAATCGATACAAAAGTTAGTTATAGATGAAGTGGACGTAATGCTAGACTTAGGTTTTAGATTTCAACTATTGAATATTTTTGATTTATTACCTCCAAAGAGACAGAATATTATGTTTTCTGCTACCATGACAGAAGAAGTAGATGGGTTGATTGAAGATTTCTTTGTAGCACCCCAAAAAATAGCAATTGCAGTTAGTGGTACACCATTAGATAATATTGAACAGTCTACCTATAATACACCTAATTTTTATACTAAAATTAATTTAATAAATTTCTTGTTGTTTGATAAACAGGAATATAATAAAGTTCTAATCTTTGCTCCTAATAAAAGAAATGCAGATCGAATTTTTAATTTATTAGAAGAAGAATTTCCTGGACAAAATTGTGTAATTCATTCCAATAAAACTCAAAATTATCGTATTAAATCGATAGAGAATTTTAATGAAGGAAAACATAGAATCCTAATTGCAACTGATGTTATAGCAAGAGGATTAGATCTACAAGAAATATCTCATGTTATTAGTTTTAACCCAACACAATATGCAGAAAATTATATGCATAGAATTGGTAGAACGGGTAGGGCAGAGCATAAGGGGAAATCCATATTACTAGTAACCGAAAAAGAAAAGGAAGCAAAACAGAGTATTGAGACATTGATGGATTATGAAATTCCATTACTTGAAATTCCAGAACCTGTTGAAATATCAAAGCAACTTACCGAAGAGGAAAGACCTAAAGAAGATGCATCGCAATCTAGAAATAGAACTTCTCAAGAATATGTACCTGGACCAGCATTTCATGAAAAGAAGGAAAAAAATAAAAAGGTAAATCTTGGTGGTAGCTATAGAAGAGAAATTGCAAAAAAGTATAAAAAACCGAAAACAAAAGGGGATAAAAACTTCAATAAAAGAAATAAAAAGAAGTAATGAGAGCATTATCTGAGCAAGAATTACATAATCTGGCAATGAATATGGTAGGTAAGAAATTACAAGAAATGGGATATGAATTTGTAGCCATAAATAGTCAGCTTAAAAGGCATCCTCAGTTTGTGTTATTTAAAAAAGGAGAACCTACAATTTTCGTGTTGGTAAAAGCAACAAAAAACTTACAAAATCCTAATGATTATGATGTGCTATGGATGGAGACTTTTGTAGCGCATGCCAAGAAACAAAATGCCAAAGTTTGGTATGCAGGTGTTGGAATAGCTAATGCCGAAAGTGTAGATTTACCAGTTTTTAAAGATCAACCTTATTATTTTGCATTTGAAGATTTTGTAAAATTTTAAAGTGCAAATCAAGATTGGTTTAAAATAAAGGCTAATATGTTTCGTTTTAAGTAGTTAAAAGCTTGTTTTTGTTGTGTATTTGACAAAAAACACCTTTTAATGAACCAAAATGGTTGCCCGATTTATGGTAAAAACACCATGTTTTTAACTATTAACCTGTAATCTATAAAGATTTTTAATCCATTTATGCTAATTTTTTAACATTTAACACAGAATTAGGTAAAACCCTTTGAAAAACATGTGTTTAAGTCTTATCTTTGTATTGGGATTATTTTAAATTATTAACTATCATGGGGAAATTATTACTTAAGAAGGTTAATGGTTTTTTAAAAAATTTAGTTGGACTACTAGCTGACTTCGGAAGTGGAGCTAGTTACGCTTTAAGAAATTAATAAGAAAAATCGTTAACGAGGGCACTTACTATTTAGGAAAAATAGTAAGTGTTTTTTTTACCCAAAATACTAAATGCAAGAACTACTTTCAGAAATTAAAAATTGTACATTGTGTGAAGCTTATATAGAGCCAAGGCCAGTGGTACATGTGAATGAATTATCTAAAATAATGATTATTGGTCAAGCCCCAGGAACTAGGGTTCATAAAACAGGTATACCATGGAACGATCCAAGTGGAGTTCAATTGCGTAAGTGGTTAAATGTAAGTGATGATCAGTTTTATAATCCAGATTTATTTGGCATAATGCCAATGGGATTTTGTTATCCGGGTAAGGGAAAATCTGGAGATTTACCACCTCGTAAAGAATGTGCACCAAAGTGGCACAAACAAGTCTTGGATCATATGCCTAAATTAGAATTAACAATATTAATAGGAATGTATGCTCAGCAATATTATTTAGGTAAAGATGCTAAAAGAACATTAACAGAGACGGTGAATCATTACGAAGATTATTTTCCTAATTATTTTGTACTACCACATCCCTCACCAAGAAATAGATTTTGGTTAAAAAAGAATGAATGGTTTGAAAAATTTGTAGTTCCAGAATTGCAGTCAAGAGTAAGAGAAATTATACAAGAATAATAGAGGAATTTTTGTATTAGAGATGAACTGTAAGAATTTCAAGTAATAAAAGTTTATCCATTACAAATGAGATTAACTTATTTTTTAATTCATTCTTATTCATTTCTTTTAAGAAATCTTCGTCTTCACATAATTCGTCATATAATTCTTTTATGGTAGTTGGTTCTTCAAAGTACAATAGTATAGCTAACCAATCTTTTAGTTCTTCTTTTTGAAGTACTCCATTTTGAGGTAAAGAATATTGTAGGTAATAAGAATCATTTTCTTGTAAAACTTCTACACTAGAGTTGAGTTGAAACTGAGTATTAAAAATACCGTCTAAACTTGTTTGATTTAACCAATCATAAATTGTAAATAAGTATTCAAATCGTTGGTTAGAAAAATCACTTTCAAAATTGTCGTTAGGAAAATGAGTTTTTAAATTTTGATTTAATTGCAGGTAAAAATCTGGATAATGATATTTGAATCTAGCTTCGAGTTGTTCACAGGCAAATATCGATTTTTTAGCATAACCAATGCAATGCACATATTTAGATTTAAAAGGTACAGTGTGAAAATTAATTACCTGAGAAAAGTCAGAGTCTACATGATCTAAGTAATATTGAACAGGAATTTGCTTTTTTTGAGCTATAGCATAACCCAATTGTTGTTCAAAAATAGTATTAAAAATTCCAACATCTATTTGATGTAAAAGATGAGAATTTACATCAATAAATTTAAATACTCTTTCTTTTAAAAGCTGGAAGAAGTCTAAATCATGTCCACCAATAATTCCAGCATTAAAAGCGTGAATCTCTTTGTTTATATACAACGCATTAATAATTTCAGTAGGTACCCAATCAAAATGCTTTAAAATATCATCAAGAGCAGATTGATAAGCAGGAAAATTAATTTCTAAGTTTTGACTAAATAATCGACTAGAAGTTAAACCTTCAGGAAGTTTTTCCCATATGTATACATCAGAATCTGCATGAATAAATGGAGTATTTTGTGCTGCATAGGTCATTATTTTTCCTAAAGCCCATAATTTAGAATCGTAAGAGTCTATAGCGTCTAAAGTAATATGAGTTTTTGTGTAGGGAATGTGTAATGCATCTATAAAAAGTTCTTTTCCTTTTTGGTCAGTATACAATTCAACATCAGCATAAAACTCTTTAAAGCTAAGGCAACTTAATGCTTGGCTATAAAAGGAGTATTTTTGATGTAACCACCCTCCTTTAAATCTAGAATTTGGGTCTTCAGATTGTTGTAGACTAGGTTTAGACCAATAGCTTTGAATTATTTTCATGTAGTAGTTTGTAGATAAATGGAGTTAAAGAATGAGATTCTCCTATATTGAAGAATCTCATGTATTTCATATTATTGGCTTAATTTATTGCCAGCAAAATAAAGATGGATTAGGTCTGTAAACATACAACCTTCTCCCAGAACTAGTTGTAGGACATCCAGGTTTACTTGCCCATCCAGCAGTATTTTGTTGTCCACCACATATAATAAATGAACAATTTCCAGTAAAAGAACCATTATAGCCTCCTACAATAGTTTGAGTTTCTTTTTTACTCAATACTGTAGCTTTAATTTGCTTTAGAATCTCTTTTTTCATGATTTGATTGATTAAGTTGTACCTACTCATAAGCTTTTCGGTTTCCGCTATATTTGAAAATCATAGTTTTTAGACCTTAATTTTATCGGTCTGGATTGCGCAATCTATTTTTGATTGATTCATTGTTCAGAGAAAGAATCAATTCATAACTAATGAATATTGTAAAAAGAGTAAAAAAGAATATTGGCTAACAATTCATATTTCTCAAAAAATCCCTCAAAACTTTCATAACTCTTTCGTGTTTTATGTGATTAATTGTTAAAATCACAAATAAATCAGTATTAAATGTACAAGAAAAAAGATTCGAAAAAGAGTAGGATATGTTAAAGAAAGCAACTAACACGTTTTCGTGTTGATAACTTTTATAGAGCAAATAAATAATATGTAGAATTTTAAAATCAAGAAATGATTTTTTTATATTTAATTAAAAACTAAATGACCAAATTACTCCCTAACCTACCTGTAGAAAATCTTACCAAAGAAAACGATTATATAGGAATTCTAAATAAAGGAAATATTATTAAATCCTTTTTTCTATCAAATAAACACCAGTTTAATAAAATTAAATTCTTTGCACTTTACGGAGAATGGGGGAGTGGTAAAAGTACTTTAATGAAGTATTTAAAAAAAGAGTTACATATTTCTTTTAATGCATTCTTTTTTGAAGCTTGGGAATATGAAAGTGATCATAATTTACCTAAGTCATTACTTGAATTTTTATATGAGAAATCAAATTCGGAATATGAGGCTTTTATTAAAAATGGTAAAAAATTAATGGAAGGTTTTGCAAAGTCTTTAACCTTTAAAACTCCTATTTTTAATATTAATGCGGGTCAAATAATTAAAGAGGTAGAAGAAGAATCTTTTTTTGAACGTAAAGAAAAATTCAAAAAAGATTTTGAAACTTGGGAAGAGAGTATAACCACAGAAGATAAGTCAGCAGAATATAATATCATATTTATTGATGATTTAGATAGATGCGAACCTGAGAGTGTTTTGAATTTACTTTCAGCAATTAAATTATTTTTCACGTTTGGTAAAAAAACAATATTTCTGTGTGGTATAGATAAGAAAGCAGTTAATGAGGCAGTTAAAACTAAATATGGTGATGTGGTAAAATCGAATGAATATTTAGAGAAAGTTTTTGACGTATCATTTACGATGCCTCAAGAGAATGATGTAGAAAAATTGGTAAGCTTCTATTTTGAAGGAGAAGAGTATACAGATACAAATGGAGAAGAAATCAATTTGATTAGAGAAATCTCAAACTTCTTTTGGGTATTAAAATTTGAAAATCCTAGAAGAGTAAAAAAGGTTTTGAATAGATATAAGATGATTGAATCTTTAATAGAGGAAGATTATTTAGGTTTTGACTTGCCAAACATAATAAGAAAAAATGGAGGAACATTATTTGAGACAATTTTAACTATATATCTTTTAATTTTAAAAGAGTTTGAACCTGAAATTTTTGATCAGTTCTTAAACTTATCCTTTAAAAGAGGGGTAATAGATAAAGTTCTTTATCAAAATAATGTAAAAGGAGATAGGGTAGCGCTGGCTAGATATGATAGTTTGAAGGATAAGTATTTTGATGTTGATGAAAATATGACTTCATTTACCACAGAAAACGGTGTATTCAGGAAGTCTATTTTAATTTTTGTTTTTTTTCCTACAAATCCTGTTAGTGTAGGGAATTTAGCTCTAAATAACTTTGATTTTTTTAAGACTAATTTAAGTGTATCTAAAAAGCGAGTAGACTACTATTTCGTTGAATACTTATTTAGATTTCCAATTTTTCGTAGAGATACCTACACTTACTCATTTCTTGATTATAAGAGGATGATTTTAAATTTAACTTAAAATACACTCCAACCTTTTCTCATAAAGATTGTTTAGAGAAAGTGGCATTTGTTTTTCACGGACTTTAGTAAAGCCTTGTTTTTCGTAGTAAGTACAAAGCTTTTGATTTTCAGCATTGCAGTCTAATCGTAATAGAAAAGTATTTTCCTGTATGGCAAGCTGACCAAGTTTTTCAATAACTCTTTTACCTAATTGAAGACCAGTAAATGCTTCTTTAATTACTAGTGAATGGATATATTTTGCTTTTTCATTTTGTACACCCCAATACAAATGATCTTCGTCTAGTAAACGAAACATTCCTAAAATGGTATCGGATTGCGTAATGAAATAGAATTCATGGTTATGAAAACCTTCCTCAATCCAATCGATTTTTTCTTGAGGAGGATTCAACCAATATTCCCATTGATTAATATTGTTAGTTTGAAGCTTTTTAGCAGCTTCTTTTAGCATAGTCAAAGCAATTTCTAGCTCATAAGTACTAGCTTTTCTAAACTGAAACTCCATACTATAACTTGTTTAGTGTGCTTCTAACCAGTTTTGACCTAAACCAATTTCCACATCTAAAGGAACAGAAAGTTGAAATGCATTTTCCATTTCCTGTTTAATAATAGGAGTTATGATATCTAACTCATCGTTATGAGCGTCAAATACCAATTCATCATGTACCTGTAATAACATTTTTGATTTGAATTGCTCTTGTTTAAAACGCTTATTAATATTAATCATAGCCAACTTAATAATGTCAGCAGCACTACCTTGTATTGGTGCATTTACAGCATTTCGTTCTGCAGCACCTCTAACAATAGCATTTCTAGAATTGATATCTTTTAAATAACGTTTTCTACCTAAAACAGTTTCTACATAACCATGTTCTCTAGCAAAATCTACTTGTTTTGCCATGTAGTTTTTCAACTTTGGATACGTTTCGTAATAGGCATCAATTAACTGTTTCGATTCAGAACGGGTTAGATTGGTTTGATTACTTAAACCAAAGGCAGAAACTCCATAAATGATTCCAAAATTTACGGTTTTAGCATTGCTACGCTGTTCTCTAGTTACTTCATCAAGCGCTACATTAAATACCTTAGCTGCTGTGGAAGCATGAATGTCTTCTCCATCTTGAAAGGCTTTAATCATAGTTTCTTCTTCGCTTAAAGCCGCTATAATTCGAAGTTCTATCTGACTATAATCGGCAGCTAATAAAGTATGATTTTCATCTCTTGGAATAAACGCTTTTCTAACTTGTTGTCCTCTCTCAGTTCGAATAGGAATATTCTGTAAATTAGGATTGTTAGAACTTAATCTTCCTGTTGCGGCAACTGCTTGTGCGTAAACCGTATGAACTCTTTTTGTTTTTGGATTCAATTCATTAGGTAAAGCATCTACATAGGTGCTTTGTAGCTTTTTACATTGGCGATACTCTAAGATATCTGCAATAATTTGATGCTCTTTCAATGAAGAGAGTACATCTTCAGCAGTAGAGTACTGACCTGTTTTCGTTTTTTTAGGTTTGTCTACTAATTTTAATTTTTCAAAAAGAATAGGACCTAATTGTTTAGGTGAAGCAATATTAAATTCTTCTCCTGCTTGTTCGTATATTTTTTGCTCTAAAGTTTGAATATCACTGGTTAATTCCTTTGACAAAGAAGCTAAATATTCGGTATTCAAATTAATACCTTCTATTTCCATGTCAGACAATACAGAAACTAGTGGTACTTCAACTGTGTTGAATAATTTCGTGAGTTTTCCTTCTTCTAATTCCTTTTCAAAATGTTCTTTGAGTTGTAAAGTAACATCGGCATCTTCAACGGCATATTCTGTTTGCTTTTCTAGAGCAACAGTACGCATAGATAATTGATTTTTACCTTTTTTACCAATAAGTTCAGTGATAGATACTGGTTGGTAATTTAAATAGGTTTCAGATAGAATATCCATATTATGTCGCATATCTGGATTA
Source organism: Tenacibaculum agarivorans (assembly GCF_001936575.1). Taxonomy (GTDB): domain Bacteria; phylum Bacteroidota; class Bacteroidia; order Flavobacteriales; family Flavobacteriaceae; genus Polaribacter; species Polaribacter agarivorans. The sequence goes on from NZ_MSMP01000008.1 coordinate 116,748, forward strand.
ATCAAGTAATGCGCAATCATAGTATCGAATAATTTTCCTTGTACTGGAATATTATAGTTCGATAATACTTCAATATCATATTTAATATTGTGTCCTATTTTTTCAATGGCTTCATTTTCAAAAAATGGTAAAAACTCTTCAACAATGGTTTGCGTTTCATCTTGGTCTTCAGGGAAAGAAACATAATACCCTTTTCCTACTTCCCAAGAAAATGCAATACCAATTAACTCTACTTCAAGTGCTTTTAATCCCGTAGTTTCTGTGTCAAAACACACGGATTTTTGTAGTAACAACCTTTCTAATAAAAGTTTTCTAGCTAAGGATGTATTTACCAATTGATAAAAATGAGAGGTATTATTTATGGTTTTAAAACCATTAATTTCATTCGTTTGGCTAGTTCCTGAACCCGGAGTAGCAAACAAATCAAACTGATTAGTGTCAGTGGTTTTCGCTTTAGCAGAAGTTTGTGTAGTTTCAGTTGATAGTGCTGTTGTAAATGTTTTTACAAAGTTATCCGTAAGTCTTCTAAATTCTAACTCAGCAAAAATAGCCTTAGTTTTTTCTATATCTGGCTGTTCAAAAATTAGCTTGTCTTGTTCTAATTCCACAGGAACATCTAACATTATTGTAGCTAGTTTTTTAGATAATAGACCTAATTCTTGATTAGCTTCTACCTTTTCTTTCATTTTACCCTTAAGTTCATGAAGGTTAGCAAATAAACCTTCCATACTACCGTAGGCAGTAATAAATTTTTTAGCAGTTTTATCTCCAACACCAGGTAATCCAGGAATATTATCCACAGAATCCCCCATCATTCCTAAATAATCAATTACTTGTTCAGGTCTTTCAACTTCAAATTTTTGTTGTACTTCTTCAATTCCCCATTTTTCATATCCATTCCCCATTCTAGGAGGTTTGTACATAAAAATATTTTCTGAAACTAATTGCGCATAATCTTTATCAGGAGTCACCATGTAGGTAACCAAATCTTCTTTTTCTGCTTTTTTGGCTAAAGTTCCAATAATATCATCGGCTTCATATCCCTCTTTAACAATTGCAGGAATATTCATAGCTTCTAAAATCTGTTCAATATAAGGGACAGCTATTTTTATAGCTTCAGGTGTTTCTTGCCTGTTAGCTTTGTATTCAGGAAACATTTCATTTCGATCTACACTACCACCTTTATCAAAACAAACCGCTAAATAATCTGGCTTTTCTTTTTTTATAACATCCAATAAAGAATTTGTAAAACCTAAAATAGCAGATGTGTCTAAGCCTTTAGAGTTAATTCTAGGATTTTTAATAAAAGCATAATATCCTCTGAAAATAAGTGCATATGCGTCTAATAAGAAAAGTCTTTTTTTAGTATTCATCAGTTATAAAATTGAAGATTGTAAAACTACAAAATAATAATGCTGTTCGGAAAAAAATACAAGAATTTGAAACAATGGAATATTATTTGCTTCCAAAGATTTAAATTTAAAAAACTATTTATTATGAAAATTATTAAGAAAACTATGATCGGATTTATCCTGTTTGGAAGTGTTGCCTTTTTAGCGTTGAGCTTTTGGGCATGTAAACAAATAGCGAATGTAGATGATTTGATAATCGATGAAAACGATACTCAAATCGAGAAAGTAAAAAATGCAGATGAATGGCTTGCTAAACTTCAAGAAGATAATAAGTTTAACGGAGCTGTACTATTGATTAAGAATGACGAAGTTTTGTTGAAAAAGACGTATGGTTATACCAATTACACTAGAAATGAAAGATTAACGAATCAATCTTCCTTTCGATTAGCATCAGTATCAAAACAATTCACAGCAGTTGGAATTATGTTGTTAAAAGAGCAAGAGAAACTCGATTTTGATGATTCAATTGTAAAGTATCTGCCCGAACTTCCATATCAAAATGTTACCATAAGAAATTTATTGACGCATACTTCTGGAATTCCAGATATTTATATGGGATTTCCGAGTAAATATGAAGAAGAAATAGGAAATGTACTCACCATTTCGAAAACAGAAGAATTACTAGCCAAAGAAAGTTTACCATTAGTAAATTCACCTAATGAAGTATATACATATAATAATACATGCTATGTTTTATTAGCAAGAATTATTGAAAAAGTTTCAGGGAAGTCATTTGAGGAATTTATGCAAACAGAATTGTTTGATAAGTTAAATATGAAAAATACCAGAGTTTGGAATTTAGTATCTAATGATAAAGATTTTGCACATAAAACATCGTCTTTTAAAAATGTATCAGGAGATTTAATAGAAATAAAACCAGGGATTTTAGATGGAGTTGCAGGAGACGGAGGTGTATTTTCTAGTATTGATGATTTAATTATTTGGGATAGATTTTGGAATCACAATACATTACTTTCAGAAGATACAATGAACGAAGCTTTTAAAACAACAGTTTTAAAGGATGGCGAAATTTCTAATTATGGTTTTGGATGGATAATACTAAGTGAGGATGCACATATCCATAATGGTTCTTGGTTAGGGGCCAGAACAAGTTTTGTGAGAAATAAAAAATTAAAGAACTGTATTATAGTACTAGATAATTCTTCAAGTAAAAATATTGAAGCAATTGTTAAAGAATTAGTTAAAGTTTTAAAATAAATCCTACATAAAAGACGCAAAAGATAAAAGTAGTATTTTTGATCATTTAAATATTTATTATGCCGCGTTGGGTGATCCCTGTACTTATTATTTCTACTCTAATCATCATTTTAGAGGTTTATGCTTTTCAAGCAATTAAAATGGTTACAAAAAATAAATGGATTAAATATAGTTGGCTAGCTTTTGGAGTATTAGCATATCTAAATTTTTTCTATGTTATTTTTTCATCAGATAGAAGCTCTGGTCAAACAAGACAGTTCCAATGGGCAGCAGGTTTTATGCTGCTAGCATTATTGCCAAAGCTATTCGTGTTATTATTCATGTTTGGAGAAGATGTTGTACGATTGATAAGGAAAGGAATTTCATTTTTTTCTAATCAAACAACACAACCTTTAGCAAGTAGAAGAAAATTTATAGCACAATTGGCTTTAGGAGTAGCTGCTATTCCATTTGTAAGTATGCTGTATGGAATTTTTAGAGGTAAGTACAATTACAAAGTATTGAAATATCAACTTTCATTTAAAGATTTACCTGAAACTTTTGATGGTTTTACGATCACGCAAATCACAGATATTCACTCTGGAAGTTTTGATAATAAAGAGAAGATTCAGTATGGAGTTGACTTAATTAATGAACAAGAGTCTGATGTGGTATTATTTACAGGAGATATTGTAAATAATTTTGCTCATGAAATGGACGATTGGATTCCGATGTTTAAAGAACTAAAAGCTTCTAGAGGTAAGTTCTCTATCTTAGGAAATCATGATTATGGAGATTACTCTCAATGGGATTCTGAAGAAGACAAAAAAGCAAATTTTGATGCAATCAAAAAGATTCATCCTCAAATAGGTTTTGACTTACTGCTAAATGAACATCGTTATCTAGAAAAAGATGGAGAACGAATTGCTTTAGTAGGTGTTGAAAACTGGGGGAAAGGATTTAATCAAGCAGGAGATTTAGCAAAAGCTTCAGAAGGAATTCATAAGGATGATTTTAAAATTTTACTGAGTCATGATCCGAGTCACTGGGAATATAAGGTAAAGAAAGATGATTTTAATTATCAACTTACTTTGAGTGGTCATACACATGGTTTGCAATTTGGAATTGAAATACCTGGCTTTTTTAGATGGAGTCCTTCGCAATATGTGTACAAACAATGGGCAGGATTATATGAAGAATTTGGTCGTTATATTAATGTAAACAGAGGATTTGGCTACCATGCATTTCCCGGTAGAGTGGGTATCTGGCCTGAAATTACCGTTATTGAGTTAAAAAAAGGTTGATTTTCAGTATATTTTAATATTAAGTTAAGGCTTACTTAACAAAAAAATAGTACTTTTAAGCTCTATATAGGACAAAACAAAGTTTAGAATGACAAAGTTTGGTGAAATCATTAATATAGATAAGCCTGTATTAATTGACTTTTATTTTGACTGGGACGATTCAGAGAATAGTATCGATACACTACGTGACGTTGCTGCAGCTTTAGGAGATAAAGCGAAGGTGATAAAAATTGATATCAAAAAAAACGAAATATTAGCTTCTGCCTTAAGAGTGAAAGGAAATCCTACTTTTATGATTTATAAAAATGGGGAAATGAAATGGAGGAAAACAGGAGAGCAAGATGCTAACACCTTAATAGGATTAGTACAACAATACTTTTAATAAATATAAAAACAAGTAAAAAAGGCTGAAGCAATAATCACTTCAGCCTTTTTTATTTAATTATAGTTGATATAGTTTTTCTTTCTGATTAAAATATTCCTTAAAAATAGTGTGCATTTTTTTATCGTAGTTGACTAAGCTATACTTATTACTAGTCATATGTTTCTCTATTGCTAAAGCAGCTTCTTTAGCAGTATAAATTGCGTTTGAAACTCCGTGAGAAGAAATAGGATTAAACGACATAGCAGCATCTCCAATACTTATTATATTTTGGAATGTGATTTTTGATGGAACAGAAGAATTGGCTAGCTTACCATAAACTTTAAAATTACCATTTCTAGGAATACATAGTTTTAATAATTCAGTTTTATCAAGTAAATAACTCCAGTTAGTAAAGTCTTTGAATAACTTGTACGATTCGTTTTCTTTAGATGTATATAATGAAACAATTCTGGTGGTCTCATTTAAGTCAGATATTGTTCCCCAAGCATTTTCAAAAGATTCTGTAAAAAAACCATATTTTAATGATGGACCTTTTTTAGGAACGTAACACAAATAGGCAAGATTGCTATCATATTCAATACTATTGATATTGACTTGTTTTAAAATATGTCTTTTTCTACCTGTGGCATCCACAATTATATTACTTTCGATACTTGTAATTTTATCATTAAGCTTTTTTATAAGTATAGTATTGGTATTCTTTTTTGTTTCTAATTGAGAAATATCTTTGACAGAAATAATGCGATTACTTTGTTGTTGTAAAGCGCTAATTATTTTTTGCTTATTTATTTTTAAACCGTAACCATATTTTCCTTTTAAAAAGAAATTTTCATCACTGATTTGTGAACTATTCCATTTGGATTGATATCCATAGGTTTTTGTTGAAAATGTTTCGAAAAGGGGTAGAAAATCAATTTCTTCTAGCAATGTTAACGTGCTAGGAGGGATGGTTTCAGCTAAAGGCAAGTTCTGTTTTGAGCTGACTTTATCAATAAGGATACTCTTTATTCCTTTTCTTTCTAAGAGTAAGTGTAAAATGAGTCCTGAGACTCCTTTACCAATAATTAAAACTTCCGTTTTTAGGGTTTCAGGACTCATTTTTTATTATTTAAAGATTAGATAGAATTCAGAAGCACCTTCAGATCCTCCACATTTATCTTTATAATTTACTTCTATAGTTACAAAAGAATTTGCAACTTCTTTCAGGTTTGAAGTAATGTCAATTGGAGCTTCAGGAGTAATTCTTCCACTGCAATTATTGCTGAAGTCATGTGTAAAAACAATGTTTCCATTAATTTTCATTTCAAAAACATCATCTACATAAACATTGCCTGTTCCTTCAAGATTAGAAGATAGGAATGCAGATGCATTTTCTGGAATCCAAATCATTTCTCTAGTATTTGAATAGAAAACACTTGGAGGAGCTAAGGTAACAGGCTTTGCAGGAATAGCTTTTCCTAAGAATATTGAAGTTAGATTTTTTACATTTTTACTTTCAGCAGCAACGTAAACAAGTTCAGGAATTCCATTAACATTAGATTTTCTTCCTGCAACAACACCAACGTTTTTCCATTTGTAAACCATATTAATTAAACCATTCATATAGCCACCTTCAGCATGATAACCCACATAACCTGTATCAGTAGTCATTAGCCAAGGTAATCTGTTGGCATATACATATTGAATGGTTTCTGGTTTTAAATCAGAATTCCGCATAGCTACTAAACTTTCTTCGGTTAACACATCTACAGGCAAGTTTGCTGCCCACCAAGCTGGAATTGGATATTGGCTGTCTAAAAATACTTTCTGACAGCTACCTGCATCGGATTGCCAAGGAATTCCCATCCATTTTGTTAAATCACCCGGAGTACTTTTCCATAACCAACCTTTAGCATTGTTAGTACTAATTGATTCTTTTACATCATCAGAGTTCATTTGGAAACCAAAATCATTATAAAATATTTGACTTTGTTCTTCTGGAGTTGCAGCTCCAATTCTGATTTCACGTAAACCAAAGAAAGAATTTCCTTGCGTAACGTTAGCATAAGCTAAAGAATTCTCAGCATACATTTGTGCATGACGCATAGGCCAGGTTAATTCCACACCAGGGTGGAATCCTCCACCGTATAGTGTTTCTAATACAGCACGAGTCATTAATAAAGCTGTTTTGGCAGGGTCTTTTGCTGCTTCTAAATATTGATTTTGATAATATTTTCCAAGTTCATCCATGGTAGAGTAGTTACCATCAAGTGAAGTAAAATTTCCATCTCTCCATTTTCTCAATTCTTCATATAAAACAGGAGGGATAGCAAACCACTGTGCTGGACTTCCGGGATAGTTAATCCCATCTCCAGGATAAAAAGGATATTTTAACTCTTGTGTTCCACTTCCTATGTTAGTAATGTCTGTTTTACTTTTACTAGGTATAATAGGTTCGTTATTATAGTTGTATAATGGATCTCTAAATAACTGGAATATTTTATTTCTTACTGGTTGTGCAGCTTCTGAATTATTATATAAAGCTTTAAACTCTTCAGGAGTTAATTCATCTATAGTTTCTCTGAAAGAAGGAGCAAGGAAGTCACTTAAGTTTACCCACTGCATTCTGTATAATCTATACAATACAGGAAAGATTAAACTAAAATCGGTTGTAAAACTTTCATTAGCAATACCACAAATAAGATCATACATTGTAGCTAGAGGTTGAATTTGTGGAGCATAATCAGGTGGGGCAGAAGCAACCCAAGCAGCAGTACTAGCATCATTAAGTTCATATGTTGTTCCATTCATCGTTACTTTAGCAGTAACTTTTCCATCACAAATGTCATCGTACCAATTTGAATTATCAGCAAAGTCAGTGTTCAGGTCAGATGGATTTAAAGCTGCTGATATTCCATCTCCAGGATAAAAAATAAGAGAGCCTTCATCATATTCAATAGCGCCTAGATTAACATCTCTTGTATTTAAATTCATTGCTGATGCAATAAAACTATTGTTCTGCCCTTCTAAAGGAAAAGGAAATTTTCCACCTAATGGTACAGGGGCTATGTTTTTGGCTGTAATAGTTGTCGGAGCTGGACTATTTACTAATTCTTTTCGATAATCATAATCTTTATTATTGATTAATTGCTCGTTAAGTACATTAGGATTTCTTCTTGAAGTGCTAATACCAGGAGCGATTTTTTCAGTGAAAAAATTAGGGCTTAAGTTATGATTATCTGTGTTTACAGATAAATCTAAGCTGTTATTAAAATCGTACCAAAAAGGTTTTTTATTCGCAACTTCAACAGTCCATTCAATATCGCAAGAAGCTGGATCTATTTTTCGAAGAGGTTTACCATTATCATCACATTCATAAATATAAAAACGTTGTGCCTGTTTCTTTAAAGCCCCGTCTTTTGTGTGAAATTCTAAGTTTTCTTCATATAAGTTTGCCCATGGTACTTCAGGAGTGAAAACAACATCGCTTTTATTGGTAGGACCATTTCCAAGTCTAGCAATTCCTATTGATGGATAAATTCGTAGTTTCATTGTTATCTAATTTAAGGTTTGTAATCAAATTTAATTTTAGAAACAATGAGGTTAGAAATAAATGCAATGAGGTGTTAAAAATGAGGAATAAGAATAGTTTTTTTAGGGATAAATGTTATTGATAAAATTAACGAATGAAGTAGGATGATCATATAAACAAAAAAAGAGTGTCTATTTGTAGACACTCTCTTAGTTTACTAATATAACGTGAATCTCGGATAAACTTTTTTGTCAGTTCGAGTGATTTTACAAAGTGCTAACGGCGTAAAATTTTATCGAGAACTAGTGAAATACTTCTCGATACAAAATTATTTTCCATTTTATTACAAATAATTTTACTCGAAGTGACAGGAGTTTCTTTAAGCAAGATTTGCGTTAATACATTATTTGTATGTTGTTTGATTACTCATTTATTAAGGAATCTATCATTTGCTTACGTTGAGTTTCTAAGGAGTCGATCATTTGAAGTTCTTCTTCTAAACCGCCACTAGTAATAAATAATCGTTCTTTTTCGATAAATTCTTTAATGGCATTTTCTACGTACTCGCCATCATCATACCTAGTAATTTGATTCACAACTAGAGTTCTATACATAAACAAATAAGTCTCAATTTCATCTTTAACTAAATGAATGTCATCAACATCATAAGTGTAATAATAATCAAGATATTGTCTAAATATTTTAATAAGGGTGTCAGCTGTTTCTCTTGCTTTGTCTGTGTCTCCTATTTTATAATATAATTCTGGATAACCTAAAGAAATACTATAATGTCCAAAATCTTCTATAGGCATTTTATGAAGTGATAAATCCAGTACTTCTTTAGCAGTAGCTGTATCCCCTTTAATTAAAAACTCATCAGATAAACGCATTAAATTATTTCGTAAGGATATTGCATTACGTTTCGCTTGTTCATCTAAATATATTTTTCCGTTATTAATTGTTTTCCAATCCCATTTTTTTACGTTGGCATACATTTTTTCAGGATCTATTCTTCCCATATCAAACATAGAACGTTCAGCAATAGGAGTACGGATAGGAACTAGCTTAAATGACATTCCATCCAACTGTAAATAATCTTTCAACCATATATATTCTTCATCAGCATTTGCTCCACCTGTAAAATAAATCGGTCTTTTCCAATCAAAATTATTAAGAATATCTAACATTAAAATCCTATTTTTTGTAATGGCATCATCAATTTTAATATCAATGTAGTCTACCATTTTATCAGCGTCTTTAGGACTTACAATACCATACTTTAAAGCATTCTCTTTATTAACAGGAATTCGAATTCTATTTGTTGGGTATATTTTCTCTTTTAAACCATTTTCGGTTTCATAATAAGTGGCTTCGTGATCATTCGCAACCCAATCCATGAAGAACTTCAGAGGGATTACAGAGTCTTTTAATTTTGGATGTGGTAAATGATACGCTACATCTAGTGTACCATGTCTATATTGAGCATGTTTAAGTTGAGATGGTATAGGATCAGCATCATACGTTTTCTTTTTCATTTGATCGATATACCAGTCTGTTGCAAATAAACTAGTATTTACAATTTTAATATCCCTTCTAACTCCTTCCATTTGCTGCATGTACCATAACGGGAAAGTGTCATTATCTCCAATGGTGAAAATGATAGCATTTTTATCACAACTTTCTAAATAAGTTTGTGCATTCAATTGAGCAATATAACGATCAGCTCTATCATGATCATCCCAGTTTTGGAATCCCATTAATACAGGCACTGCCAGTAGAGAAATACCAGAAATAAGTAAAGCAAATAATGGTTTTTTAGCTTTTTGTTGTAAAGCATCGTATAAGCCTAATACTCCAAAACCAATCCAAATTGCAAATACGTAAAAAGAGCCTACTACAGCATAGTCACGTTCTCTAGGTTCAAAAGGTTTAGGGTTGGTGTAGAAGATAATTGCAAAACCAGTAAAAACAAAGAATAGAGCCAAGGTATACCATCTGTTTTTATCTTCACGTAAATGATATAATAAGCCAATAATACCTAAAATTAAAGGAAGGAAAAAGTACGTGTTTCTTCCTTTGTTATGCTTAACATCGTCCGGTAATGCTTCTTGAGATCCTAAGAAAAATTCATCTACAGGCGTTATTCCGCTTAACCAATTTCCATTATTGTCTAAATGACCTTGAATATCGTCTTGTCTCCCAACAAAATTCCACATAAAGTATCTTCCATACATATATCCAAATTGGAAATTGACCATAAACTTTATGTTTTCAAAAAATGTAGGTCTTCTTTTACTTCGTAATGGTATGCCTGCTATTTGTTTGTAATACTGTTCTGCAGCAGGATCAACCATTCTAGGAATGAATCCTTTATGTTTATCAGACCACTTAGGTAAAGCATTTTTGTAATTATTTACAATTTCATACTTACCATTTAATTTTTCATATTTTGGTTTGTCATCTTTGTATACATTTTCTAATTCTCCAATTTCATTTCTTTTAGTTTCCTGTTCTCTATTGTATGCAAAAGAATAGTATTTATCATAAAAAACATTAGCGTCTCCATATTGTTCACGATTATAGTATGCTAATAGTTCTCGAGCACTAGATGGATTATTTTCATTAATAATAGTATCTGCATTTGCTCTAATAGGTAGCATTAACCAAGAAGAAAAACCAATAACAATAAAAAGTATAGATAAAATAGCAGTATTAGCTACTATTAATTTCTTTTCTCTAGTATATTTCAAACCAAAAGCAAAAAGGCCTATTAAGAAAAGCCCTGCTATTATAGTTCCTGAATTATATGGTAGTCCAATAGAATTGATGAAGAATAACTCTGCAACACTAAAAAACTTAAGTGTAAATGGAAATAGAAGTTTAAAAACAAAAGCTAATACCAAAATAGAAATTACTGATGCTATAGCAGTAGTTTTTAGAGTAATATTTTTATATGTTTTAAAGAAGTATAACATTACAATTGAAGGAATAACCAACAATGAAAGTATGTGTACTCCAAAAGATAATCCTACAACATAGCTAATTAAAATAAGCCATTTATTTCCTCTAGGAAGATCAATTTCACTTTCCCATTTTAACCCAAGCCAGAATAAAACAGCCATTAAAAAAGACGACATAGCATATACTTCACCTTCAACTGCGCTAAACCAAAAGCTATCAGAAAAAGTATATGCAAGAGAACCTACTAATCCACTTCCTAAAACTGCAATTTTCTCTCCTGTGTTAAAACCATTTTTAATGACTAAGCGTTTAGCTAGATTGGTGATGGTCCAAAACATAAATAGTATTGTAAATGCACTGGCTAACCCAGACATAAAGTTTACCATTTTTGCCCATTGACTGGGATCATTACTAAACATGGCAAAAAATGCACCTAGCATTTGAAATAAAGGAGCGCCTGGTGGGTGACCAACTTCTAAATTTACAGCAGTTGAAATATATTCTCCACAATCCCAAAAGCTAACTGTAGGTTCTAAGGTAAGTGTATAGGTTATCAATGCAATTCCAAATGAAACCCAACCTAAAATTACGTTCCACTTACTAAAATTAAAGTCTTTCATAATTCAGTCAAAAAATCAATGCGAATGTACTATAATTTATTATCAATATAGTAGATATATTATTTTAAAGGTATAAACAAAAGTACAGTATAAGTTATTTGGTGTTAATTTTTACTTTTTAAAGTAATGTTAAAAATAAAAAAGTAAAAATTTTGTTTGTAATTTGAAAAATGTTGTATATTCGCGTCCGCATTTGTAATTGGCCTATGGTGTAATGGTAACACACCGGTTTTTGGTACCGATATTCAAGGTTCGAGTCCTTGTAGGCCAACGTTGAAAGCTTCAGTAGTATTGCTGAAGCTTTTTTTTATACTTCTATTTTAGATGCCAGAATTGATATTTAGGGCATTCACGATTGTTTTGGTTATGCAAAAGAATGCGTTGATCTAAAAATGAAAACTTCTACATTCCTTACACTTCTAAATCACAGGTTTTACAAGGTGGTAGAGTCTGTGGTATATATCGCTCTTTTTATTATAGTTTTAATTGTTTAGAAAGATTTCTGATTTTGATGAGGTTAACAAAATATCTATTTTAGTAATACTAAATATTTAAATATAAATTAACCAGACCAAATAGATTTAATATGAAAAAAATGAATTTCATTACTCAAAATTATAAAAGTTTTTTAATTGTTATATTATTTTTTATTAGTTGTGGAAAAAGTAAATCAAGTAGTATAGAAAAAAAGTATATGCCAACAGAGAGTTCTCTTTCTAAGCATAATGCTTCTCCAGATTGGTTTAGAAACGCAAAACTGGGTATTTATTTTACTTGGGGGCCTTACACTGTGGCCGCAAATACAAATGAATGGTATCCCCGTTGGATGCATTTTGGTATTGATTCAATTGAATGGAATGGTAAAAAACCAGGTTATCACATTAATCGATTAGATTGGCATACAAGAAAGTTTGGTCATCCTTCAAAATTTGGGTATCATGATATGATTAAAGAGTTTACAGCTGAAAAATTTAATGCTGACGAATGGGCAAAATTATTTCAGAAATCTGGCGCCAAATTTGCAGGTCCTGTAGCAATGCATCATGATGGGTATGCTTTGTGGGGTAGTAAGTTGACTCCTTGGAATTCAGTAGATATAGGACCTAATCGGGATATTACGGGAGAATTGTTCGCTGCTTTAAGAAAACGAGATATGAAAGTGATTACGACTTTTCATCACGCCCGACATCTTCAAAGATATAAAGGAAAAAACCTACAAGAAGCGACTCAAAGGTATGGACATTTAGATTCTTATCATATGTTTTGGAATTCTCATTATCCGTGGATTCCTGGTTTACCGACTAGTTCGGAAGATCCAAAACTTCGTATACTATATGGTAATATTCCTGAAAAAGAATGGCTTAATTTTTTTTGGTTAGGTGTACTTAAAGAAGTGATAGATAAATATCAACCAGATATGATTTGGTTTGATACATGGTTAGATTTAATACCTGAAAAACAACGATTTGAATTTGCTTCTTATTATTTAAATAAAGCAGAAACTTGGGGGAAAGAAGTTATGATGACGCATAAAAATGAAGATATGCCTCATACATTTTCTACAGAAGATTTCGAGCAAGGAAGACGTGATAAACTAACTGGAGCTCCTTGGTTAACAGATGATACTATTTCAAAGTTTAGTTGGTCTTATATAGATGGGTTATCAGTTAAACCTGCTGAATGGGTAATACATGACTTTATTGATATAGTATCAAAAAATGGACAATTACTTTTAAATATATCACCTAAATTTGATGGCTCTATACCTGATGATCAAAAAGCTGTGTTAATGGAATTAGGTAGTTGGTTAAAAGTTAATGGAGAAGCGATATACAATACAAGGCCTTGGAAAATTTATGGAGAGGGGCCCTCTAAAATGAAAAACTCTGGACATTTTACCGAGCATATAGATTATACATCAAACGATATACGGTTTACTAAAAAGAAAGAAGCAATTTATGCAATTTCCTTAGGTACACCTAAAGAAGAGCTTAATATCATTGCATTAGCAAAAAACAATAGTTTAGAACTTCCTGATATAAAATCAGTAATCTCACTTAATGGCGATCATATTAAATCTTGGAATCAAGATGATGAAGGGTTAAAAATAGAATTAAATAAAAATGCTCCTAATCAAATAGCTTATGCTTTTAAAATAACTACAGCAAAAGAATAATTTTAGGTTTTGAAGACATAAGGAGAGATTATGAGAGTTGTGATAATGATTTTAATGATGCGGTATTTTATATTACAGATACTCCTTTTGAAGTAATGAGAATTAATAACGTAGCTTTTAAAGCAAATAATTCGGTGTTATCAGTAGATGATTTTACTATAGCCTCAGATGAGACAATATCGAATTACCCAAATCCTTTTAGAGGTCAAACTACAATAACGTTAGCACAAGAATCAGATAAAGTTACTTTACTAGTGTATGACATTTTAGGAAGAGCAATTTTTAATGGAGATTTAGAAACTAATAGTAATAGAAAAGAGGTGGTTTTTAACTTACAATCAGATAAAAAAGGAATGTTTAAGTATATAGTTGTTGATAGTGCAGGTTTAGCCTATAAAGGCACGTTGGTTGCAGAATAAGGTTTTTTAAAAAAAATAATGATTTTTAATTTTAGAAATCATTATTTTGTTTTATATTTGCACCCACAAATTTGGCCTATGGTGTAATGGTAACACACCGGTTTTTGGTACCGATATTCAAGGTTCGAGTCCTTGTAGGCCAACGAAAGCTTCTAACATTGTTAGAAGCTTTTTTGTTTTGTTAGTAATGACGTTTGATTTAAAAAATCTCTTTTTTTGTTCTAACAATAGCTTGAACATGGTAATTAACTATTCTTTGTCTGCCTTCTCTAGTGTTTAAAAGAGTTTTGAACTCTTCTTTATTATCCATAAAAAAACTTTCAGTCAAAATTGCAGGCATTTTAGTTCTAGTAAGTACATAAAATCTACGTTCTTTATCTAAATCTCCGTCACTAAAATCAGTTCTTAGTCTTCTATTTGGAAATTCCTTTTTGAATTCTTGTCCGAAAATTGTGGCAATTTTATCACTTTTAGTATTTCCCGGAGAAGTAAAAATTTCACTTCCATGTCCACCTCCAGCATTTGAATGCAAGCTTAGATAAAAGCAAGGACTGTTAGCATATTTGTTTGCTCTAATCATTCTAGTTTCCAGTCGTACATCTCTGTATTCAGGAGCAATATTGATGTAAGGGATTTTAAGTTTCGTAAGTTCTTCAATTATTCCACCAACAATAGCTCTATTGAATTCTCCTTCGTAAATTATTCCATCTGCACCCCAGTCTTTTCTTTTTCCTGGGGTTTGGTATTTGCCATTTATTAGTCCTCCGTGACCATTATCAAGTAATACAATCATAACATTTATTTTCTGTGATATAAATTTAGGTATTAATTCTTTAGTAGATGATAGGGATATTCTTAAATTTTAAATAGGATAAACACTAAAATTTAATAGAAAATAGAATGTTTCCGTTTACTTGCTTAATAAATGATAAGTTATTATATTTGCACTGAAATTCTCGAAGAGATGAATGCAGGGGACGAAAGTCCCCTCTTTTTATACCTAAAATGGATCAAGACAAAGTAAGAATATTATTAGATGAAGCTCTAGACGAAAATCCATCTTTATTCCTTATAGATTTACAATTTCTTGCAAATAATAAGATAAAGGTAATCGTGGATGGTGATTCTGGAATTCCACTTAATGAGTGTATAAGAATAAGTAGGAATATAGAGCATAATTTAGATAGAGAAGAAGAGGATTTTTCTTTGGAAGTAACCTCTCCCGATATAGCACACCCTTTAAAAGTTAAAAGGCAGTACAATAAAAATGTAAATAGAACTTTAAAGGTTAAAACAAATGATGAAGAATTTGAAGGTATATTGTCAGAAGTTAATGAAGACAATATTACTTTAAAATGGAAAGCAAGAGAGCCTAAACCTGTAGGGAAAGGTAAACATACAGTAGAGAAAGAAGCGGTAATACCGTTTGTAGATATTAAAGAAGCAAAAGTGAAGATTATATTTTAACAGCAAGAAAATGGAAAACATTGCATTAATTGAGTCATTTTCAGATTTTAAAGATAATAAAAGTATAGACAGGGTAACACTAATGTCTATCTTAGAGGAAGTGTTCAGGTCAGCCCTTAAACGTAAATATGGTTCTGATGATAACTTTGATATTATCATCAACCCAGATAAAGGGGATTTAGAAATTTGGAGAAATAGAATTGTAGTAGCAGACGGAGATGTTGAAGATCCAAATGAAGAAATAGAACTAACGGAAGCGAGAAGAATTGAACCTGACTTTGAAATCGGAGAAGATGTTTCTGAAGAAGTGAAGCTTATCGATTTAGGAAGAAGAGCTATTCTTGCGTTAAGACAAAACTTAATATCTAAAATACACGAGCACGATAGTACTAATGTATTTAAGCAATTTAAAGATTTAGAGGGCGAAATTTACAGTGCTGAAGTTCATCATATTCGTCATAATGCTGTTATTTTGTTAGATGACGAAGGAAATGAAATAGTACTACCGAAAAATGAACAAATCCGATCTGATTTCTTTAGAAAAGGAGATTCAGTAAGAGGAGTGATTAAAAAGGTAGAATTAAAAGGTAACAAGCCTGCGATTATTTTATCAAGAACAGCGCCAGCTTTCTTAGTTAAATTATTTGAGCAAGAGATTCCTGAAGTTTTTGATGGTTTAATTACTATAGAAGGAGTGGCTAGAATACCAGGAGATAAAGCAAAAATAGCTGTAGATTCGTATGATGATAGAATTGACCCTGTTGGAGCTTGTGTAGGAGTTAAAGGTTCTCGTATCCATGGAATTGTTCGTGAATTAGGTAATGAAAACATTGATGTAATCAATTTTACAAAGAATGAACAACTATTTATATCTAGAGCATTAAGCCCAGCAAAAGTAACTTCAGTAGAAATTATTAAATTCGACGAAGAAAAGAATGGTAAGAAAGGACGAGTGAATGTATTATTAAAACCAGAAGAAGTATCAAAAGCAATTGGTAGATCAGGAGTTAATATTCGTTTAGCAAGTCAACTTACAGGATATGAAATCGATGTTCAAAGAGAAGGACTTGAAGAAGAAGATGTAGAGTTAACAGAATTCTCTGATGAAATTGAAGCATGGGTAATAGAAGAGTTTAAGAAAATTGGACTTGATACTGCTAAAAGTGTACTAGAAAAAGATGTATCTGAACTTGTAAAGAGAACAGATTTAGAAGAAGAAACAATAGTAGATGTTCAACGAATTTTAAGAGAAGAATTCGAGGAATAACATAAATATAAAGGTTGCCGATACCTTAAAAATCGGAATATGTCTTCAAATTAAATAAAGGCATATTAATATTAAGTATAATAACTATATATGGCTGAAGCTAAAACATTAAGACTAAACAGAGTTTTAAGAGAATTAAACATCTCTTTAGATAGAGCAGTGGAGCACTTGGCTAAAAGTGGTCATGAAATTGAGGCACGTCCTACAACTAAAATTTCTGACACTGAATACCAAATTCTACTCGATGGTTTCCAAACGGACAAATCTAAAAGAGTGGCTTCTCAAGAAGTAAGCGAAGAAAAGCGAAAGGAGAAAGAGCAGATTCGTAAAAGATTAGAAGCAGAACAAGAAGCTAAACGTTTACAAGAAGAAGTAAAGAAACAAGAAGTTTTAAAAGCTAAAGCTGCAAAACCTCAACTAAAAACTGTTGGTAAAATTGATATTAATACATCTAAACCAGTAGTTGAAAAACAGGAAAAAAGCACACCTCCACCACCTAAAGAGGAAAAACCTGTTGAAGTTAAAGTTGAGAAAAAAGAAGTTCCTAAGCAAGAAAAGCCCAAGGAAGTACCAGCTCCTAAAGAACCTCAAAAGCCAAAAGAAAAACCAGTTGAAGTAAAGAAAACTGAGCCTAAGAAATTTGAGCCTAAGAAAATAGAAGTTCAAAAACCAGAAGCTAAGAAAAAACCAGTTGTTAAGGAGATTACTCCTGAAAATGCTGAAAAGATAAAGACAAAATATCAAAAGCTTGATGGTCCTAAAATGACAGGTCAGAAAATTGATTTAAAGCAATTCGAACGACCTAAAAAGAAAAAGCCTGAAGCTAAGCAAGACAACAACGATAAGAAAAAGCGCAAGAGAATCACCAAACCTGGCACTGGAAACAATAACCAGCAAGGTAACAACAATAATAATAACCGAGGAGGTCAAGGAAATAACCGTGGCGGACAAGGTAATAACCGAGGAGGTCAAGGTAACAATCGTGGAGGACAAGGTGGAAACCGAAGAGGAAATCAACGTGGTAGAGGAAGAAGACCAGAGGTTAAGAAGGAAGAGCTTACAGAAGCAGAAATCCAAAAACAAGTAAGAGAAACTCTTGAAAAACTTCAAGGGAAATCTAATAAAGGTAAAGGAGCTAAGTATCGTAGAGAGAAGAGAGATCAACACCGTCAACAAGCTGAAGCAGAAATGCAAGCAGCACAAGAGAAAGTACTTAAAGTTACTGAGTTTGTAACAGTAAGTGAGGTGGCGACTATGATGGATAAGCCAGTTACAGATATTATTTCTGCATGTATGATGTTAGGAATGATGGTAACTATGAACCAACGTTTAGATGCTGAAACATTACAAATTGTAGCTGAAGAATTTAACTATAAAGTAGAATTTGTTGGTGCTGAAGTTGAAGAGTCAATTGAAGAAGTTGAAGATAAGCCAGAAGATTTATTACCTAGAGCTCCAATTATTACAGTAATGGGACACGTAGATCATGGTAAAACATCTTTATTAGATTATGTTCGTAAAGCTAATGTAATTGCAGGTGAGAGTGGAGGAATTACTCAACATATTGGAGCCTATAGTGTAACATTAGAAGACGGACAAAAAATAGCGTTTTTAGATACACCAGGTCACGAAGCCTTTACAGCAATGCGTGCACGTGGTGCTCAGGTAACGGATTTAGTAATTATTGTAATTGCTGCAGATGATGATGTGATGCCACAAACTAAAGAAGCAATTTCACATGCACAAGCAGCCAATGTACCAATAGTATTTGCAATTAATAAGGTAGATAAGCCAAATGCAAATCCTGATAATATTAAAACACAATTATCTACTATGAATTTATTAGTAGAAGATTGGGGTGGAGATATTCAATCACAAGAAATTTCTGCTAAAACAGGGCAAGGAATAGACGAATTATTAGAAAAAGTATTATTAGAAGCTGAGGTATTAGAGCTTAAAGCAAATCCTGATAAAAACGCGATAGGTACTGTAGTAGAGGCACAATTAGATAAAGGTAGAGGATATGTTTCTACGATTTTAGTACAAGCAGGAACATTAAAAATTGGTGATTACTTATTAGCTGGAAAGCATAGTGGTAAAGTAAGAGCAATGTTCGATGAGCGTGGTAACAAAGTTAAAGTCGCTGGACCATCAACACCTGTATCTATTTTAGGTTTAGACGGAGCACCACAAGCAGGTGATAAGTTTAATGTATTTGAAGATGAGAGAGAAGCAAAACAAATTGCAGCTAAACGTTCTCAGTTACAACGTGAGCAATCTGTTAGAACTCAGAAAACACTAACACTTGATGAGATTGGACGTCGTATCGCATTAGGAGACTTCAAAGAGTTAAATATTATCTTAAAAGGAGATGTGGATGGTTCTGTAGAAGCATTAACAGATTCTTTCCAGAAGTTGTCTACGGAAGAAATCCAAGTGAATATACTTCACAAAGGAGTTGGTGCAATTACTGAGTCTGATGTATTATTAGCTTCTGCTTCAGATGCAATCATTATTGGATTTAATGTACGTCCTCAATCTAATGCTAGAACAATAGCTGATAGAGAAGAGGTAGATATTAGAACATACTCAATTATCTATGATGCAATTAATGATCTGAAAGATGCAATGGAAGGAATGTTATCTCCTGAAATGAAAGAAGAGGTTATCGGTAATGTAGAAATTAGAGAAGTATATAAAATTTCTAAGATTGGAAACATTGCAGGATGTATGGTAATGAGTGGAAAAATTACCAGAGATGCTAATGTTAGAATCATTAGAGAGGGAATAGTAGTTCATGATGGTGAGTTAACTTCATTAAAACGTTTCAAAGACGATGTAAAAGAAGTGACGAAAGGTTATGATTGTGGATTACAAATTAAAGGTTATAACGATATCAAAGTTGATGATGTTATAGAAGTGTATATCGAAGTAGCTGTTAAGAAAAAGCTGAAATAGCTGAAATAAAATTCATAAAATTAAAAGCCTATTAACTTTAGTTAGTAGGCTTTTTTTTGTTTTTATACTTGGTTGATTGTTAGTGTTTTAAAGTATTTGTGTGGTATTAAAATAACATTTTATGATATTATTTTTTTATTTAACACTTTAGCACTTTAACACAATTTTTAGATTCTTTTTTCGATGTAAATAAAATATTGGCGAATATAAGTTACAACCTATCGATTATGAATTAGATATTATTTCTCCCTCTTATATTCTCTAGTTTTGAATCAACATCAACCAACATAAATTTTATGAAAAGGATATTCCTATTTACTTTTTTGTATGTTTATACTGTTTCCTTTGGAGCTACAATTTATCCAAAAGATTCTTTACATGCAATCCCTGAAAAGGTTAATAATCTATATCGAGTTTCTTCAACTATAG
Source organism: Tenacibaculum agarivorans (assembly GCF_001936575.1). Taxonomy (GTDB): domain Bacteria; phylum Bacteroidota; class Bacteroidia; order Flavobacteriales; family Flavobacteriaceae; genus Polaribacter; species Polaribacter agarivorans. Next base: position 136,854 of record NZ_MSMP01000008.1, read on the forward strand.
CAGAGAATCAAAAGTTTTCATGGGAAAATATTTATAAATGGTACCCTGTTACAACTACAATAATTAATGATAGAGATAAAGCTTCAAGTTCTTTTAAAGTAATAGAAGAACATGAATCTTGGGTGGATACCTTTTCTAATGAAGATATTCAAGAACTACCAGTAGGTGTAAAATATACCAAAGGAAATATTCAGTATGCTATTGGAATCACACATGCGAATATTTATAAGAATTATACAGAACTAACAGTATTTGCTCGAGTTCGTTTACCACAAACCAATCAAAATGGAATTCCTGTAGAACTTTTTTTTGGAGCTAATAATGTGAAATTATCGCATCAAGGAGGAATTATTGGTGATGCAAATTTAGTTTTGTTGGGAGATATGCATATTCCATTAAATTCAGGCAAATGGATGCTTACTTTAAATGGTGGTTTCGATTATAAATCTGGGAAAACTGAAAATAAAACTTATGTAACCATTACATGTGATGGTATTAAAGAGTTGGCTATTGAAGGAGAAGTTGAGTTTTCTAGAAGTTTAATTCTTCCTGTAGAGCGTGATGGAAAAGTTAATGAAACCAAAACTCAGGTTACTAAAAACATAGAAACAGAAAATGGAACACAATCAGTTCAAGTTCCCTATCGAGTAAAGGGAGGATTTAAAGTAATTGCTTCTGATTGGAACGATTTATTAGTTGGAATTAACCTACAACCCTTTGTACTCGCTAAAAAAAGGAATCAAAAGAATTATGAAGGGAATTTTCAGTTTCATGTTAATGAAGCAGTTTTAGATTTTAGTGATTTAAGAAACGATACAAAAGTAGTATTTCCAAAAAGCTATCAAGAAAAAGGATTATTACTCCCTGCAGAGGAAACTTGGAGGGGGGTCTATATAAATACAATAGAAGTACGTCTTCCTAAAGAATTTAAAACGTCTGAAAGCATTTCTCAAAATAAACGAATAGGCTTTGGAGCACATCATTTATTATTAGATAATTATGGTGTATCGGGATCTTTTTATGCAGAGAATATTTTTTCAATAGATAAAGGAAGAACTAATAAAGAAAAAGCGTGGGCATATTCTTTAGACAGAATAGAAGTAACGTTAGATGCAAACAAGTTAAAAAAGGCTTCTTTTAATGGGAAGATACAATTACCAGTTTCTAAAAACGATAAAAGAGTAGGTTTAAATTACAAAGGATTAATTTCTGATGAAGAATACTCGCTTACAGTTAGTAACGACTCTGTAGTTGATTTTAATCTTTGGAAAGCAAAAGGAGAATTATTACCCAATAGCGCAATAGAATTAAAAGTTAAAGATGGTGAATTTAGACCTAAAGCTGTATTACATGGTAGATTAGCAATAAGCGCAAGCCAAAAAGAAAGTCTAGAAAATGAAGGAAAAGAAATAGTAGATGCTAAAGGCAAAAAACAGTTTGTAGAGTTTAAAGGAATAGAATTTCAGAATTTAGTTTTAAAAACTGAAGGTAGAGTCTTTTCGGTAGACTATATGGGATATAAAGGGCAAAGTTTACTAGGAAATTTCCCAATTTCTATTTCTAAAATAGGAATAACAGCTAATGAAACTAATGCTAATCTGTATTTCGATATCGGGTTGAATTTAATGGGAGAGAATAATGGTTTCGCTGCCAATACTAGCCTAGCAATTATTGGATCCTTTGAAGAAAGAAACTACAAGCAACGTTGGAAATTTGAAAAGTTAAAGCTTGAAGCTATAGGATTAAAAGCTGATTTAGGAGGCTTTTCTATGGAAGGAGCTTTAAAGTTCATGAATAATGATCCTGAATATGGAGATGGTTTTGCAGCCAATTTAAAGGTAGAATTTAAATCAGGAAAAGGAATTAGGGTTAGAGCTAAAGGTATTTTTGGAAGAAAAGACTTTAGGTACTGGCAATTTGAAGCTATGGTGGATAATTTGCCACCAGGAGCAGGAACAGGATTAATTAATTTAGAAGGTTTTTCTGGTGGAGCATCTTACAGAATGCGTAGAACAGATTTTAGTTCTTCTTTTTCTCCCTCAGGTATTGGCTATACTCCTGATCGAAAAGTCGGCTTAGGAGTTAAGGCTATGGTAATGTTTAATGCAATTAAAAAAGAGGTTATAAAGGGAGGTGCAGGTTTTGAAATTGTATTTAATAGGAATGGAGGGATAAATTTCTTAGGTTTTTATGGTCAAGCAACTTTTATGGACGTAAAAATCCCAGGAATGGACAAGGTGAGTGGGTTAATGTCTAAGGTTAAAGCAAACACTGTAGCCAGAAAAAAGTTCTTAGGAGTAACCGATGAAAACGTATCTAATTCTTGGGTAGGTAGAAATTTACTAGATAAAGCTTCAGGAGACTTTCCTCAAACACCACCAGATAAAATGGAAATTAGTGCCAAAGTAGCCATAACCTATGATTTTCAAAATAATGTACTTCATGGAGAATTAGACTCTTTTGTTAATGTCATTGGAGGTTTTGTTAAAGGAGTGGGGCCTGGAGGAAGAGCAGGTTGGGCAGTATTACATTTTGGACCAAAAGAATGGTATGTCTATGTAGGAACACCTGAAGACCGTTTAGGCCTACAAATAGGAGTGGGACCTATACGTGTGAAAACTGGAGGATACTTTATGACAGGTTCTAAACTCTTACCCTCACCACCACCGCCACCCTTAGTTGCTGAAATTGTTAGAGTAGATCGAAAGGAACTAGACTATATGCGTGATGAAAATGCAATTGCAAGTGGAGCAGGTTTTGCTTTCGGAACCAATATTTCTGTAGATACAGGAGATTTACGATTCTTAATTTTTTATGCAAGGTTTAGAGCAGAAGCTGGTTTTGATATTATGCTAAGAAATTACGGGGAAGCAAAATGTAAAAATACAGGAAGAAGAGTAGGAGTTAATGGTTGGTATGCTAATGGACAAGCCTATGCTGCTATGCAAGGAGAATTAGGACTTAGAATTAAGTTGTTTTTTATCAAAAAGAAAATTCCAATAATAAAAGGAGCAGCCGCAGTTCTTTTACAAGCAAAAGCCCCAAATCCAATTTGGATGCGTGGATATTTAGCAGGAGAGTTTGATTTGTTAGGAGGGTTGGTTAAAGGAGGTTTCCGATTTAAATTGAGTCTAGGGGAACAGTGTGAGTTTGATAATGGCGCTCCACTTGGAGGGTTAAAAATCATTTCTGACGTAACTCCTAAAAATGATTCTAGAGATATTGATGTATTTGCGATACCTCAAGCAAGTTTTAGTATAAAAGTAGGAGAGCCAGTTGTAATTCCTGAAGATGATGGCGATAAAACGTATAAAATTATTTTAGAACAATATAAGGTATTTCATAAAGGAAAAGAAATACCTGGAGTTATAGAATGGTCGAGACATAAGGATAGAGCAAATTTTGTATCCACTGATATCTTACCACCACATCAGCAATTAAAAGTACAGGTAGAAGTATCATTTAAAGAAAAAATTAATGGAATTTTTAGAACCATTATGGTAGATGGTAAACCTGCTGTAGAAATAGAAGAGCGCACATTTACTACAGGCGATGCACCAAGTAATATTCCACTACATAATATTACCTATGCGTATCCTGTACTAAATCAAAAATACTTTTTAGAAGACGAGTACAAACAAGGATATATTCAATTAAAAAGAGGTCAAGATTATTTATTTGATAACACACAATGGAAAAGTTCTTTAGCCTATTATGATAATGAAAAGTTAATTGCAGAAAAAACATTTAATTACCATACGGGTGACAATATAATTACATATGATTTACCTAATGTTTCTCAAAAATCGAAATATCATATTAGTATTGTTAGCAAACCTAAAAATGGAAATAATTCATCAAATAACTCAAATAATGACGATGCTTATGAGAAAGTAGATTTAAATAATTCAGAAGGAAACTCTGTAGAAATACAAAAAATTAAATCAGCAAATATTTCCAAAGAAAGCGGGTCTATAGAACGTTTAGCCTATGATTTTGCCACCTCGGAATACAAAACGTTCAAGAAAAAAATCAATTCAATGAGAGTGAATGATTATAGATGGGGTGTAGTGTATTCTGATGTCATCTATTTGAATAATATGATAAAAAATCACGAACCATTTGATTTGGTTGACTTAAGAGGAGATGTGTATACAAATAATAAACCTTTGGTAATAATTGAAGCTACTTTAAAAGACGATTATTTTACTAAAGATATTAATCCTCCTTTTTATGCAAAATATCCAATGTTTGGGTATCGATTTAAAAATAGAGACGAAAATGTTCTAGGAGCTCCTCCAAAGTACGCATTACCGATAATTGAAAGTTACTTAACCAATTTAGAATATGATGTTAATACACATGAATTGGAAACAACATTCCCATTTCGATATAATTTAGGTTTAATCTATAAAACAGATTGGGTTGATCTACATTCACAGATAGTGAATGCACATATTGAAGGAGAGATAAAATCAAATAATCCAATACTAAACTTTTTAGATGAAGATTATCTGTTTATGAGACATGGTTTTTATGAAACTAAACTGATATATAATTTGCCAGGAGGAAAAAAAGGCTCAGAAGCTTTATTTAGATATAAAAACCCAAACAAGTTTAGATAAAATATAACTCCCTATTTAATTGTATTATGAACATTAGAATATTATTCAGAAAGAAGTATCTAACAATTTTGTTAGTCTTGATAACTACACATGTTTTTGGACAAGAAAAGCAACAACAAACAGATCCAACAATACAAATTTTATCTAGAATACAAAAAGATAGAGTGTTACTACGTTGGGCAGCAAGTACCCCTAGTGCTTGGAAGAAGACTAATAAAACTGGTTTTGTCTTAGAAAAATATGTGTTAGCTCGTGATGGCAAACGCTTATCTAGCTTAGAGAAAGTTTGGACAAAACCAATAAAAGCTGATCCTTTAGAAACTTGGGAAGAACTAGTGAAAACTGATAATAATGCAGCTGTAATAGCTCAAGCCATTTTCGGAGATAGTTTTTATGTAAGTGGAGGAAAAACTACTCAGTTGATGGATATTTATAACCTTTCCAATGAAATTACACAACGTTTTTCTTTTTCATTGGTTGCAGCTGAAGCAAACTTTGAAGCAGCTAAAAAAGCGGGTTGGGGTTATGTTGATACAGAACTAAAAGCAAATGAAAAATATGTATATAAAATAAAGTCTGCTGTAACCTCAGAAAAACAATCGATCAAAGGAACAGCAGTTATTGTTTCTCTACAAGATTATCAAAAATTACCAGAACCCATAGATCTAAGAGGGATTTTTGGAGACAAAAGTGTTGTTTTAACTTGGGAATATGAGTTGTTTAAAAGAATATATACATCCTATAGTATAGAACGATCAGAGGATGGTGTAAACTTTAAAGCATTAAGTAAAGAACCGATTGTTAATTTAAACGATATTCCAAATGCTCCAGCAAAACGAATGTTTTATATTGATTCATTAGCATCAAATGATAAAACCTATTACTATCGTGTAAATGGAGTAACATCATTTGGAGAGAAAAGTGGATACTCTAAAGTAATCTCAGGAAAAGGAAGTCCTATTTTACCTTACACACCTAGAATTACTGATGTAAAGCTTACAAAAAACGCTAATGAAGCAGCAATTTTTTGGGACTTTCCTAAAAAAGGAGAAGATATTATTCAAAAGTTTCAACTATTAATAGCCTCTAAAGATGAAGGTCCATATAAAATAGGAATGGATAATATTGGTGTTACTAAACGTAAACTTATAGTATCTCAGTTAGATGCATCAAATTACATAAAAATAAAAGCAATTGGTAAAAATCCAAAACAGCAAAAAACCTCTTTTTCAACTCTAGTGCAACCTGTAGATACGATTCCACCTGCTGTGCCAATAGATCTGGAAGGAAAGATTGATAGTTTAGGTGTGGTTAGAGTTTCTTGGAAGCAAAATGAAGAAAGTGATTTATTAGGATATAGAATTTTTAGAGGATTTACTCAAGAAGAAGAACCATCACAAATTACAAAATCCCCTGTTGAAATCAATTCTTTTATTGACTCAGTAGAAGTTGAAAATTTAAATTCAAGAGTTTTCTATCAAGTAGTTGCCGTAGATAAACGATTTAATCACTCTGAAAAATCTTCAGTTTTAATTTTAGAAAAACCAGATGTAATTCCTCCAACAGCTCCTGTATTCTCAGACTATACTATAGAAGATGGGAAAATTCAATTACACTGGATTCGTTCTTCAGAAGAAGGAGAAGTAACTCATGAATTGATTAGAAAAGATCTAACAGACAACTCTGAATGGAATACTGTTTTTAAAACAAAAGATACCATACAACAGTTTGTGGATAAACAATTGCAAAATAATCATACATATAGATACCATATACGTGCTATTGATAAAGTAGGATTACAATCAAAACCATCTACACCATTAACAATTCAAGCAGAAGTATCAGAAGTTATAACAGGTATAAAAGGTTTGAACTATATCGTGAATCGAGTAACCAATCAAATAGAACTTTTCTGGAGAGCTAATGAAAAAGAGATTTCAGAATATACTTTATATAAACAGTTAAAAGCAGATAAACCGAGTACTTGGCGTGTGTTGCCAAGTACTGTAAAAAAGGTAATAGATAAAGAAGTAAGTCCGAATGAGACTTATATCTATCATGTTAGAGCATCATTAGTAAATGGTGAATTTTCAAAAGTAAAAACGATTGAAGTAAAATTTTAGAAGATGAGAAAGATCATAAAAATAATCATAGTCATACAAATCTTTTTCTCTAGTATTCATTTTATAAATGGGCAGGAGTCTTACTATGAGTTAGATATTACAGGCTATGTAGGTGATGGAGGGAGAAGTTGTGGTACTCAGAGAGGATTACAATGGATTGAGTTAGTTTATGAAAATGGAGCAAGAGATACGTATTTTAATCCTGGTATTTATGAAAACAGAGCATTAGTTACTCCAAGAGTTAAATTTTACAGGAATAATAGAATAATACAAATAAGATTTCATACTAATAGTAGATATAGAGACTTTGGGTGTAAATCAAGGAGAAGTACTTTAAATCTTAATATTTCAAATTTAGATTGTACAAACCATTCATTTGATTTTTCTGCTTCGGGATTGACAGTGGCAGGTAATGCAAAAGTAGTTATTAAACCAATAATAAAACTAAGAGATCCTGGGGCAAATAATAATTTTGGATCAAATGATTATATAAATATCGCAGGAGGAACTGGGGTAGATAATGGTCGTTACTTTTGGGAATATTCATTTAGATCATTTGGTAGTTATAATTTATTACCTAGTTATACATGGAGAAATAATAATCTAAGAGTAAGAGGTCTAGATTTCCTTAATGAAGCTAGAGATCATGGTAAATTGGTGTATTTCAGAGTAAATACATACTGTAATAGTTCTGTTTCAAATCCTGTAGCATATCGCTTTCTCAGAGACGCGCCAAGATTTGTGTCCTCCCAAAGCGATAATACCAAATGTTATGGTACAAATGATGGAAAAGTAAAGTTAACTTTTGATAGACGATTATCGCCAGGCGAAACCTTAAGTTTAACAAGTACAAATCCTAATTTTCCAGGCACACATGTGAATTTAACATCAGCTGATTTTGATAGTAGTAATGCTATAACTATTGAAGGTTTAGCTCCAGGAACGTATCCAATTAGAATGGTAGGTTTTTATAGAGGATTTAACACCTTTATTAATACTTCCGATCATAGGAGAACAATAACTATAAACCGCCCAGATCCTGTTGAGTTTTTTTTGAATAAAACTGATGTATTTTGTCATGGAGGAGCTGACGGTGCAGTAAAGATTTCAGCAAAAGGAGGCCGAAGTGGAGTTTTTCAATATACGTTTAAGGAAGTGAATGATACAAGTCCTATACAAGATAGTGATTGGAAAACCTTTACAAATTCTGGAGTATGGCCTTATTATCAAGTAGCCGAAGTTGTAGAAAATTTAAAAGAAGGAAAGTATAAAGTTAGCGTTAGAGATGCTAATGGTTGTGAAGCTAAGGAAGTAAAAAGAGATGGTGCTGGCCGTATTATAGGGATTAATCCTATTGTTAATAAGGAAATAGAAGTTAAGCAACCCGATAAGCCGTTACGTATTGAACTTACCAGTGGAGGAACAATAAATCCAAGTGGTTTTGGGTTTTCAGATGGTCAGATTGTGGCTCATGTTACCGGAGGTACTCCTTTAGGAGGAGGGAAATATAACTATACTTGGACGCACGAAAAAAATGGTGTGCTAACCACATGGACCAATTTTAAAGAAGAAATAGTTTCAGGTGAAGAAGGATGGTTTATTACATTAGAAAATGCCATTGATGGTAAGTATTCATTAACAGTAACTGATGAAAACTTTAGTGGAGCAACGAACAAAGGAGGATGTAACGCTAATATAGAAGTAACATTAACAGAACCCAATGAGTTAACCGTAACAATTCAGAAAACAAATGCTATTTCGTGTAATCCTAATAATACTTTTGGTGATACCGCAGATGATGGTGAATTAACAGCTATTGCTGATGGAGGAATTCCATTTGACCCTTTACTTGATGGAAAATATAAATATGAGTACACTTGGAAGAAAAAAGATGCTTCAGGGAACTATCAAGTTATACCAGGAGAAAACGGAAATGTACTTAGTATGCAAGAAACAGGAGAGTATGCGGTAAACATTAAAGATCAAAATGGAGTTATTGTAGGTACTTATGTTAACAATATTTTAGATAAAGCAAATGATGCTACCTATAATCTAACACCACCAGATTTACTAAAAATAGAATATACCAAACAAAATGTATTTTGTTATCAAGGTACAGATGGATCAATTGATGTCACAATTACAGGAGGAACAGGAGCATATACCGTAAAATGGAGTAATAACAAAACTACAGAAGATATAGATGGACTTATTGCTGGTAGTTATATGATTAAGGTAACAGATGATAAAGGTTGTCAAGCAGAAAAAACCATACAAATAGAAGAGCCAAAAGAACCGTTAAAAATAGTCTATAGTTTTTTTGAGCCTACATTTGCGGGTGCTACAAACGGTTGGTTAGAGGCTACAATCACTGGAGGAACACCTTTAGATACTGATGAATACACATATTTCTGGAAAGATAGTAATGGTAATAATTTAAACGGGCAAGTAAGTTCTAGTGTTACAAGCGCTGGAAATGTATTGACATTAACAGGGTTAGGAGAAGGTGAGTACTATCTGACTATCCAAGATAAAAATTACCCATTAGCTACAGATAAGCCTAGTTGTACCATTATTGAAAGCGAATATATATTAGATGATCCAGAACCATTGGAAGCCATTATACAGATACAGAAACCTATATCTTGTAGTGGAACCAATATTTATGGAGATCCCTATACCGATGGGGTGTTGGAAGTGTTAGCTTCTGGAGGGATAAAATTACAGCCCAATCAGAATAATGGATTATCGTATTATTATACTTGGAAAAAAGAAACAAGTCCTGGAGTGTGGACAGTTCTACCTTTACAAACTACAAACATTGCTTCGGGGCTAGGAGAAGGAAATTATGCAGTAAATATAAAAGATGCTAACGGTATTGTATTAGGAGAATATCAAAATAATGTTTTAGTACAAGAAAAAGATATTACTCAAAGTATCAAAGAACCAGAATTATTAGAAGTAGAAATAAAGAAACAAAATGCATATTGTATTGGCGGTAGTGATGGTTGGATTGAAGCTAAAGCAATAGGAGGAACAGCTCCGTATACTTTTGAATGGGAAGATGGAAGAAAAACTCCTAGAATAAATGATTTATCACAAGGGTTTTATAAATTGATAATAACTGACAAGAGAGGGTGTAGAGTTGAAGTAGAGGTGCCTATCGAAGAACCTAAAGAACCACTGAAAATTACGTTCTCTGAATTTGCAACACCTTCCACTAAAGATGCTTCTAATGGATGGATAAAAGCAATTGTTGAAGGAGGAACACCTGATACGTTAGGAGCATATACCTATTATTGGCAAGATGAATCAGGGAATTTATTAAATGCACAAACAGTAGCCCAATTCATCAATAATACATATGAAATTACTTTAAATACAATACCTAAAGGAAAGTATTATTTAACCATAGAAGATGCGAATTACAATATAGCAACAACTAAGGAAGGATGTACTCATATTGATGAAGAATTTATTTTATATGATCCAATAGAAGCTACAATTAGTGTTGAAACACCAATTTCTTGTAATCAGAATAATGTATTTAACAATCCGTTTTCAGATGGAGCGCTAAAGGTTGAAGTAACTGGAGGTTTACCTTTTGCTTCGGGGAATCCTTATGTATACACATGGAAAAAACAAAATAGTGCAGGGGTGTATGAAGATTTAGGAGTAGACAGCCTAGTAGTTTCTGGTATCTCTGAAGGTAATTATGCAGTAAATGTAGAAGATAGTAGAGGTGTAATTATTGGAGAGTATAACAGTCTTAATTTAATTAAACCTTCAGATGAGTTATTTGCTTTTAAAGAACCAGAGCTATTAACTGTTTCATTAACTGCTACAGAGATTTCTTGTGAAGCAGGAAACAACGGAACAGCAACTGTTACAATTTTTGGAGGAATTCCACCTTATGATATTCAATGGTCTAATGGAGATATTACTGAAACAGCAACAAATTTAATAGCTACGAATTATGTAGTATTTGTTACTGATGCAAGAGGTTGCCAAGCAACAGGTAATATTACACTAACTCCGCCTGGTGGTTTAAAAATAGAACCGATAGTAAAGAAAGATCCAACCTGTTTTAATGGGAGCGACGGTGAAATTCAATTGCAAATTTCAGGAGGAGTAACGCCATACACATATTCTTGGGATACAGGAGAAACTACAACATCAATTTCAAATTTAGAAAAAGGATCTTATAGCTTTTCTTTAGAAGATGCTAAAGGGTGTAAAGCTTTTGTAGAATTTATATTAGAAGATCCAGAGGAAATTATAATTGATTTAGGAGAAGATAAAACGCTGTGCAATAATCAATCTTTTGTTCTAAATGGAAGTATAAATGATGCCAATGCTACCTATGTATGGACCTCTGATAAAGGGTTTACAAGTACAGATGCTGAAGTTACTGTAACTGAAGGAGGAACCTATACTGTTACAGCTACTTCTAAAGAAGGGTGTACAGCAACTGATACAATTACTATTTCTTATAGTAATCTTGATATTGATGCAGAACTAATTATGTCTTCTCAAGCTTTTGTGAATGAAGAAGTAGTAATTTTTAATGGGAGTAATCATAGTCCAGAATCCTTTGAGTGGATCTTACCAGATAATATCACATTAGTAGAAGAAAGATCCAACTCAATTGTTGTAAAATTTACAACTGCTGATAGTTATGAAATAGGACTGACTTCTAAACAAGGAGAATGTTTTCAAACTACATATAAAACTATTGTAATTGAAGAAACAGATGTGATTATAGATGACGATAATAAAGATTTACCTTTTATAGAATCGTTTACCATTTCTCCAAATCCAAACTCTGGTGTATTTACCTCTTATGTAAAACTAGCAGATCCAAGTAAAATTTCGATACGAATATTCAATTTACACGGTGAATTGATGAAGAAAAGCGAAATGCCTGAAATCATAGACGAACACGAAACAAAATTTAATGTTCCAATGTCATCAGGTATGTATATCGTGGTCTTAGAAACACCAAAACAAACTCAGGTAAGAAGAATGATTGTAAAGTAAACGAAATGAAAATAGAATCACTTAAACTTAAAATTTTTGTCTTCATTTTAGTGAGTGTAGTCATCACTTCATGTTATGAGGAAACTGCCATTACGGTAAATTCTGTATTTGATATTACTTATGTAAATGGAGATCAATCTGTACCAGTAGGGATTAAAATATCAAATAAAACAGAAGGCGCAGATCAATACGAATGGACTTTTGAAGGAGGGAATGTAACTTCTTCAACAGAAAAAAATCCACGAACTATTATTTATAATGAAGCGGGGACCTATAAAATAGTATTAAAAGCTAGTAATATAGATGGAGAAGAAGATGTTTTTGAAAAAGAAATTACAGTTTTAGAAGCTATAGATATTAACTTTTCAATAGCAGTTATAGAGAATAGTTTTTCTCCTGTAACAGTGAAGATTACGAATGAAACTGTGGGGAATGATTTAACATATGTATGGAGTTTTGAAGGAGGTGTACCAGCAACTTCATCAAAGAAAACTCCAGATAATATAACTTTCACTTCAGTGGGAATGCATCAAATTCAACTAAAGGTTTCCAATGGTTTTGAAACACTAGAAAAAACACAAACCATTGAGGTATTACCACCACTTCTTGTTGATTTTGATTGGGAACTAGATACTTTTGATGATGATTCGCAAGCTCCAGTAAATATTACCTTAACGAATAAATCAGTCAGTGCAACGTCTTTTTTATGGACTTTCACGGGAGGTAGCCCAACGACAAGTACAGTAGAAAATCCTAAAGTACTTTTTTCAACACCAGGAGAACATACAATAAAATTAGAGGCATCTAACGGAAAAGAAACGAAATCATTTAGTACTACAATTACCATTTTACCAGACACAAATCTTCGAATTTTTGAAGATGTTCAATTAGGAATAAATATAGCACATAATACCAATTCGATTGGGGCATTTTTTTCAAGTGAATTAAGAAAAACATTAACAGCTAATGAAGTTACAGCAACCAATGGAAGTATAATTGATCTTGCATTTTTAGGCTTAAATAACACATTTAGTTTTAACAAATTTGTAAGTCCAACTGAAGTGAATACGAATGGTTTTGTAGCGATACCAAACGCTTCCAAAACAAAATATATCAATTCTATAGAAAATTGTAATTGTGGGATTAGCTTTTCAGAAGCACAATTTAATGCAATGATAAACGATCAACCTTTACAAAGTTTAACCTTAACAGAAACTCCTGAAGGATTATTGCATTTTGATAATACTACAGTTCCTCGGATTGTGTTATTTCAAACACAAGATGGAAGAAAAGGAGCGATAAAAATTAAGCAATTCGTGGAGGGTGACAACAACTCACATATTATTTGCGACATAAAAATTCAAAAATTGCCGTAACATGAAAACACTAATCAACCTCATTATAAAATCATGCTTTTTAATGTTGTGTATTACTATTAATGCACAACGATACCCTGTACAAGTTACACAAACCATCATACCACCGTACTCTTCAAGATTGAGTGATTATACTACGGCCACAAATGTGAAGTTAAGATTAGACTTGTTACTTACAGATGTAGTTTTAAATAATCGACAAGTACGTTTAAGATTACGTATTAAAGGAAATGGTTTCGATATACGATCTAGAGAGGTGGTTTCTGGAGGCCCACAAATATTTTTAAATGGAGGTGTTTTACAGCAATTTACCAATTTAGACTTAAGTGCGTATTTTCAACTTAATAATTTAGTAGGAATTTCTCCGCAAGATTATAATAAACCGTTGCCCGAAGGAGTGTATAGTATTTGTTGGGAAGTATATGATGTTATCACAAATCAACAAATTAATAATCCAGCTACGGGATGTTCAGATGTATTTATCATTTTAAATGATCCTCCTTTTTTAAATCTACCTTTTAGAGGAGATCAATTGGTAGCTAAGGATCCTATGAATATTATTTTTCAATGGACACCTAGACATGTAAATGCAACTAATGTAAGCTACGATTTTGAGTTGCGAGAAATATGGGATCGTAATGTGGATCCACAAGCTGCTTTTCTGGCTTCACCAAATTACTACACAGAAACGCTTAGAACTACTACCTTACTGTATGATATTAGTAAACCTGTTTTATTACCAAAAAAAATGTATGGTTGGAGAGTAAGAGCAAAATCTCTTACTGGAATTTCAGAAAATTCAATCTTTAAAAATAATGGTTATAGTGAAATCTATTATTTTACCTATACCAATAAATGTGATGCACCTACCTTTATTTTATCTGAAGCATTAAATAGTAGTGGGGTTAAAATTACTTGGCAAGGAAACTTTGAACATCGAAAATTTCATGTTCAATATAAAAGAGAAGATATTCCTGATGCTGAATGGTTTGATGTATATACATATAACAATCAAGCTCAAATATCAAACTTAAAAGAAGGAAAAACATATCTCTTTAGAGTAGGAGGTTCATGTAATGAATTAAACGATTTTCAACAAGTTTATTCGTATAGCCCCATCAGTCAGTTTACTATGCCAAGAAAGGAAGAGGTCGCAACTTATAATTGTGGGATAATTCCTGAAATTGATATAAAAAACTTTGAGCCTCTCCAAAATATAGGAGTGAATGAAACCTTTACTGCAGGGGATTTTCCGATTACAATTAAACAAATTCAAGGAGGAAATGGTGTTTTTTCAGGAAAAGGATTTATCGTTGTTCCTTATTTAGCAGATACTAAGATTGCCGTTACGTTTTCATCAATAAAAATTAACGATAATTATCAATTAGTTGATGGAGTGATCAAAACTACATACGATCCTACTTGGGGAGGTGTCAGTGATGTAAACGATGCTTTTGTCGGAAACGACGGAACTGTACAGACAAATACCGTAGACTTTGTTATAGCCGATGTTCAAGTAGATCCGAATGGCGATGTTATAGTTATAGGGATCAATGGAGAAATAGTAGAATTACCTGGGGGACAAGATCAAGTAATTACAGATGCTAATGGACAAACATGGACCGTAGATGAAGAAGGTAATGTAACGCAAACAGGGGAAGTAGCAGAAGGAGGTGCAACTAATTCACAAAATACCAATGGCGTAAATAATCAAGGAGAAGCCATTGCTATTACTGCTGAAGGAGTAGTAGTAACATTTGAAAATGCTTCAGATAGTATCTATGGTTTTGATGCTTATGATAAGTCAGATGAAGCAACAGAAGGCTTGTATAAAAAGTTAAATGATAACTATTATATTCCATACAAAGCTGTAGCGAATGGAAAAACAGATAGAGTTATAGCGAATTTAGCAATTACTGATGCTAAAGTAAAGCCGCAAGACATCATATTTAAAACTAAAGATGGTGTTGCAATTAAAAAAGTGGATAGTACATCAACTTCTTATACTTTAGAGTTACAAGGAACTTTTTCAGATGTAAGTATAGAAACACAGGCGTTAATTAAACAAAAAGAAAAGTATGAGGTAGCAGGAGCTTTTATTCAATATCATGCTGAAATTAAAGAAGTAGCTGTTACACTAGTAAATACATCAAATAGTAGTACTCGAAAAATTAAGGAATCACTCCAAACTATTTATGAAAAAGCATTAGTAAAGTTAGATATTAAAGAAATCAATGATTTTACAAATGATTTAGAAAGTATTGTTTCAGGTAATACGATTACTAGTGGAGAAAGTGGTTTTCTAGAAAAATACACTGATCAACAAAAGCAGATCAATAAAGCATTAAAAGACCGTAAAGATTTTAATCAAAGTGCATATTATCTAATTCTAACAGATAAAAAATCATCAACAAGTGGAGAAAAAGGATTTATGCCTTTAGGAAAACAGTTTGGTTATATCTATATGGGAAATGGTGCTAGCGAGGAAACTGTAGCTCATGAATTAGGGCATGGAGCTTTTCAGTTAAAACATCCTTTCTCTCCTAAAAGTTATGGTTATGATGAAGCTACTATAAGCTGGTTGTTAGATTATAATGGAGGAGATAAAATACCTTATGTACATTGGAAAGAAATTCATAATCCGAAGCTACGTTTTGGAATTTTTGATAAAGATGAAGATGCGCAAAGTGTTACAACCACAATGCCTATTGAATTGTCAATTAATAAAAAGAAATACAATGGTAAATATTACTATGGATACTTAACACCTTCTGGAGAACGAATTATTTTATCTCAAGACTATAGACCTATTTTTTTCCATGGAATAGCAGATGATACTTATAATAATGTAGTTGCGGGTACATTAATAGGGTTCAAGAAGAAATTTAAAAATATTGAAGGCAAAGTAGAAGAGATAAAGTATAGAGCTACTATAGTAAATAATGAGTTTTTAGGCTACAGTGATTTTAAATATGAAAATCCTGATATAAAAGATGATAAGCATAAATCTTTTGTGATGGGGTTACCATACGGAGAACCTGATGTAGATAATGGGCATTGGAAAAATTATAAGTTTAAAGGAGAAACAATCCCAGAATATAAAGGACAAGACAAACCAATTTTAAATATTATTTCTGATCGTTTTCAAAACTTAGGATTGTTTAATACTATCGAATTGATTAAGTCTATAAAATATGTAAACCCAACTAAAGTATTAGGTGAAGGACAGATAAAAATTACAGACAGGGAAATAAAATTATTAAGTGGATATTACAATAGTGACGAGGGCCAATGGTTTAAAGATTTATTAGCAAATGCTGGTAGAGGTAGCTATACAATAAGTCATAATGAACGTAGGGAAGTATTTTTAATTATAAAGATCGCTGAGATTTATAATAGATACCCTAAAATTTTTAGAGAGTTTACAAAGTTTTTTAATAATTGGGATTTATGTAGTATTAAGGATGTTACGTTTAATTACGGAAAGTGGGATAAAGAGAATATACCATTTGGTTTACATCCAAGTAAAAAATACACTACTTGGAAGAAAAATTTAACCCTAACAGAATCTAATGATGAATTGTATAATTTTTATCAGCAGTTTCTAATTGAATTATTCGAGTTTGTCCAAAAAGAAGCTAAAGCTAATGTGGCTTGTTTAAATCAAGATTTTGAAAGTAAAAATAAGCATGAATTATATGAATGTATTCTAAGAGCTAGTGAGTTTGAACTAAGAGATCTTCCTGTACAAAAGCAACTTATAGCAATTAAAAAGATATTGTCAACTTCGAATAGTGGAGGAGAAATATCAGATGAAAAAGAAATACAAATCGCTAGAGTGTTCCAAGCAATTAGTAAAAATAAAAATTCATATACTGAAACTTTAAAGTATTTAGAGAATGAAAAGATAACTTACAATTGGTCTATACAAACCAAGAATACTCAGCTTCCTCAAGAAAAAACACAGCCACTTTGGCGAGCATTATTCGAAAATGTGGAGGATGAAATCTTTATTGTGGGAGAAGATAACAGACAAAGTATTGTAAGATCTATAGGACAAATATTTTTAGGATCTAAAGAATACTTTGTAAAACAATTACAAGAAAATATTAATCCTGAACTCTTAACATCAATGACTTTTAAAGATTTAAAGTCATTACATGATAATTTTTTTACGTATGAAAATGATTATCAGAATATTTTTAGAAGAGGTTGGAGTGATATAGAAGCTACAGCTCAAGGAGTAGGAGGGATAACTATTTATGATGAAGAAGATTTATACAAGAGTGTAGATACCAAAATAACAGACCAAGATTTAATCAATGTTAGACAAAAAGTTAAGTGGGGATTATTTAATAGTACGACATTAAAAAATGAAGATTTAACTCCATTTCAACTAGTATCTTTTATTAATATTTCTAAGAATAATTTATTAAAATCATTCACAGCTAAAGATGAACAAGGAAATCCACAAGCACTTTTCATTCCTGCTTTTACATTGCATTATGCTAGTGAAACTGATAG
Organism: Tenacibaculum agarivorans; assembly: GCF_001936575.1. GTDB lineage: Bacteria > Bacteroidota > Bacteroidia > Flavobacteriales > Flavobacteriaceae > Polaribacter > Polaribacter agarivorans. Next base: position 154,542 of record NZ_MSMP01000008.1, read on the forward strand.
GTTAACTACCAAGTCAGATATTATAATAACAACAATAGATTTGCTTGCATTTTTACCAAGTGGAGGTGTAGCTTCATTAAATACATTCGGAAAGTTTGTATACTATGCAGATAAAGTAAGTTCTATTTCCAGTATGGCAGGAACTGCTTTTAAAGAAACCGACCCTACACTTACAGAGTTTTCAAATCATTTAAGTTTAGTTTCTGGTATAGCAAGTTTGGGTGGCTTATCTAAGAAAATGACGAGGTTAAGTGCTCAAGAAAAATTAGTAGATGTAATTAAACCTGATGTTGTTTTAAGAGATGTAATTCATAAAGACGTTTTAAAATCAACAAATAATCAAGTTGAAAACGTAAATAACTTTGCAGAAAGAATCTTAAAAAAGGAGTTTGATTTATCAGCAATAACCAAAGAACAAATTGATGTTACTAAAGAAATTCTAGAAAATGAAATTAAATATTTAAGAGATTTTCCAGATTTTAAAGCTACAAAAGTTAGAGAAGCGATTGCCAAAGTAGATCAATTAGGACTTGAAAAATTAAATATTACATACAAATCTGTTGTAGATGCAAATTTAGTCTCTAAAGAAAAAATAGCTAATGCTTTAATAGAATTAAATAAGATAAATAATGATGGATTCATAGACATTGTCATTCATGGTTCTAAAAATAAATTTGTTTTAGATCTTCCTAATGGAGTTAATGAACTTGAAGCTTCAAATTTAGTAGACTATATCAAGAATGAAAAGGCTTATGAAAATGTAAAAAATTTTAGGTTATTAACTTGTGCTAATATAGATTTAGCGAAAGATTTTGCAAGGCTTTTACCTGAAGGTTATACAGTAAGAGCAGTTGATGATATTGTTAGAATTCACTCAGATGGAGGTATTACAACAGTGTCAAGAGATTCTAATAAATCAGTTGGTGAATGGAAAGACTTCACGAAGCAAAAAGACGGAACTGTAAAACAAAAGTCAGCTCAATCACCTAAGAAACCAACGACCGAACATCTTACTGATTTTGTACAGTTAGGAGGGAATAAAGCGAAGTACAAGAATATTCGTATAGTACCAGAAGGAAAACCATATCCTGAGGATTTTTCAGATATTGAAATATCAGAATTAACTCCAATGCATCCAGCTCCAAGAGCAAGCCAATCAGATGCTGTTGAAAAGTACATAAAGAAAATAAAAGAAGATGGCTTTAAAGTAGTGAACGCTGAAGATGGAATAAACCCTGTAAGAGTAGTTAAACTACCAGACGGAACCAATATTGTAATGGATGGGATGCACAGAGTAGAGGCTATGAGGCAATTAGAGGAAAACTATATCCCAGTATTATTTATCACTTATGAAAGCTTAGAAGATGCTGTAAAAAAGGGAATGGGTATAGCATTACTAGAAAATGTATATCAAGTACTGCATATAGGAAAAAGAACAGGGTATTATAAAGGTACATGGATGCCAGAAATACCGAATATGAAAAAATGGAAACGAAATGAAATTCTTGAAGAAGTAAATGACTTTATGAGTAAAGAGTTTCCTGATTTAGCTGGTGCTGAGGATAAAGTATTTGAATCTTTGAAAAATCTAATACCAAAAGATAAAATACAAGCCTTTACAAAAGAGTTTAAAGGTCAAAAAAAGAAGCTTCTTGAGCTAGCAGAAAATCCAGATATAATAGATACTTGGATTGCAATAGAAAAATTGATAGAAAATAATACAAATAGCTTCCCAAAAAATATAGTATTTACAGGTTCTGATAGATTTAAAACAGGAGATGATTTTACGGATATCATTATTCACTTTGATGATAGCGGTAAATTTATGATGAACGTTGAAGGAGAAGAAAAAGTAGTGTCATTATACATGCTGAGTAAGGTAATCAACAATATATCTTCCAGTGAAAAAATACGTTTATTGTCGTGTAATAACGAAAAGGCAGTAATAGAACTTTCTAAGATAATTGATAAACCGATCTATGCTAGTGATGGGCCTGTTTTATTATATCCAGATGGAGTAGTTCATCATACAGAACCATTTAGAAAATATCACAAAGGAGCACGTAGTGACTTAGATGAAATTCCACCTTCTTTAGAAAGAGGAAAAGGAACTCCATTTGTTTTAGGAAAATTAGAAGGTGATATAGATGCATTTAATAAAGTATTCGAACAAAATTCGGATAATGTAAAAGCAAAAGTCAAAGAGTTAGGATTTGATTCAGAGACAACAAATAACTTTATTGAAAATTTCTCGAACCTAGAAAAAGATCTTGTAGAAGAAATAGGAAATAATACTTCATTAGTTGCTTCATGGAAAGCACTATATGACATAAACAGATCAACACCTTTAGAAGTAATTTCATTAGAAGATTTAAAGGATACAGATGAGGTTTTAGCAAGTATAGGTGGGTACATGAAATGGAAATTAACTCCAGAAGGAAAAGAAAATAGACTGTGGAAACAGATTGAAATGAGAGATGGTCATTTTGAACTTTTTGTTTTAGGAGGTAAAAAAATAGATCTTGCTGATTTTACAGTATCTGATATAGGTGAACTAGAATTGGATATAGCACTAGCTCCTTATCTTAGAAAACAAGGTATTGCTTCCAAAGTTTTCGAACAACTTCGTAAAAAATACAATCCTAAAGAATTTATAGCAAATTGGATAGATTCCGATTATTATAAAGAAGGTAGATCAACTAATTTATCACAATACCTAGAGTATGAACATTTAGGTGATAAAAAAGCAGCTTTTAAAACACCTTCTGGAAAGTTAGCAGAGAAAAATGGTTTTACAGGTGAACCTATTTTTATTTTAAAAAAGGAAGATCAAATAAAAGTAGTGTTCACAAAACCAGAGAACCAAATTCGTTCAAAATTTAGAGAAATGATAGTTGGGGTCGGGGATAATATTTATCACGAAGTAAATCTTGAAAAATCTATTATAAAGATAGAATCTTTAAAGGAAGATGTAGCGGTTAGTTTGATCAATGCTTTAAAGAAAGCAAAATCAAATGTAGTTAGAGCTTTTATAGAAGATTTAGAATTGTGGGAAAGTTGGCAAATACTAAAAAATGATGCTAATAGTTTGGAACTAGATTTTCTGAATTTATTTACAACTAAATCAGTAATTTATTCTTATCAAAAACAGATTAAAAGTAAAATAGAAAAACTTAAAACTTTATTTCCAGATTCCCCACAATCTGAATTAGCCGTAATATTTGATTATACAAAGGTTGCGTATGTAGATTTAAATCAGGCGTTAAGAGGTAAAATTTTAATGACTGATAGAATACAAGGATTTGCTAACGCATTAGAAAAATCTTTAAAGAAATTTCCAAAATATTCAGGAAATACCTATAGAGGAACTTCTGTGTTAGAAACTAGGATTGCAGAGTATAAAAATGCTTTTGAAAATAAAATACCAGTATTGGAAAAAGCCTATAGTTCTTCTAGTAAAAAATTAGAAATAGCAAACAAGCATTTATTGAAAAGACCTAAAACGGGTAGAAAACGAATTCTTTTTACAATTAAAAGTAAAAGAGGAATTGACATTGAAGATGTTTCAGCTTTTGGTCCAACCTTTAGAGAGCCTTCACAGACTGAAGCAGAAGTTTTACACCTTGCTAACACAAAATTTCTTGTAACGAAATATGAAGAGGTTACTGATAAGAATGGGGAAGACTTAATACTGATAACTTTTAAAGATATATAAGAGGCTATTTTAACAAAGAAAAGGTGAAAAGAGTTATATTTAAAATACTTATAGTAGTAATGCTATGCTTTAATTTTAAGGCAAAAGCTCAAAACTTAGATATAGAAGGTATTACAAAATCAACCAAATTGAAGGTGAATGGAAATGTAAATGCGAATACTATTTATTACAATTCAAATAATAGAAATGCTCGTACTCCATTTACCTATTTTGTACAAGGAACAATTAATGTAAGTTGGTTAAGATTTAATGTGCCATTTACCTATAGCTATTCTAACCAAGGAGATAATTTTGATTATCAATTGCCATTTAATTTTAATAGACTAAGTCTACATCCACGTTATAAATGGATACAAGCACATATAGGAGATGTTACTATGAATTTTTCTCCCTACACGTTAAGCGGACATCAATTTACAGGAGGAGGAATTGAGTTAACACCAAACTCTCCATTGCAGTTTAGTGCCATGTATGGAAGGTTGTTAAAAGCTACTGAAGATGATGGCAATGAGCAAACGTTACCAGCATATAAAAGAGTAGGATATGGTGCTAAATTAGGGTGGCAAAAACCAAATTATAAAATTGGAGTTATTGGATTTTATGCTAAAGATAATATCAATTCAGTAGCGCTTATTCCAGAAGAAAGAAATATTAAACCTAAAGAAAATTTAGTCATAAGTGTGCTAGGTGAAACCACAATTGCAAAACGATATACTATTAGGGCAGAATATGCGTCTACTGCAATAACCCAAGATTTGAGAGCAGATAAAAGCACAATTTCATCTGGAAATTTAGCAGGATTTTTATTTGATAATAGAACATCTACCGAATTTTATAATGCAATAAAAGCGGGATTAGATGTAAATTTAGGAGGAATGAAAGTCGGAGTAGGATATGAAAGAATTGATCCAAATTACGAAACACTAGGAGCATATTATTTCAATAACGATTTTGAAAACATAACATTGAATCTAGCACGTTCTCTATTAAAGAATAAAATTAGTATTTCATTTAACTTAGGATATCAAAGGGATAATTTAAATAACCAGAAAACACAATCTTTAGGACGAACAGTTGGAAGTGTAAATGCAAGCTATCAAATGACAGAAAACATTACGTTAACGGGAATGTATTCTAACTTTACATCATTTACCAATCAAAACTTAAATCAATTTGATGATATTAATGATAATGACCTTACAGACGAAGAACAAGAAGCATTAAATTACAGACAACTGTCTCAAAATGCGAATGCAAATCTAAATTGGGTAGTCTCTAAAAAGAAAAATTCAACTCAAACAGTAAATTTAAATTACTCCTTAGCGTCATCTGCAAATGAAGAAAATGGAGTGATACGAGTTGGACAAGCAAACAATTTTCATAATGGGAATGCGGTCTATACCATTGGTTTTCCTCAAAATTCATTTACAGTATCCTCTTCGTTTAATTACAGTTACAATGATATTGGTAGAGATAATAGTGATGCTTGGGGAACCTCGATAAATCTAAATAAATTATTTTTCAAAAATAAATTGAATACCACCTTTGGAACAGCCTATAATAATAGTGTTAACAAAGAAATAAAAACAGGAGTATTAAATTTTAGGGCAAGTGCAGGTACGGTACTAGCCAAAAAACATAATATAAGTTTAAATGCTATTCAACTGTTTAGGAATACTACTAATCAGCAAGACCTAAGTGAGTTTACATTAACCTTCAATTATAGTTATGCTTTTGATGTGACTAAACCTGAAATATCACTAAATAGAAAACCTAGAGAAAGAAAAAAACGAAAGAAAAAAGATAAGATCTTTAAATTTTCATATAGAGAGCACCTTTTTCAAGGTGAACATTCAAAAATTAGTGATGAAATTACTTCTTTAATTCATTTGGAGGATTTTAAAACGGTTAGAAGTTTAGAACAAATAATGAATGATCTAGAATTACTGTCATTAGATATAAAAGACAATGAAAATTCTAGTAACAAAAAATATAAAAAATCAGCTATCAACTATTTAGACTTATTGTATAAGTACAAAGATTTTTCTGATGCATACCATAAAATAGCAACAAAGAGTTTACAAAACTTATATAAACAAGCTGTAGTATTAGATGAACGATTAAAACAAGATTATGCTAGGTTACGTAATTTAGTTACTGCAGAAAAACGAAAAGGACGTTTCGTACTAGAGAGTGATATGAAAGATTTAAAGGCAAGAGAACGAAAATACAAAGCGCATGTATGGATGCAAGAACAACTTTCTGGACTAACCTATCAAGATGTATTAAAAGATAAAGGACTTTTAAAAGCGTTTAAAGAAAAATATATAAACAAGGTTTTTATGTTGTTAAAAGAAAAGAAAACTGAAAAAGAAATAGAGGATTACTTCTCTTTAAAATATGCAAAGTTTTATCATGATAATGCGCCTGTTAATATGCCTTAGTTTTGCTACTCTTTACGTAAAAAATATTCAATAGTATTAAACTAAAAAAAATCAAAAAAGAAAAATAACACATAGGAGTGCCATTAGAATCTTTTGGACACTCCGCATTATTTGTAAATTGTAATATTGATGCAATTGTAGCAATTAGTAAGGCACTTCCTGTAAAAAAGAAATACAGAAAATTCCATTTTTTATATATATGAGAAAGAAGGGGAGCGATAAAGCAGATTAGTATAACTACACACATCGGTATACTTAAAATTTTAGGGCAACCGTTGCCTGTTTGTATTTCAGTAACCACTAAACCGCTAACACCAATAATTCCAATAGCCAGTAGTGTATATATGAAAAATGATAGGATATTATTTTTCATTTTTCTTCATGTAACAAGTAGGACATTCGCTTCCTTCAATAGTGCTTTTTAGTTTAATACCCTTCATGTAGGTCACTATAAAATTTTGAACAAAAGCATAATTTGCACTATGATTGTTGACGTCAATTTGTTTGTCCTTATACTTTACACGAATTAAATTATCATATTCTTGGTCACCCCAACAATTAGGGCAGTATCCATCAGATAATTCAGCGTTTATTTTTTCAGACCTTGTTCCAAATAATTTAGTTAAAAAATTCATTGTATTGTTTTTTATGTTTAACTATCTATGTTTTAACTCTATTCTTGTGAGCCTAAACTTACATGTGTTAAATTTGATTCGATACATGCAAGTTTGGATCACATAAATATTGTAATGCGATTAAAAATAGCTGGTTTAGTTATTTTTGTTTGCAAGTTCAAGTTCTTCTTTTACTATCTCTTCCAATTCCTTAATTTTTGGTGTAAGATTTAGAATACTATTAATTTGAGGTTTAACTATATTAATTTCTTTACCATTATTGAGACATAATGAAACTTCCAAAATTTCAGTTTCCTGACCCAATCCAAAATGCAATAAAGCAGTTTGGTCAGAAGCTAATCCTTCACCCGTAACTAAGTATTCTGTTAAAACTTTATTTTTTGTTGTAACAGTTACAGATATTCCGTGACTAGCATGGTTTTCTCCGATGTTCACTTTTAAATAATTATTATTTCCTCCTTTATTAATGTAGGCTAAGGAAGGAGTGTTGATATTGGTCCAAATAAAATCCAAATATCCATCATTATTAAAATCACTAGTTAAAGCAGTAATTGCAAAATGAGGATTCACTAAATTGCTTTGAGTTTCAGTAGCTGAAAATGTATGATCTTCTTTCTGAATTAATACTCTACTTGGTAGTCTAAATAATTTGTTTGGAGCTAAATCTACATAGTTTTCAGCAACAATTAAATCTTGTAATCCATCATTATTTAAATCTGCAAAAACAGTTCCCCAAGAAAATTCATAATTGGCAATTTTAGCTTCCTCAGCTACATCAGTAAATTTAAAATCACCATCATTTCTAAAAAGAATCCATTTTTCATTAAACTTGGAAGCGTCTTTAATATCACCTTTAGCTACAAATCGTGGTAAGGTGCTACCGGTGTTGGAAAACATAAAATCGACATTGCCATCATTGTTGTAATCACCAACAGCAATTCCCATTGGGTAAGCAAACTTTTTAGTTAGCGGGTTTTCTTGTAAACTATAGGTTAAGTTACCGTTGTTTTTATAAGTTCTCACTTCGCCAGTATCATGAGCAACAACCAAATCTAACCAACTATCATTATCAATGTCTACAAAAACACCTTGAAAAGTATTATGTACATAATCTAACCCCGCTTTCTTAGTGATACTAACGAAATTCTCATTTCCAGTATTTAACAACAATTCACTTGTTGAACCATAATTATAATCTTCAAAAATAGTTTGCCCTTCCATTAACTCCTTTTTAATGTAAGTGGCCAAGAAAATATCCAAATCGCCATCCTTATCAATATCCCCAACAGTGATACCTGCAGGAGTTGATTTTTCATTCATAGGAGTATTGATTTTTTTAGGTGTAAGCGTTCCATTAGAATTATAATAAATTGTTAATCCATCTTCTCTGCTTATAATTAAATCTGTAAATCCGTTATTATCAAAGTCAGCAGAAACAACTCCAATTGTGGTAGCGTTAAGCTCTTTCTTTGGAAGACTAACTTGATCTGAAATCTTTACAAAAGCATTGTTCTTAAAGGCATAAATAGCATCATCTTGCCCCATACCACCGCCAAAAAATACTTCGTCAATATTATCGTTATCAATATCGATTAAAGCAGATGGGGCAATAGGTAGTGATTTTTCATTGTTATACTGATGTTGGAAATCTAACGGTATTTTTTCAAATACAGGGATTTTTTCGTCTGCTATTGAGTTGTCATATTTATCAGCATTAGCGTCTCGCCAAAAGAACCCTAAAATAAAAACTACTCCTACAATTAGGACAAGGGCAATAAGTTTAAGTACTTTTTTTAACATGTTATTTTGATTTTATGTAAAGATGTAATTGATATAATGATATAAAGAATAAAATGAAATGAGTAACATTCATCAAAATAGGTAGCATATGTTTTCCTATGCTAGGGATTAATTTGCCGATGATTACTAGTGTAATGAGTATGGTAATAGGATTAAAAATAGCCATCCATTTCTTGTAAAATGTGTTTCCTTTTACAATAGCTGTAACAAAGAATACAGATAGTAAAGCTATAATAATACGTAAGACTTTTACTAAAATTTCCATGTGATCAGTATAATGTGCTAACAAATTTTGATAATTCTCATTCGATAAAGAATCTTTTAACAGTACAATGTTGCCTATAGATGCCCTAGAACCAATCCAAACTCCACCTACAGCAAAGGCAATAAATCCTACTGCTAAAACAATTTTTGAAAGTATTGGATTTCCACTTTTCAACATTCTATATATATGCAAGTAACCACCAAAGTAAAAAGGTAATCCAATAATGGCTAAAAAATGCCCATAAGTTAAGTTTGAAGTGTTTACAAAAGAGAAAAATTCATAATGATCTGCATGATTTAGAATATTAGGAGAATAATGAAGGTAGTATTCACCCAATCCTACTAAAACAGACGCAATAAGACCTAAGTAGCCTAATAGTTTGGTTAATTTCATGATTTAATGTTAATTACTTAGCATTGGTCGTTAGTAATTATGTGAGCTTACATAATTTGATTTTATAAAAAAATCGAACTATATTTGAAAAAATAGTTCGATTTATGATTTCAAACTCAAAAACATCTATAGCATATCCTACAATTTTTCTTTTTTTAGTGTTACTGATCTCTTATGGGGTTTTGTATTATCTATTTGATTCTAGAGTTATAAATGAATTAATTACTATTTTAATCGGTGCTTTTTTAGCCTACAGTATGTTTACTGTAGTTCACGAATCTAGCCATGGTAATATTTCAAGAGGTAATTCAAGAATCAACAAAATTGAAAACTGGATTGGATGGATATCGGCAAGCTTTCTCTTCTTTCCTTTTAGTGCATTTAAAATTATTCATTTACAACATCATGCACATACCAATGATTCTGAAGAAGATCCAGATGGTTACGTAAGAGGTAAAAATTGGTTATCGGTTTTTCTACGATGTTTAACTTTAATAGGACATTATTATAAGGCTTCATTAGGAAGTGAGAGTAAGCAAAACGAAGCTATGCGAAACACAAGAAATCAGACTTTAATTTTTATTATAACAATAATAATAGCTTTAATTGTAGTTATAAAATTAAACCTTCACTATAATTTTCTAATTGTGTTATTGCTGCCTGCTCTAGTAGCTGCACCCATTTTAGGCTTTACATTCGATTGGCTTCCGCATTATCCACATCATAATATGGATAAATATCATAACACTAGAATTGTAACCATGCCTGGATTAGAGTTTTTATCTTTTTTTCAAAGTTATCATTTAATCCATCACCTATATCCTAGAGTACCATTCTATTTATACAAGAAAAAGTATCAACTTATTGAACAAGAACTAAAACAAAAGCAATCACCAGTTGAAGGTTTTGGAAATGGTGAGCTGAATATACTCAAAAGTACAAACACCTATGCGGATATTTTAGAAGGAAAAACTTGGAAATACTCATTAGAAGTTGATCAAGTAAGAAAACTAACACACGATGCAGTTGAAGTTCAATTTAAGAATGTTGGAGATATTCCTTTTCAATTTGAAGCAGGGCAATATGTGGTAATTTCTATGTTAGTTAATGGTGAAAAAGTGAGTAGATGTTATTCTATTTGTTCTAATCCAAATTCAGGAGTATTAAAAATAGGAGTAAAAAGAGTGGTTGGAGGAAAACTATCCAATCAAATAGTAGATTATGTATCAAAAGGAAAATATGTGAATGTTTCTGGACCTTTCGGGGCATTCAGATTTAAAGAAGAAAAAGACATCAATAATCATATTTTTATAGCAGGAGGAAGTGGTATAACACCAATTATTTCAATCATTCAAAAAGTGCTAGAAGATGATGTGTCTAATGTGAGTTTACTGTATGGGTGTAAATCAGAAAAAGATGTAATGTTTCATAAAGAATTACTGGACCTTGAAAAACAGTATTCACATCAATTTTCATTAACAATTACGTATGATTTGTTAACCAAAGAGTACCAAGAAAAACTATTAAAAAACACAAATCAAACAAATTATTACATATGTGGCCCAACACCTATGATGGAAGCCTCAAAAGAAGTACTTACCATTATAGGAGTAACCTCAAACAATATAATTATTGAAGAATTTGCATACGAAACAATTATACCATCAGGTAACATGTACCAAGTGGAAATTAATCACAAACATTTTTCCGTTTATGAATCAGAAACCATCTTAGAAGGAGCAAAAAGGAATAATATTTCAATTCCATATGCATGTAGTATGGGACAATGTGGAACATGTAAAAGTGAATTGAAAGAAGGTAAAGTACATTGGAAAACAGAAGAGCAATCCGTTTTACTAACTAACGAAAAAAAGGAAGGTTTTATACTTACTTGTATGTGTAAACCTAAATCAGATATTAAACTAAAATCGTAAAATATGACGACGAAAGATACATACGATTATGTAATTATTGGTAGCGGCTTTGGAGGCTCAGTAAGTGCATTACGATTGGCTGAAAAAGGATATACCGTATTGGTAATTGAAAAAGGAAAATGGTTTACACCCAAAGACTTTCCTAAAACAAATTGGAACTTAAAGAAATGGCTTTGGGAACCTCGATTACGATTATTCGGGTTTTTTAAAATGACCTATTTAAACCATGTAAGTATACTCTCAGGAGTTGGAGTTGGAGGAGGATCATTAACGTATGCCAATACGCTACCCATACCCAAAAAAGAATTCTTCACTTCTGGAAGTTGGAATGGTTTGCAAAATTGGGAAGAAGAGTTAGCACCACATTATAAAGAAGCCTACCGAATGTTAGGTGCTGAAGAAAATCCATATTTTGGTCCAGCGGATCATTTAATACAAGACCTATCTAAAACGTTAGAAAGAGAAGAACACTTTTCTACCACTAAAGTAGCCGTACATTTTGGAAAACCTGGAGAAAAAGTAAAAGATCCATATTTTAATGGAGAAGGTCCAGACAGAGCAGCTTGTAATTATTGTGGAGCTTGTATGACTGGTTGCAGATTCAATGCAAAAAATACATTAGATAAAAATTACCTGTATTTTGCACAAAAGTTAGGAGTTGATATTGTAGCAGAACATGAAGTAATTGATGTTATACCAATAGATAATGAAAAAGGAAGCTCAGGATATACGATTTCATTCAAAAAAAGTACATCTAAGTTTGCTAAAGCTAAAGCAGTAATAGCTAAAGGAGTTGTTTTTTCAGGAGGTGTTTTAGGTACCGTACCTTTATTGTTACAATTGAAGCAAAAAAAATCATTGCCAAATTTATCGGATATGGTAGGTGGTAATATTAGAACAAACAATGAATCGTTGTTGTTAATAACATCAACAGAAAAAAAATCAAAAGACTATTCTAAAGGAATAGCTATTGGTTCAATTTTGCATATCGATAAGAATAGTCATTTAGAGCCTGTACGTTATGGAAAAGGTTCTGGTTTTTTTAGAACACTAACCATACCATCTGTACAGCATAAATATGCCATAGTTCGAATTTTAGGTGTTTTTGGAGTACTCTTTAAATATCCTATTCAACTGTTTAAAACCATATTCACCAAGGCATACAGTAAGCGAACTACGGTATTGCTTTTTATGCAAACCTTAGATAGTACTTTACGGTTAAAACTTGGAAAAGTTACCCAGTTAAAAACTGAAAAAGAATCTAAAGAAGCGCCGAGTGGTTTTATACCTGAAGCATCTAAATTAGCGAAAATACTGGGGCGAAAAGTAAAAGCAATTCCTTTCTCTAATTTTGCTGATGTATTATTGGGTACACCAACAACAGCGCATATTCTTGGAGGTGCTGTAATGGGTGAAACATCCAAAGAAGGAGTAATCAATAAAGATAATAAAGTATTCGGGTATGAGAATATGTATGTTTGTGATGGGGCTATGATTTCTGCCAATCCAGGAGTAAATCCTTCGTTGTCAATTACCGCAATTTCTGAACTTGCCATGTCTAAGATTCCTAGTAAGACTGAAATACAACCAACAAAATAACTAGCCTTGAAAACAAAACCAATTTTAGAAGAATTTACACTGCCGTGTGGAGTGATTATTAAAAATAGAATTGCTAAAGCTGCAATGACAGAGCGTTTAGCAAACAAAAAACAACAAGCAACTAAAGCAATTGTTGATTTGTATAAACATTGGTCTTCAAACGGAGCAGGACTATTGATTTCTGGAAATATTATGGTCGATGGTCGCTATAAGGAAGCCTCTGCAAATATTGTTTTAGAAGATGAATCAGGAATCGAATCGTTGAGAGAAGTTGCAAAAGTAGCTACTCAAAATAATACACAATTTTGGGCGCAAATTAATCATGCAGGTAGGCAAGCATCTATTTTTTCTACATTCAAACCTATAGCACCGTCTGCTATTCAACTTAAAAAGTTAATGTTGTTTGCAAAGCCAAAGGCTATGACTGTTGCCGAGATTAAAGATGTAGAAAATCGTTTTGTAACTACAGCTATTTTAGCAAAAAAAGCAGGATGTACAGGGGTTCAAATACATGCTGCTCATGGATATTTATTAAGTCAATTTTTATCTCCAAAAACAAACAAAAGAGAAGATGATTATGGAGGCAGTATAGAAAATAGAGCACGATTACTTTTTGATATTGTGAAACGAGTACGTGTAGAATTAGGGGATAATTTTCCAGTATCTGTTAAATTGAATAGTGCTGATTTTCAGCGAGGTGGTTTTAACGAAGAAGATGCAATGTATGTAATTCAATATTTGGAAACGTTGCATATCGATTTATTGGAAATTTCTGGAGGAACGTACGAAAATATTGTCTTTTTAACTGAGCGTTATGAACGAGAGTCTACTCGGCAACGAGAAGCTTATTTTTTAGATTTTGCTAAAAAAATTAAAAAACAAACCACATTGCCAATTATGGTTACAGGAGGATTTCGATCTCAGAAATTCTGTAACGAAGTATTAGCAAATAAAGAATTAGAAATGATAGGGTTTGCCCGTCCTTTTATTACAGATGAAAATTTTCCTAAAATATTTCTAGAAGATGAGAATTATAGAGTAGGAGATGCTACTTTTGATTTCAAAATTAAAAAGATGAAAGACTTTGCAGAAGCAGGTTTTTACGATTATCAAATTCATCAATTAGCAAAAGGAAAAAGATTAAACCCAAAGTATAATCCATATCTTGCCGTGCTAAGATTAACTAAAAACGAATTGGTAAAAGGCTGGTTATAACTCATGGGAAGAAAAGCATTAGATAGAGAACGAAAACAATTATCTAAAAAGGCAGAAGCTTGGGTAAAAGAATTATTCTATAAAGTACAATATGAAAAGCTAGATGCACTAACTTTAGATGATTTGGCGGCACTTATTCAAAAAAGTAAAAGTACAATTTATACCTATTTCAAAACTAAAGAGGAATTGTACGCTACAATGGTAGGTATGGTGTTAAAAGATTTGGAAGAAGTGGTTTTTGAAGAATTACCTGCTGATGCTGATTTAGTTCTATTATACGAATCTATTCTATTAAAAATTAGTGATAGTGTAGAAGGCATATCCATTTATTTTTTAGAAGAAATTCAAACCAATTTCCCTCAAATTTGGAATCAAATTAGAAAAACTACAAATCAGATTTTAAGCACATTTTCAATGATTTACACAAAAGGAATGCAGACAGGTGTTTTTGCTAAATTTAATGTTACTTTATTATTGGCTATGGATAATACATTTATCATGAATATCATGACTGATCATAGACATTTTAAAGAAGAGAATTTAAGTCTAAAAGATATTGTACATCAGTATTTAAAACTCAGAATTAATGCGTTAACAACATAAAAAAAGGTTCAAACATTGTTTGAACCTTTTTTTATGTATCATTAAAATTTTCTAATAAGGAATAACAATCGCTCCAGAAAATTTCTCTTTTATTTTATTTAAAGCTCTATCAGCTTCTAACTTGGTGTAATATCGCCCAACTTTTACTTTCCAGTCTGGAGCTTCGTAAGTCAACTCAGTACGCTCACCTGGAAATTTTATGTTAAAATTATAACGGATATTTCTAGCTCTTTTTTCAGCACCGTTGTACAATTGAATTCTATAGCCGCTACCATTCTTACTATTGTATTTTCTTTTCTTAGCTAACAATGAATTAATACTTTCATTATTAGTGTACTTAGATTGTGAGTTTAATTGCAAAAAACCTACAAAAACGAATACTATAAATGCTAAAGTTTTACTACTGTTCATTATTTAATAATTATGTCAACAAAAGTAACGACTTGTTATCGAATAGATTGCTAAAATAAGTTATTTAGAATTGATATAAATTACAAATTAGGAATCTCTTAACATTTCACAATTTCCAAAGAAGTAGTAATTTTGTCCGAGTTTAAACAGACGATATTTTAAGTATCGAAAGTGTAAACGTTGTACAAATTAGATGCAAAAATTATATTTTTATAGTATGAAAAGTGTGAATTATCACAGTAAACTTAGTCGAATACTTCTTAATAGCCTTACTTCGCTAGTTGTTTTTTTAGTAAGTTTTTCGGTAAATGCCCAAGATGTTGACGTAGAGCGTCAAAAAGCTGGTAGAAAGTTGTTTAACGCTAATTGTGCTTCTTGTCATAAGTTGAATAAGAAGTCAACAGGTCCGGCTTTAGCTGGTGTTGAAGAGCGTAGAAGCAATGAGTGGTTAAAGGCGTGGATTAAGAATAACGCAGCATTAAGAGCTTCTGGAGATGCAGATGCGATTGCTATTTATGAAGAGTACAATCAAGCGAACATGACTGCTTTTCCTCAGTTGAGTGAAAAACAGGTTGATGATATTTTATATTATACTACTGTTGGTGATCCAGTAACTTCAGGAGGAGGTTCAAAAGGACCAGATGCCCCAGTTTTAGAATCTGGAGCTCCAAAGTGGGTGATTTGGATTTTAGGAGCTGCAATAGTTGTTGCGTTCTTAATTATCTTTAACTTATTAAAAACAGTAAGTGAGTTAAAGGGTGCGCCAAAAACACCAGGTTTATTAGGTCAATCTGCTGAGCTTTGGGCTGGTATAAAAAAGAATACATTTTTACATGTGTTGTTTGTGATCTTTGGAGCACTAATTACTGCGTATTTCTTATTTGGGAACTTATCAAAAGTTGGTGTAGATCAAGGATATCAACCAGTACAACCAATTTTATTCTCACACAAAATTCATGCTGGAGATAATAAAATTGAATGTCAATATTGTCACTCTGCAGCGAAACATAGTAAGCATTCAGGTATTCCTTCTTTAAATATTTGTATGAACTGTCATAAAAATATTGCTGAAGTAGCTGAAGGAACTAAAGTTGTGCTAGAAGATGGAGGTCGTGTAGTAGGAAAAGCGGAGTTAGATAAAGAGATCGCTAAAATATATGAGCATGTAGGTTGGGATGCAAAAGAATTAAAGTATACAGGTGAAACTAAGCCAATCGAGTGGGTTAGAATTCATAATTTACCAGACTTTGCATATTTCAATCACTCACAGCACGTAACAGTTGCAGGAGTTAAGTGTCAGAAATGTCACGGTCCAGTGGAAGAAATGGAAGAGTTGTATCAATACGCTCCATTAACTATGGGATGGTGTATTAACTGTCACAAAGAAACAAATGTAGATTTAAAAGGTAATGAGTACTATGCTAAAATTCATAAAGAATTAGCAGAAAAGTACGGGGTAGAAAAGGTTACCATCGCTCAATTAGGTGGTAAAGAATGTGGAAAGTGTCATTACTAAAATTAATTAATTAAGAATTCAATAATTGAAAGATATACTTTCAATCATTAAATAAACACAATAATAAATGGCTTCAAACAAAAAATACTGGCAAAGTGTTGAAGAACTTAAAGAAGGTTCAGTTGTTGAAACGTTACGTGGTAAAGAGTTTGTTCAAGAACTTCCAACTGATGAGTTTTTAGGAGATAAAGAAACTCTTGAGAATTCTTCAACGTCTCGTAGAGATTTTTTAAAGTACGTAGGTTTCACAACAGCGGCAGCTTCTCTAGCAGCTTGTGAAGGTCCAGTGAGAGAATCGATTCCTTATGTAGTGCAACCTGATGATATTATAGTAGGTGTAGCAGATTGGTATGCTACTACTATTGCTGATGGTTTCGATTTTGCCAATGTATTAGTGAAAACTCGCGAAGGTCGTCCAATACAAATTATGCCTAACAAAGAGGCTAATGGAGTAACTAACGCAAGAGTTCAAGCATCTGTTCTATCTTTATACGATGAGAAATTACGTGTAAAGGAACCAAGAAAAGGAACTACTCAGGTTTCTTGGAATGATGCAAATCAAGAAATAATAGCACAGTTAGAGAGTTTAAAGGCATCTAACGGATTAGTGTATTTAATGACAGGTACTTTAGCAAGTCCTTCTACAGAGAAGATTATTGCTGATTTTACTGCTAAATATCCTAATGTTAAGCATGTGATTTACGATGCAGTATCTGAAAGTGCTACTGCTGATGCTTTTGAAGCTATGTATGGAAAACGTGCATTACCAAATTATGATTTAAGTAAAGCTAAAGTTATAGCTTCTTTTGGAGCAGATTTCTTAGGAGATTGGCAAGGAGGCTATGAGAAGTCATATGTAGAAGGTCGTCAAGTTGATTCAGGTAAAATGTCTTACCATGTTCAAATTGAGAGTAACATGTCGCTAGCAGGAGCGAATGCTGACAAGCGTATTGTGGCTAAACCTTCAACTCAATTACATGCTTTAGTTAATTTATACAATGCTATTACAGGAGGTAACTTACCATCTCAAGCTACACCAATTGATGGAGAAATTAAGCAATTAGCTGCTGACTTAAAGAAAGCGGGTAGTAAAGGAGTAGTATTAGCAGGAATTAACGATAAAAATGCACAGTTAATTGCATTAGCTATTAACAAAGCTTTAGCGAGTACAGTTATAGATACAAAGAATGTAAGCCTTACACGTCAAGGTAGTGATGCAAAAGTAGCGAAGTTAGTTGCTGATGTTACTTCCGGAGCGGCAAAAGGTTTAGTTACATATAATGTAAATCCAGCTTTCTCAATAGCTGGTTTTGGTGATGCAGTTAAAAAATTAGGTTTTTCTGTAGCAATTTCAACTCAAGATGATGCTACAGCAAATGCAACTCAATTTACATTACCTGCTCCTCACAGTTTAGAGAGTTGGGGAGATGTAATGGCTGTAGAAGGGAAGTATAGTTTAATACAACCAACTATAGCGCCATTATTCAATACACGTCAAGTTCAAGACATATTATTACAATGGTCAGGAGCTACAACAAACTATTACGATAGTTTAAAAGAGTTCTGGAGTACAAACGTACTTGGAGGAGCTTCTTGGAATAAAGCATTACATGATGGATTCTTTATGGCAGCTGTACCAGCTGTATCTGAAGAATCAACTTCAGAAGTAAGTGAAGAGGCGACAGGAGCTGGATTCAGTTTAAGCGCTGCAGCTTCTGCAATTGCAAAATTAGCGCCTTCTCAATATGAATTGAACTTATATACTTCAGTAGCATTAGGTGATGGTAAATTAGCAAATAACCCTTGGTTACAAGAGTTTCCAGATCCAATTACTCGTGCGTCATGGGATAACTATTTAACAATATCTCCAGCAGATGCTAAAGAATTAGGGTTTAAAAATCCAATTAAAGATAACGGGGCAATTGATGGTAATTACGCTAAAGTTACTGTTGATGGTACTTCTGTTACTGTACCAGTAATTATTCAGCCTGGACAAGCTACTGGATCTTTCGGTTTAGCATTAGGATACGGAAGAACTCAAAATTTAAAAGAAGAAATGCAGGTAGGTGTAAATGCTTACCCATTATATAAAAATGCAAATAACGTTCAGTTAGGTGTTACTATAGAGAAAGCAGGAGGAACACATAAATTTGCATGTATTCAAGTACAAAATACTTTAGCTGGTCGTCATGATATTCTAAGAGAAGCTAGTTTAAAAGATGTAAATGATACATCATTAAACCCTAAGCATACTTGGAATAAACCTTTCATGGTTTCTTATGATCACCAAGAAACTGAAGGAAGTGCTAGAAAAGTTGATTTATGGGATGAGCATGATAGAACTTTAGGGCATCATTTCAACTTATCTATTGATTTAAGTTCTTGTACAGGATGTGGTGCTTGTGTGGTAGCATGTCACGCAGAAAATAATGTTCCTGTAGTTGGTAAAGATGAAGTGCGTGTAGGTAGAGATATGCACTGGTTACGTATTGATCGTTACTATTCATCTACAGTACAAAATGATATGTCTATTGATGAATTCAAAGCTGAATTCAAAGCAAAATTAGTAGAGAAATATAAAAATGCTGGAGCTGCTTCTGAAGAGGAAGCTAAGCAAAAAGCAGAAAAAGAATTCCATAAGTTTGCTGATCAAGAGATTGAAAGAAGATATGCAACAGAGGTTTTAGGATTAAGTAAAGGAGATTTATTTGATGCTTTAGAGAATCCAGCTGATAATCCACAGGTGACATTCCAACCAATGATGTGTCAACACTGTAATCACGCACCATGTGAAACAGTATGTCCTGTAGCTGCTACGTCTCACGGTCGTCAAGGTCAAAACCAAATGGCATATAATCGTTGTGTAGGTACGCGTTACTGTGCAAACAACTGTCCTTACCGTGTGCGTCGTTTCAACTGGTTCAACTATGCAGAGAACAAAGAATTCGATTTCAATATGAACAATGAGTACGGTAAAATGGTGTTAAATCCAGATGTGACTGTACGTTCTAGAGGGGTTATGGAGAAATGTTCTATGTGTATCCAAATGACTCAAGCAACAATATTAAAAGCGAAGAGAGAAGGTAGAGCTGTTAAGAAAGATGAATTCCAAACAGCATGTTCTCAAGCTTGTTCAACTGGAGCAATGGTATTCGGAGATGTTAACTCTGAAGATACTGTAAGTAAGTTAAAAGAAGATAGAAGAGCTTTCTATGTGTTAGATTACATCGGTACAAAACCAAATGTAGTTTACCAAGTGAAAGTAAGAAATACAAACGAAGCCTAATTAAAATTATAAGCAATATAGATTATGTCGGGTCATTACGAATCGTCTTATAGAGAACCTCTAATACTTGGTGAAAAGAGTTACCATGATATCACAGAGGATATAGCAAGACCAATTGAAGGAAAAGCCAATAAAAACTGGTATATAGCATTCTACATCGCATTAGCAGCAATGTTATGGGGATTTGGATGTATTTTCTATACTGTTGGAACAGGAATAGGAGTGTGGGGATTAAGCAAGAACATTGGATGGGCTTGGGATATTACTAATTTCGTATGGTGGGTAGGTATCGGTCACGCAGGTACATTAATCTCAGCAGTACTTTTATTATTCCGTCAAAAATGGAGAATGGCAATTAACCGTTCTGCGGAAGCAATGACAATTTTTGCGGTATTTCAGGCAGGTTTATTCCCAATTATTCACATGGGACGTCCTTGGAATGGATACTGGGTATTACCAATTCCAAACCAATTCGGTTCTTTATGGGTAAACTTTAACTCTCCGCTTTTATGGGATGTATTTGCAATTTCAACATATTTATCAGTATCATTAGTGTTCTGGTGGACTGGTTTATTACCTGATTTCGCAACGATACGTGATAGAGCTGTTAAACCATTCCAAAAGAAGATTTATGCTTTATTATCATTCGGATGGTCTGGTAGAGCAAAAGATTGGCAACGTTTTGAAGAAGTATCTTTAGTGTTAGCAGGTTTAGCAACACCATTAGTACTTTCGGTACACACAATTGTATCGTTTGACTTCGCAACTTCGGTTAACCCAGGGTGGCACTCAACAATTTTCCCTCCTTACTTCGTAGCAGGAGCAATCTTCTCAGGATTTGCAATGGTACAGACTTTATTAGGAGTGATGCGTAAGGTAACAAATATGGAAGCTTACATTACTCGTTTACACATCGAGTACATGAATATCGTAATTATATTAACAGGAGGTATAGTAGCAGTAGCGTACGCTACTGAATTCTTCATTGCTTGGTATACTGGTTCTCCGTATGAAAATTACACATACTTATCATTTGGAGCAGAAGCTGGAGCATATGGATGGGCATTCTGGTCATTAATGATATTCAACATCATCATTCCACAAATTTTATGGATTAAGAAATTAAGAAGAAGTTTTATCGTATCTTTCTTAGTATCTATTGCTATAAATATTGGTATGTGGTTTGAGCGTTTTGATATTATTGCAATTGTATTAAGTAAAGGTCAATTACCATCTACTTGGTGGCGTTTTGAACCAACGTTTATAGATGTAGGTATCTTCATCGGAACTATCGGATTCTTCTTTGTGTTATTCTTATTATATGCAAGAACATTCCCAGTAATTCCTACAGCGGAGATTAAAACTATATTGAAATCTTCTGGAGAAAACTATAAAAAATTAAGAGACGAGAATAATGAGCACTAATAAAGTAATTCACGCTATATATAATGATGATGATATCTTAATGGATGCCGTTAAGAAAGTTAGAGGAGCACATCATCATATTGAAGAGGTTTATACACCTTTTCCAGTTCACGGACTAGACAAAGCATTAGGATTAGCTCCAACTCGTTTAGCAATTACAGCATTTTTATACGGAATCACAGGTACATCAGTTGCTGCTTGGTTAACTTGGTATACTATGATTGCAGATTGGCCACAAGATATTGGTGGTAAGCCAAGTTTTTCTTGGATAGAGAACATGCCAGCATTTGTACCAATTTTATTCGAATTAACCGTGTTTTTTGCAGCACACTTAATGGTAATTACTTTTTATATGAGAAGTAGAATATGGCCATTTAAAGAAGCAGAGAATCCAGATCCAAGAACTACAGATGATCATTTTTTAATGGAAATACCTGTACATGATAATGAAGATGAATTAACATCATTATTAGAGTCAACAGGAGCTGTAGAAATTAAAGTTGTAGATAAGCATTAATATAAGATTATGAAGAGTTTTAAAATAATTATTGCTTCGATAGTAGTTACTATGTTTGCTTCTTGTAAAGACAAGCGTAAACCTCAAGTACAGTATATGCCAGATATGTATGTTTCTGTGCCATATAACGCAAATGGCGTAGCTTCAGCAGGAGATGTTCCTGTAAATAGATTACCAGTAGCTGGTACTGTAAATAGAAATGGAGTTGTAGCTTATGATATTCCAAATACAAATGATGGATATGATAAGGCTAAAGCAGAATTAAAAAGTCCATTAGCTAAAAATGAAGAAAACTTAGCCAATGGTAAAAAGATGTACGGTATTTATTGTGCGGTTTGTCACGGAACCAAAGGAGATGGAAACGGAATTTTAATGCAAAGAGAGAAATTCTTAGGTATTCCGAATTATAAAGATAGAGATATTACTGAAGGAAGCATTTATCATGTATTAATGTATGGTAAAAATATGATGGGATCTCATTCTTCTCAATTAACGTACAAAGAGCGTTGGCAAGTTGTACAATATGTAGAAAAGTTAAGAAGCGAATTAAAAAAATAAGTCTGTAAATAGTTAGTAAAGATATGTACCAATTTTCAGGAAAATTAAAAATGCTTGCTATTGTTTTAATGGCCTTAGGTTTGTTAGGAACTGTAATTAGTTTTATGAACACACCGAGTACATTAGAAGAAGCAAAGGAGATTCTAGCAGCTCAAGAAGCATCTCATCATGGAGGTCATGGATCTTCTCATGGATCAGATGCACACCATGTAGGTGCTGATCATAAAACAGAAGATAAACATGTAACTGAACATAAAGAAGCTTCTAAAGATGATCATTCAAATGAAAAAGTTTCAGATCAAGTAGAGCACGTTGTAGGTGATCATGGTGATGAAACTGTTGCTGATCATGCAAAACATGATGATGGTAAAACATTAATCAATGAAACAAAAGAAGAGCATGCTAAGCACGTAGGTGACTCAACTCACGCTAAGGAAACAGTTACTGATCATGCAAAGCACGTGGTTGGTTCTCATGGAGATGAAACAGTAAAAGAGCATAGTGAGCATGCTAATGAAGATGCTGCTAATCATGCTGAAGATACACGTTTAACTGATAGCTTAAACGGGCATGTAACAGATAAAGCGCATACAAATCCAACTCACGGTTCGGAAGATCACGGAGGTGCAGATGCTCATCATGGTGATCATCATGCAGAACATGCTTTCCACCAAATGCAAAACAAGCCTTGGTCAGCAGTTTATGTATCTTTAATTTTCTTTCTAGGAATATCTTTATTAGTATTTGCTTTTTATGCAGCACAAAGAGTAGCACATGCAGGTTGGTCTGTAGTACTATTTAGAGTTATGGAAGCAATCACTGCCAATATTCATTATGTAAGTGTAGTAATGTTAATCTTTATTATTTTAACAGCAATGCACGCTAATCACTTATTCCCTTGGATGGCTGAAGGAACTTTTGATCCTTTAAGTGATAATTATGATCCAATCGTAGATGGGAAAAAATGGTGGATGAACTTACCAGGTTGGGTAATTAGAAGTGTATTCTACTTAGCAGCTTGGAATGTTTTCCGTTTCATTATCAGAAAAAAATCGATTCAACAAGATAATGGTGATTTAAAATTACACAAGAATCTTTATAATATCTCTGTAGGTTTTGTAGTGGTATTTATGATTACTGAAAGTATGATGTCTTGGGATTGGATTATGGGAATTGATCCTCACTGGTTCTCGACTTTATTTGGTTGGTATGTATTAGCTACTTTATTAGTTTCTGCATTAACAGTAATCTGTTTAGTAACATTATATTTAAGGTCTAGAGGACATTTACCATTAGTAAATGATAGTCATATCCATGATTTAGCTAAGTTTATGTTTGGTTTCTCAGTATTCTGGACGTATTTATGGTTTGCTCAATTCATGTTAATATGGTACGCAGATATGCCAGAAGAAACTGTATATTTTGCACTTCGTTTCAAAGAATATATTGTTCCATTTATTGGAATGTTAGCATTGAATTTTATTTTCCCTATTTTATTATTAATCAACAGTGACTTTAAAACTGTGCCATGGGTTATAGTAATTGCAGGTGCATTTATATTAGTAGGTCATTATGTAGATTTATATGTGATGATTATGCCTGGTACTGTTGGAGCTCAATGGGGAATTGGAATTGGAGAAATAAGCGCATTCTTATTCTTCTTAGGATTGTTCATCTTTGCTACGTTTAATGCGTTTTCAAAGGCAAATCCAGTACCTAAAGGGAATCCTTTCTTACATGAAAGCGAAACTCATCATTACTATATTATAGAACACAGAGGAGAAGATAACGCTCATCATTAATAAAAATTAAAAAATAAGTATATAAGTATGCTAGCTTTATTTTATATTTTCATTGCAGTAGCAGTAGGAGTAAGTTTTTGGCAAATCACACGCGTAATGAATTTACGTAATGTAATTGCTAATGATAGCGATAACAACAAACAGGGTAAAATTGCTTTAGGTTTTATGGTATTTTTATATGCCATGATGATATATTGCTTATTAGCAATGAACGTATTAATGTTACCTGAGAGTTCTTCTATAGAAGGAGAGCACGATGATAGATTATTTAATATCACATTTATTTTAATTGGTATTGTACAATTTATCATGCAATTTTTAATCTTCTATTTCACTTATAAGTATAGAGGTAGAAAAGATCAAAAGGCATTATTCTTTGCAGATAGCCACAAATTAGAGTTAATTTGGACTGTGATTCCAGCAATTACTATTGTATTATTAATAGGCTATGGATTATGGCAATGGAATGACGTAATGTATGTTGGAGATGATGAAAATCCAATTGTAATTGAAGTATATTCTCAACAATTCCGTTGGGATGCACGTTATGCTGGTGCTGATAATGAATTAGGATTAGGAAACGTAAACTTTATCGATATCAACAAACAGAATACAATGGGAGTTGATATGACAGATCCAAAGTCTCAAGATGATAAGCAAGTAACAGAATTATACTTACCTAAAGGAAAGAAGGTCTTATTCAAGTTCCGTTCACAAGATGTATTACACTCTGCTTATATGCCACACTTTAGAGCACAAATGAACTGTGTTCCTGGTATGGTTACACAATTTGCATTTACGCCGAAGTATACTACTGAAGAAATGCGTAAAAATCAAGAGGTAATAGATAAGACAAAAGGAATAAATAAAATTAGACAAGCAAAGGGAGAAGATCCTTATGTTTTCGATTATTTATTATTATGTAATAAAATTTGTGGTGCTTCTCACTATAACATGCAGATGAAAATCACTGTGGTAGAAGAAGAAGACTACAAAAAGTGGTTAGGAGAGCAAAAAACATTAGCTCAAGTTATTAAATAAGTTAAGTTGTAAAAATTTATAAAGAAATTTAAACTATGTCAGCAGAGCATCACCATCATAAAGAAACATTTGTTACTAAATATATTTTTAGTACAGATCATAAAATGATCTCGAAGCAGTTCTTGATCACAGGTATGTTTATGGGTATTATAGGAGTATTCATGTCTATGTTATTCCGTTTACAACTAGCTTGGCCTGAAAAGTCATTCTCAATTATTGAGGCGTTTTTAGGTTCACATCAACAAACTGATGGAGTAATGAATCCAGATACTTATCTTGCTTTAGTTACAATACATGGTACTATCATGGTATTCTTTGTATTAACAGCAGGTTTAAGTGGTACATTCTCAAACTTATTAATTCCATTACAAATTGGAGCAAGAGATATGGCATCAGGTTTCTTAAACATGGTATCATATTGGTTATTCTTCATCTCATCAGCTGTAATGGTTATCTCTTTATTTGTTGAAGCAGGCCCAGCTTCTGCAGGATGGACAATTTATCCGCCTTTATCTGCATTAAAACAAGCAATTCCAGGTTCTGGAATGGGGATGACTCTATGGTTAGTGTCTATGGCAATTTTCATTGCATCGTCATTAATTGGTTCATTAAACTATATTGTAACTGTATTAAATTTACGTACAAAAGGAATGAAGATGACAAGATTGCCTTTAACAATGTGGGCTTTCTTCGTAACAGCTATTATAGGTGTAATTTCATTCCCAGTATTATTATCTGCTGCATTGTTATTAATATTCGATAGAAGTTTTGGTACTTCGTTTTATTTGTCGGATATATTCATTGGAGGAGAAGTTTTACATTACCAAGGAGGATCACCAGTATTATTCGAACACTTATTCTGGTTCTTAGGTCACCCTGAAGTATATATCATATTACTACCTGCATTAGGAATTTCATCTGAAGTTATATCAACAAATTCTCGTAAACCAATTTTCGGTTATCGTGCAATGATTGGTTCTATTTTAGGTATTGCATTCCTTTCTACAATTGTATGGGGACACCATATGTTCGTATCAGGTATGAATCCTTTCTTAGGTTCAGTATTTACATTTACTACAGTATTAATTGCAATTCCATCTGCAGTAAAAGCATTTAACTATGTAACTACTCTATGGAAAGGTAACTTACAGTTAAATCCAGCAATGTTATTCTCTATTGGATTAGTATCTACTTTTGTAACAGGAGGTTTAACAGGATTAGTTCTTGGAGATTCAGCATTAGATATTGCAATACACGATACATACTTTGTGGTAGCACACTTCCACTTAGTAATGGGGGTATCTGCATTATTCGGTATGTTTGCTGGAGTATATCACTGGTACCCTAAGATGTACGGTAGAATGATGAATAAAGTAATGGGATACTGGCACTTCTGGTTAACTATTATTGCAGCATATGGAGTATTCTTCCCAATGCACTTTATTGGATTAGCAGGTTTACCAAGACGTTACTATACAAATACAAACTTCCCAATGTTTGATGACTTAGCAGATATTAACGTATTTATTACAGTTATGGCAATTATGGGTGGAGTAGCTCAGTTAATCTTTTTAGCAAACTTCTTCATTTCTATGTACAGAGGTCCTAAAGCAAGTCAGAATCCATGGAAGTCTAATACATTAGAGTGGACTACACCAGTTGAACATATTCATGGTAACTGGCCAGGTAAAATCCCTGAAGTTCATAGATGGGCTTATGATTATAGTAAAACTGATGAAAATGGAAACTATGTTCATGGTCAAGATTTTGTATTACAAACGACACCGTTAAAAGATGGAGAAGAACCATCTTAGATATAGATAAAAAATATCATATAGAAAAGCCTTACAATACAGTTGTGAGGCTTTTTTTATTTTAAAAATTAGGGTGTTTTTCTCCAACGATCTTACTTACTATAATTCTTTTTTTTAGTTAACTTTAATTGGTAGTAGTTAGTTTTAGTTTAAACCCTAAGAATTAAATTTTAGGTGCAAAAAGCTTTTCAGCTTGCTGAAAGGCTTTTTTGCGTATATTATTATGATGATGAAATGATTATATTAGCTTAATCCAAAAAGACAATAGATGTTGTTGCCTGAAAAGTTAAAAAGAATTAAAGAAGTAGTTTATAAAATTTTAGATATTGATATTAGCTCTGAATCTGTAGTGATAGAAGAAGCTAAAGAAGCTAATGAACTCCCTAATGAATACCTAGAAAGGTTCACCTTATATCCACTTCAAAATAAAGAGACACTAAAAGGCAGAGAGAATAGTTTATTAAGCTTAGAAAGAGCCTTTGAAAACTGGAAGATTCTTAAAACTCCAGTTTTAGTAGTTACACAACCAGGTGAAGGAGCTACTTCTTTATTGCATGCTAGTACATATATTTATCCGTCAGCTAAAATTTTGGAAACTAATGAAGCAATAGATAGCTACCAGAATTTGGTGTCATTGTTACAAAAATACTTGCAAGTAGAAGGAGAATTTAAAACGCTAAATGATTTAAAAAAAGAAGTTAACGCGAATTGTGAAAATGAAGTAATTATTATTGAAGATATTGAGAGACTATTCATACGAAAAATTAATGGGTTTAATTTATTAGAAGATTTCCTGTTGTTTTTACATGGAACTAAGAAGAATATTTTTTGGGTATTATCAATCAACAAATATTCCTTCTATTATTTGAATAGAGTTAAATATTTCTCTTCTAATTTTTCGTATATTATCAATTTAAATCCGATTGATAATGATTTACTAAGAGAAGAAATAACTTCAAGAAATGCAGGTTATACCACAATTTTCTTGAAGCCAGGTGATATTTCTAAAAAAGTAGAGAAAAAGCTAAAAGGTATTTCTAAGGAAGAAAGACAGCAATTATTAGAAGAGCTTTTTTATAAAAAACTATATAACTTTTCAAAAGGAAATATATCTAAAGCAATTTTATATGCTAAAAGATCAGCGTATAAGGTAAAAGAAAAAGTGGTATATATTAAACCCTATACGTCACAAGCAATAGAAGATTTAAACTTAAGTGATTTATTTACTCTAGAAGCTATTTTTCAGCATAGAGCATTAACCATACAAGAACTGAATATCGTATTAAGAAATACGAATAGAACAAGTAGATTAACCATAGAAAAATTACTTGAAAAAGATTTAATACAAATAGTAGAAAACAGTAAAAAGACCACTACAGAATATAAAATTAATTTAATGTTTCTAGAAACATTGAAAGATAAGTTAAGGTCAAGTTTAAATAGAAATATAAAATAAAATGAAGCGAATAGTAGTTTTTTTATTGCTATCTATTAGTACTATCATCTACGCACAACAGGAAACCGTTGAAGATGTTCAAGAAACCGTTGAAGACGTACAAAAGAATGTAGGAGATACAATAAACAATGCGAAAGAGATTATATCTTTTACTAAAATATTAACCATTTTAGTGGTTCTTCTATTAACTTTTGGATTTATAAAATTACTGAATTGGTTTTTCAAAAACATGGTTAAGAACTTCAATCGCCACCGATTGAAAATTTTAAGAATTCAACCTGTAGTAAATATTCTAGTATGGACATTAGCGATATATACTTTAATAATGACGCTTTTTAATCCTTCTGCAGAGGCTATTTATGCATTAATGGGTTCTTCTGCATTAGCATTAGGTTTTGCTATGCAAGACATCTTAAAAAACGTTTTTGGAGGACTATTAATAATTTTAGATAGACCATTTCAAATAGGTGATAGAATTAATATCAAAGGAAATTACGGTGAAGTAGTTAATATTGGCTTAAGAAATACACAAATTAATACGCTCGATGATAATTTAGTAACCATACCTAACTCAGCCATCATTTCAGATAACATATCTAATGCCAATTCAGGAGCTTTAGATTGTATGGTAGTAGTAAATCTATGGCTTCCTTTACATGTGAATGTAAATAAAGTAAGAAAGATAACGCATGAAGCGGCTATTACTTCAAGGTATTTAAATATTGATAAGCCAGTTACCATTTTGTTTTTTGATCATTTTGATCATCATCCGGCTACAAAGGTAGTTGTAAAGGCTTATGTTTTAGATGCCAGATATGAAAAGTTATTTGAAGCAGATGTAACTGAAGCTGCAAAAAAAGCATTTATGGAAGTAGGAATATATCAAAAATAATACTGTACCAGATTTCAAATCAAAAAGATAAATACTCACGATTGATTATGTATAAGTAAACATTTTATTTGAAGTATATTTGTACGAATATGAATGAACACCTAAATCCTGAAAATACAAATTACTCTAATGAAGAGATGGATGTAGAAAAAAAACTACGCCCGCTCTCGTTTGACGATTTTACAGGTCAGGATCAAGCTATAGAGAATCTTAAAATATTTGTTGAAGCTGCCAATCAAAGAGGTGAAGCTTTAGATCATACATTATTTCATGGACCTCCGGGTTTAGGAAAAACAACATTAGCCCATATTTTAGCCAATGAGTTAGGAGTTGGTATAAAAGTTACCTCAGGTCCAGTATTAGACAAACCAGGTGATTTAGCAGGTTTATTGACGAATCTTGATGAAAGAGATGTATTATTTATCGATGAAATTCACCGATTAAGCCCTATAGTAGAAGAATACTTGTATTCAGCAATGGAAGACTATAAAATTGATATTATGATAGAGTCTGGTCCTAATGCTAGAACAGTTCAAATCAATTTAGAACCTTTTACTTTAGTTGGAGCTACAACAAGATCAGGATTATTAACTGCTCCTATGCGAGCACGTTTTGGAATTAGTAGTCGTTTACATTATTATTCTACAGAGCTATTGACTACAATTATTCAGCGTAGTTCTGCAATTTTAGGTGTACCAATTTCGATGGAAGCAGCTATAGAAATAGCAGGACGAAGTAGAGGAACACCACGTATTGCCAATGCTTTACTTAGAAGAGTAAGAGACTTTGCTCAAATAAAAGGAGATGGGAACATTACAATAGAGATAGCAAAATTTGCGTTAAAAGCTTTAAATGTTGATGCTCATGGTTTAGATGAAATGGATAATAAAATTTTATCAACTATAATAGATAAATTTAAAGGTGGACCAGTTGGAATAACAACATTAGCGACTGCCGTAGCTGAAAATGCAGAAACTATTGAAGAAGTTTATGAACCTTTCCTAATTCAACAAGGTTTTATTATGAGAACCCCTAGAGGAAGAGAAGTTACAGATTTAGCATATAAACATTTAGGAAGAATAAAAGGAAGTAGAAGTCAAGGAGAATTATTTTAGGTGAAATTACACAGAATTATCCCCCTTTTAGAATGGTTGCCTAACTATAAAAAAACGCAATTTAAAGCAGATTTAATTGCGGGTTTAACAGTAGCAACTGTATTAATACCACAAGGAATAGCTTATGCTTTAATTGCCGGTTTGCCTCCTATTTATGGATTATATTCTGCATTAATTCCGCAAATTATTTATGCAATATTTGGCTCTTCACGTCAAGTTGCTATTGGCCCAGTAGCTACAGACTCTTTAATTGTTGCAGCTAGCGTGTCTACTATGGCGTTAATGGGATCAGAGAGTTATATTATGATTGCAATTTTTCTAGCTTTTTTAGTTGGAACTATTCAATTTTTAATGGGAGTTTTTAGACTAGGTTTTATCGTTAACTTTCTTTCCAGACCAGTAATAACTGGATTTACTTCGGCAGTAGCGGTAACTATAGGATTGAATCAATTGAGAAATTTTCTTGGAGTTGATTTTTTACAAAGTGATCAGGTTCATGTTTTACTAGAAGATATTTTTTCAAGAATATTAGAAGTTAATGTAAAAACTACAGTATTAGGAGGAATTACTTGTATAATCATCGTTATTTTAAGAAGAATTCATAAGAAGATACCTAATGCACTAATTGTAGTTGTACTTAGTATTATACTGATGTCGGTATTTAAAAACTTCTTTTCGGAAGTAGATATAGTAAAGGGTATACCTTCAGGCTTGCCTAGTTTTAGTTTGCCAGAATTGAACTTTGGATTGATAAGAGAGTTATTACCCATGGCATTTACATTGGTTATGGTTGGATATCTTGAAACTATTTCTATAGGGAAGTATTTAGAATCTCAACAAGAAGAATATAAAATAGATCCAAATCAAGAACTAATAGCTTTAGGTTTAAGTAATATTTTTGGTTCCTTTTTTAAATCGTATCCATCTACGTCAAGTTTTTCTAGATCTGCTATAAACTTCGATGCAGGAGCAAAAACAGGAATGGCAGCATTTATTTCTGCTGCATTAGTGATGTTAACATTATTATATTTAACTCCTGTATTTTATTATTTACCTAAAACAGTACTGGCTGCCATAATTATAGTTGCGGTTTTGCGATTAGTAAACGTGAAAGAAGCTAAGTTTTTATGGAAAGCCAATATCTTAGATTTTTGGCTGTTAATAGCCACTTTTTGCTCTACATTAATCTTTGGAATAGAATATGGTATTTTAATAGGTGTAAGTTTATCTCTAATTGTTTTAATTTTTAGAACCTCAAGACCCAATGTTGTAGAGTTAGGTAAAGTACCGGAATCAGATTTTTACAGAAATAAAAACAGATTCAGTGAAGTGGTTTTAGATGACGAAATTTTAGTTTTCCGTTTTGATGCTCAAATATTTTATGCAAATTCTAGCTATTTCAGAGAGCGACTTGAAGCTATGGTAGATCAAAAAGGAGGGCAATTAAAACTAATTGTTTTAGATGCTGAAAGCATAAATAGAGTAGATAGTACAGGAATAGAAATGTTAAAACAACAAATCCAATTCTATAAAAATAAAGGAATTACATTTTATTTAGCAGGTGTGAAGGGACCTGTTAGAGATGATTTATTTAGAGGAGGATTATTAAATATCATAGAACTTAACCATTTTTTCATGAGAGTAAATGGAGCGGTTACATTTTTTAAAACGGGAGACAATACAAATCAACAGAAATACGCGCAATATATTCATCAAGCGTATAAATAAAGTTTTTGAATTATGAAGATTGAACAAATTTATACCAACTGCTTATCTCAGGGAACATATTACATTGAGAGTAATGGAGAAGTAGCAGTAATAGATCCATTAAGAGAAGTACAAACTTATATAGATAAAGCAGAAAAGGAAAATGCTAAAATTAAGTATATTTTTGAAACTCATTTCCATGCTGATTTTGTTAGTGGTCATATAACACTAGCAGAAAAAACAGGAGCAACTATAGTATATGGTCCAACGGCACAAACCAGTTTTGATTCTTATATCGCAAAAGATAACGAGTCTTTTAAAGTAGGGAATATTGAAATTATAGCGCTACACACTCCTGGTCATACTATGGAAAGTACTACCTATTTGATTAAAGACGAAGAAGGGAAAAATCATGCAATTTTTAGTGGAGATACTTTATTTATTGGAGATGTAGGAAGACCAGATTTAGCTCAAAAAGGAGATATAACTCAAGAGGATTTAGCAGGATATTTATACGATAGTTTACGAGAAAAAATTATGATTCTTGAAGATGATGTAGTCGTATATCCAGCCCATGGTGCAGGTTCTGCTTGTGGCAAACACTTAAGTAAGGAAACCGTAAGTACAATTGGTGATCAAAAGAAAACTAATTACGCACTGAGAGCTAATATGACTAAAGAAGAGTTTATTAAAGAAGTAACTGATGGGCTTTTACCTCCTCCAGATTATTTCCCATTAAATGTTAAGCTGAATAAAGAAGGATATGAATCTATTGATAAAATCATACAAAAAGGAACTAAAGCATTAGACGTACATGAGTTTGAATCTTTAGCCAATTCCTACGGAGCGTTAGTATTAGATGTCAGGCATCAAAATGATTTTATAAAAGGATTTATACCTCAATCAATTTTTATTGGATTAAATGGAACTTTTGCACCTTGGGTAGGAGCATTGATTAAAAATACTGAGCAACCTATTTTATTGGTTACCCCTGAGGGAAAAGAGGAAGAAACAGTAACAAGATTAGCTAGAGTAGGTTTTGACAATGTCCTAGGGTATCTTAATGGTAGTTTTGAAGCATGGAAAAATTCAGAAAAAGAAATAGATAGTATACTATCTATTTCTGCAGAAGCATTAGAAGCTGCTCTGAATAATAAAGCTACTGTTTTTGATGTTAGGAAACCTGGAGAGTATGAAAAAGATCATATAAAAAATGTGGAAAATACACCGTTAGATTATATAAATCAGTATATTAGTGTTTTCCCTAAGTCCCTTAGTTTTCATTTACATTGTGCAGGAGGTTATCGTTCTGTAATAGCTGCTTCTATACTCAAAGCAAGAGGATTTCATAATGTAATCGATGTTGCTGGAGGGTATAAAGCAATCAAAGAAACCAATATTAAAAGAGTACAATCAGTTTGTACATCTAGTTAGCTTTATATAATGAAGAAGGTCATTCTTATTTTAATTTTCTTATGTCCTTTACTCTTTTCATGTGTAGAAACAGATGAAAGGGTTAAGAATATAACTGTGGATGAATTAAAGTTAGCAATACAGGGAAATAAGAATATCCAAATATTAGATGTACGGACATCTAAAGAAGCTGAAAATGGTATTATATTTAATGCAATTCAAATAAGTTTGATCGATAATAATTTTAAATCGAAAGTTATTGAATCATTAGATAATGAACAACCAGTTTATGTGTATTGTAGGTCAGGAAACAGAAGTAAGATAGCCGCTAATATACTAGCTGAAAATGGATATAATGTGTACAATGTAAAAGGGGGGTATGTGCAATGGAAAAAGCTAACAGGTTTAGATTAAGAAATTTTAAATGCTATTTTTAATAGTAAATAATAACGATAAACAAAAAGAACCGAGTTGTTAAAACTCGGTTCTTTTATCTAATAACATTATATATAACTAGAACTTAAATGTAACTCCTGCTAAAAAATTGATAGTAGCTTGTGGGTAAAATCCAGCCCCATCTACAGTTGTAGTAACACCAGGGTTGGACCAAGTATCATCAAAGAAGAAATAATATCCTCTATCTACGTACTCTTTATTGAAAATATTATTTACCAATCCAGTGAATACTATAGAATCGAAAATTTTGTTAGTTTTAACTTCATAGACAATATTTAAATCACTGGTAAAATAACTGTCTAATCTTTCATTATCTGAAATACGACCGCTTAAATTCCCCATAAATTGTTCTCCTACATATTTAGATAAAAATGCAATTTGAAGATTATCTGTAGGCGCATAAACCAATGAATTACCAACAATAACATCTGGAGAGAATGAAATATCAGTATTTCCTAAGTTTTGAATAACTCCATCAATAGGAACTTTAAACTCACGATTTTTATTGGTGCTTAACCCTAAGTTAGGTCGTAAAGAAACTTTTTCAGTAAGTCTAACATCAGCATCAATTTCTAAACCAAAGCGGAAGCTGCTTCCACTTGTTTCTCTTAATGGCTCACCAACATTATTAATGGCACCAGATAAAACCAACTGATTTGTATAATCCATATAAAATAAGTTAGTGTTTATTTTAATACTATTAGTAGCTAAACGCCATCCTAATTCAAAATCATCAAGAGTTTCATGTTGTGTGTTTCCGCCTTCAAAATCGTTTCTATTAGGTTCTCTGTTAGCTCTAGCATAAGATAGGTAAAAGCTATTCGCATCATTCAATCGATAGGTTAAACCAGCTTTAGGATTAAAGAAGTTGAAATCTTTATCCACATTTAAAGGATCTCTATCTGAAGTTAACCCATTGGTTCTATAATCAACAAACCTTCCTTGTAAATCAATATAGGCATTAAATTTATCATTAATACTTATGTTCGCTTTTATAAAAGAACTTAAATCGTGTTTTTTAGCATCACTAAAATAATAACGATCTCTAATATTAGTATTAGGTGCTAAATCACTTCCCCAGATTACTTCCCCATAATGATCATTACTATAATTACTGTAAGAACCACCAGCTATTATTTCTAAACCTTTTAAAGAATAAGTAGCAGAAGCATTAACTACATAAAAATGATTATCAAGCCATCTGCGAACAATTACATCACTACCATCTACAATAAGATTATCAAAATCTGCGGCATCTTCGCCTTCTTTAAATTGCTCAAAATATCCTTTACCACGCGTATAATTTAAACCAATGTTTGTCGATAATTTATCACTAAATTTTTCATTCCAGTGTAACTGATAGTGATCTTGCCAATAATTATCAGTTTCATTATCGTATAAATAGTGGTTATATCTTCTGTCAGAATTTCTAAGATTTTCTGCTTGTTCAGTGGTTAATCCATTGTTTACGATAAAATCTTCAATTCCTTGTTGATCTCCAGTTAGTCTTGCTTCAGGTGTTCCAAACCAAGCTTGATAGGTTTGTTCAGATCCACCAAAAACTACAGCTTTTACCAATGTGTTTTCATCAGTATAACTACCTTGTAAAAAATACGATTTTAAGTCAGTAAAAGCTCTATCTATGTATCCATCAGAATAGATGTTTGATAGTCTTCCAGAGAATTCAAAATGATCATTCAATTTACCTGTAGTAAATTTTACGGTGTGTTTTCTTGTACCAAAAGAACCAAATGAGTTCGAAATTTCTCCACCAGCTTCTTCAGAAACAGCGTCAGTTAAAATATTCAAACTAGCACCAAAAGCACCAGAACCATTAGTAGATGTTCCAACTCCTCTTTGTAACTGTAAACTTTGAGTAGAAGAAGCAAAATCTCCTAAATTTACCCAAAATGTACCCTGACTTTCTGCATCATTATACGGAATACCGTTTATGGTAACATTTATTCTAGAGGCGTCAGATCCTCTTACTCGCATGTAAGTATAACCTACACCTGCTCCAGCATCAGATGATGAAATTACAGAGGGTAAATAGTTTAGTAAAATAGGAATATCCTGACCTAAGTTACGTTTAGCAATTTCTTTTTTAGTTAAGTTAGAATGCGTAACAGGAGCATCTGATTTTACACGGATAGCTGATACTAAAACTTCATCTAGTACATCATCTTCAGAAGTTAATGTAATTACTAACTCTTTTATGTCAGACGAAATTTCCTTTTTTACGGTAGTATATCCTATATAAGAAACTTCTAAAATATGTTTTCCTTCAGGTATTTTAATTTTGAAATTCCCTTCAGAATCAGTAATTGAACCTTTTTGAAGTTCTCGAATTACCACAGTAGCACTAGTTAAAGGTTTTTGAGTATTATCTACTACTTTACCAGATAAAACCACACTTTGTGCTTGAATAGTCAATGTGATAGCAAAAAATAAAAGAGATACTAATATCTTCACTCTTTTATAAGTGTTTAGAAACGTCATTAAAACAAATGAATAAAAAGAGGTAATTATTCTTTTTTAATTTTTTGAATAATTTATTGTAGAGTGTTATTGTAAATGAAAAAACATAGCTTTTTAACCTACTAAGAATATCTAAAGATACTCTAGTAACACTCTTTTCCCTAAACAGCATTACCTGTTCTAGGTTCAATGGGTATGATCTCAGCCCGAATTTAATTATGAATTTTAAAAATCAAAAAACGTAATTTGATCATTCACAATTCAAACAAGGCACCCCTTTATGAGAACGCAACAAAGGTAAGGTGGTTTTTTGAAATAATAAACAAGAATTGTAGTTAATCAATATTAGGTTTTCGCCGTAATTGTTTCTTTAAAGATTGATTTTGTTTATTCTTTGCTTTTTTAAGAAGAGAACTTTTTGTTGGCTTTGTAGGTCTCCTTTTTTTCGTTTTTATTACGCTTTTTTTGAGTAAATCGAAAAATAGTTCAGTTATAATTTCTTTGTTTTTATGTTGTGATCTACTTTCTTGAGAGTACAGTGTAAGTATACCATTTTTTGAAATTCGATTTCTTAGTTTTACATGTATCAACTCTTTTTCATGAACTGTTAACCCTAAAGAATTATTGATGTCAAAAGACAATTCTATTTTAGAAGCAACTTTATTGACATGCTGGCCACCTGGACCAGAACTTTTTATTGCTTTAAATTGAATTTCTTTTTGAAGAATAGTTTTATCCAAAAGATCAGTGCATTAAAGTATTCGGATCAACATTTTGATGCAAAAAATGTAAATCTAAATCCACTAAAGAGTCTGAATACGAATATAAGTTTTTCTTTTTAGCTATTAAATCATCTATGATTTCTGTTGCCTTTTTCAACCGAGTCTCTTTATCTCCTTTGAGTAGCACATAAGGACGATTATATTTTTCTAATGTATTTTTAAAGGCAGTAAACATTTCTTCTCGCTGTTCAGGTCGATCACGTAGATCGTCTTCTTCCCAAGGTGTATCTATATAAGTTAAAAAATACATATCATATGTATTCGCAACGGCGAATTTATCTAGTAAAGGGTCAACAAACCCCCCGTAATATTCTTCAGAATATACCTTGGTCTCTAATAAATCCGTGTCACAAATCAATAATTTATCCGCTTTTTTGCTCAGAGAGTTTTCTAGATCCATTTGTCCAATAGCTATAGGAATCAAGTCACTTTCTTCACATGTTTTACGTTCGTTATTCCATTTGTCTTGTAAATATTCTCTTGCATATTCAGGAGCCCAAACTGTATTATAATGTCTAGCAAGTTGACGAGATAATGTTGTTTTACCAGTACTTTCTGGTCCAAATAAAACTACTTTTACTAAGTTAATATCGGATTGTCTAAGTTTTTCTTCCATGCTAAATATCCTGCTATTGCTATAAAGGTAAATATTAAATATTGAAAGCTTGTAAATACAAATCCCTTATAAAAATATAAAGGTACAGAAATAATGTCTCCAATAATCCAGTATATCCAATTCT
This sequence comes from Tenacibaculum agarivorans, assembly GCF_001936575.1. GTDB lineage: Bacteria > Bacteroidota > Bacteroidia > Flavobacteriales > Flavobacteriaceae > Polaribacter > Polaribacter agarivorans. The sequence goes on from NZ_MSMP01000008.1 coordinate 192,554, forward strand.
CTATTTTTCGTCTGGCCATTAGCCACATTCCTACAAAAAATACAGCTGTTGTTACAGTATCTATATAGGCTGTCCAATGGGTCCATTTGTCGAAAGTTATATAAATAACATACACAAAAATCAATGTAGCAATGAAAATAGCAATACTAATTTTCTTTTCTTTTAAAGTAGTTCTTGAAATAGGGTGAGTTACCTGTCCGTCTTTAGTTTGTGTCCAAATGTACCACCCATATACACTCATGATAAAATAATACCCATTAATCATCATGTCTCCTAAAAGTCCCCATTTCAATAATAAATACACAAAAATGGCAGTGCTAATCATTCCAGTAGGAAACACCCAAATTTTATTCTGTTTAGAGTACCAAACAGAAAGAAAACCGAAAATAACAGCTATAATTTCTAAGGAAACATCTATAGTACTTGAATTAGCGTATTGCCCAAAAAGAAAATCAAAAATTTGGTTCATAGTCGCTTCTGTCAGATTTAACAATTTTCATATGTAATAAACCATTATCGATAGCTTCAAAAGCTTCTTTAACTTCTGTAGTTAATAGTTCCATCACTTTATCATATTCCCCATAGATTTGAGTACTTAAAGGATTTTCGAGTACGGTCAATCCAGAAGCTCTCAACTTTTTTATAAAGTCGATGATTGGCGTTTCAAAATTATCTTGAAGTGGAGTAAGAGTTAACTCTACTGAAATTTTCATTTGAATAGTATTTTCGACAAAAATAAAGACTATTATTCAAATAGGATTTTTAGATAACACCATATAGTGGTTTTTGATGCGAACTTATGATAAGACATTTGTTTTTGAAATCGGAGGTTAAGTAATATTATTAAAATAAAGTAATATTTAGTAAGTTTTTGATGTGAAATAACACAGTTTAGCTCACTCCGATTTCGACAAGTTCAATCTCCCTACATTAATGTGAATTTCTATTTTAAAATATGTTTTTTAATCTTTTAGTAAATCAGTTAATTACGTCTTTACGATAAACGAAACTAAGTGAAGTGAAGAAGTAATCTGTTAATTTAATAAAGAAACCCCCTTTTTAAGATAAAGATTGCTTCATCAGTTATACTTCTTCGCAATGACACACGTATATATAAGGAAGAAGGAAAGGTAAAATCACATTAAATCCACATTACGTTAATAATCAATACTTTAAGCGTCTTTATTTTTAGCTTTTTAAACTAAAGTGCATAGACACATGTAAAGTCTTCAATTTCTTCAAAATGCACATCATAATTAGAAGTAATACCTTCATATAAAATTTTAGCGGTAGTAGTACTATTATCAAAAGAAAAATCCTCAACGTACATGTGTTGTAAGAATAATAATTTCTTTTTTCCATAGATTTTGTACAAACTTTCTTTAGCTCCCCAAACTATAGTTAATTTACTCACTAAAGCATCGTGATTTGCAATAGACTTATATGCTTCAATAGGAGTGAACTTGTGTGCGATTTTTACAATTTTATCGCGCCTTTTTTCAATATCAATCCCTACTTTTTTATCTTTAGAAACAATTAAACCTGAAAAATTAAAAGAATGTGTAATAGAAATATGTGTTCCATCTTTCAAGTGAGGTTTACCAAACTCATCATAGAATAAATCATGATCAGTGTAACCAACTTCTTGTAATAAATGTCGTACACTTAAGAAACCTCTTTGATGCAATTCAGATTTCATAGCATTAACTCGCTTAGTACTTTGTGAGGTAAGCTCAATTCCTTTAGATAAGGTATCAAAAGACTCTTCAATCTTCCAAATCAAAACTTTAGAATCATTCGTAATATGGATTGTTTTGTATAGAGGCATGATTTAAATTCGTTTCAATGGTAATTAATTTAATAAAAAATTAAAGTATAATGCTAATCTATAGTTAAAACTCAAGCATAACTGAAAGAAAATGATTGAGTAATCGTAACTATGAATCGGTATTAGAAAGTTATTTCGTAATTTTGCGACTCAAATTCATGATAAATAAAGATACAAAAATATGAGCACAAAAACCGCTGCGTATGTTCCTTACAAAGTTAAAGATATTTCTTTAGCTGACTGGGGAAGAAAAGAAATTGAATTGGCTGAAGCAGAAATGCCAGGTTTAATGAGTCTACGTGAGGAATATAAAGATGAGCAACCGTTAAAAGGAGCAAGAATTGCTGGATGTTTACACATGACTATCCAAACTGCGGTTTTAATTGAAACATTACAAGCTTTAGGAGCAGAAGTAACTTGGAGTTCTTGTAATATTTTCTCTACTCAAGATCAAGCTGCTGCGGCTATTGCTGCTGCTGGTACTCCTGTATATGCTTGGAAAGGAATGAATGAAGAGGAGTTTGATTGGTGTATTGAGCAAACATTATTCTTTGGTGAGGAGAAAAAGCCATTAAACATGATCTTAGATGATGGTGGTGATTTAACAAATATGGTATTAGATAAATACCCTGAGTTAGCTGAAGGAATCAATGGATTATCTGAAGAAACTACCACAGGAGTTCACCGTTTATACGAGCGTGTTAAAAACGGAACATTACCAATGCCAGCTATTAACGTAAATGATTCTGTAACTAAATCTAAGTTTGATAATAAGTACGGATGTAAAGAATCTGCAGTTGATGCAATTCGTAGAGCTACAGATGTAATGTTAGCAGGAAAAAGAGTTGTGGTTTGTGGATATGGAGATGTTGGTAAAGGTACAGCTGCTTCTTTCCGTGGTGCGGGTTCTATTGTAACTGTTACTGAAATTGATCCAATTTGTGCTTTACAAGCTGCAATGGACGGTTTTGAAGTGAAGAAGTTAGAGACTGTTGTTGGTAATGCAGATATCGTTATTACAACTACAGGTAATAAAGATATTGTTCGTGGAGAACACTTTGAAGCATTAAAAGATAAAGCAATTGTGTGTAACATTGGTCACTTCGATAATGAAATTGATATGGCTTGGTTAAATGAAAAGTATGGAGACTCTAAGGTTGAAATCAAACCTCAAGTAGATAAGTACAATGTTAATGGAAATGACGTGATTATTTTAGCTGAAGGACGTTTAGTAAACTTAGGTTGTGCAACGGGACATCCTAGTTTTGTAATGTCTAATTCATTTACAAATCAAACGTTAGCACAAATCGAATTATGGAATAACGTTGAAGCTTACAAGAATGATGTTTATATGTTACCAAAACATTTAGATGAAAAAGTAGCAAAATTACATTTAGCTAAAATTGGAGTAGAGCTAACAGAATTACGTCAAGATCAAGCAGAATATATTGGTGTAACTGTTGAAGGACCATTTAAACCAGAACATTACAGATACTAGTAATAGTCAGTTCGTTATATAATCAAAAAACTCGCTTTTTAAGCGAGTTTTTTTAGTTTAATTTTATACTTTTGGCGAAAATATGCTATTTGAAAAAAGGAATACTTCACTTAGCATTGTATGCAATATTTTACGAATCAATTTAACTTAATAATATGAAAAAGACAGTTTTGATTGTTGTACTTTTTATAACAGTGTACTATGGAAATTCACAAATTACAGAGACCACTGATGGTAAGGTAGGTATAGGTATTACAACTCCTAAAGGAAAGTTACATGTAAATGGTAGTATTTATGGAGGAATGGGAGAAGGTTTTAAACTTTTCGGAGATGTAAATTATTTTGGACAATATCTAGATGGTATTATTTTTCAAATGGAAGATGCAAACGGTACAGGAGGTAACACAGATGGCGGTTTTGTGTTTAGGGGGTATACTCCTAAAGATGAAAAATTTAAAGAATGGATGACCATTAAAACTGGGGGGAAAGTTGGCATTGGAACGTTAACTCCAAGTGAAAATTTATCTGTTTTTGGTAATGCAGCTCGATTTTCAGTTACGGGTGTTTCTGGGAATAGTGCAATTTTAATGGGTAATCAAAACTCTGGAGGTGTCAATAACCCATCAGTAATTTGGGCTGCTAATGGGAACTTATTTTTTGGAGGAGGAAACAGTTGGAACAGAGGAGGAACCCTTTCAACTGCTATGTCGGTAGCTGATAATGGTAACGTTGGTATTGGAACCGGAACTGCGACTCCTTCCAGACTACTAGAAATTAAACAAAAAAATGACCCAAATTCAGATAGTGCTTTAATGATATCAGAGCCTAATAATAGCCAAAAAATATACTTACATCTAGCTAATAATTCTACTGGAGAATATGGTTTTTTCAGTTTAGGTGCAGATACTAATCTAAGAGGTAATGGACAATTATCAACATTTAAAGGAAGTGTAGGCATAGGAACCAAAAACACTAAAGGCTTCAAACTAGGCGTAAATGGAAAAATAGCCGCTACTGAAGTAAAAGTAGCAACCTATGCTAATTGGGCAGATTTCGTTTTTAAAAATGATTATGACTTACCTAGCTTAAAAGAAGTAGAAAATCATATAAAAGAAAACGGACATTTAGCGAATATTCCATCTGCAGAAGAGGTGAAAAAAAACGGGTTCTTCCTAGGAGAAATGGATGCTAAATTATTACAGAAAATCGAAGAATTAACCCTATATACAATTCAACAAGAGAAAGAATTAAGAAAAGCGTCAACCAACAATGATAAATTACTATCTATTATTGAGAAATTAGAAAAGAGAATAGAAAAACTAGAAAATAAATAATCTAGATATAGAATAATTATATGAGAGGTCTAAAAGTTTTATAATGTCATTTAAGAAAAACTTAAATTTTATAGAAATAACACCTCATCTAACATTAAATACAATACTTTACGAATCAATTTAATTCATAATATGAAAAAGACAATTTTATCAATTTTCTTATTAGGAGCTAGTTTTATCTCTAGTGCACAATGGACAAATACAGGTGATAATACTACTACAGGAAAAGTAACTGCTAAAGAATATACTTTTCCTCATTTACATTTTGATTTTTCTAAAATGCCAAGAACTCAAATTAGTCCAATGAGTATTAAGCTTTTTGATGATTATCATACCTATAGACCCGGTGGGTCATCCCCAGATAATAATGCATATGGGACATTATTAGCAATAAATGGGCGTACAAGTCATTGGGAAAATAATATATATTTCGGTGCAGTTACAAATAAAATGTATTTTAGAATTAGTAAATATCGTTTGCATACTGCTGAGAATGGTGTCCAAGGAGATTATAATAATTGGAGAACGTTATTAGATAATATGAGTGATGTAAAATCATCTAAATTATTAAAAATAGAAGGAGATGGAAATCACTACATATCTAAAGGTAAATTAGGTCTTGGGACCAATTCACCATCACAAAATTTGGAAATAGAAAGCGGTAGTAATGATGGTAGTAACCCTCCTGTAATTAGATTAACTAGTAAAGATGTAAATGCTGTAAACAATCAATTATTGGGAGAGATCCAGTTCTACAATAAAGATGCTGATGGAGCACATGTAAGCTCGTACATAAAAGGTTTAGCTGCTGAAACTTATGGAAGGCAAGGTCAATTAAGTTTTGGAACTACTGCAGGAAATAGTTTAAATGCTATTGAAAGAATGAGAATTAATGATAAAGGGATTATTGGGATTGGAACTAGTTCTCCTGGTGTTGGAACATCTCCAATGTCTGATTTAAAATTACATGTTAATGGTAGTATGACTGTGAATTCAGGAAAGAAAATAGCTGTGGATCAAAATTATTATTCTCACGGATATATTCAGTTTAATAGTTCATTACCAAAAGCACGTTTTTTAAGATATGGATATTATGGACATCGTTTTGACGATAATGGAGGAACTAGAATGGTAATTCAACAAGGTGGTAATGTTGGAATTGGTATATCAACACCAGAGGCAAAACTAGATGTTGCTGGTAACATAAAAGCAAAAAGCAGCATAGTATTAGATACAGGTAATACAGATTTACTTTTATATAGAGATGGAGATGTAGGTGATTGGTCTTTGCTAAGAAGTAATAAAGGAAATGGTATTGGAATAATAGGTCAGCCAGATCGTATGGCAATTTCAGTGTCTAGGACTACGAGTAATGTAGGTATCGGAACCACAGATACCAAAGGATACAAACTAGGTGTAAATGGAAAAATAGCAGCTACAGAAGTAAAAGTAGCTACGTATGCAAATTGGGCTGATTTCGTTTTTAAAAAGGATTATAGTTTACCAACACTTACAGAAGTCGAAAATCATATCAAAGAAAATGGGCATTTAGCTAATATTCCATCTGCAGAAGAGGTGAAAAAAGATGGGTTCTTTCTAGGGGAAATGGATGCCAAATTATTACAGAAAATAGAGGAGTTAACGTTATATACCATTCAGCAAGAGAAAGATTTAGAAAATCAAGATGAAAGAAGCAAGAAACAAGAGGCAAGAATGAAGAAATTGGAGGAAGAAAATGTTGTATTGAAATATCGTTTAGCTAAAATTGAAAAACTTTTACAGCAACTAAAATAATTTTTTTAGGCTATTAATTTCTCTTTAAACATAACAAACCCTCGCCAACAGCGAGGGTTTGTTATGTTAGATAATACTTTAAATTATATACTCAATGTATTCAATAACTCAAGTAATTTAGTATCGGATGGCCTTGGAGCATCTGGATTTACAATTTTACCTTCTTTATCAATTAAAATAAAGCGAGGAATACCGCTTACTCTGTAATCTTTAACAAACTTAGAATTCCAAGCCTGATCAGCGAATAATTGTACGCCTGCTAATTGTTTATCTGTAACCATTTTTTTCCATGCTTCATGGTCATTTTTATCATCAATAGAAATGCTTACAAAGGCAATGTTTTTATCGTGAAATTGCTTTTCAATTTTTTGTAAATGTGGAATTTCTTGTTTACAAGGATTACACCAAGTAGCCCATAAATCAATATAAACATATTTTCCTTTTAAATCTGCTAAAGAAGTTGTACCACCGTTAAAGTTCTCGTAGTTTTCAAAAATGGGAGATACAGTACCATTAGCAAGTTTGGTAGCAATGTATACTTTTTCTTCTCTCATTTGTTGTATACCAATTTGAAGCCTATCTAGGCTTTGTTTTTGCATATTTACAAATGCAGTATCTAAAGATGTGTTAGCAATTCTTTTATCAAAGTCGCTAACAAAATCATTCATTTTAGCATCAAAAGATTCTTCAGGAGAAGTAATTAAGTTACTTAGATCTTTAAAAAAGCGTTCTTGATTGAGTGCCGATTCGGCTAAAAAATTATTTTCATTAGCTCCTTTACCTGTAAAAGAAACAGTTTCATCAAACTCTTTAGTATCTAATGTAATATGTATATCTGCTCCATTCTTTAAATATAATGAGGTAAATTCTTTTCCGTCAAATAAACTGAATCCACCAGATTGAATTTTTAAGGTATCTTTAAAACTTCCATCCTCACTTACTTGTAAGACTTTTTTGTATTTTAATGATTCTCCATTTTTAGTTTGATATCCACTAATAACAATAGAATCAGAGTTTTTATTAGTAATTTTTCCAGAAACTGTTACAAAATCCTTTGGTGTATTATTACAGGATAATATAAGAGTAGCAGTGGCTATGCAAAAAAATAGCTTTTTCATAATTTAGAATATTAGGTTGAAATTGCAATTTATAGATTCTGTTTTGGTTTATACTGTTAATTTCGATTAAATAACGTTAATTCTTACTTTCTTTAAAAAAATGATACATTTATGACAATCAAATTATATATAATGAAATCTTTTTTTATAACATTCTCTTTATTACTATTAGTTTCCTGCAGTCAAACTAAAAAAAGTAGTTCCGAAGATAAGGTAACAGAAAATACAGTAGTTGAAATAGAAAGTTTATCGTTAAATATCGAGCAGGCAAATAAATTAGCCTCTCTTCCGATACACTGTATAAATGTTGAATATCCTAATAAATTGAATCAAACTATTGGAGGTACTAAAGATTTACAATCCCCTAAAGAATTACATCCTGCTTTTTATGGGTGTTTCGATTGGCATTCTTCAGTGCATGGCCATTGGAGTTTAGTTTCTTTGGTAAAACAGTTCCCTAGTTTAGAGAATGCAGAGACTATTAAACAACAATTATTACAAAATATTTCTAAAGAAAATATAGAAAAAGAAGTACAGTATTTTTATGGGAAATACAATAAAAGCTATGAAAGAACCTATGGTTGGGCTTGGTTATTAAAGTTAGCGGAAGAATTATATACTTGGAATGATCCTGTAGCTAAAGAATTAGAGAAAAATTTACAGCCACTTACAAATTTAATTGTACAGAAATACATTGAGTTTTTACCTAAATTAAGGTACCCAATTAGAGTTGGAGAGCATACCAATACAGCATTTGGATTAACCTTTGCTTGGGATTATGCCAATACAGTAAATAATAATGAGCTAAAATTATTGATAGAAACTCGTGCAAAAGCCTTTTATCTAAAAGATCAAAATTGTCCTTTGTCTTGGGAACCAAGTGGATTTGATTTTTTATCACCATGTCTACAAGAAGCAGCTATTATGAAACGTGTTTTACCTAAAGAATTATTTAATGATTGGTTTTCAAAATTTCTTCCACAATTAAAAGATCCAAATTTTGAATTTCCAGTAGGAGAAGTTTCTGATCGTAAAGATGGAAAATTGGTGCATTTGGATGGCGTAAATTTCTCTAGAGCTTGGGCATTGAATAAAATCATAGAAGGTTTACCCGAATATAATCACCTTAAAAGACTAGTGAATCAACATATCGAGTATTCTTTACCAAATTTAGTAGGTGATAGTTATGAAGGAGGACACTGGTTAGGAAGTTTTGCTATTTATGCGCTAAATTCAGCTAAGCATGATTAAAAAACTATTTAAAAATATAGGACCAGGAACTTTAGTAGCAGCTGCTTTTATTGGTCCCGGTACAGTAACTGTTTGTACGCTAGCAGGGGTGAATTTTGGTTTTCATTTACTATGGGCAATGCTAGTATCTATAATTGCTACGATTGTATTACAAGAAATGGCTGCTCGATTGGGAATTATAACTCAAAAAGGATTATCGGAACTCATTAGAGATGAGGTTAAAAATCGAATTATAAAACAATTATTAATCGTTTTAATACTTATAGCAATTGTTATTGGTAACTCATTATATGAAGCAGGAAATATAAGTGGAGGAGTGCTCGGTTTAGAAACCGTTACTGGAAAATTACAATATAGTTTAGGAAGCTTATCAATGAATTTTACGAGTATATTCATTGGGATAATTGCATTTCTATTATTGTATCTCGGAAATTATAAAATACTAGAAAAAGTGTTGGTAGGTTTAGTATTAGTAATGAGTTTATCTTTTGTAACTACGGCTGTAATTACAAAACCAAACCTAATAGCTATTAGTAAAGGATTATTTATTTTTAAAAGTCCTGAAGGTAGTTTATTAACCGTTATTGCTTTAATAGGGACAACAGTGGTACCGTACAATTTGTTTTTACATGCATCTTTAGTAAAAGAAAAGTGGAAAACTGCTGCTGATGTATCATTAGCTAAAAAAGATACTATAATTTCTATTGTATTAGGCGGTTTGGTTTCCATGGCTATTATCATCTCTGCTGCAGGAATCACATCCACAGAAATTAATTCTGTTACAGATTTAGCATTGGGTTTAGCACCTCTATATGGAAATCTAGCCAAATACTTTTTAGCCCTTGGGTTATTTGCAGCGGGAATTACCTCTGCGATAACAGCACCACTAGCAGCTGCTTATGTAGCCAAAGGATGTTTAGGATGGAAAGTATCGATGCAATCTTGGAAATTTAGAAGTGTTTGGATTTTTATTTTGATCTTAGGAATACTATTCTCATCTCTCGGTGTAAAGCCAATAGAGATTATAAAAGTGGCACAAGTAGCCAATGGATTATTACTACCATTAATTGCAGGAATCTTACTTTGGATTATGAATAATGAAAGTATATTAGGCGAATTTAAAAATAGTAAATGGCAGAATTTTTTAGGATTATGTATTGTAGCATTCACTATTTTTTTAGGATTAAAAAGTATTTTAAAAGTATTCCATGTCTTTTAATCGTGTAGATATCAATTGTGATTTGGGTGAGGGACTAAATAATGAAGAAATGTTAATGCCTTATTTAAATTCTTGTAACATAGCCTGTGGAGGTCATGCAGGAACTGTAGATAGTATTGATAGTGTATTAGATTTAACAGAGAAATACAAAGTTAAAGTTGGTGCACATCCTTCCTTTCCTGATCGAGAGAATTTTGGGCGAAAAAAAATAGAAATTTCATCTGAAGATTTATCGAATAGTTTAATAACACAATTAACAGTAATACAAGAAAGAGCTGAACTTAAAAACATAAGTATTCATCATGTAAAAGCACATGGAGCTTTATATAATTTAGCGGCTTCAGAAACGTATTATGCAGATATAGTTATAGAGGCAATCACTAAAGTATTTCCAAAAAAGTCAGTTTGTATATATGTGCCTTATCAATCTGTAATTGCTAAAAAAGCTTTTCAAGCAAATTTAGAAGTTAAATATGAAGCATTTATCGACAGAAGATATAATAATGATTTATCATTAGTGTCCAGAACATTACCTAATGCTGTTATTACAGATGTAAACTTAGCATGGAATCAATTGAAGAAAATGCTCACCGAAGATAAAGTAACTTCAGTACAGAATGATGAGGTTGAAATAAAAGCGGATACGTTTTGTGTTCATGGAGATCATGAAAATGCGGAAGTACTATTACAATTTTTAAATGAAAAATTGAATGCATAATCCTGATGATATCTCATACAAGCAATATGGAGAAAGAGGAATATTAGTGGAGTGGAAAGCAGAAATCAATCCAGCGACTATAAAAAAGATTGTTGACTTTAAATATAAAATTCAAAGTGAAGAAGAATTTATTGAAGATTGTATTGTAGGTTATAATTCTCTTTTAATTACATATAAGAATACTTTCAGTTTTAATGAAAAAGTAGAACGATTAATACAGATCAGTACAGCTACAATTAAAGTTACAAAAGAGAATTATCTCTGGAGAATCCCCGTATGTTATGCAGATGAATATGGTTTTGATCTGTCGGAACTATCAAAACAATTAAAACTGACCAAAGAAGAAATTATAAAATTGCACACAGGTACGAGTTACTTGGTGTATTTTATCGGTTTTTTACCAGGTTTTTTATACCTAGGAGGTTTAGATTCTCAACTTTTTATAGATAGAAAATCTACACCATTATTAAAAGTGCCTAAAGGAGCTGTAGCCATAGGCGGAGAACAAACGGGAATTTACCCAAATGAAAGCGCTGGTGGGTGGCATATTATAGGAAATACTCCTGTTTCTTTTTTTTCTATTAAAAATAATTCTCCATGTTTTGCGCAATCAGGAGACAAAATTCAATTTTTTCCCATTGATAAAGATGCATATCAAAATATAAAAGAATTAATTTCTGAAGGTAATTTTCAAATTGAAAAAGAAAGAATTCATGATTAAGGTAATTCATCCAGGTATTTTAATGACTATTCAAGATCAAGGTAGGGTAGGATTTGCACATCAAGGGGTTCCTATTTCTGGTGCTATGGATTTATATGCTCATAATATAGCAAATGCTTTGGTGAATAATGATGAAGATCAAGCAACAATAGAAATAACAATGGGGGCATGCACACTAGAATTTTTGACAGACTGTGAGGTTAGCCTAACCGGGGGAAATTTTTCACCAACATTAAATGAAAGTCCATTAGTTATGAATAAAAAGCTAAATGTTGCTGAAGGATCAATATTAAAACTAGGTAAACGAGTGTACGGAACTCGAACTTATTTAGCCATAGCTGGAGGAATTATTTCTGAAAAAATTCTTGGAAGTCAAAGCTATTATAAAAGTATAACGGATAGTTTCTTTTTAAAGAAAGGTGATCATATTCAAATTAGAAATAAAAAGACCACCAATAAAACATCTTATGCTAAATTAGGAGAAGGAGATATTTACACCAACGAACCGTTAACTTGTTATAAAGGACCAGAGTTTGAACGATTAACGAAAGAACAACAAGAAAGAATAGTAACTGAAGCTTTTACTATATCAAGAAATAATAGTCGAATGGGATATATTCTCAATGAAAGTTTAGAAAACAATTTAGGATCAATGTTGTCCTCAGGAGTATTACCAGGTACAGTACAATTAACTCCTTCAGGAAAATTAATCGTATTGATGAGAGATTGCCAAGTAACTGGAGGATACCCTAGAGTTTTACAACTTACAGAACAATCAATAAATAAATTAGCGCAAAAAACTACAGCGGAAAAAGTAAATTTCAAAATAGTTGGGTAACATAATGATGCTTCAATAACAATTAGTTATACAAAAGCATATAACATGAAAAAAACAATTTTAAATTTAGGAAAAGCATTAAAAACCGCTGAATTAAAAACGATACACGGAGGAACTGATACATCAAAAGGTAATCCAGGTGAAAGTTGTAGTCCAGAGTTATGCGCTGGAAGAGATTGTTTTTATAATGCTAGAGGAGAAATTACTTGTAAATTAAAAAAAGAGGAAATCATAGTAATAGGCTATGCACATTAAGAAAAACAAAAGAGCACCAATATTTAAGTGCTCTTTCTCTATTTTTTAGTTTTGCTAGAAGCTAGAAGGCGATTATCTATTTAATTTAGGTAAACAATTAAAAATTAATTTTGCCT
>NZ_MSMP01000080.1 GCF_001936575.1 Tenacibaculum agarivorans
AATTTCACGTTTACAAAAGATAGATTATCATATAGCAGTTAAAGATATTTTCTCTAATCCAACAGTTGCTCAAATTGCAGAAAGAATCTCAGCAGATGCATCTGTATATCAAGTACCAGCCAATGGAATTACAATAGATACAGATCGTATTGTACCAGAAATGGTGCCTTTATTAAGTTTTGATCAAGAGCAAATAGACACTGTAGTTTCAAAAATACCAAGAGGCGTTCTTAATATTCAGGATATGTATCCATTATCGCCTTTACAAGAAGGAATGTATTTCCACTTCTTAATGAGTAATAAAGAGGAAGGCGATCCTTATGTATTACCAAATTTATTGTCTTTTTCGGATGATGAAAAACGAACAAACTTTATAGAAGCATTACAATTTGTAGTAAATCGTCATGATGTATTACGTACATGTTTTATAAGTGAAGATTTACCTAAAGTTGTTCAGGTAGTACTTAGAGAAGCGAAACTATCAGTAACGCATTTAACTGTAAACAATAATAACATATCGTCAGAGTTAGAAGCGCTAAAAGCTCCAGGTAAACAGTGGATGGATACCTCTGAAGCACCCTTGTTAAAGTTGACATCGGTAGATGATGTAGTAAATAATGATTTTTACTTGATTGTATATCAACACCATTTAATATTGGATCATGTTGGTATGGATAAGGTGATTTCGGAAATTGAAGCTTATTTATTAGGAGAAGAAGAAAGTCTTCCAGCACCTGTTTTATATCGAGAGTTTATAGGACACAATTTACATCAACAGTCGCAAAATGATGGAGCATCTTATTTTAAAGAATTATTAGGAAGTATAGATGAACCTACGTATCCGTTTAATTTATCAGATATTAAAGTTAATAGCGATAATATTAAGGAATCACGTATTATTCTGCCAATAGAATTAAGTAAAGAATTACGTAGAGTAAGTCTTGGATTAGGTTTAAGCCCTGCAGTTTTATTCCATGCCGCTTATGGAATTGTAGTTGGAAGATGTAGTAATAGCGATTATGTATTATTCGGTTCGTTATTCTCTGGACGTTTACAAGGAGCGTTAAACTCAGCAGATTCTTTAGGATTATTCATAAATACGCTACCATTTTTTATAGAACTTCAAGGAAGTATTACTGATTACATTGCAGCAGTAAAACAAAGGCTAGATGAATTATTATCATATGAGCAAACACCACTTTCAAGCATCCAAAATTGGAGTGGAGTTTCTAATGAAGTTCCGTTATTTAGTGCACTATTAAACTTTCGTCATTCTCCTGTTTTAACTGAAGAAGAAGGAGAAAGCCCTATTGATTTAGGAATTGATTTTATAGGAGGTGAAGAGAGAACGAATTATCCATTCATGTTAAATGTTGATGATTGTGGAGATGATTTTGTATTAACTGCTCAGATAGAGGAAAGTGTAGAAGTGTCTCGTGTTCTTGTGTACATGCAAGAAGTTTTAGAGCAATTAGTTAAAAAGGTAGAATCTGTAGAGGAAACAGCAGTAAGTTCATTAACAATTTTACCTGAGGAAGAATTACAAACATTAGAAAGATTTAATGGGATTGAGGTAGATTATGGAACCACTCAAACAGTTTTAGATTACTTTAAAGATCAAGTTGAAGCGCAACCAGAAGCTCTAGCAGTAGTTTACCAAGGAGTAGGATTAACATATGAAGAATTAGATACAAAATCTAATCAATTAGCTCATTATTTACAGGATCAGGGAATTAAATCTGGAGATTTTGTAGGCATTTGTATTGAGCGTAGCTTAGAAATGTTGGTTGGCATTTTAGGAGTTTTAAAATCAGGAGGCGCTTATGTTCCAATTGATCCTAATTATCCGCAAGATCGTGTGGATTATATGATTGAAGACACAGCTACTGGTTTGGTGTTAAGCAGTGCTCAAAGTCGAACTATCTTAGAGCATAAGAAAGACATAACCATTGTATCGTTAGATAGTGATTGGGATAGTTATTCAACATCAGGATTAGAAACTGAACTTACTCAATCTGATTTAGCTTACGTAATCTATACCTCAGGAAGTACTGGAAAGCCCAAAGGTGTTTTAATAGAGCATGGAAATATGTTCAATTTAGTAAACTGGGCATTAGATAATTTTGAAGAATCACTTGAGTTAGGAATGTTAGCCAGCACATCGATTAACTTTGATTTATCGATTTTCGAACTATTTACTTCGTTAGCTTCAGGATCAAAAATTGAATTGGTGGATAATTTATTATCCTTAGTTGAAGATTCAGCTATTTCAGTATCATTAATAAATACAGTTCCAAGTGTTTTATTAGGTGTTTTAGACTCTGGAAAATTACCAGAAACAGTAAAGACAGTCAACTTAGCAGGAGAGCCATTATTACCGAGTTTAGTAGATCGTATTTATGCAGAAAGTTCAGTGGAGTCGGTTTATGATTTATACGGACCCTCAGAGGCTACAACCTACAGTACATTTATCAAGCGAGA
>NZ_MSMP01000081.1 GCF_001936575.1 Tenacibaculum agarivorans
CGCATTGATAATAACTTCCGATTCATCTGAAGTCACTGAATTACATCCTGATCCTGTATCGCTTATAATTACTCTATAATAGGTAGTACCTGAAACTGTAGTAACTGGTGTATAACTTGAACTGGTAGCACTAGCAATATCAATAAAACCACTACCACTTATACTCGAACTTTGCCATTGATAGGTTAGTCCGTCAACTCCGCCTGTAGCCGTAACTGATAAATCCGTAGGTGTAGCGCCAACACAAATCGTTTGGGTGGTTAGCGATTGAACAGTAATCGCTGGATCTGCATTGATAATAACTTCCGATTCATCTGAAGTAACTGAATTACACCCTGATCCTGTATCGCTTATAATTACTCTATAATAGGTAGTACCTGAAACTGTAGTAACTGGTGTATAACTTGAACTGGTAGCACTAGCAATATCAATAAAACCACTACCACTTGTACTTGAACTTTGCCATTGATAGGTTAACCCATCAACTCCACCTGTTGCAGTTACCGATAAATCCGTAGGTGTAGCCCCAACACAAATCGTTTGAGTTGCTATTGGTTGAACAGTAATTGCTGGATCTGCATTGATTATAACTTCTGATTCATCTGAAGTAACTGAATTACATCCTGATCCCGTATCACTTATAATCACTCTATAATAGGTAGTACCTGAAGCTGTAGTTACCGGTGTATATGTCGAACTGGTAGCACTGGCTATATCAATAAAACCACTACCACTTGTACTCGAACTTTGCCATTGGTAGGTTAATCCATCAACCCCACCTGTAGCGGTAACTGATAAATCCGTAGGTGTAGCACCAACACAAATCGTTTGAGTTGCTATTGGTTGAACAGTAATCGCTGGATCCGCATTGATAACAACTTCCGATTCATCCGAAGTAATCGAATTACATCCTGATCCCGTATCACTTATAATCACTCTATAATAGATAGTGCCTGAAGCTGTCGTAACGGGTGTATATGTCGAACTGGTAGCACTGGCAATATCACTAAAACCACTACCACTTGTACTTGAACTTTGCCATTGATAGGTTAACCCATCAACTCCGCCTGTAGCAGTTACCGATAAATCTGTAGGTGTAGCACCAACACAAATCGTTTGGGTGGTTATCGGTTGAACAGTAATCGCTGGATCTGCATTGATTATAACTTCCGATTCATCCGAAGTAATCGAATTACATCCTGATCCCGTATCACTTATAATCACTCTATAATAGGTAGCGCCTGAAACTGTCGTAACGGGTGTATAGGTTGAACTGGTAGCACTAGCAATATCAATAAAACCACTACCACTTGTACTTGAACTTTGCCATTGATACGTTAACCCATCAACTCCACCTGTTGCAGTTACCGATAAATCCGTAGGTGTAGCCCCAACACAAATCGTTTGAGTTGCTATCGGTTGAACAGTAATAGCAGGATCCGCATTGACAATAACTTCCGATTCATCTGAAGTGATCGAATTACATCCTGATCCCGTATCGCTGATAATCACTCTATAATAGGTAGTGCCTGAAGCTGTAGTAACAGGTGTATATGTCGAACTGGTAGCACTGGCAATATCAATAAAACCACTACCACTTGTACTCGAACTTTGCCATTGATATGTTAATCCATCAACACCACCTGTAGCAGTTACCGATAAATCTGTAGGTGTAGCACCAACACAAATCGTTTGAGTGGTTAGCGGTTGAACAGTAATAGCTGGATCTGCATTGATTATAACTGCTGATTCATCTGAAGTAACTGAGTTACACCCTGATCCCGTATCGCTGATAATCACTCTATAATAGGTAGTGCCTGAAGCTGTAGTAACAGGTGTATATGTCGAACTGGTAGCACTGGCAATATCAATAAAACCACTACCACTTGTACTAGAACTTTGCCATTGATATGTTAATCCATCAACACCACCTGTAGCAGTTACCGATAAATCTGTAGGTGTAGCACCAACACAAATCGTTTGAGTGGTTAGCGGTTGAACAGTAATCGCTGGATCTGCATTGATTATAACTTCTGATTCATCTGAAGTAACTGAGTTACACCCTGATCCCGTATCGTTTATAATCACTCTATAATAGGTAGTACCTGAAGCTGTCGTAACTGGTGTATAAGTTGAACTGGTAGCACTGGCAATATCACTAAAACCACTACCACTTGTACTAGAACTTTGCCATTGATAGGTTAATCCATCAACTCCGCCTGAAGCAGTTACCGATAAATCTGTAGGTGTAGCACCAACACAAATCGTTTGGGTGGTTAGCGGTTGAACAGTAATCGCAGGGTCTGCATTGATTATAACTTCTGATTCATCTGAAGTGATCGAG
>NZ_MSMP01000082.1 GCF_001936575.1 Tenacibaculum agarivorans
CTCTAATTCTAAACCTTCAACTAATTGCTCTAAAGTTTCTTCCATAAAGGAAAGTACTCGGTCTGAGTTAACGCTACCAGCAATCTGAGCGGTTAACCCAAAAACATCTCCATAATCATCTATATTTAAAGTAAATGGATAGTTCGTACGTTCATGACTACCTATTATTGTAATTCCTAAACTAGCAGTTTCATCTACTTCTGTTTCTTCTTCCGTTGCAACATGAGAATGACGATAGTTTAATAAAGTACTAAATAGAGAGACTTCATTTGAAATACCCGATAAATTTTGAATACTTGCAAGTGGTGTTTGCTCATAAGGTAATAGTTCTTTTAACCTATTTTTAACCTCAGTTACATAGGCTACTACACTCCCTTTGATTTCAACAAAAAATGGTAATGTATTAATGAATAAACCTAGTGAATCTGCTGCTCCTAAAGAACCTTGCAAGCGACCTGAAAATAAACTACCAAAAATAGCATAATCGGTATTGCTACATCTTCCAATAACAAGTCCATAAGCTGCATGAAATAATACAGCAGGACTCATTCCTAATCTAACACTTACATCTCGAAGAGTTTTACTGAATTTTTCTGATAAAATTACTTCTGACTCTTTGATATCACTACCTGTTCCCTGAATATCAGATAACCCAAATGGATAGGTAGGTTCATCAATATCTTCTAATAATTCTTTAAAATACGTTTCGCTATCATTAATAGCTTGTTGGTGTAAAGTATGACCTATAAAATCTCTATATAAAACAGGTTCTGGCAATGCTGATTCATTACCTAACAAACACAATTCAACCTCCTCAACAACTTTTTCTAACCCTACATGATCTAATATTAAGTGATGTTGGTAAACGATCAAATAATAGGCTTCTTTTTCGACATCATCTGCAGATTGAAATGTTAATAATGGCGCTTTAGAAATATCCATCCATTGGTTACCAGGAGCAGTTAATACTTCTAATTCTAACAAAACATCTTTATCATTGTCTATTTCTAAAGCTTCTACAAATAATGTAACTTCTCTAAGCACTACTTGAACTGCACTTGGTAAACCTTCATTTACAATACAAGTACGTAAAATATCATGACGATTTACTACAGTTTGTAATGCTTGTACAAATAATGACCTATTTTCTTGGTTTGGGAATGATAATAGGTTTGGCAGTATATATGGATCTCCATGCTCTTTATCACTCATCAAGTAATGGAAATGCATCCCTTCTTGTAATGGAGATAAAGGATACATATCTTCAATATTAGACACTCCTCCCTCAATCTGTGAAACAACTTTATCGATATCCTCCTGACTAAAGTCTAATAAAGGAACCATTTCTGGCGTAATACGATCTATATCTGCTGTAATTCCATTGGCTGGGACTTGATATACTGATGTTTCTGATGATACTTTTGCTCCTATTTTCGCTATTGTTGGAGTCGAGAATATATCTTTAACTGATACGTGATAATCTAATTTTTGTAGACGAGAAATTAATTGTACAACCAATAAACTATGCCCTCCTAATTCGAAGAAATCATCATAAACTCCTACCTGCTCTACGCCTAGTATTTCTTGCCAAATACTAGCTAACACCTCCTCTACTTTATTTCTAGGTGCTACATATTCTTTACTTGAAATATCTGAAATAGTCGGTGTTGGTAATGCTTTACGATCTAATTTACCATTATTTGTTAGTGGCATTTCTTCTAATTCCACCCAAATTGAAGGAATCATATAATCTGGCAAGTGCTCTTTTAGCTCCGTTTGAATCGCTTCCTTATCAAAAACATCTTCTGAAACTACATAACCGATCAAACGTTTTGTGCCATTGTCACTCTCTTTTGCCAATACACAACATTGACTTATCGAAACTAAATTTGATAAAGCATTCTCTATCTCTCCTAATTCGATACGATAACCTCGAATCTTAACCTGACTGTCCTTTCTTCCGATAAACTCAATTGTACCATCTGGTAGCCACTTCGCTAAATCCCCCGTTTTATATAAGCGATCTCCTTCCTTAAAAGGATTTAAGGTAAATTTCTCTTTCGTAAGTTCTTCGTTATTCAAATACCCTAAACCAACTCCTGAACCTCCTACAACTAATTCTCCTACAACACCTACAGGAACTAAATTCATTGATGAATCTACGATGTAAGCTACACTGTTTTTTATAGGCTTACCTATAGGAAGAGTAGTTTGTGTCAATTCAATACTATGAGTGGTTGAGAAT
>NZ_MSMP01000083.1 GCF_001936575.1 Tenacibaculum agarivorans
GTTCTCAACCACTCATAGTATTGAATTGACACAAACTACCCTTCCTATAGGTAAGCCTATAAAAAACAGTATAGCTTACATCGTAGATTCATCAATGAATTTAGTTCCTGTAGGTGTTGTAGGAGAATTAGTTGTAGGAGGTTCAGGAGTTGGTTTAGGATATTTGAATAACGAAGAACTTACGAAAGAGAAATTTACCTTAAATCCTTTTAAGGAAGGAGATCGCTTATATAAAACGGGGGATTTAGCGAAGTGGTTACCAGATGGTACAATTGAGTTTATCGGAAGAAAGGACAGTCAGGTTAAGATTCGAGGTTATCGTATCGAATTAGGAGAGATAGAGAATGCTTTATCAAATTTAGTTTCTATAAGTCAATGTTGTGTATTGGCAAAAGAGAGTGACAATGGCACAAAACGTTTGATCGGTTATGTAGTTTCAGAAGATGTTTTTGATAAGGAAGCGATTCAAACGGAGCTAAAAGAGCACTTGCCAGATTATATGATTCCTTCAATTTGGGTGGAATTAGAAGAAATGCCATTAACAAATAATGGTAAATTAGATCGTAAGGCATTACCAACACCGACTATTTCAGATATTTCAAGTAAAGAGTATGTAGCACCTAGAAATGAGGTGGAAACACAAATATCTGTTATCTGGCAAGAAATATTAGGCATAGATAAGGTAGGAGTTTATGATAATTTCTTCGAATTAGGAGGACATAGTTTATTAGTTGTTCAGTTAATTTCTCGTCTACAAAAATTAGATTTCCATGTCGAAGTAAAAGATATTTTCTCTAATCCAACTATAGCAGGAATAAGTGAGGAAGTAACTTCATTAACAGATGTATATCAAGTTCCAGCAAATGGAATTACATCAGATATAGATCGTATTACGCCAGAAATGGTTCCTTTATTAGATTTTAGTCAAGAGGATATCGATACTGTTGTTTCAAAAATACCTGGAGGCATCTCTAATATTGAAGATATGTATCCATTATCTCCATTGCAAGAAGGAATGCATTTCCATTACTTGATGAGTGATAAAGAGCAAGGAGATCCATATATATTACCAAATCTATTATCATTTCCAAGTCAAGAAAAACGATCATTATTCTTAGATACATTACAATTTGTAGTAAATCGTCATGATATTTTACGTACCTGTATTATAAATGAAGGTTTACCAAGTGCAGTTCAAGTAGTACTTAAGGAAGTTACTTTATCTGTAGAAACTTTAGATATAGATAATTCTAAAGATATGCTATCAGAGTTAGAAGCATTAATTGCTCCTGGTAGTCAATGGATGGATGCAACCAAAGCACCATTGTTAAATCTACAAACAGCAGACGATACAGCTAATAATTGTTACTATTTATTACTATGTGCGCATCATTTAGTGATAGATCATGTAGGGTTAGAAAAAATTAACTCAGAAATTGTAGTTTATTTATCAGGAAAAGGAGAAAGTCTTCCTGCTCCAGTGTTATATAGAAATTTTATAGGTCATACTTTACATCAGCAAGCGATTAATGATAGTGAAACTTATTTTAAGAAATCACTTGAAACTGTTGATGAACCTACCTATCCTTTTGAACTTTCAGATATTCAAGGGAATGGTAGTGAGATAAAAGAAGCATCAATTTTTTTATCAGAATCATTACATAAAAATCTTAGAGCTGTTAGTCTTGAATTAGGGATTAGTCCAGCTGTATTATTTCATGCTGCTTACGGAATTGTAGTAGGTAGATGTAGTAATAAAGATTACGCATTATTCGGGTCTTTATTTTCAGGCCGTTTGCAAGGTTCTTTAGGAGCAGCAGATTCATTAGGTTTATTTATCAATACATTACCATTTTATATTAAGTTAGAAGGAAGTGTATTAGCATATGTTGAAGAAGTAAAACAACAGTTAAGAGATTTACTTCCTTATGAACAAACACCACTAGCAAATATTCAAACTTGGAGTGGGGTTTCAAATGAAGTACCATTATTTAGTGCCTTATTAAACTTCCGTCATTCTCATCCTTCAATAGAAGAAGAAGCTGATACTCTTGATTTAGAAATGACTGTAAAAGGAGGACAGGAACGTACGAATTATCCATTTACATTAAATGTAGATGATTATGGAGACACTATAGGGTTTGGATTAAAAGCCCAAATAGATGGAAGTGTAGGAGCAGACCGAGTACTTTCCTTTATGGAAGAAACTTTAGAGCAATTAGTTGAAGGTTTAGAATTAGAA
>NZ_MSMP01000084.1 GCF_001936575.1 Tenacibaculum agarivorans
CAAACGTTTGGTAGGTTATGTAGTAAGTGAAGGTGATTTTGATAAAGAAACTGTTCAATCAGAGTTAAAGGAAAGTTTACCAGAATACATGGTTCCTAGAGTTTGGGTTGAGTTAGAAGCGATGCCATTAACTTCAAGTGGGAAGTTAGACAGAAAGGCTTTACCAGAGCCAGATGGTTCATTACTATCAACAAAGGAATATGTAGCACCAAGAAATAAAGTAGAAGCAGATATTGCAAGGATTTGGCAAGAAGTTTTAGGATTAGACAAAGTAGGGGTTTACGATAATTTCTTTGAATTAGGCGGGCACAGTTTGTTAATGGTTCAGGTAAATGCAGGTTTACAAAAAGCGGGGCATCATATCACAGTAAAAGATATTTTTTCTAACCCTACAGTAGCTGAAATTAGCAAGAAAGTATTTGAAGAAACACTAGTATACACAGTCCCAGAAAATGGAATAAAGATTAACACTAACTATATAACTCCAGCAATGGTCCCATTATTAGAAGTTAATCAAGAGAACATAGATACTATTGTGGCAAATATTCCAAGTGGAGTAGAAAATATTCAAGACATCTATCCATTATCGCCATTACAAGAAGGAATGCATTTCCATTACTTGATGAGTAAAAAGGATCAAGGAGATCCTTATATTATGTCAAACTTGCTATCGTTTGAAAACAAAGAAAAACGAAATTCTTTTATAGAAGCATTACAATTCGTAGTCAATCGTCACGATGTATTGCGTACTTGTATCATAAGCGAAGGACTTCCAAATGCTGTTCAAGTAGTATTAAGAGAAGCTCAATTGAAAGTAGAAGAACTAGAAATAGAAAGCTCTAAGGAGGTATTACCAGAGTTAGAATTACTTAGAACTCCAGGAAATCAAAGAATGGATATTTCTAAGGCACCTTTACTCGCATTAAAATCGGCAGATGATCTTGTAAATGAAAAATACTACTTGCTTGTTAATCAACATCATTTAGTATTAGATCATGTGGGTATGGAGAAAATAACATCAGAAGTGATGTCATATCTATCAGGACAACAGTCAAATCTTCCTGATCCTGTTTTATATAGAGATTTTATCGGACATACTTTACATGCACAAACTAATAACGATAGTGAATCTTACTTTAAAAACTTATTAGGAAATATTACTGAACCTACCTATCCATTTGAATTGTCGGATACCTTAGGAAGTGGTAGTAATATCAATGAAGAGGAAATGATTTTACCTACAGAATTAAGTAAGAGAATTCGCAGTGTTTGTATTGAATTAGGAATGAGTCCTGCAGTTTTATTTCATGCTGCTTATGGATTAATTATAGGGAAATGTAGTAACAGCGATTATGCTGTTTTTGGAACCTTATTTTCAGGACGTTTACAAGGAGTTCTAGGAGCTACAGATTCTTTAGGACTATTTATTAATACGTTGCCATTCTTTACAGAATTAAAAGGGAGCATCACTGAATATATCCAGAAAGTGAAAAAAGGTTTACATGAGTTATTACCTTATGAGCAAACACCTTTATCAAGTGTTCAAAATTGGAGTAATATTTCTAATGAAGTTCCATTATTTAGTGCCTTATTAAACTTTAGACATTCCTTAGATCCAAGAGAATCAGAAGATAATTCAGTAACTGCTGATTTAGGAATTACATTGCTTGATGGACATGAACGAACTAATTATCCATTTACTTTAAATGTTGATGATTATGGAGTTGATTTTGGGCTAACAGCTCAATTGGAAGCAAGCATTGAACCAGAGCGTATTCTTTCTTATATAGAGATAACTTTAGTACAGCTACTAGATGGCTTAAATAATGAAATGTACGTTGAAAACATTTCGATAGTATCACCAGAAGAAGAACAAGAAATATTAGAAGTATTTAATGATACAACGTTAGCTTATCCATCAGAAAAAACAGTTGTTGAGTTATTTACAGCTCAAGTTGAAAAAACACCAGAAGCGGTTGCAATTTCTTTTGAAGGAACAACACTAACATATGCAGCATTAGATCAGCGTTCAAATCAATTAGCTCATTATTTACGAGATCAAGGCATACAACCAGATATGTTGGTAGGTATTTGCATGGATCGTAGTTTAGAATTACTCGTTGGAATTTTAGGAGTTTTAAAATCAGGAGGCGCTTATGTTCCTATTGATTCAGGCTATCCAGAAGAACGTATTGAGTACATGCTGAATGATGCTAGTATCAATTT
>NZ_MSMP01000085.1 GCF_001936575.1 Tenacibaculum agarivorans
TGTTCGAGCTTTTACGGATGCTAAAAAATCCATAAAACTTAAAGAACCTTCTACATTGTTACGAAGTGCTAAGGTATTAACAAACATACCTACGATGTCCTTTAAGTCAGCATGGTCTCGACCCGAAACTACTGTACCGACTACAATATCTTCCTGATTACCTAATTTGCTTAGTAAAATATTTAGAATCGCTAACGTAGGCACATATAATGTAGCGCCAATACGACTAGCTAACAATCGTAATGACTCTGTAGATTCCTTGCTAAGATTCCAAACCTTCAAGCTTCCACTATAATCGCGAACACTACCCCTTGGGTAATCTAAAGGTAGTTCTAATACCTTAGGCAAATCACTATACGCTGAAAGCCAAAATTCACGCTGAACCTCTAACTTACGCTGATATAATGAACTTTGCTGCCATAAAATATAATCCTTGTATTGTAACCTTGGTAAAGATAACTCCGCCCCTGATAATAAATCGCTAAATTCAGACTTTACAAGCTCTAAAGAAACTCCATCAATAACAATATGATGCATATCGATCAATAAAATCGACTCTTCTCCTGGTAGTCGTAGCAAACCTGCTCGCAACAATAGACCTTTACTCAAATCAAAAGGACGTACAAAAGCTGATATAACAGCATCCTTATCATCACCAACACACTCCTCTATTGAAAAGTGCACTTTTTGATGAACTTTCTGAACTACTTCGCCATATAAAAAGTCAAAGGAAGTCCTAAAACTATCATGCCTTTCTATAAGCTTTTCAAAAACAACTTCTAATTCATCTTTTGTAATACTACTAGATATCCCTATGGTTTGAGGCATGTTATACACCAAGGAAGTCCTATCTAAATTATAGATAAAATGTAATCTGCGTTGTACTGAGGATAAGGGGTAATAAGCGCGTGACTCACCTACCTCTATGCTTAAGTATATCTGTTTACTTTGTCTAGAAATAAAATCTGATAGACTCCTGATCGTATCGTAATGGAAAATTTCTCGCAAAGGAACCTCTGTATTTAAGTCCCTTAAAATAAGATTCATCATAACCGTAGCTTTTAAAGAGTGTCCTCCTAGTTCAAAAAAGCTGCGCTCAACACTAATCAAGTTCTCTTCTATAGCTAAAACATCACTCCAGATCTTAACTAAAGTTTCTTCTGTAGCATTAGAAGGGCCAACATAATGATTTTCTATATCTAATCTTGGATGTGGTAAATTCTTACGATCTACCTTTCCATTGACGGTAATCGGTAAGGCATCTAAATGCATATAATAACTAGGTAGCATATACTCCGGTAGCTTGCCGCGTAAAAAAGAACGTAACGCTGATGAGTCTATCGATGTTTCTGATACATAGTAGCCTACCAAATACTTGTCTTGATTTTGCTCTACAACATTTACTACTACATCTCTAATACTTGGATAACCTAACAGTTGATTCTCTATCTCTCCTAACTCTATCCTGAAGCCTCTAAGCTTTACCTGACTATCTATACGACCTAAAAACTCTAAATTACCATCTTCTAACCAACGAGCTAAATCGCCTGTACGATACAAGCGTTCTCCTTCCTTAAAAGGGTGAACTATAAATTTCTCTGATGTTAACTCCGCTCTGTTGATATAACCTAGTGCTAAACCTGATCCTCCTATGCATAACTCACCGATAACCCCTCTCGGAACTAGATTACCTTCTTTATTTAAAATGTAAACACTTGTGTTGGCTATTGGTTTTCCTATAGGTAAACTACTATACGTTTTATCTTTTGTAAAAATATGGCTTGTGGTAACTACCGTATTTTCGGTAGGACCATAGTTATTTACTAAGCTATAATTTGTAGCTTCTATAGATTTTAATGCGTCTCCTCCTGTTAGTAAAAAGCGTAGTGAACTATTATCTAGTCTAATAAAATGTTCACATAATTGTGTAGGTAAAAATGCAATAGTAATATGATGTGTCTCAAAATAACTATTAAGCTTTACTACATCATACTTTATTGCATCTTCTAAGATATATAGTGTAGCACCTTTAATAAGGTAAGGGAAAATTTCCCATACGGAAGCATCAAAGCCTAAACCTGCATATTTTGTACTATTATCT
>NZ_MSMP01000086.1 GCF_001936575.1 Tenacibaculum agarivorans
CAGGATCGGGACAAGCAGATGTTCCTGCGAACTGTGCAGATCACCCAGGAACTCAAATCGACAATACTTCAGATTCTTTTGATTCAAGTGGAGCCGTAATTATTACTTCAGCAATATGGACAGGAGCTACAGATTCAGATTGGTCTACAGCAGGGAACTGGGATATCAATGTATTACCAGAGACTACTTATGATCTTACTATTCCAAACGTAGCGAATAGCCCAGTTATTGGAATAGGAACTTCAGCTCAAATGGATGATTTAACAGTAGAAGCTTCTTCATCATTAGTGCTTTTAGACATGTCTAGTGCTCAAGTAGATGGTAATTTTGTAAATAATGGAACTGTAACGTTAAATTCAGGAGCATCGAATAGTAGTGCTTTACTTGTTAAAGGTACTGCTTCAGGATCAGGAACAGTAACCTATTTACGAGGAGGTTTAGTGGCGAATGAGTGGCATGTTGTTAGTAGCCCAGTAGTTGGACAAAGCATTAAAGAATTTGCAGAGAATGCTGCTAATGATATCAGAGTGAATACTACTGCCTCTCCAAATCGATATGCTATTGCCTATTATGATGATAGTAATGCAGATGGTTCAAAGTGGGTGTATTATACAGCCACTGATTTAGCAACTACCGCATTAACCTTTGAACAAGGTAGAAGTTATGCAGTCTCTAGAGCTACTGATGGATCGGTTACTTTTACAGGAACTTTAGAAACTAGTTCAGTAGCAAAGTCAGTTGTAGCTTCAGAATGGAATGCTATAGGAAATCCATTTACAGCATTTTTACCCTTAAACGAAAACTCAGGGGATAATTTTATAGCCGATAACTCAGCAGTAATGGACGCTGCTTTTGTAGCGGCTTATGTTTGGGATAATGCACAAGGGAAATATGTAGCGAATTCTTTAGTAAGTGATGCAAGTACAGTAGCACCAGGAGAAGGATTCTTTATTAGAACAGGAGCAAGTGCTAGTCCAATTTCTGTTACTTTAGATCAAGATCAACGATTAACAGAAGCAGCACCTGTAATAGTGAGTAGAGGAATCACAAACACAAACACTACTCCATCTATAGAGTTAGTAGCGACTTCAAACAATGTTTCAGTAACTACAGGGATTAAGTATTTTTCAAAAGCTACTAAAGGTTTAGATCCAGGTTATGATGTTGGAAACTTTGGAGGAGCGAGTTTTGATGTGTATACTCACTTATTAGAAGGATCTATAGAAGACTTTACAGTACAATCGTTACCAGATTCTGGTTATGAGACTATGGTTGTTCCAGTAGGATTACAATTAGAGGAGAATACTTCAGTAGCATTTTCTTTAACTAGTGAAAACTTACCATCAGGAGTTGAGGTGTATTTAGAAGATCAAGAAAAGGGAAGCTTTACTAGATTAGATAATGGATCAAATTATACCATTACTTCTACTTCAAAGATTAGTGGTGTAGGGAGATTCTATATCCATACCATTTCACAACAATTAAGCACTGATGATATCACAGAAGATATTACCAATGTAAAAATCTATACTTCAGCAAAGAGAGAATTAACCATAGCAGGTTTACAAACGCAGGCTACAGTTAGTATGTACTCAATTGCAGGACAAGAAGTATTAAGTACAGCAATAACTTCAAATGGATCAAGTGTAATTAGTTTACCAAGATCTTCAGCAGGAGTTTACATTGTTAAGTTAGAAGCAGGATTAGGAAGCATCACCAAAAAAATCATTTTAGAATAATATAGCGTAAAGAATCATATAGATCATGAAAGATAATAATACAAAGAAAGAAGAAATCACAAGAAAAGAAGCCTTACAAAAGTTAGGGAAATATGGAAAATACACAGCTTTAACGGCATTAGGGACTTATTTAATATTAAATCCAAAGAAAGCCCAGGCAGCTTCGCCAGAGCCACCGGGTGGAGGATTTGATGGGTTTTAATAATCGTGA
>NZ_MSMP01000087.1 GCF_001936575.1 Tenacibaculum agarivorans
AGTTCGTGCTTTTACGGATGCTAAAAAATCCATAAAACTTAAAGAACCGTCTACATTGTTACGAAGTGCTAAGGTGTTCACAAACATACCTACGATGTCCTTTAAGTCAGCATGGTCTCGACCAGAAACTACTGTACCTACTACAATATCTTCCTGATTACCTAACTTACTTAGTAAAATATTTAGAATCGCTAACGTAGGTACGTACAATGTAGTGCCAATATTACTAGCTAATAGTCGTAATGACTCCGTAGATTCTTTACTAAGACGTAAAACCTTTGAGTCTCCACTATAATCGCGAATACTACCTCTTGAATGATCTAAAGGTAATTCTAATACCTTGGGTAAATCACTATACTCCGAAAGCCAAAATTCACGCTGAACTCCTAACTTACTCTGATATAATGAGCTTTGTTGCCATAAAATATAATCCTTGTATTGTAACCTTGGTAAAGATAACTCTGTACCTGATAATAAATCGCTAAACTCAGTCTTTACAAGCTCTAAAGAAACTCCATCAATAATAATGTGATGCATATCGATCAATAAAATCGATTCTTCTCCTGGTAGTCTTAGTAAACCTGCTCGTAATAATGGACCTTTACTCAAATCAAAAGGACGTACAAAATCCGACATAACTGCATCTATATCATCTCCTGCATACTCTTCTATAGAAAAATCTACTTCTGGGTGGATCCTTTGAACTACTTCACCTTTCAAAAACTCAAAAGACGTTCTAAAGCTATCATGTCTTTCTATTAACTTTTCAAAAACAACTTCTAATTCATCTTTTGTAATACTACTAGATATCCCTATGGTTTGAGGCATATTATACACCAAAGAGGTCTTGTCTAAATTATAGATAAAATGTAATCTACGTTGTACTGAAGATAAAGGGTAATAAGCAAGTGACTCACCCATCTCTATACCTAAATACATCTGTTTACTTTGTCTAGAAATAAAATCTGATAGACTCCTGATTGTATTGTAATGGAAAACTTCTCGCAAGGGAACCTCAGTATTCAAATCCCTTAAAATAAGATTCATCATAACCGTAGCTTTTAAAGAATGTCCTCCTAGTTCAAAAAAGCTACGCTCAACACTAATCAAGTCCTCCTCTATAGCTAAAACATCACTCCAGATTTTAACTAAAGTTTCTTCTATTTCATTAGAAGCACTAACATAATGATCACCTATATCTAAGGTTGGATTTGGTAAATTCTTGCGATCCACCTTTCCATTGGCGGTGATAGGTAAGGCATCTAAATGAACATAATAACTAGGTAGCATATACTCCGGTAACTTGCCGCGTAAAAAAGAACGCAATTCCGAAGAGTCTATCGATGTTTCTGATACATAGTAGCCTACCAAATGCTTGTCTTGATTTTGCTCTACAACATTTACTACTACATCTCTAATACTTGGGTAACCTAACAGTTGATTCTCTATCTCTCCTAACTCTATCCTAAAACCTCTAAGCTTAACCTGGCTATCTATACGACCTAAAAACTCTAAATTACCATCTTCTAACCAACGAGCTAAATCACCTGTACGATACAAGCGTTCTCCTTCCTTAAAAGGGTGAACTATAAATTTCTCTGATGTTAACTCCGCTCTATTGATATAACCTTGCGATAAACCTGAGCCTCCTATACATAACTCACCGATAACTCCTAAAGGTAATAACCTGTTATAACTATCTAAAACTAATAACTCAACATTATCTAAAGGTTTTCCTATAGGAATACTACTATGGGTAGTAAGTTCATTCGTTGAAAAATAACTACTATATACGGTAGCTTCTGTAGGACCGTATAAGTTTTCTAAGTTAATAGAAGTTCCTAAACTGATAAAACTATCATATAATCCCTTAGGGAAAACTTCTC
>NZ_MSMP01000088.1 GCF_001936575.1 Tenacibaculum agarivorans
TAGAAGGTACAGCTAGTATTTCAAGTGTAAAGCATATATTTTTAGCAGGAGAAGTTTTCCCTAAGGGATTATATGATAGTTTTAGCAGTTTAGGTACTTCTATTAATTTAGAGAACTTATACGGTCCTACAGAAGCTACCGTATATAGTAGTTGTTTTTCAACGAATGAACTTACTACCCATAGTAGTATCCCTATAGGAAAACCTTTAGATAATGTTGAGTTATTAGTTTTAGATAGTTATAACAGGTTATTACCTTTAGGAGTTATCGGTGAGTTATGCATA
The DNA here is from genome assembly GCF_001936575.1 of Tenacibaculum agarivorans. Lineage (GTDB taxonomy): Bacteria > Bacteroidota > Bacteroidia > Flavobacteriales > Flavobacteriaceae > Polaribacter > Polaribacter agarivorans. The sequence goes on from NZ_MSMP01000088.1 coordinate 285, forward strand.
GGAGGATCAGGTTTATCGCAAGGTTATATCAACAGAGCGGAATTAACTTCAGAGAAATTTATAGTTCACCCTTTTAAGGAAGGAGAGCGATTGTATCGTACAGGCGATTTAGCTCGTTGGTTAGAAGATGGTAATTTAGAGTTTTTAGGTCGTATAGATAGTCAGGTTAAACTGAGAGGCTTTAGGATAGAGTTAGGAGAGATAGAGAATCAACTGTTAGGTTATCCAAGTATTAGAGATGTAGTAGTAAATGTTGTAGAGCAAAATCAAGACAAGCATTTGGTAGGCTATTATGTATCAGAAACATCAATAGACTCTTCGGAATTACGTTCTTTTCTGCGAGGTAAGCTACCGGAGTATATGCTACCTAGTTATTATATGCATTTAGATGCCTTACCTATCACCGCCAATGGAAAGGTGGATCGCAAGAATTTACCAAATCCAACCTTAGATATAGGTGATCATTATGTTAGTGCTTCTAATGAAATAGAAGAAACTTTAGTTAAGATCTGGAGTGATGTTTTAGCTATAGAGGAGGACTTGATTAGTGTTGAGCGCAGCTTTTTTGAACTAGGCGGCCACTCTTTAAAAGCTACGGTTATGATGAATCTTATTTTAAGGGATTTAAATACAGAGGTTCCTTTGCGAGAAGTTTTCCATTACAATACAATCAGGAGTCTATCAGATTTTATTTCTAGACAAGGCAAACAGATGTATTTAGGTATAGAGATGGGTGAGTCACGTGCTTATTACCCCTTATCTTCAGTACAACGCAGATTACATTTTATCTATAATTTAGACAAGACCTCTTTGGTGTATAATATGCCTCAAACCATAGGGATATCTAGTAGTATTACAAAAGATGAATTAGAAGTTGTTTTTGAAAAACTTATAGAAAGACATGATAGTTTTAGAACATCTTTTGAGTTTTTGAAAGGCGAAGTAGTTCAAAGGATCCACCCAGAAGTAGATTTTTCACTAGAAGAGTATGCAGGAGATGATATAGATGCAGTTATGTCGGATTTTGTACGTCCTTTTGATTTGAGTAAAGGTCCATTATTACGAGCAGGTTTGCTACGACTACCAGGAGAAGAATCGATTTTATTGATCGATATGCATCACATTATTATTGATGGAGTTTCTTTAGAGCTTGTAAAGACTGAGTTTAGCGATTTATTATCAGGTACAGAGTTATCTTTACCAAGGTTACAATACAAGGATTATATTTTATGGCAACAAAGTTCGTTATATCAAAGTAAGTTAGGAGTTCAGCGTGAATTTTGGCTTTCAGCGTATAGTGATTTACCTAAGGTATTAGAATTACCTTTAGATCATCCAAGGGGTAGTGTTCGCGATTATACAGGAGGTTCAAAGGTTTTACGTCTTAGTAAAGAATCTACGGATTCATTACGAATGTTAGCTAGTCGTATTGGAACCACATTGTATGTGCCTACGTTAGCGATTCTAAATATTTTACTAAGTAAGTTAGGCAATCAAG
>NZ_MSMP01000089.1 GCF_001936575.1 Tenacibaculum agarivorans
GTCTACCGCCGTCATCTCAATAATACCTTCTGAACTACCATCACAATTTGCATTGTCGATAGCTACAGCACTAAAGTCCGGAACGATAACTGGATCTATTGTGATAGTACGAGTACGTGAACAGCCTGGCGCTGGTAATACATCTATATCATAAACATTAACCGTATACGTATCTGCTGAACTAACTGAGAAACTAACTGTAGTTCCTCCTGTACCAGTACGAGAAACTATAGTTCCTGAACCACTATCTAAAACCTCATACTCATAATTACCAGATCCTGAACTGATAGAAAGCTCAATAGTAGCATCTGGACTTGCTGTACAATCTAATAACTTAGTGATACTTAAACTAAACTCTAAGTTTGGTTCTAATGTAATAGTTGGACTTGGACTTGTACCTGGACAACTATTGCTGTCGCTTACCTGAACTGTATAGCTACCAGCTGGTAAATTCGTAAATACATTAGTCGTTTGGTTACGAATCTCTGTACCACCGCTATCTAATAAAATATAAGTATAACTTCCACTTCCGCCTAATGCCGTAACCGTAATACTTCCACCTCCTGTTAAATCACAAGCATTATCATCTTTATCTAACGTAAAGGTAACCGCTGCTGGCTCTGTTAAAGTAACTGTATCACTATCGATACAGCCATTGGCATCTTGAACATTAACAGTATAGGTACCATCGGCTAAACCACTAAATACATTATTAGTACCATAAGAAACTAAAACTGTAGTACCAGAAGCATCTGCTAATTCATAAGTATAACTTCCCCAACCATCTACTGCAGTAACAGTAATACGTCCATCACTATTTCCATTACATGATGGATTTACATCAACTGTGCTAAAGTCTAAAGCTGCTGTTGGTGATTCAATAGTAACCTCGCTAGAAACAACTGGACAGAATGGACTATCGGTCATCGTGACACTTACATAATAAGTACCTGCTCCTAAAGTGTTAACTGTAATTGGACGAGCTCCTGCTGCTGCTGCAACTGTGGTTGGTCCTGAAACGGCAAAGTCATCTCCAGTACCTACAGTACCATTGGTATTAAACACTTGATAATTATAATCCCCTGCATAAGGACTGCTAGTAGCAAAGTCAAACGTTAATGATCCATTGGTGTCTCCAAAACAAACAACATTACTGTCTCTTGAAATATCTAAAGCAAAGCTTGGAACTACATCAACCTGATGAGGAACCGTCACAATACAACCTGTTATAGAGTTCTCTATAGTAATACTATAAATATCGGTAGCTAAACCTGTAAAATCACTCGTTACTGTAGTACCTGCACTTGGACCACTTACTGTATTGGTTGTTGATACTGAACTACCCGTTATAGTAAAGATTAAATCTTCCCCTAAAACTAATGCACTTGTTAAATCAACTGAAACTCTAATCTCTTCGCCTCCTGCTGGTAAAGCTCTACAGTCTATAGCTTTAGTAACTGTTATCGGTGTAGCACTTAAACTTAAGGCATTAAACGCTGGAATTACTGCGTTAGTAGTCGCGGAACAACCTTGATCATCATAAACCGTAACCGATACATTACCGCCTAAAACATTGCTCGTGGTAAAACTAAAACTTGTACCATCTTGAGTAATATCATCGCCTGTAGCAGCTGTACCATTATCATAAACAAATTCTACACGTACATAGGTACCGCTTCCCCCACTAACATTAGTTGGATCTACCGTAACAACTGCTGAATCTGTAATG
>NZ_MSMP01000009.1 GCF_001936575.1 Tenacibaculum agarivorans
AATAAAGTTTTGTTATTATTATATTTTGTGAAAACAAAATCCCGAATGTTTTAGTAGCTCATTCGGGATTTTTTATGTTTTAAAATTTATATTTTTTAGTCAATTTCATTTGAATATCTTCAATAGGTTCACATTCATCGTGAACTGAAGGAAATTTACATACTAAACTTAAAATTGTTTTATTTTTATTGAAATGAATTTCTTTTATAATTGGATGATCTAAAACTGTATATATATTCTTACTCTTAAATACTCCTTTACCACCTACTTTATACACACATAAATCCGTATCTGTAATTAAATCGTATCGAAACTCATCTTCTTTGTACCAATACAATTCTACTGATTGCCAATTATTACTTTCTTCGTCTCTAAAAAAATAATAAGATTCCTTTTTATTTAACTTTTGAACTGCATGTAACACAACATTTTCCTGCTTGTCAATGGCACTATTATCATATCTTGACATATTTCCAGCTAATATCATGTCAGATTTCACTGGGCTTTTACAAGAAGTTAATATAATTACTACTACAATTTCAAAAAGTAAAAAACACTTTTTCATCAATTCAACACTATTATCTTAACACCGAAAACTCAATACTAGAATCAGTGAATACAGTATGCGTTTGTGTTTTAAAATCTTTTTTATCTGCTTTATAGATATTATCCACATAAGTTTGTGGATTTAAATCTATTAAAGGAAACCAAGTACTCTGTACTTGAATCTGTAATTTATGTCCTTTTTTAAACGTATGGAAAACATCCTGCAATTTAACATTTACATCAGTTTTCTTGTTTGGTGTAAAAGGTTCTGGCGTAGTAAAACTATTTCTAAATCGTCCACGTAGTACTTCACTACGCACCATCATGTGATAGTTACTTAGTTTAGTATGCGATTGCATATCTTCATTATCATTCTTTAAATCTGCAGGATGCACATCAATTACCTTTACAATCCAATCTGCTGCAGTTCCAGTAGTAGCTACCTTTAGTTTTGCTAAAATATCTCCAGCCAATGTAAAATCTTCAGTAAGCACATCAGTTTCAAAAACTAATACATCTGGCCTACGAGCTGCAAAACGCTGATCATCTGTCATGTATTTTCTTGGTGTAAATACCGTTTTAATATCTTCAGAATACGGTACAGGACGCTTTATATCACTTACAAATTGAATTTTAGTACTTCCTTGTTGGGTTGCACTCAATACTTCGTCTTCTGATAAATAAAAAGATTGTTTTTCCATTCCTTTAGGTGGCCAAGCATCATACGATTTCCATTCTTTTTTTCCTGTATCGAATACATAAGCTTCCGGTAAACTTGACTTAGGTTTTCCGTCTCCTTTTAAAAAGTGATTGAAGAATTTTGTTTCGATATCTTTTTGAAAGTTTAATGAAATAGAATCTCCAAAATAGTAGTTTCCTACTGTAGTTTTCACCTTACTTCTAGACCATCCTCCGTGATCCCAAGGTCCAAAAACTAAAGTATTATAATTATTAGGTTGGTGTTTTTCTATTCCTTTATACGTTTCCAATGGTCCATATAAGTCCTCAGCATCAAACCAACCTCCAACTATCATTGTTGCTACTGTAGAAGGAACTTTGTTTAAATGTTGTATAATGCCTTTACTCTTCCATACAGCATCATAATTTGGGTGCTCTACAATTTCTTTCCAAAAGAAATCATCAATCTGTTCCTTGTTTCCAGTTACTTTAGTATCTAGTTTATCATATTGAAAATATTCATTTAAATTTTTCAATGGTCCTTTATCTAAAAAGAATTGATACTGATCTTGAGTTTTCATACTTGGAAAAGAATACCAAGCTGAATCTGTAGGCTGATCTTTATAGGTTCCGAATAATGATATTGCTCTAAAATAACTCAATAAAAAAGCTCCATTATGATGAAAATCATCAAAGAAAAAATCTCCAATACAAGCTTGTGGAGAAGCTGCTTTTAAAGCAGGATGTGCATCAATAGTAGATACAGTAGCATAATGACCAGGATATGAAATTCCCCATGTACCTACTTTACCATTATTATGTTTTACATTTTTCACTAACCAATCTATAGTATCGTAAGTATCTGTAGTTTCATCTGCTTGTTTTTCTATTTTATTTGGAATATATGCTCTCATATTATCATATACTCCTTCACTCATCCAACGTCCTCTAACATCTTCATACACTATTATGTTCCCTTCTTTCATTAAATTAGGGTTTGGACCAATTCGCTTTCTAAATTTATCTTCACCATAAGGTCTACAACTGTAAGGTGTTCTTTGTAATAAGATAGGATACGTTTTGGTCGTATCTTTTGGAGAATAGATGGTGGCGTGTAACTTCACACCATCTCTCATCGTTATTTTTACTTCCTTTTTGGTATAGTTATCTTGAACATAGGTATCTTCTTTTTGCGCTTCTTCCTTTTTGGAAGTTTTACAACTCATAATACACAATGATAGTAGAAATACTTTTAAAAAAATTTTCATGTCTTTTTTGATTAATTAATTCAGTAAAGATAAAAAACAGATTGATTTTAATACCTTAGCTTTATGATGAATAATTTTACAAGACTAGTTTTCTCTTTTTCTATTGTATTTTTAATAAGCTGTAACACTAAACAAATAGAAAAAGAAGAAAAGCAAACTATTACTACTACCAAAGAATTTCCTAAGTTGGATCCTAATCGTTACAATGTTGCATTTTTAATTATGGATGGAACATATAACACAGAACTTACTGCCCCTTTTGATATTTTTCAACATACAATTTTTAGAAAAGGTATAAAAGCTATGAACGTTTTTACAGTAGCAGATACTGATAAACCTGTTACTACATTTGAAGGCATGAAAATTATTCCTGATTTTAATTACTTAAAAGACAGCTTACCTAAAATAGATATTTTAGTGGTTCCAAGTGCGGAACATCATTTAGATACAGATTTAGATAATGAAAAAATGATTGCTTTTGTTCAAAAAGTAGATACAGAGGCACAATTTGTTACTTCTCATTGTGATGGCGCTTTTGTACTAGCTAAAGCAGGTGTATTAAATAATAGGGTATCTACTACTTTCCCTTCTGATATTGATAAAATGCGTACTATGTTTCCTAACTTAGACATTAGAAAAGAAGTTCTTTTTGTTCACGATGGTAAATATATTACTTCAGCTGGTGGGGCTAGATCTTTTGAAGCTGCATTATATTTATGTGAACATTTATATGATATAGAAACTACAAAAGCTATAGCTGGTGGATTGGTTATTGATTGGGATTTAAGTAAAGTACCACATACCATTATAAAATAAATCTTATTACAAAGCTTACACTATTTCAATAGTACTTTATTGAATAATGCTACTACTATTACAATTACACTTGTAATAAGTATAACAGCCAACACTACAAGGATAAAAAATAATAAAAAACGTAATAATTTAAGTAGTGCTGTTCCAAAAGAATGTTTATACATTTTACTTAATACAAGTAAATAATAAAACATAAAAACAAAACTGCTCGCAAAATAAATTTTGGGATGTATAAATACTGCCATAAGCAATAAAATGGTAGAAAAATACATCGATGTGCCGTACAAATAACTATTAATTACAATGTGTTCACCATAATTATGCGGTTTTCTGTATGTTAACTTACTAATAAGAGCTAAAACTGGTATAAAAAGTAATGCGACTACATTAAAATACTTAAGAAAACTTCCTCCAAATTGTAACCCTACCTGAGCACTTTCTTGTTTTCTTTTTAAATCTTTCATCTCTTTCTCTGAAATAGTACCTTCAAGTTTCGATAGGTCTTTTTCTGCAATTTCAACTTGATTTTTATTTATTGCGTACATAATATTATCAAAATCTTTCTTGAAAATATTCATAACTGTTAACAATAATGCAACACCAATAAGTAGGTGTGAAAAAGGATTAATATATTTTCTTCTAGTTCCTCCAATATACTCAACCAATACATCTTGTGGTTTGAAAAACATCTTTTTTAGCGTTCTAAAATAAAGGCTGTCCCAACCCAAACTTGTTAAAAGTTCTGAAAATAAAAACTTTGTTGTGATTCTATTTTTAATGACTCTTGCACCACAATTTTCACAAAAATGTGCTTCGGCATCAAGCAAATACCCGCAATTTTTACAATTTTCCCCCAATTTTATATCTGTTTGTAGAAAGTAAATATAATGATTTCAACAATATTAACGTATTTTTGCAACATATGAGGATAAGAAGACTTTCTGACTGGTTACCAACTACAAACAAAGAAGTAAAACTTAGAGGTTGGGATGAATTGGATGTAATTTTGTTTAGTGGAGATGCTTATGTAGATCATCCATCATTTGGTCCTGCTGTAATTGGACGTATTTTAGAAAGTTATGGATTGAGGATAGCTATTGTACCTCAACCTAATGTGAATGATAATTTACAGGATTTTACAAAACTAGGTACTCCTCGTTTGTTTTTTGCTGTTACTGGTGGTTGTATGGATCCTATGGTGAGTAATTATACTGCCAACAAGAAAAAACGAGATAAAGATGCCTATACACCCAATGGTGATATTGGATTTAGACCTGACTATGCTACCTCTGTATACACTAAAATATTAAAAGATAAATTTCCTGATACTCCTGTTCTTATTGGAGGAATAGAAGCTTCTTTACGTAGAGTTACACATTATGATTATTGGTCAGATAAACTTTTGCCTTCCATTTTAGAAACTTCAAAAGCAGATATGCTTGTATATGGAATGGGTGAACAACCTTTACGTGAAATTGTAGAATTACTTCAAAAGGGAGTTCCTTTTTCTAGTTTACGTACCATAAAACAAACTGCTTTTTTAGTACAACCTGATGAAAAAACTCCAAAGAACAAAAATTGGGAAGATGTAGAAATTGCTTCTCATGAGGCTTGTTTAAAAGATAAAAAGACTTTTGCTTCTAACTTTAAGATTATTGAACAAGAGTCTAATAAATTAATAGCACGACGAATTTTTCAGAATATTGGAGATAAACAGCTGGTAATTAATCCACCGTTTCCAACAATGACAGAAAAAGAAATTGATTCTTCTTTTGATTTACCTTATACTCGTTTACCTCATCCAAAGTATAACAAACGTGGACCGATTCCTGCTTTTGAAATGATTAAGTTCTCTATTAACATTCATAGAGGGTGTTTTGGAGGATGTAGTTTTTGTACGATTTCTGCTCACCAAGGAAAGTTTATCGCTAGTAGAAGTCAAGAATCTGTGTTGAAAGAAGTAGATCAAGTAGCACAAATGGATGATTTTAAAGGCTACCTATCTGATATTGGTGGTCCTTCAGCAAACATGTACAAGATGAAGGGAAAAATACAGTCTATATGTGATAAATGTGTAGCCCCATCTTGTATTTCGCCTGTAATTTGTAGTAATTTAGATACTTCTCATAAACCATTAACGGAATTATATAAAGCCGTTGACGCACATCCAAAAGTTAAAAAATCATTTATTGGAAGTGGAATTCGACATGATATGTTAGTTCCCGAATTCAATAAGAATGCTGATCCGAAAGAATTAGATGATTACACCGAGGAAGTGATGAAAAATCATGTATCGGGTCGTTTAAAGGTTGCTCCTGAACACACTTCTGATCCTGTACTAAAACTAATGCGTAAACCATCTTTTACGTATTTTCATAAGTTTAAGGATCGTTTTGACCGTTTGAACAAAAAGAACAAATTAAAATTACAGCTAATTCCTTACTTTATTTCTAGTCATCCAGCTTGTGAACCTGAGGATATGGCAAATTTGGCTGCTGAGACGAAAGATATGGGATTCCAATTGGAGCAAGTACAAGGGTTTACTCCTACTCCAATGACTGTTGCTACAGTAATATACTATAGCGGTTATCATCCATACACTTTAAAACCAGTTAAAACTGCAAAAACGCGTCAAGAAAAATTAGATCAACATAAATTCTTCTTTTGGTACAAAAAAGAAAATAGAAAGTGGATTAAAGATACATTAACTAAAGTTGGTAAAACTGATTTGGTTAAGAAATTACTTCCAGAAGATAATTCTTGGCGAAAAAACAAACCTGGTAAAACAAAAAATACTTTTAACGATACTGTTACTCCTGTAAAAGAATCTAGAAGACGCAATAAAGGATTTAAAAAGAAAAGAAGAAGATAATAACACGTTAAAAATAAAGCACTTAAAAATCAAAAAGCATTCGTTTTTTTAATTTTCTTATCAAAATATATCCATTTACGCGCAAATCATGAATAAATAGTGTGCTTTTTTGCTTTATTTATAAATTAGCTCGTGTAAGTTATAATTCAACACCTTTTTAATAAGTTATCATATAATCCCTTAAAACTATTATAACATAAGTTCATCCTCATAATAAAAAGGTGTTGTTTTTTAATTTATGTAAAGTGGAATAACATGAATAAAACCCTGCTCTTTTTATCGTTAATTCTAATGATAAAAATATCTCACACACAAAAGATTACTATAAACGGGAATAAATTTCAAGTCAATGGTCAAGAGCTTTTTTTGAATGGTATTAATAGTCCTTGGCAAAACGATCCTTATTTTCGAATTGACTTTATTGACACTGATTATTTTGAACTTAAATTCTGGAAAGATGAATTTAAAAAAATGAAACAAAATAAAGTTAATACGGCTAGAATTTGGATACATAGCATTGGTAATCATAGTCCTCTTTACGATTCTAATGGTTTTGTTTTATCTCCTTCCACAAGATTCTATCAACATTTAGACGCTGTTATTAATGAAGCTGTACAGCAAGAAATATATGTATTACCTACATTATGGTCTTTTGACATGGTCATAAGAACTGGATCTGGACATGTAGGTAGCGATCAGTTTCAACAACATCGCAATGTATTAAGAGATACCAATAAACTAACTAGTTATGTAGATAATTTCTTAGGGCCAATAGTTGAACGTTATAAAAACAATCCATACGTATTTGCTTTTGATATTATTAATGAACCTGAACACATGTGGGAAAACGCCAATAACTGGGTAGATGGCCAAATTACTAGAAACCATGTAGTTCGTTTTATTGCAAGGTGTGCAGCAAAAATTCATGATATTTCTTCTAGTACTTTAGTTACTGTAGGATCTAAGTGGAACATTTATAATAGTAGCAGATATAATGGTTGGTCTGGTATTGCTCACACTGGAGACAATCTTACTGACGCTATTTTACAAGCGCAATTTAAAGATTCTAAAGCCTATTTAGATTTTTATTCTATGCACTGGTATCAATGGCAAAGTACAGGAGCACCATTTGATGAAAAAGTTTCAGATTTATATCCAGGTGTTACAAAACCGGTTATTATTAGTGAATATCCAGGACAAGATTTACCTAATAACGAATGCAACTGTACTTGTACAAACTGTGATTTTGATATAAGTTTGGCTAATGCTTATGAAGCTGTTTATCTTAATGGTTTTGCTGGTATGTTACCTTGGAGAAATGGTTTAGAAAATGATAAGTTTGGGAAATCTGCAAAAATTTATGAGGCTACTAATTCTTTTGCCAGTAAATACCCTGACTTAGTATTCCCAAGAAATACGTTAAGTACATCTGATAATGAGTTGACTAAAAGTTATGAATCCCAATTTAAATTGTATCCTAACCCAACTACGGACAATAATATTACATTAGAAATTACTTTACAAAAACAACAAGATATTAAAATTGAAATATTTAATGTGATCGGACAATCTTTTTTCTCTTATACTACCACAACACAAGATGGAAAAAATACTATTCCTTTAGATCTATCTAATTTCAACTCTACTGAAGGAATTATTTTCGTTAAAATATCTAGTAATAATTTTAGTAAAGTTTTTAAAGTTTTCAATTAAACTACATAGCTTTAATATAAATCCATTACTTGATCAAAGATATCGTGAATTGTTTCGATTGGAATATCTTCATTTGGATTAATCATCAATTGTGCTGTAAATGTTCTGTCACCTTTAATTAAATCAGGATGATCAACTTTTATACCTTTTCCGATAGCTATGTAAGGGGTTTTAGTTTTTCTATCAATCCATAAATAACAAAATATCTGTTTCTTATACATAAAACATGGTAATCTGTAATACCATTTATGGGTAATGTCTGTATTATAATTTAAAATAATACTTTTCAATGCCAGTAAACACCCTTTTACTGGTTCTTCTTTTTCATGATAAAATTCTTCTAATGATGTCATCTATTCATTATACATAAATTCGTTTTAAATGTATAAAAAAACATCATCCAAAAATTATTTTTCTGAATGATGCTCTAAAATTAGATTAAAGTTAAATCTTATTTTAATTCTAAATCAACAACTAAATCAAACTCGTCATAGATTGCTTTATCTTTTAAATTATCGAAAAAACTAGAAGAACCATATTTAATATCAAACTGCGTTCTATCTACTTTTAAAGAAGCTGTTGCTTTTTTCCCATAAATAGAAATATCAAATTTCACTTTTTTAGTAATTCCTTTAATCGTTAAATCTGCTGTAACTGCATAAGCATTTTTTCCAGAAGCTTTTACTTTTTTAAATACAATAGTAGATGTAGTAAACTTTTCTACATTAAAGAAATCTCCAGACTTTAAGTGTCCATCTAATTTTCCTTTGTATTCTCCGGTTAAATCAGTGGTATTAATAGAAGTCATATCTATGGTAACAGATCCTCCTGTTAATTTATCACCTGTAAAATCTAACGAACCTGACTTGATAGCAACTGTTCCTTTATGAGAACCTGTGACTTTGTATGCTTTCCACTCTACTGAACTTGTTGTAGTATTAACTTCTTTTTTACCTTTATCTAGTGTGGTAAAAGATAATCCTATAAATGCTATTAGCACTACACTTGCTAAACTTTTAAACATTGATTTCATAATTTATTTTCTTTACTATGTTAATTACATAGCAAATTTCTAAATACAAGGAGAAATGAAAAATGAACTAGTTTATCAAATGAAGTTAAACTAGTTTAACTTTTTGAGTTTTGTACTAATTGACTTTTAATTTTACTTAGAAATTCTTTTGTTATACCTAAGTAAGAAGCAATCATATACTGAGGAATTCGTTGTTCTATTACTGGGTAATTTTTCTTAAAAATTAAGTATCTTTCTTTAGCTGTTTTACTAAAATTACGTACGATTCTTTCTTGTGAAGCCACCAAAGCTCGCTCTGTTATTGTCCTAAAAAAGCGTTCTAATTTAGGTACTTTAGCAAATAACTCTTCTCTTACGTTATAATTTAACTGAATCAGCTCGGTATTTTCTATACACTGTACGTTATAATCAGCCGGATTTTGTGTTATGAAGCTTCCAATGTCTGAAGTCCACCAATCTTCTATAGAAAACATTACAATGTGTTCTTGTCCATTTGCATCTACATGACATGTTTTTGTACAACCTTTAATTATAAAATTTACATGTTTACAAACATCTCCTTGTTGCACAACATATTGATCTTTTAAATATCTTCTGTAATGAATCAATTCCTTAACAATCTGTTCTTCTTCTTTAGTAAGCTCAACAATTTTGTTGATATATGTAATAAGTGGCGTTGCATCCATTAGGTAAGCAATATAAAAAAGATGATCTATTAATAATACTATATAAAAGTACTATATATTTTTAATCTAGCTTAACACTAATGAACTCTTAAATTCTACATAAAATAAAAACCACCTAAATATTTAGGTGGTTTAGTGTGTTTTATTTTGACTGTATATTAATTTTTAGTCTCTAATTTATTCAATAAAAACTCGGCTACTAATTCTGAAGAAGCAGGATTTTGTCCTGTTATTAAATAACCATCTTCTACAGCATATGGATGCCAATCTTCTGATTTTGAATATTCACCTCCATTTTCTTGCAGCATATTTTCTACTAAAAACGGTACTACTTCAGTAAGTTGTACAGCATTTTCTTCTGTATTACTAAATCCAGTTACTTTTTTCCCTTTTACCAAAGGTTCATTATTACTTTTTGCATGTTTTAATACAGCTGGAGCATGACAAACCGCAGCAACAGGTTTACTATTGTTGTAAAAATCTTCTATTAAACGAATTGAGTCTTTATCTTCTGCCAAGTCCCATAATGGTCCATGACCTCCAGGATAAAAAATCGCATCATAATCAGATTCTTTTACACTCCCTAATGTGTGTGTATTGGCTAACTTCTCCTGAAGTGTAGTATCTTTATTAAAACGTTCCGTTGCTGGAGTTTGAAAATCTGGTAGTTCACTATTAGGGTCGATTGGAGGTTGACCTCCTTTTGGAGAAGCTAATGTAATATCTATATTATTATCTGCTAAATAATAGTAGGGAGACGCAAATTCTTCAACCCAAAAACCTGTTTTCTTATCAGTATTTCCTAATGTATCATGGCTTGTAAGTACAAATAAAACTTTTTTCATTATTGAGTGTTTTTAATTTATACCACAAAAGTAAATGTAGGATTTTAGATAAAAATTGATCTATGGTAAATAACTTAACTTTTAGCTATTTCTTTACGGATGCGACTTAAGCTTTCAGTTGTAATGCCTAAATAAGAAGCGATATGATAATTTTTCAAATGTTTTTCTATATTTGGATAGGTGTGTAAGAAATCTAAATACCTTTCTTTAGCAGATTTTGTAAGAATGGACAAAATTCTTTTTTCTTGACGCACAAAAGCTTTTTCTAATTTTTTTCTGAAAAAGCTTTCTACTTCTGGTATAGTGTTGTAAATCTGTTCTAAATCTTCTGCTGAAATCTTTAATAGATTAGCTTCTTTAATACAAGCTACATTCAACACCGATTTTTGAGGAGTCCATAATGCAATATAATCACTGATCCACCAATCTTGTATAGCAAACTGAATAGTAGATTCTTTGCCAGACTCTTCTAATTGATATGTTCGTAAACAACCATCGACTACATAGAATTGTGAAGTTACTTCTTCCCCTTGTTGAATTAGTAATTCTCCTTTTTTCACATGAATAAGTACAAATTTTTTAGTTATAAACTCAAGATCGTTTGAATTAAGAGTAATACTCTTAAAGATATGAGCTACTTTTTCTTTAACTATTAAACTACTAACCACAGATTTTACAATTTTCTTTTTCTTGAAGCTCTCCTACCAATTTTCCATGTTCATTTAATGTATAACCACAGCAATCCATAAATCCCTGTGCAATCATTTTACGAGCTCTTTGTATTTGTGATTTCACTGTTGGTAAAGATAGTTTTAATTGATCTGCAATATCTCTTTGTTTTACTCCTTTAATATCATACAAAAATAGAGGACTTCTGTATTTTTTAGGTAAGTTCTTTATAATACCAGCAAGGCAATCTTTTTCAGTATGTTTCTGATCTTCAAATTCATCTTCCAATTCAATATTATCTAATATTACTATTTTACCATTCGATTTAAAATAATCGTAGATTATATTTCTGGTAATTGAAAAAATCCATGGCCTTATTTTGGATGAGTTTTGTAAAGTACTTAATTTACTATGGATTATGATAAAAACATCTTGAAGTATATCTTCAGCACTTACTTCGTCTTTTGTTTTACTAATAATAAAACGTCTTAAATCATTACTGTAAGTAGTCCAAATATCTTGTGTACTCATAACAACAAAATTAGTAAAAAACATATCACTTCGAGTGTTTAAACTATAAGAGAAATCTATAAAATCATTAGACCATAGTAGTTTTAGCGATATTAATACATCTTTCTAAATAATTTAGGATCCACTCGAAGTGATATGATAATTATTTAACAAGTACAGCTTGAACACATACAGTTTTCACAAGTACAATTTGAACAATCTCCTGTTTTACATCCTTCACATACACATGTGCATTGTGCTTTATATTTCATATCTATTGATTTTTAAAATTCATATAGTAGACTTGTGAAACACAAAAAAGATGCAAAAAAATTAAAATTTATTTTTTAATCTGAGTTAAATTAGGCGATAGAATATCTTCAAAATACTTTTCCCATTTCCCATTCTCTAAACGTTTTTCTCCAAACTCATGGAATTCTCCTTTAGCTGTTTTAGTAAAAGTAAGTCTTGTAGTTTCATTAAAATACACCAGAAACTTCCCTTCATTATATTTTCCTTCATAGCCTTTTTTATTTCCGTCTTTAGTAAAAGGATAATAATAATATTTACCACTCTTTTCACTATATACTATTATCGTGTGTAATTTAATCCATGGGGATTTTACATTCAACACTAACATTTCTCCATCCATAAGAAAATCTACCTTCTCCTCTACTGTTACTTTTTTTTCTCCTTTATCAGAGAATGATGTTGAAGTGCCTTTCCAATTTCCTGTTAAAAACGCTAGTTTTTGTAAAGCCTCTTTTGCTGTTTGTTGTCCTGAAACAACATTAATGTTGGCTATTGATAGTAATACGAATAAAAATATTGATCTCATATTATAAAAAACGGGTTATAATTAAATTCCTTACATAGAAATAATAATTATAACCCTTTTTTAACTATTTAATTTAAATGTTAACAATGATAATTTTCGCTAATACAGTTGGGGCAAATATGTTTTGAACAATTTTCAAATTCACATGTTTTACAACTGCATGTACAGTTACTTTTATCTTATATCATTCACCTATAAAGATACTAAATATATTCCATTTTTTTAGTCTTATCAGTTTACTTTTTCTCCATTAAGATAAGTTTCTAACACCTTAGTTTTAGGAACTTTATTAATATCAATTGACATAATATCTTGATCTAACATAATAAAATCAGCAAACTTTCCAGCTTCAATACTTCCTTTTTCATTTTCTTCAAAATTTGCATATGCATTCCAAATCGTCATTCCTTTTAACGTTTCTTCTCTTGTTAATGCATTTTCCATTTGATAACCGTTTTTCGGATAATCATTTAGATCTTTTCTAGCTACCGCAGCATAAAAAGTTAAAAAAGGATTTACTTTTTCAACCGGGTAATCTGTACCTAACGCCACTTTTCCATATACATTTAATAACTGTTTAAATGCATAACCTCCTTTAATACGTTCTGCTCCTACTCTATCTTCTGCCCAATACATATCTGAAGTTGCGTGAGTAGGTTGTATAGAAGGAATCACATTTTTAAACATATCAAAATCAGGTTGATCTACTATTTGCGCATGTTCTATTCTCCAACGTCTATCTGTTTTTCCTTTCAATACTTCTTGATAGGTTTTTAGCATTAAATAGTTTGCAGAATCTCCAATAGCATGTGTATTCATTTGATATTCTGAATCTGCTATTTGTCTGGCTATTTCCTTATATCGATCAGGAGAAAAAATTAAAGCTCCAAAATGATTTTCTCTATCACTATATGGCTTTTTCATTGCTGCACCTCTAGATCCTAAAGCCCCATCACCATATACTTTAAAAGAACGAACATTCAATCGGTCTGTCTTTATAATTCCTTTCTTAATATAATAATCTAAATTCTGCTGTGTGGCAGATACCATTGCATATATTCTCATCTTCAGGGCTTCAGTTTGTTGTAAGCTATCAATCAACTCAATAGTTTCTTGTCCTAAACCAGCATCAACTACAGTCGTTAACCCATAAGAAAAGTTGATTTTCTCTGCATCTAATAAAGCTTGAATTTGTTCTTTTTTTGTAGCCGAAGGAACTTTAACAAAGTCCATAGCGTTGTCTATTAGTACCCCTGTGAGCTTTCCTTTCTCTTTTATAAATTCTCCTCCTTCTACTTTCAAATCTGCTGTAATTCCAGAAACATCCAATGCTTTTTGATTGACTAACATAGCATGTCCATCTACTCTAGTTATGGCTACAGGAGTATTAGGAAAAAGGTTATCTAATTTTTCTTTTGTTGGAAATTTTTTCACTTCCCAGTCATTCTGATCCCAACCTCTACCTGTAATAAAAGGAAGCTTTTTTTCTTTTTGGAAATCAACAAGTTTTTGTAATACTTCATCGTAACTTTTTGTTCCTGTTACATCTACTTTTTGTAATTGTAATCCAAAACGATAAAAATGACAATGTCCATCTATAAAACCTGGATATACAGCTTTTCCTTCTGCATCTATACTATGAGTTGACGCATATTTCTTATTAATTTCAGTAGTCGATCCTACTGATACAAATTTTCCATCTTTAACTGCAAAACTTTCCATTGTATCAAAATTGGAATTTACAGTATATACTTTTGCATTTTTTATTATGAGGTCTACCGTTTCCTTTTGTTGACATGAAAAGGCTAGCAGACTGAATAGTGATATTATTATTAGTTTTTTCATTTTATATAATTTCTTTAGAATAAATGAACCAAGCCCAAGCTATAAGTCCAAATTGAATTAGTAATCGGATGTAGGCATTTTTCTTACTTCCCATAGCTGGTTTTTCCCTTGTAATATCCCAAACATGTAAAGGGAGGAAAATAAGCATCAAAATAAAAATTCCAAAAGCAGCTTGTTTTTCATATGCAGTAATGAATAACCCTATTCCTAAAACTAGCTCAACAATACCAGAAATGTAGGTTACCATTTTTTTTGGGAAAAAATCTGGAATTATAGGATAATAAAATTTAGGTTTCTTAAAATGGTGGATTCCTATTAAAATAAATAAACTCGCCATTAGAAACTTTAGTGCTAAATACAGATATTCCATAAGTTTTAAGGCTTAACTTTTTCTTCTGTATATAAATATTTATCCATCAAATACACCAAACTTGCCATAGAAGCACTTCCTAGTTCTAATTCTCTTTTATTTACTTTATCAAAAGTATCTATTGATGTATGATGATAATCAAAATAACGTTGCGAATCTGGCTTATAGCCTACTAATGTAATATGATCGTCTTTTAAGGGCTTAATATCAGCTCCACTATACCCTTTTATTAAATCATGTAAACCATAAGGAGCTAATAATCTATTCCAACTTTGGACCAAAGCCGTATTTTTCTCGTTAGCATCAATTGCAAAACCTCTAGGTGTATGTCCTCCCGAATCACTTTCTAACCCTCCAATATGAATTTCGTTGTTTTGTTTCGCTAATCTTGCATATTCTTTTGCTCCACGAGTTCCATTTTCTTCATTCATAAAAAACACTATTCTAATTGTGTTTTTCGGCTTAATATTATTCTTTTTAAATAAATACGCCACTTCCAAAGACTGCACTACACCTGCTCCATCATCATGCGCACCTTCTCCTAAATCCCATGAATCTAAATGTCCACCTACAACAATAATTTTCTCAGGCTGCTCAGTACCCTTAATTTCACCCACAACATTATGTGAAGGAGCATCAGGTAAAGTTTTGCAACTTTGTTTAAAGTAAAACTCTATGTCTGGATTCTCTTTTAAATCCCTACTTAAATTTTCTGCTGCTCTAGAACTAATTGCTGCTGCTGGAATGTACTGTTCCTTAGAAATATCTCCATACCCCATAGTTCCAGTATGTGGATAATCATCAATACCATTAGTCATAGAACGTACTATTACTCCTTTAGCTCCAGCTATACCACAGACTCTTGCTCCAGAGAAACGTTGTCCAACACAACCACTGTAAGCCTCAAATGTATTGATTAAAGTATTATCAAAAGCTCCATTAAAAAACACAATTTTATCTTTTAATTTATCTCCTAAGGCTTCTGCTTCTTTTATACTTTTTACTTCTACTACTTTTCCTCTTACTCCAGAACTTGGTGTAGCTATTGAAAATCCAAGCGCACAAATTGGCACATTTTTTTGTTTTCCATCTACTGTGTAGTATGCTTGTTCCTTTTCTCCTCTTACCCAATGTGGTACCATTACTGGTTGCAACCATACTGAATCTAGTCCAATTTCTTTCATCAATTTCTCTCCCCAAACTACTGCTTTAGCTGCTTCAGGAGAACCTGATAAACGACCACCAATATTTTGGGTTAAATCACGCAACCATTCGTATGATTTTCCTTCGGTTAGTGCAGTGTTAAAAAAATGCTTTACGTTAGTACTATCTTTCTTTTGTTCTTCAGAAAGTGTTGTATTTATTGTTGTTTTTAGTGTAGTGTTCTCTGTTGTTGGTTTGCAATTGTATAAAAATACTGCAGTGACACAGAACGCAAAAATTCTCTTCATTAGTAAAATAGTTGATTAAAAGCTAAAGCTACAAAAAAGTTTATGAACTCTAGAATACTTATGATGTTCGTCTTGATAGTTTAACAAAATTCAGTGGTGTACATGGGGAATCTTGTAAAAAATCATTATTTTTCTCTGGACTCAATTTTTTTATTATTAATGTAAAAAAGTATATTTGACTTAGTCACTAAAAAGTTATACAAAGTATATTCTACAAAATAATAATTTTTAATAACTAAACTATAATCTATGAAAAAGGTACTTATTCTGGCTTTCTTTTTATTTTTTGGTTGTAAAAATAAGCCTAAATGTTTTTTAAACGAAAATAATACTGGGAGAGAAATTTATGATATAGATGAAGCAACCTGTTTTATCACCCTGAAACTGAAAAATAATAGTTTTGATATGAATTTAATTCGTAATGCTTTACTTGTTGAAGAAAGTTATATGGATAAAATCGGACTAATTTCATACAATTCAAATTCGAAAAATAACACTGAATCAAATTTCGAATTGGATCTTAATAATCTTGTAAAATATGCCTTGAATCAAGAAGGAATTAACTTAACACAAAGTGAACTATTACTTATTTATGAGACAGAAAATGAATATTTAAAGTTTATTGGGGTTGTGGGTGAAGAAAAAACATACACAAAACCAGAAACAAAGAAAACTTTTGATTATAATAATCATTCAGATTTTTTTTACCACACTTTGAATTTATTAAAAGACGAAAATTACACTGTAAAGTCATTTACTCAAGATTCTACTAAATTTATTGCTTATGAAGCAAAAAATAGCTATCCTGAACACAAAATTGTAAAACAAATTTTAGCACCAAACATAAAAAAGATTACTTATACTATTGAAAGAAAATATCCCACTAGAAAAGGTGGCAATGATTTTGTAAAATTTAATATTTCAGAACTTTATTTCAAAAACGATTCGATTGCCAAAAAGAAAAAACATGAAATAGACTCAATTATTGAGTTTACAGATAGGATTGATATTTTCAATGACAAAAATTATGATTACACTGTACAAAAATCTAATCGAATAATTTACGTGAGTTGTCAATCAAAATATCATTCTTACTCATCAGATTCTCTAAAACCTAAAATTGAAAAATTAAGTAAATAACAATTGTCTATTAACTCTCATTAGGAAACCATTTATTTACTATGCTTTTAATCTCCAATTTAGCTACATCTAAAATTGATTCTAATCGATCTCTATTTTGGTCGACGCCGAAAGCAGAAATTTGTTCTAATGGTATTCCAATAAAATCAAAATTCTGTTTTATTGTTGATGAAGCATATTCTTTTATATCTTCAGAATCACTATAATCAAAACCACTAACAATAATTGATAAAGCTTTTTTATCGTTACAAAGCCCTATAAATCCAGTTTCAGGACTAAAAGAAAATGTTTTATCACTCACTACAATAGCATCAACCCAAGCTTTAACAGTAGCAGGTAATGTAAAATTATAAATAGGAAAAGCTATAACAACATAATCTGCTCTTAGTAATTGATTTATGTATTCATGATGGTTTGACAAAATAGAGAGCTCCGATTCTGAAAAATTTCTCTTTCCATTATTCCAATCCATTATTAAATTGAGGTTTTCTACTAACAATAAATCTGGAGGAGTTTCAGATAAGTCTACTTCAGTTAGTTCAGTTTTTCCTTTAGTTAGCTTAATAAACTCATCGAACAACGTTTTTGTATAAGATCCTTTTCTAGGCGTATACCTAATTACTAATGTTTTTGTCATGATTTATTTTTTTGTCAAAAGTAACTAGAGGTTATTAATAATTTTAATTATTTTAGTTTAACAATTAATAACTATAGTTATGATTAATTTAGAGTGGTTAAGAACTTTTAGCGCTATTTATGAATGTAAAAACATAACAGAAGCTTCTAAAAAATTAAACATGACTCAACCTGGGGTTAGTAAACATTTAGCAGCACTAGAACATCATATTGGAAAAAAATTATTTGAAAGAACTACGCGTAAATTAACTACAACAGAGTATGGTAAGTTTTTTTATTCTCAAATTACTGCTCCACTTCAAGAACTAGAAAAGGTAGAACATTATTCAAGTCAAAGAGTTAAAAAACAACGCTATGCCATAACCATTGGCTGTACAACTGACTTTTTCAAAAAAGAATTAATGCCTTTTATATATTCTTTTGACATGTATATAGTTACTCGTTTTGGTAATGAGAAAGAATTGATTGAAGCGCTAGAGATGGATACAATTCAATTACTTGTAGGAATAAAAAAACATTTTACCTACAATCATGAATTTGATTTTTTAAAAAATGAAGAACTTGTGTTAATCTGCTCAAATACTATTGAAATTCCAAAAGATGTAAACCAAAATGAAAAACAACTCATTAAATGGTTACAAAAACAAACTTGGTTTACTTTTAACAATGAACAAGATGATATAAAAAAGTTTTGGGAAGCTAGGTTTAATACATCTCCCCAAATTATTCCTAGATACATTTTACCATCTTATATAGATATTATAGAATCTATAAAACACAGTCAAGGTTTTAGTATTGTACCTAAACACTTATGCGAAAAAGAATTAGAATATAAGACAATTAAAATACCATTCAAGACATTAGTCCCCATCAACCAAAAATTATTTTATTCTTATAAACTTAAGAATAGAAGATCTAAAGAAATCAATGCATTTAAAGAACAATTGGAAATGACTAAAGCTGTATAAGAGCGTAACTTTTTAAAATTATTTAATAACATTTCAATTCATCCAATATCCTCTATTTATATAAAAAAATTTAGTGTAGCGATATTGAATAAATACAAAAGAGTATATTTATGTAAAGTTTGTCTTACATACATTCTCATACTCTTCAATTAAAAAAATGAACATAGATACATCTGAAATAACATCATTTTTTAAAACTCAATATCCTCTAAATCAAGAAGGTTTAAAAGAGTTATTAGATTTATTCAGTGTAAAAGAATTCAAAAAGAATACCCTAATTTTAAAAGCAGATAGTAAACAACAACAATTGTGTTTTTTGAACAAAGGAATTATTCGAGAATATTATGCATCTACTGATAAGGAAATCAATATCAATTTTTATACAAAACCACAGTTTATTACTGATTTATCCTCATTTATAAACGATACAAAAACAAAAAAATATCAAGAAACATTAACTGATGTAGAGTTATTAGTTATTGATAAAGTTTCATTTAGAAAAATTTTGAATAAGCACAAATGCGGAAAATCATTTATTGAATTATCATTTCAAAAACTCTTAAAACAAAAAGAGCTTTTTGAGTATAATAGAATTACAAAATCATCTGAAGAGTTATACCGTGAGTTATTAATTTATAAGCCTAATTGGTTACAAACTATTCCACAATATCATATTGCTTCCTACCTAAATATTACCCCAGAAACATTGAGTCGAATACGTAAACGTATTTCTTGATTCAAATCAATGTAGTTCATCAATTAGCTCTCTAATTTTGTCTCTCTAAGAAGATAATATTATGAAAATACATCATTTGAGAAATGCTACAATGGTTATAGAATCCAACGATAAAGTAATTTTGGTTGATCCTATGTTAGGAGCAAAAGGTACAGCTGGACCTTCATTTACCTTATTTAGGTATAAACCCAAACGAAATCCAATTCTTGATTTACCAGCTAATGCAATGGATATTATAAATAAAACCACTCATTGTTTAATCACGCATTTACATCCTGACCATTTAGATACATATGCTGAAACTCTATTAAAGACGAAAAGCACTCCTGTAATATGTAGTGTAAAAGATGAGAAAACACTTCGTAAACGTGGTTTAAATGTGACTCAAGTAGTTGATTACTGGAAGTCTTCTGAATTTTTAGGTGGAACAATTGAAGGTATTCCTGCAGTTCATGGCTACAGATTTATAGTAAAACTAATGGGAAACGTGATGGGGTTTTATATCCAACTACCCGATGAGAAATCTATTTATATTAGTGCTGATACTATTTATACTGACGATGTTCATAAAGTATTATCAGACTATAAACCTGATATTAGTGTAGTTGCTAGTGGACGAGCACAATTGGATCTTTTCCAACCATTATTAATGAAAATGGAAGACATTGTCCGGTTTATTAATAATGCACCTGATATGGTTATTGCCAATCATTTAGAGGCCGTTAATCATTGCCCAATTACAAGAGAAGAATTAGCTTTAGAACTCACAAATAGAGGATTGATAGAAAAAACTATAATTCCTGCGGATGGACAAATTATGGAATTCAATTAAAAAATTAATTCCTATGATTACTAATAAATAATAGCGATTTAAGTATGAATTAATCGCTATTTTGTTTTATCAAATCATATAATAATTGTAATCATCGGAGTTGTAATAATTGACTATTATTAATCTATAAAACCTTATGACAAATTAAATGATAAAAAAGAATTTGAAAAAGCTTCATATCAATTGTTAACTAAAAATGAGAAAACTTTAGGTATATTTATAAACTAACTAAGTAAAAATCAACAAATGATTTCTTAGCAAAAACAGTAAGTATAATACTAAGAAATAATGAAATCTAACATCAAAAAATATTTTGGAGAAGGCCTATTAATTGTTTTTAGTGTCCTTTTTGCCTTATTTATCAATAAATCATTTGAAAATCGTCAGGTAAATCAAAAGAAAAAAATAGCTAAAGAAAGTATACTTATAGAATTGTATACGAATCAATCCATACTAAGGAATTGGAAAGAAAAACATACAGCAATAAAAAATAGAATCACACATGTAATTGATGGACAAGCTGATAGTATTAAAACAGAGTTAACAAAATATGATTATTTAAACCTTGGAGTTTTAACGAATAATGAACCTTTAATCAATGCAATACTAACAAATACAGCTTGGGAATCAGCAAAAACAACAGGAATAATTACTGAATTTGACTACGAGACAATTCAAAAACTAACTCATGTATATACCATGCAGGAAGTTTTGGCTGAACGAACCATTATGAATATTCTGGATTATTATTTTGATACAGCATCTCATGATATGAACAATCTAAATAAAGTCCTAACACAATTTCAATTACGATTTTGGGAATTGACAGGACAAGAGGAATTAATGATAACTTTATATAAAGACGCAATACAGCAGATAGAAAAATAAATGTTCTAAAAAAAACAGTCATAATGATTATGATTCCTACTGAAATTCAAAGTTTAATTTTAATTGATTGATAAGGGTGTGAAATTACAGTTTGAAAGATTATAGAATTATTTCTACCCGATACTCTGATGACATTTTTTTTGTAATTTTGATATTAAAATTAAATTATGAAAAAGATACTACTTACATTGACAATTTGTTTCTTAAGTTTAACTAATTATGCTCAAGAGAACATTACAGCTGATCTTAAAATTGCATATGAACAGAAGAGATATGATCACATCATCTCTGAATACTCAGAAAAAGTAAAAGAATATCCTGCTAAAGCAATTTATTATATAGCCATGGCTTACTACATGAAAGCCAATGATAGTAAAGTACTTGAATTAATGGATCTATCTATACAAAAGGATAAGACCGCCCCAGATGTATACTTTATCAAAGGAATGACATTTAACTTCATGGAACAGTTTCATAAAGCGATTAAATCATTCAATAAAGCTATTGATTTAGATACAACGAATTCAAATTATTTTAGTGGTTTAGGTGATTCATATTTTAATCAAAAAAAATATGAAGAGGCTCTTTCTGCATATAAAACAGCAACAGAGAAAAATCAACCAATTGACCGCCCTTTCACAATGATTCCTCAAATATATATTGAGTTAAATCAACCTCAAAAAGCATTAAAAGCCTTTTATAAATCAAAAGAAAATATCTCTAAAGAATCCGATATGTATATAAATACTTTATATAATATTGGACTTTATGAATTCTTAAATAAAGACTATGATAAATCTAAATCTGCATATAAAGAACTTTTAGAATTAGATCCAGATGATTATCATTCTATTGCAAAGTTGATTCAAGTTCTTTAGGGAAAGAAAGAATATGATAAAGTTAAACCTTTGAAAGAAAAGTTATACCAAGCTTATGATAAAGGTATTTTAGATGATAATCTAAAACAAATGTTTTGTTTCGATCAATTTGAATGGCAAGACAAACTGATCCTTGCTTATGAAAGATTTGCTGTTAAAGAAGGGAAATTATATTATAAACATGTTTTTTACGTAACTAATAAAGAAGGAAAAACGGAATTTACTATTCAAACTGAAAACTCACCCATTTCAGTTGAGTTAGGAGGTCCAAAATATGCTATAGGAATGGATAAAGATGGTGTTCATTCAACCTTTGGATTTATTCCTGAAGACTTTAACTATGATGATCTGAAATCAATCATAATTAAAATATTAGACAAACAAGTTAATTCAGTTTCAAGTTCAACGACTGGAAGTCCTAAGAAAGAAAAAAAATAAATACCATTCATTATATCTAATACCAACCTATAATTAAATTAATCAACCACTTGCTATAATATAAAGTATAACAAATCATTTGAACGAAACTGAGAAAATACTATTAATCCTAGATTTAGATGAAACCTTAATTCACGCTACTGAGAAAAAACTTAACGTTGTAGCAGACTTTATGTATGCAGAATACTATGTATATAAACGACCTTATTTAATCGAGTTTTTAAGAGAAATGAATCAGCACTACAAACTTGCGATTTGGTCATCTGCTGATGATGAATATGTAAATGGTATTGTCGAGATCATAAAACCAGCTGAAATAGCATTTGAATTTATTTGGGCTAGAAGTCGTTGTACTATTAGGCGGGACTATGAATTGGACAAATATATCCGTGAAAAGAGACTCAAAAAAGTCAAAAAACAAGGTTTTAAACTTGAAAAATGTTTGATTGTGGATGATTCTCCTGAAAAAACAAGAGACAATTTTGGAAATGCCATTTATATTTCACCGTTTGAAGGAAATCAAAATGACAACGAGCTAATTGTACTATCGAAATTTCTAAAAACTATAAAAGATGCTGAAAATGTAAGAAGCATTGAAAAAAGAGGATGGCGTAGTAAAAACATACACCTTTAACGTGTTGTACATTTGTATTTCTTCTTACTAAAACATGTCTCAAACCAAAAAAAAATCAAAATGAAAATTTTAATCTTTGGCGCTTCTGGTTCTGGAACAACAACTTTGGGAAGTGAGATTGAAAAAAAGACTGATTTTAAACATTTAGACGCTGATGATTATTATTGGGAAAAAACCAATCCTCCTTTTCAAAGAAAAGTACCTTTACTTAAAAGAAATGAATATCTAAAAAAAGATTTTGAACGTTTTGAAAATGTAATAATAAGCGGTTCAATGATTAGTTGGGGTAAAGAATGGTTAACAGCTTTTGATTTAGTCATTTTTATTCGATTGGAAAATACTATAAGGATGGAACGTCTAAAAAAGCGTGAAGCTGAGCGGTATGGAGAAAAGCTTATCACTGATACACAAATTCAAGAAAACTCAAAAGCCTTTTTAGCATGGGCAAATCAATATGAAAATCCTGATTTTAAAGGTAGATCATTGAAAATTCATAATGAATGGATTAAATTATTAGACTGTGAGGTTTTAAGATTAAACGGAGAAATCCAATTACATGAAAAAGTAGCAATTGTTCTCTCCAAAATAAAAGCAAAAAATTAATTACCACTCCTGTCCTACTTCCAAAATTCTCACAAGATTTTCTATTCGGTTTACTTTTACTAATTTTAGTCACTAAATCAAGTAAAGAATCATACGCAAAACGTTGGCCCTAAAAACGAATCTTATGAAAACTTATTTATTCATTTTTATTTTTTTAATTTACTCTATTTGTTCATTTAGTCAAGAAAATAAATCTGTTTCTGAAAAAATTAAAAGTGAAAGAGACGCCGAATTGAGCAAATTAAGAAATGAAGATATTAAGAGTAAAAAAATAATTGATAGTTTACAATTAAAACTAAAATCTACAACTGGAAATAAAAATCGAATTGATGCCTTAGAAAATTTACAGGAAGAAACTGAGAATAGATTAAAAAAACTAGAAGTTAAAGAAAAAACCGAGATCAGATTAAACGGTCAACTAGCTTTTACAGAGTTATTAAGTGTACAACGAGATATTAAACCTGCTGTACTTTTTCTGAAATCTCAAACTTTTTTTAATAATCTAGGAGACATAGGTAATATCAATAAATACAGTACATATACCAGTTGGAGAGTTGAATATGATAAATGGTATAAAAGAAAGAAAAAAAGCAGTGATGTTGTTAACTTGATAAATAATTCATTAAAAATTGTCTCTGATGTTTCTAATAAAGTTCCGTTATATGGCTCTATAGCTCAAACCATAACCTCAGGATTAACTTCTATTATCAGTGGATTTGGAAGAAAAGATAAAGCGCTGAAAGAAAAAACTCCTGAAATGATTAGCTTATTTAACATTATTGGTCAGTTTGAACAACAAAAAGCAATTATAGATCACGAATGGGAATTGATAAATGAAGAATTAAAACAACTTAAGGAAGAAAACCTAACTTTATTAAAAAATCAATTTAAGTACTATCATGTTAATTACAATGAATTTGTAGAAGATTATATGAAAGCAACTCTCGATAAGGATAGAGATACTTTTAAAGAAAACTGTTTGGTTAACATTGATAAAAAAATTGCTGAATTTGAATCAAAAAACAACCATGATTGGCTAGGAGAAGTAGAAACCTACATGTACAAAGTACAATCTATACGATTACGATTTGGACAACTAACTAATAGAATGTTAGCCAATATTGATAGTTATAAGAATCTTATCAAAATTTATGACAAACCATCGTACCCATCTGAATTCACGAAAAAGGTATCTAAATTAGAAAACTCATTGAATGATTTAAGAACAACTTTTTACGATTCGTTTAATCCTGTTGTATACATAGAAGATTCTGCAACCATGTATATTGGTACTAAGAAATAAGTAGAAAATAATTAAAATTTAAAATTCATTGTTATTTCTGAGCTGACAACTCGAGGAGATAAATATGATGAAATAAAGGAGTAAAAAAACACCATGGTTTAATTACCCTCATAGTACTTTTACAATTATCTAAAGCATTAGCATTACATACATAATGAAAATTCATTCTTACATTACTACTATTTTTACCCTATTAGTTTTACCAACTGCTTGTAATAATAAAACTTCTTTGGATTCTCAACTAAAAGTTGAAAATGATAGCTTAAAGCAGGAAATACTTACACTTAAAACTCAAATTAAATTAACTGATAGTTTAAAAAAATATACTTCTAAAGTTACCATAGCTAATACAGATGTTAAAGAATTAACATCAAAATTCAACAATCAGAAATATCAAATTAAAATCTCTTACCCGAAAAACTACTTTAAAAACAGTACAAAAAGATATCCTGTTTTATATGTAATTGACGCAGAAACTAATTTTGGTGGTATAAGCTACATTGTACAAAGACTTATTAAAGATAAATTAATTCCTGAAATTTTAGTGGTTGGAATTGCTTACAACACCGACTATAAAAACTTTTATAGATTAAGGAGTCGTGATTTAACCCCCTTAGAAGATAAAGGTTTAAAAATGGGAAATCATCGTGTTGATCCTACTGGAGGTGCTCCAAAGTTCAGTGACTTTCTTAAGTTTGAACTTTTTCCTTTTATTGAAAAAGAATACAGAATAAAAAAAGAAGATAGAGCCATTTACGGACACTCTTATGGAGGCCTTTATGGTTCATATGCTTTACTAGATAGACCCAACCTTTTTAATAGATACTTATTACTAGGGCCTTCACTTTGGTATAAAGACAAGTTATTGGTTAATCAAGTTTCTAATCAAAAACTAAGTTTTAATAAAACTACAAAACTTTATATGGGATCTGGTGAATTCGATTTAAGAATAAAAGATTATCAAGAAGAGTTTGTTAACCTTCTTCAAAAGAAAAATATATCAAATTTAAAGATTAAATCAGAAGTCGTGAAAAATGAAACTCATAGAACTATTTTTGGTGTTGGATTTACAAATGGACTTAGATTTATTTATACACAGTAAACCTTAATAAGTTAACTATATTATAAGCCTATGAAAAATGAAGTTTTTTTAATCTTAACCTTATCGTTTTTAATTTCCTGTAAAGGACAGTCTCATAAAAAGGCAATTCATAACATAAATACTGAAAAAGTAGTTTCTGAGAATTCTAAAACCCTAAATACTAAATTTGATGCTAAAACAAATACTATTCATATTATTGTAGCCCTTTGTGATAACAAATACCAAGGTATAGTTCCAGTTCCCAAAAGTATTGGGAATGGGCAGGACCCTAAAAATAATTTGTATTGGGGAACGGCTTATGGAATTAAAACCTACTTCAAAAGAAGCTCTGAATGGATATTGATACAACAGGAAAAAATTGATTCCCTTATTTTAGAACGGTTAGTTTTTAAACATCAAAATAAAAATTATTTTATTGTGGCTGATGCTTACAATGGGAAAAATATTAAAGAAGCTACAGAAACATTTTTACGAAGTAGCAGTGGAATCATAAAAGATACCTTAGAAGTTAACAACAAAACTATTGGAATATTAGGTAATTCAAAGCTTGTTGCTTACATAGGTCATGATGGACTCATGGACTTTAATCTTCAAGAAGAATTTATAAATACCGATAATAATATAAGGGATGTTATTATTCTTGCTTGTTATAGTAAGGATTTTTTTAAGCCTCACCTAGAAAAATCAAATGTTAATCCTTTAGTTTGGACTACTGGACTTATGGCTCCTGAAGCCTATACCATTCATGATGCTATAACAGGTTATGTGAAAGATGAAACAAATGATGAAATTAGAATTAGAGCTGCTAAAGCCTATCATAAATATCAAAAATGCGGGTTCAATGCTGCAAAAAGATTATTAGTAATAAATTGAATACTATTATTAGTACATTTCCCTGAAAACGGTGTTGTTCTTAATACTGAAATTTACTTCTTTTAAAGCAAAAAATATAATTTCATAGTGATCAAACAACTAATTTACATACTCATACTTGTCTCAGGAATTTTAGAATGTAATAATCAACCTCAGCAAATTAAAAAATCTATAACTACAAATTCTAATATTCAATCACAGCGCATTGATAATTCAAAATATTACACACAACTAGATACTATTGTAATTATAACAGAGCATAGGGACACTTTGAAGTATACTAAAACTGATTTCAATAACATTATAGATACACATCCTGAATTTTTTAATGAGTACCCATCTGAGCCAGATCTTACCTACTATTGTGAAAATAAAGATGAAAAGTATGTTCTTGGTGAAGTTGGTCGTGACTCATACTATGTTTTATATGCTCACTTTCTCAAACAAAAAAATGGAATTGAAGAATTTACATCACTAAGAAAAAGACTTATCAATATTTATCTAAAAATCAATTCACTTTTTGCGCAATTATGTGGTGGTACTTACTATGGACATCAATACTATCGCATTTTAGGCTATGTTGAATATTCCATCTATATACAATCAAGAAAAAGTAAAGAAAGTTCAGAAAACACCTACAATATAACTAAACAAAAAGAACTCTATGTCCAATCTTTACGCCAGCTCATAGAAGATCAAATTAAATCTGATCGTAATAAATTAGAA
Organism: Tenacibaculum agarivorans; assembly: GCF_001936575.1. Taxonomy (GTDB): domain Bacteria; phylum Bacteroidota; class Bacteroidia; order Flavobacteriales; family Flavobacteriaceae; genus Polaribacter; species Polaribacter agarivorans. The sequence continues at coordinate 27,898 of NZ_MSMP01000009.1, forward strand.
TATGAGAAAATTGAACGCATTAAAAAACTTAACAAAATTGTTAATCAACTTGAAAACTTAATTACTGATATTTTTTACTTACGACAAGCACAAGAGTTCCAATACAATCACTATAGAAATTATTAATAATAAATTTATAAAACAGAGTAACAAAATAAAATAGTTGCCTAGCTAACTATTTTTATTATATTTGTGTCATGATCAATGCTAATACATATTTTCAAATAGAATTAACAGCAAGAAAAATAAGACAATATGGGCAAAATGTCCTTAAATCTCATGGTATTGATATTACTATAGAGCAATGGTTAGTATTAAATATTATCAATGAAAATGAGTCAATTAATCAAATTCAAATTGGAGAAAAGCTAGTAAAAGATAAACCTACTATTTCAAGAATGGTAAATCAATTAGAAAAAAAGGAATTCATTAATAAAATCCCCTCTTCTACCGATTCTAGAAAAGTTGAGCTATCAGTCTCTAAAAAAGGGAAAACTTTAATTCATAAACTATACCCAATTATTGAAAAAATTCGTTTTTCAGGACTAAGTAAACTCTCTAAAAACGAAAAAGATACTATTAAAGTCATTTTAGAAAAAATTAGAAAAAATTTAGACAATTAATTTTTATTAAAATAGTTGTCTAGCTAACTATAAATAACAATTAAAATTTGAAATCATGAAAACAAAAATCTTAGCAGTTATAACCATTTTTACTTTATTCTCGTGCCAGTCTAATGCGCAAAACAATGATACAAAAGGTGTTAAATCTACACTACAATCATACATAAATGCAGGTGATACTAACAATGCTAAAAAATTAGAGCCCAATTTACATCCTGATTTTAGAGTGGTTTTATATGATAATAAAAAAGATGCAACTTCTATCCTTAACAGATCTACTTACATCTCTTTTATTGAAACCAAAAAGTTTGGTGGATATAAAAGAACCGCAACTTATGAAGACATTCAGTTTATCGGAAATCATATGGCTTCAGTAAAAATTACTCTTACTAGTCCTGGAAAACCAACATTGAAGAATTTTTATTCTTTAGTAAAAATTAAAAATAAATGGACAGTGATTCAAGATTATGTTATTCTAATTCCTTAAAATTAATCTTTCTTAAAAGTTAATTAATTTACAACTACGAATAATATTTTTAAAATATAAGACATTTGAGATTTTATCAAATGTCTTTTTTTATTTAAAATTATAACACATAATGATCATACTATTCCTTTAAATTTTAACACTTATCACTAAAAAAAAATCATAAATCTCCCTGAAAACAGTGTAGTCATCAAAACTTAAATTTTCTTCCTTTGAAAATAAAAAATCGGTAATAATTATGAAAATCTCAATAAAGCTTAACCTTTTATTATTTACTTTAATTATACTTTCTAGTTGTAGTAACTCAAAGGATGACTCTCCTATTTTTTTTGAAGACGTTAATCTTAAAGAAGCTAGATTAACTAATTTTCTTTTAACTGAAACTAACTATCTAAATATTGAGATTGAACAGCCTATAATTGAAAATAATGAAGAAATTAAAGAAGGTAAAATTATTATTACTTTACCACATACTACAACTTCTCTAAATCTTTCCCTCAAGTCTGTAAATATAAATGGTAGTGACTTTAACATTTCACCATCGGTTGGAGCACAAGTACTATTTTCACAAACGGAATTTGTTAAATATACTATTACTTCAATAGCCAATTCTAAAAAAAGTATACATTACAATGTAAAAGTAATCATCTCTTCTACTCCACAGGAACAAAAACTTTCAATAACAGATTTTGAGTTATTAGCAAATGATAACTCTGCTTTTACCAATATTGATTTTATAAAAGAGTCCATATCACTTCAATCTGTAGATTCTCTTTTATTTTGTTTGTTTCCAAAAACAATAGATTTCTCTGATTTAACACCCGCAATCAAGTATCATGGATCTAAAATTGAATACAGGGTTAATAATGATGATTTTGAAGAATACCCTGTAGAAACTGGAAAAAGTATAAACTTTAAATATCCTAATACTGTTGACTTTAAAGTAAGTAACTCGACAACTTCAATAACCTATAGAATAATTGTTGACACACAACATCCAGTTATTTTCACAGAAGATATTGTAATACCAGATTTGAAAATGGGTGATACCTATAACGGCATAGGAGTTACTAGTTGGACGAATAATGGTAATTACCCTATTTCAACAATGAGTCCTAACGAATATTCAGATGTTATATCCCCTGCAACTGGGCTAAACAATATTTTTACTGCTACTCTAACTAAAAATAGTGGTGGAAACATTAACCCTGATGAAAATGGCTTAGTAAATATTATTGTAAATAATACACCTCTTATCGGACAATATGAAGCAGTAGCAAGATTTAACCTTAATTTCAATGAAAACTCTTGGAAAATTGTAAACTTCCCTACTGACAAATTCATTAATGATGTTGGATATAAAACTGTTGATATGAAAATTAAAGGAACTATTATAAATTAATACCTAGATAAAAATGAGATTATTAAATATTTAACCCCTAAGCATTGTATAAAAACAATTTGACTTAATAATAAAGTATTATGAAAGAAACAGTATCATTTTTTATTTTTCTTTTTTTTCTTAGTTGTAGTTCTGAAGATACAGGAGTTAAACTGAATAATGAGCCTAATGATACTATTATCTTACCCATTGTTGTTCATATAATACATAGTGGAGAAGAAGTTGGTGACGGATCTAATATATCCGAATATAGAGTTTTTGAGCAAATAGAATCTCTTAATAATGATTTTCGAAAAAGAAAGGGAACTTTAGGTTACAATACTCACGTACTAGGAGTAGATACTAAAATTGAATTCAAATTAGCTGAAATTGATCCTCAAAGGCAAAAAACTAAAGGTATCAATAGAATAAATTCTTATGATGTAACTATAAAGACTGATCCTGATAATCCACCTTTACCTTTCGATTTACTTCCTCAATATGCTTACTGGAATCCCGAAAAGTATATAAATATATGGGTTTTAAAAGGACCTAAAGATTTATTTTTAGGAAGCTCTCAGTTTCCGTATGCTAAAATCCCAGGATTACAAAATCCATTAAATACTATTGGAACAGGTATTTTTATTAACACATTACATTTTGGAAAATCAGATATTGACAGTAAAATAAACCTAGGAAGAACTCTTACACATGAAATGGGGCATTTCTTAGGCTTAGAACATTTATGGGGAAAAAAGGAAAGTTCTGACTGTTTAGAATATGACGATTATGTGAAAGATACACCTCCTGTAGGACATAGCAATACCGATTGTGATAATACCGAACTATCATGTAACGGAGAATCATCTATTTTAATACATAATTATATGGACTATTCTCCTGATGCCTGTATGAACATGTTTACAAAGGGACAAGCAGAAAGGATGAGATATGTATTAGAAAATAGCACAGATAGAAAATCTTTAGCAACATCAAATGTGATCAATAGATACTGATTGTCAGCAATAAAAATCTAACATTTTATTTAGCTGATAAAAATAGCGGTAAATTTACAAAGTAGTATAAAATTATTAGAAGTGATTACTATAGTATTATAAGATGCCTATTTCAGTTACAAAATATTCTACTTACTTAAATAATAGACATTAAGAACAAATACCCCTGAAAACAGTGTAGTTTTCAATACTTAAATTTTCTTTTTTTTGAAGATTACAGAAACACATGATAACATAAGCTAAGGTTTATCATTATTCAAAAAAATGATGACAACAATTTTTATTCGTACAACTTATCTATTGATCATTACATTCATATTTAGTTCTGTAAATCCTCAAGTAGATAAACGTTTAATTGGAAAGTGGAAACTGGTTAAAATAGTGGAGGATACATTAACTATGACTCCACCAGATTCTGTTGCTTTTGACCTTATAATATCAGAGTCAACTTTCTCTTATTATTTAGGAGTTAATACTTGTGGTTTTGAAGCTAAAACTATTAAAAAAACAATTATCGATACCTTGGGTTTTGGTGGATTGTGCACAGAGGCTTGTTGTGATGAATGGGTATGGAAATACAGTACAAAAATTAACTACACAGGAACATATGAACTAAAGAACAGACAAAAAATACTAATAATTTCTAATCAAGAAAGTGATTTGTACTTAAAAAGAGTTTTAAAATAAATAGAATAAACTTTAGCAAATAAAAATAGTTATGACTACATCAATTTTAGACCAAATTGCAGCACGAGAAAAACAATTGTGGCAACTTTTATCTCCTCCCGTATTAGTGAAAGATCAACAGGGTATTGAATTACCTTTAACTCCAGAAAAAGTGAAGGAAATACTAAATGATTTTGATGAAAATACTATGGTTAGCGATTATAAATCGCAGTTAACAGATATTATCACAAATATCAATACTCAAGATACTTCTTTTAATGCCATGATATTTTCTTGGTTTTATGATGGCGGGGATGAACCTGATCATGCTACTGGCATTGCTTATGAAAAATGCGAAGTAAACTATGATTTTTTAGTTTCTAATGGTCATTTAGAAAGAGAAAATCCATTTTTAGAAGGACAAACTTATGAATTAGACTATCTTTTTACTGGTAATGTTTTAGATTCTTGGTACGAATTGGATATGAATGTGTTTTTTGGATTAGGCGATGATATTTGTATTCAAACTTCAGGAAGTGATTTTATTGAGCTCTCAGAAGTCTACAATGAACTTTTCACTTTAAAATTAATGTCCTTCTTAGCAAAAGCTTATGCACAAATTACTACTAAAAAACCTAAGTATTTCTTTATACAAAGGCAAGATAGATGGCCTTTGTTAATTAGTGATAATTGATCATTAAATAACCATGCTTAAAAGAGTTTTTTTAAAATAAAATATAAATGTCTGGATATACTTTTGATCAAATACCTCAACTAAAACAAGCACTATTAGACGAAAATTTAACCATAGCGCTTGGCAATATTCCTATGGTAAATATAGAAGATGATGAATGGGAATATCTAGCATTAATGCAAGAGTATGACGCTATTTTCAGAGAATTTTATAGTGCTAATAAAACAACCGCTTTACTATGTTTTATACATTTAGTAGCCGCTTCAGAACATATATACTACACAGAAGATTGGCCACAGTTTACCGATTTAATTTCAAATCTATTAGCTGTTATTTCTGAACAACCCTATAGCAAAGAAAATGAGTTATTAGTAGATACTTTACTAAATAAATTAGATCTAAAAGCTAGATATGTTATACTACATGGTAACTTAAACTACAATCTTGCTTGCTTTTTTGCGAATAAACAGGACACTAAAACGATGATGGAATATGTTTTACGTGCTTTCTTTTCATTTGATAAAGACAAATTTTTTCAAGAACCATGCTTTCAGCCATACCAAGACAAACCTTTTTTTAAACAACCTTTAGAAAAGTTCAATTACAGCGCTGCTACTTGGTGGACAGATATTTGGCCTATTAATGATTGGTATACTAGCAAAGAACATAAGTATGAGCTGTAACGTTTACTAAAACTCTAGAAAAAACTATGAAATTAAAACATATACTACTATAGACTTTCAGGAATTTTATATGGAAATGTTGTGGTCTTTTAATTTAGTTCCTAAAGACATAAAGAAGTTTGATTATTACGAAAATACTATAAATGGAATGAATCAATTAGTATTTGATTATTGGAACTAAAAACCAGTATTTTATTCATTATCACCCAACAAAACATGACTATAAAAGCAAACATTTTAAATACAGATTATAACAGAGATTGGATACATTTTATACAATGGTATCAAAATCTATTATTTAGTATACAAGAAGATACTATTTTAGATATGTGGGATGCTAATTTCAAAAAAATAGCCTCAATAGAACTAGGAGGGCGATTTTACGAACCTAGTTTTCAATTTGTAGATCAAAAATTAGTATTAATAGCCAAAAGAGGAAATAGAATCGCAATTATAAATTTTGAGAACCTTAAAAATCCAACTGTAGCATTACAAAAAACAGAAAATGGTTTTATAAAAGGAGCTTGTATTGCTCAACATAAATTATACATCCAAATATCAGAGACGCATAAAGATAAAATTCATTTCAATTTTCAAGTCTCAGATATTCCAACTTTAGAAAATCCAAATCCAGAAATTAACTATGTAATTCCTGTAAACGAAGACGATGTTTACAATGGTGCATTCTATACTCAGGTTGTAAAAGACACAATATACTGGATTAATCAAAATTCAATTTTTGCTATGGACATTACAAATCCGGATGATCCACAAAAAATAGCAGCTAAAAAAATTGTAGATAATGGTATTGGATATCCTGTATTACTTACTGATAACCGAATGCTAGTTTTAGAAATTGGAGGCGATACTTGGATGGGTGTAAATCATTTTGACATTTCTAATAACAACATCAAAAAAATATCAAAAGGAATATTAAAAAACCACTGTATTAGAGGTTGGGAATTAATAGACCAAACACTATACATTATTCATTTAGATCTCAAAAGAATCAATAAAGAAAAAAAATACAAAACGTATATCAGTAGTATTGATATAAGCGGAAATCCAACCATAAATTACACCAAAGAATTACCAATTATAGAAGTATATGGTGAAGATAGTTCAACTATTTATGGTTGTTATTATACTGGTGAGAGTTTAATTCTAATTCAAGGTAATGGAGGAATCCATGAAGTTTCAATAAAAAATTAAAAGTAACATATGAAAGAAAAATTAACAACAGCAATTATTAATGGTGATGTAAACTTTATACAAGACTACTTTACTCAAGGAGGTAAACTCGATAAATTAAGGCTAACAGCTCCTAATGGTTATGGAGTAAGCCCTGTTGAATTAGCAGCTACGTCTCACATTCATCATCAAGGTAATGCTCAAGTAGTTTCTTTAATCGTTAAAAATTCTTCAGAAGATGTATTAGCTGAATCATTTATTCGCTTTTCTAGTGAAGATGATAATACAGCGGAAGTTAAAAGTCTTTTAGAAGCTGGAGTTCCAGTAGATATTATGCATCAAAATAGAACTGCACTTCAAAAAGCTACAGGAAATAGAAATTTAAAAATGGCACATCTATTACTTACTTATGGAGCAGATCCAAATAAAGAAGGTGAATACGGAACTGCTTTAAAAGAAGCTAAAAGTATTCGTTATGAACCTGCTTATCTTGGCATGATGGAATCTTTTTTAGAAGGAAATCCAAAATCTCCTTTCGACTTTGTAAATACAGACGCTATAAAATCACAACTTACAGATTGGTTAACTGCTATCTATAATTTTGGAAAATCCAATAAAGACCAAAAGTTTTATATCATAGCTATTGATGTAGGCAGACTATCTGCGAACTCCGAAGAAGCGTTTGAAGCTACACTAAAAAAATATAGAGAAGATTTCACTGATTCCTATCGCGAGGAAAATGAAGTACAGAGATTAAAATTTAGTGCTGGTGATTTTTCATACCATAACATACATGAAATGAAAGAAACTACTCTTGATACTAATAATTTAGATTACTCATTCTTAGAACCTTTGCCTAATGATGCAAGAACTAAAAAAGAGTTACTTACCGAAGGACTGCTTTTAAATAAAGAATTATTTAGAAAAGAGTTGAATACTACAGACGATTTTAAGGTTCAAATATTTAATCATACTTACTAAAAACAAACACTAAGACTATGAATACAAATGAATTAATAGATAGATCTTTATTTTATTCCCTAAGAAAACAATGGAACAAAGCGTTAGATTTTGCAGAGCAAGCATTAACTAAAGATCCAGAAAGTTTCTTGGCACATAAAAGATTAAGCTTATGTCTTTGGTATCTAGATAAAAAAGAAGAAGCTATAGCCAGCATGCACAAATCACTAGAATTCTATCCGGATTTTGCCAGCGCACATTATAATCTCGCTTGTTTTTACGCTAAACAAGAAGAGAAGGAAAAAATGTTACATCATTTAAATCAAGCCATCGCTTTAGAAGAGTATACAGATTATCGTCAAATGGCTAAGGATGATAGAGATTTTCGTGGATATAGGAAAGATGATGATTTTTTAGCTATTGTAGAAGCAAATAATGAGAAAGAGGATCTTATCATTGCTACTTTATCTGGAGAAGACTATGAAGCTATTTCCAATCTATTACTAAAAATAGAACGTGAAATTCCTGTATCAATAATTGAATGGGAAGATTATTATGGCGATGATGAGACAACACTTCCTTACTTATTAGAATCCAAATGGGATAAAATTAGCGAAGAGGCTTTGTTTCATGTGTTTAAAATAGTTTCTCAAAACCTAGATGCTGAAGATTTTACTGGACTTGTACCATTATGTCAAGCCATAAAGAATAGAATTCCTGCCAACTACAATAACTTTATTATTGAAGCATGGAAAAAAAAGTATAGCTACATGGATGCGAAGCATCTAAGTCGTTTAGACAGAAGTTTTTTAACCTTAATTGCTGAGCTTCCTGTAGAAATAATTGCGGATGTTATAGTATGGGCATTGAATTCTCACGGAAAAGATGCTTTAGAAGATTATCAAGAACTTTGTGCTATCGCACTACAAGATTTACCTGAAAATCATGAGGCTCACGATGCTCTGATTAACATTATTGACACTCTAATGCATGACAATCAATATCAAGATGAAAACATAAGCGATAAAAAACAACGACTTGTTTTAAGCATGGCTCCTCCTCCATTAAAATATCCTGAAGGTATTGAGGATTTTAGAGATAAATTACAATTCCGATTTAAACAAGATCATCCATATCACATTATTAATGGAGCAGCTGGATTAGCAAGACACTACGATTTTATTCATTTAGTAAAACCTAGATTACCAGAAATAGCTAATCTTGCTAACCTAAATATACTGTCTCCTGAATTAAGGTTAGAGGCTATTTCCGAAGTTTTAGCCAAAATAGGAAACAAAGAAGAGATTGCTTTATTGTCTCCTTGTTTACAAGATAAATCGTATCAACTTTTAAAAACTGTTGGTCAACTTTTTTATGAACATGAAATCGTAGCAGAAGAAGCTTCTGAAGCAGTCGATTATTTGATTGCAAGTACTCAAATTGAAGATATAGATGCGTACGAACTTCATGATATTATTGTTGCTTTACGTTGGTTTAAAGACGAACGTATTACAGATATACTTTTAAACTTTTTAGATTACGAAAGAGAACTTGTAGCAAGAGAGGCTTTAAAAGGTTTAGGAACACAAAAAGCAGAAAAAGCTATTCCTAAAATTATCAATCAGTTTAAAAGTGGGTATCCACAGTGCGTTTCTGCTGCTGCACAAGCATTGAATGACATAGGAGGAATTGCACATTTAGAACTAGAAAAAAGAAGTAATTTTGATATAGTTATAGCTAGAGCACAAAAAAGCCCGCGTTGGGCAACTAGAGCTCTCCCATACTTCAGTATAAAAGGAATGGATACTGATTTAATAGCGCTTCTAAAAACAAACAAAGAAAATGAAGCTTACGTACACATAACTAAAGCTATTGCTCAAAAAGGAACCCAAACAATATTTCCAGATTTACTTGCTATTGGTTTAGATACATTTACTTCTAGAAACATTGGAGGAAGAAATTTCGTTTTAATGTTTAATACTATCATCAGAAATACATCGGATAATCTTGATGAAGAAGTCATGAATCAATGTAAAGAAGCACTTGTAAATACAGATACAGAAGATATTACGGCATTCATAAACATTCTTGAAAGAGATGGAGATTATGCTCGTTTAAAATATCCTAATGAAAAGGAACAAACTATTATTGATGCCTTTGTAAAACAATATGCTGAGACTTTAGAAAATAGTGATTTAATCAACGTTTTATTTACCGCTAAATATTATTCTTAATGAACTATTACGTACTATTCGCCGATTTAAGGGTTAAAGGATTGGCTACAGTTATGTCTGTTCCTAATGGAATTGAGATAATGAATACCATGACTGGTGAGAAACAACCTAATTACAGTAAAAAAGAAATTCAACTAGAATTATCTTTAGGTAGTGGTAGTTTTCGTGGTCACATGATGGGAGGAATTCTTCCATTATTCAGGGATGAATTATTAGATGCGTTTGATGAATTTGGGGTGAAAAATTATCAGTCTCAACCCACAGAAATGTTAGATCCAGCAACGAATGAAATAGAATACGGCTATCATTTAACAAATATTATTGGATTAAAAGCTTGTGTTGAGGGGTATGATTGGAATGCAAAACCATGGGATAGACCTGCAAGAATTGAATATTTCCAAATTGACTCAACTAAAACAGATAATCTAGCTATATTCAGATTAAAAGAACAACCTAATTTGATCATTATCAATCAAAAATTAAGAGATTTTCTAATTGAAAAAGAAATGGTTGCAATAAGAATGATTCCTACTGAAGAATTTAATTCCTTAATGTAAAAATACCATGAAGCATGATGAAACGACTGTTTATACCTTTAATTTTTATTTTTAGTCTCTCAAACTTTGCTCAAAACAATAAAATGACGTTGAATAAAGATCAGCTTATCATTCAAGCGAATACAATTTTGGCTACTAAATATCCAAACTTTCGTTTCAATGCTTCATTGTATGAAATTTCTGCATGGAGAAATTCTCAAAAAATCGTTGTTTACTATAAACGAATCATCAAATTTGTTCCTCTTGGTAACAAAGAGCAAGACTTAACATATGACTTTGAAGTAAATCTAACTTCTAAAAGTGTTGCTCCTTTTGACTTTTTTGGTGTTGAAAAATTATATCATCCAAACATTAAAGATCAAAAGAAAATTGATTTTGTGGTAAAAGCTTTCAATTTACCACACTCTGGATTTGATACTAAAATTATAGAAGAATCAACTATGTATGCTATTTATTTAGATAATGAAGTAGCTTTTGGTCAATATTACATTGATAAAACGACTGGTAAAGAATGTTTAGGGTCTATCGAAGGAAGTTATGCCCCAATACCTGATGATATTAAATTACTAGACACAGATCCTCTAATTGAGATCAAAGAATAATCTATCAGTATTTTACAGATCAACTATCTCAAAATAAGATATTCAAAAATTGACCCTAAATTAACTAAAAACACCATGCTTTTTAGGTTAAAAGAAAAACCAAGACTCATCATCATTAATCAAGTGCTACATGATAAACTCTCAAGGGCACATCCTCCAGGTGTAATATTTCTTCCCACTAAATGATATGATGGATCGTTAAATGTTACCTGTTAAATAGTGAACTTATCTATCCATAACCTTATAGTTTATTTATCTTTAAAAATTAAAATCATATCGCACTAGTTCCATTTTTCATATAAAAAACTATAAATCAAAATAATACCAATGAAAATTCAAATAATCGTATGTCATCCTAATGAGAATAGCTTCAATCATGCAATAGCAAATAGAGTTAAAGAAGCATTAATACAGAATGGACATCAAATTATTTTTCATGATTTATATAAAGAAAAATTTAATCCTATTTTAACCTACGAGGAAATTACAGGAAACACAAATGATCCTATTCTTGAAGGTTATATAGACGATTTACTTCAGTCAGACGCTTTAATCATAGTTCATCCTAATTGGTGGGGAAAACCTCCCGCATTATTATCGGGTTGGATTGATAGAGTTCTTAAATTTAATATCGCTTATACTTTTCCTAAAGGTGAAGAAGGAGGAGCATCAATAGGTTTATTAAAACTACAAAAAGTTATCGTTTTAAATACTGCTAATACAACGGATGATAGAGAAAGAGAAATATTTGGAAATCCGTTAGATCTTATTTGGAAAAATTGTGTTTTTGAATTTTGTGGCATACAAAATACTATACGAAAAGTTTTTACCGTAGTTGTAGATAGTACTCTTGAAGAACGTAAAAAATGGCTTGATGAAGCTGAACTTTTAGTATTAAATAACGTGAGTTAAACATAAGAACTCACGTTAAGTATATTCATTATTATTCATTTTGAATGATTTTCTTTTTATACTTTTTAAGTTCTTTTACAACTAGGTAATGGCTGGTACAACCTAAATACCATAAAAGCAATTTAAAAACTAACAATTTGACAAAAAACTTGTTATATTGTTGAGAGTTTTTTTATCAAAATTATTACAATAATAGGGTCTCGACTGCGCTCGACCTAACAACGATGAATATAATTTCTTATTTGAGATATATTATAAAAACTACTTCATTTTAAAAGTTTTCACTGAAAACCGTGTGGTATAATAACATTACTACATTTATTTTTGTATAAATATTTAGTTCTAGTGATGTTTAACAAACTATTAATTATTGTTTTAACTGTTGTTATATCAGCTTGTAAAAGCAAAGAAAACTCTATGAATACACCTACTGTTTTTGATACTGTTGATCCTAAAACTTCAGATCGTCTAAAAATCGAGCACATTACAATTAAAGATAAAACTGTTGAACTTATAGTACCTACCGAAGAAGTTTTTAAAGATAAATTGTATGATGAAGAACAAGCAAAAAGAATCATACACTTAAATTTAGATACCGAAATTAAAAAGAAGATTTCACCTTCAAGACTTTTAAAACTAATCCAGTTTCAAGGCGACTTTATTGAAGCAAAAGATGCAAAACATCAGAACTATTTAGATGATAGTAGAGAAAATACCGCATTCTTAAAACAAAAAATGAAATCCATTGGAATAGATCTTAATTTATCTGATCAGGAAATAAATAATATCATTAGAATAGATTCTTATTATATGGAGCTTATAAATTATACGTTGGAGTGATTATTTAATGTTTTTATGCAATTATTCCTAAAAATTAACAGCTATAAACTACAAACCAAATAATAATGCGCATTAAAAAAATAGTATCTCTTTTATTTGTAATCACGTTATTAGCTTTTAATTCTGTAGCAGATATTACAGGTCCTTCCACAATTGAATCAGAGATACAACCTATAGCTATTAACAAAAAGGGAGAAATTCTTTGTAAAACACGTTTTACCAAAAATGAAATGGGTGCTTATAGTCCTATGAAAATAACATATGGATTTTGTATTATTTCTAATGGTAAGATAATTGAGTTTACCACAAAAGTTTTAGATGTAGATTATAATGAAGCAGTTAGTTATGAACCTTTTTTTAAAGAAGCAAAGTATTGGGATAACATATTCTTTTCTAAAACAACCCCTAAACAACTTCATCAAATAAAAAAATATATTCTTAAAGACAAGTATGATTTTACATCAATCAATGCAGATTCATTTCGAGTTGATAGACTCTTCTCTATTTCTGAATTTGAGAAATCTAAAGATATATCGCTAAAAAGCGAAAAGCAAAAAGCATTACACGGAGCGCATAGCACAAAATATTTTAATGATCAAAAGGTTCATGTACTTTATGATTTTGGAAATATTCTAATTCTTAAAAATACTAGTAGTAGTGATAGTAACGAATCAGAAATAGAGATCGGAGCAAATTTTAACTATTACAACTCATTGAACACTACAATTAATGAAAAAGGTAAAAAGATTAGTTTTGGATTTGATATAAGTGAAGTTACTGGTGTGTTATTTCTTAAATAATGTTTTAAAATCAATAATTGACTAGAATAAATATCAACATATTAATTACGCGAGGGATGATGTATTCCGGATAAATACCACTTTCCCTTTCTAAAATAAAAATAGAATTGATACAAAGGATCATCATCTGTAGGCTTTACTAGTGCAACTATTAATCTGAATTGTGTTTCCTTCTCCCTTTTAACATATTTTAAATGTTCATTCTTAATTTGTTCAGGATTATCTGAAACTATCAAATCGGATTCAATTTGCCATTTTTCATAGCTAGAAATATAATTGTTGCCATCATACAATCTTTCATAAAACACTCCAAATGTAGTAATAGGATATGGTTCTCTTGCATATTCGTTCTCTAGTAAATTAAGGTATGATATCTTACTTTCAGAAGTATATATTTTAGGTATGTAGTTCAATAGATCTTTAACATCGTAAAACTTTTCTGTCGTTTTTTCAAGATCATTAGTAATTGTAGTACGTAAATAATCATTTGTTGATGTAGCTAATACACAATGCACAGGTTCGTTTTCGAGTATTAAACTATTTAATGTTTTAAAATCTTTAGATATTAATGCTTCTAAAAATTGATTCGACTGTTGTAAAAACAATTGAGTTCTTTTACTATCTTCAGATTTTAAAGTAGTTTGAGAACCAAACACCCATCCTATACTATCTTTATACTTAATCTGATACCAATTATCTATATATCCTCTTATAGTATCTAAATCTCCTTTCTTCTGAAGAGTACACACAACACCATTACTTAATTTGAGAATAACCTTTCCTTTTTTAGGTTTCGATCGTACCCAAATATTGTCTCCTTCTATATATATTAATTCCTCTTTAGATGTATTATCCCTTTGTTGAATTGAAATAGAGGATTGTTGTTGAAGTTTAGTTTCCTCTTTTTTGCATCCAAAAATCAATAGGACAAATACAACACTTTTAAGAACGAAATACCTCATGTACAAAATAATTCAAAATATCGTTAACAAAAGAAAAGATTTATCTTTCGGCGTACTACACTGTTTTCAGTTAGTTTTATTTATAACAATGAAATATACTCTTTACAATATTTATGAATTAAGATAGAGTAATACAATGTGTTTAAAATGCTTATTTTAGTGTCAAAACAAACAACTAATACTTTTTCAAGCTATATTTTTCTTAAAAATTAGAGTTTTTCAATATATCTATTCATAGTATTAAAATCAATTGACTCATACATGCAAGAACTTTTAACCTACATAAATAACATAAGCACAATTGAGTATAATACCTTTAAAGAATTACAAAAATATTTTACACCTTTTCAACTGAAAAAAAATGAGTTTTTTGTTAGAGAAGGTGAATATGCAAAACAAATTGGGTTCTTAAAAAAAGGCATTGTGAGGGCTTTTTTCTTAAACAAAGATGGAAAAGAATATACCAAGCAATTTTTTGTAGGACCTTCTATAATTGGTGCATACAGCGCTTTACTTACGAAACAAACTAATAAAATAGCTCAACAAGCACTTACTGATTGTGAAATTTTGGTGGCTAATTTTACTAATATAGAAAAGCTGTATACTAAATTTCATGATTTAGAAAGATTAGGTAGAAAAATAGCTGAGTTTTATTTTTTGGAAAAAGAACAAAAAGAAATTGAAATGGCAATATTGAATGCAGATAAGAGGTATTTAATTATGAGAGAACAATTTCCTACTATAGAAACTATTATTCCTCAATATTACATTGCTTCTTATCTAGGTATTTCTCCAACCCAACTTAGTCGAATTCGGAAAAAGTTAAGTAATCCTTAATTTTAATTACATATGTAAATGTAAGTATTCCTTACTATGATAAAATTTGTATTCACTCATAATTCAAATGCAATGAATCATATTTTATCTTTTATTTTAATTGGGATTTTCTCCATTTTTTTAGGTAGTCAAATTACAGAAGGATGTATTTTAGTACCTTATTGGAAAACATTATCTCATATAGAATTTTATAACTATTATGCTAAGTTTGGGCCAATAATAGGTCGTTTTTATACCATACTAACTATTATAGCAACATTAATTCCGTTATTTGCTAGTATCTATTGTTATTATAAAAAACCTCTTGCTTTAAGATATTCTCTTATTTCTACACTTTTTGCATTTCTAGTTATCGCTATTTTTTATATATATTTTAAAGAAATCAATCAACTATTCTATGAAGCTGCTTTTACTCCCAATCAATTGCAAGCAGTACTAAGCAATTGGGAACATTATCATTGGTTACGTGTATTTTTCGAATTACTATCATTAACTTTTTTAATCCTGTCATTAAATATGCTAAACTTAAAGAAGCGAAAAGTATAGCATAAAATATTAGAACTAAAAAGTTATGTACTCTATAATGAAACCTGCATTAAACTACTAAACATCAGTAACAAAACACCAGAACATTCGTCTTCCTAAAAAATTACAACAACCAACTACAATTATCTATGGAAGCAAAATCAATTTTAGATCATAAAGTTCTAGTAACACTAAGTGTATTTTTTTTAACTCTTTTGTTCATTCTATTTGAATACTTTAATGGCGGCGTAATTACGCATCATTTACTTGCAAGAGAAGATTTACCAGGTATTTCAAACTGGTGGGGATTAGTAACTGTTCCATTACTTTCCTGGATAAGTGTTGTTTTAATAAGTAAACGAAGAGATACTATTATAAAGCTTGAACCAGCACAACTTGAAAATTATGATGCTAAGATTTTAAGAGCATTTTTATTTGCATTATTATTTGGAATCACTGCATCATTACTATGGAAATTCAATTTAGCTAATATCTTACGGTATTTTATTCTTACTCCTATTCTATTTGCCTTTTTTAAACCTGTGTATTTACCTGAATACTTATTAGGGTTTGTAATAGGAATGCAATTTACCTTTGGAGGAATATTACCAATTATAGTTGGTACAGTATTATTAATCTTATGTTTTTTGGTTCATAAGTTAACTAGGATAATAATGAAAACTATACTCCCCAAGAACTGACTTCCTGTAGCTAAAATACTATAAAATTTCACTGAATATTGGGTATAAAGAAAGTAGATAAAACACTAGTTTTATAATATCTGTTATTGGTATATGAAATACATTTTATTTCTAAATAACTTTGAATACAGCAACTATACTATGTTTGATTTAAAAATTCGAAAAAGATGTTTAATACACTCGTAAACCTACTCATTGTTGTTACGCTACTTTTTCTTTTTTTCGGAGTCTCTCCAGCAGGTGGTACAACATCTGGTCTAACTGATGAAGGTATTAATAATCTTATGAAACTATTTTACGGATCTATATTCCTAATCATACTCATAAGTATTAAATTAGTTCGTTTCATTATATTAAAGAGGAAATCTATAAAAAACATAAAACAAACTAATGGCAAACATTTTCACTAATACAAAAGTAAATAATGAAATACTACGGATGAGTAATGGATTAACTTCTGTATTTATTGAAACATTTTGTCTTGCAGGCGCAGACCTTGCAAAAAAACAATTTGAAAAGGATCTTATGATTTGGTTTGGACAACGTGATTGGGTTATTTTAGGTATGGGCGTCGAAGGGTTTGATATCTCAGAAATTATTTGGAATACTAGAGAATTCGAACAACAAAAGACTTTTATTCTTAAGGTTATAGACTCGGTATATACAAAACGAAATTGGCAGTACTTGTCTTATGAACCCAATACCAGTTTCCTTTTTGAAAAATTAAATATGTTTAAAAATATGATACACTCATTTACTTCTGAAAACATTGGAAACAACGATTGGGAAGAAGGTTTATTTGAATTTGATGGAGAAATTATGAAGTATGATCAATGTGAAAAACATAAGATATATAAACATTATCAAGGTTGTGTAATTTGTAATAACGAAATATAAAATATAATACTTACTCCAATAATGCGATCTATTTTAATTAGTATACTCACACTAACTAGCTTTTCTATCTTTGCTCAATATCCATTTGAAAAATACCCATCACCAACATATCAAAAATATAACAATTGGAAACGATATGATTGGACTGATACAAAACAAGCAGTTCATCATACGTTAAAAATTGATCAGTTTTTCGATAATAAAGAGGCTTTAACAATACAATTAACCTCATTTACATCAAACCATAAAACTTCTTTAATTCGTGTTTTTCGAAATAACACACAAATCCAAAAAATTAAAGAAGATATGATTTTCACAACACTAAATACAGGACACGAGCCAATACGTGTTGCAGACATCAATGGAGATGGACTTCAAGATCTGAAAATTATAACCTCATACTTAGGAAACGGAATTGCGGGGCTCAATGTTAAAATCATTTATCTATTTCAAACCCAAAATCAAGAATTCATTAAGGTTTCCTTTTCTGATATGATAGATACTGACAGAACTGAACGAGATTTTGATGGAGATGGTAATTTTGAAATCATCACCATGGGCTTAAATGGATATGATAAACATAATTATTGGACTTTTAATATTTTTGAATATAAAAATGAGGAATTACAATCTGCCAATTTTAAAGATGAATATCCAATAATGATTCAGTACCTTTATCGTAAAAACTATGAAATTACAAAGAAAATTGATCGTCAAAAAATGAAAGAATTTGCTTTAACGTTTCCTCGTCATTACGACAAAAGGAACTAAATATATAATCTTACTTTCTGATCATTTTTGAACAGCATGCAGAAAAAAGAAAACCACATATTAAAATTTTTAAGAGACTATTATAAACCTATTCAACCTACAGTATCAATTACTAATAGTGAAATTAGTTATCGAGAAATTTCACCTAGCGTAACAATTGAAAATTATGTTTATTGTTTTTGGCAATTGAAAACCAAGAAAAAGTTATCGGAAAATTATAAATACAGAGTGGTTTCTGACGGATGCATCGATATTTTTTTTAACCATCAAAAACCAATTGAAAATTTCATAATGGGTTTTTGTAAAAAATATACGCATTTCGAGATTGGAAAAGAGTTTGATTACATCGGAATCCGATTTTTACCTTCTGCTTTTCCCCTTCTATTTGGTATTGATGCCAAAACATTAAGTAATCAGTCTCTAGAACTTAATGAAGTTTTACCTAATTTTTCCAATTGGATTCATACAACTATAACATCTTCAGACTCATTTGAAATCATCTCCAAAAACATAAACAATCAAATCATCAGCTATTTAAAAAACAAGGAAATTAATTATGATCATCGTTTTTTAGATGCGTTACAAAAGATTTTTCTTAAAAATGGATATTTAGATACTGAAAAAGAATTACATACTGGCTTAAGTCCTCGACAACTCCGTAGAATTTTTAACTTTTATATTGGTACTACTGCTAAATCATTCAGTAATGTTGTGCGCTTTCAGTATATTTTAAATAGAAAACCTTCAAAACAAAGTTTAAAAGACAATAAACCTTATTATGACGTAGGTTTTTTTGATCAAGCTCATTTTATCAAAAGTTTCAAAACATTCTACGGTATTACACCTTCAGAGGCTTTCGATTAGATTTTGTCCGATTTTTACAATTCTTGCTGTTATTCTCTATCTACATTTGTATCAACAAAACATTAAACGTGAGAATATTAATCATAACAGTATTTGTATTAACTCTAGGTTTTACAAATGCACAAATACAATACAAGATGAAACTAAATGCAGGAATAATTACAACCAAGCTAAAGGAGACTAAAGAATTTTATACAAAAACATTAAACTTTGGAGTGCGTTTTGAAAACGATTTTTATCTATTACTTCACACTCCTAATCAATCATTTGAAATTAGCTTTTTACTTCCCAATCATCCAAGTCAAAAACCAATTTTTCAATCGCCTTTTAATGGAAAAGGTATGTATTTAACTATTGAAGTTGAAAATGTTGATGAAATTTACCAAGAACTAAAAGGAAAAGGAGTTAAAATGGAAGTAGATATCAAAAATGAACAATGGGGCGATAGACATTTTGCTATTGTTGATCCAAATGGAATTGGAATTGATATTGTAACCTATACGAAACCAGAAGAACAATAAAATTATAATTAATAGTTACTACCTCATTGTACCAGTCTTTACTTAAAGCTGGTACTTTTTTATACGGTTCACTTTCATTAAATTAAAGTATCTTGTATCCATAATACTGATGACAGATGCTATTAAAAGATAAAATAAGAAATTTAGTTCGTAATTTTTCTCCTCTCACTCCAGAAGAAGTAGAACTCATTGTTGAAAAAACAATAGTTAAGGAATTTAAAAAAGGAGATATTTTATTAAGACAAGGACAAATTCCTACCAAATGCTATATGGTTGTAGAGGGCTGTGTAAGAGAGTATTTAATAAAAGATGGAGAGGAAAAATCTACTGCATTTTATACTGAAAGTGAAACATTTACACCTCAATCTGAAAAAGGTATGCCATCAATACACTACTGGGAATGTGCTGAAGATTGCGTATTAACAGTGAGTACTAAAAGTTATGAGGAAGAGCTCCGAAAATTACTTCCCCGCTTAGAAGATGTTTTCCGTCAAATCGCTATTGATAAAATTTATATGGCAAAAATTCAATGGAGTGAATTTGTATCATCCACTCCTGAGGAAAGGTATCTAAACTTATTGAAAACTAGACCTAATCTTTTCAATCGTATACCACATTATCAGATTGCCAGTTATCTTGGCATGAAACCTCAATCATTAAGTAGAATTCGTAAAAGAATAGCTAACTAAATAAATAGTAAATACTACTTCTTTTTTATTATACATTCACTAAAGTGAATGCATAATACTTTTATAGCCTATAAGTTTGTGAAGATATAAAACCTGATTATGAAAAAAGTCATCTCATTTATATGTTTACTCACACTAAATTCTCTATTATTTCCTATGAATGCTCAGCAAAAAACAGACACTACACTAGTTTATGTTCATCAAGAAAAAGCAAGTTTTAAGTCGAAATTCTTTCAAAGCATGGCTTCTATCTTTAGAGTTAAAAAGTATATAGAAAAGAATATTACTAAGCATACATATGATCAAAGTATAGCTCCTATACCTAGATCTATCCGGAAAAACTTTATTATTCATAAAGACAGCTTGCTAAAAAGACAAATTTTTATACTAGAACCTAAACAAAATACTTCAGAAAAAGTGATTTTATATTTACATGGTGGCGCTTATTATTGGAATATTTCGAAGTACAATTGGTCGTTTGCGGAAGAATTAATAAAAGAAACCAGCGCAACTATTATAATTCCTGATTATCCATTAGCGCCAAGTGCAACCTGTGAAGATCTCTATGATTTTATGAATGAATTATATCAACAATTAATCTCTACCCATCATCATAAAAATATTAGTATTATAGGAGAATCTGCTGGAGGTGGTTTAGCATTAGGTTTTTCCATGCTTTTAAGAGATCAAAATACACCTCAACCACATCAACTTATATTATTAGCACCTTGGCTTGATGTCACTATGAGTAATCCAGAAATTTTAAAAATTGATAAAAAAGATAAGATCCTAGGAATAAAAGGACTACAATTAGCAGGTAAGGGTTATGCTGGAAAAATGAATGTTACGGACTATAAAGTAAGTCCAATTAATGGAGATCTATCTAATCTACCTCAAACATCTATTTTCATAGGCACTCATGATATATTTGTAGCAGACGCTAGAAGGTTAAAAAATAAAGCACATGCTAGCGGAGTTCCATTACGCTATTATGAATACCCTAAAATGTTTCACATTTGGATTTTAGTTAAAAAACTTAAAGAAGCTAAGCATGCACGCAAACAGATCGTATCATTACTTCTCGCAAAAAATTCTAATTAAAATTTTCTTAAATTGAAATCTCATAGTAATGAATACCTAACAAGATTAAAAATCATTATTATGCTATATTCCTATAAAAATCTAAAGCTCTATACATGAATCAAACGTTTGGTTGTATTGTTATTCAAAAAGAAAAAAAATTCCTTAGCAAGGATACTATAACTAAATCAATTTCTGAACTAGGATTAAAAGCCTCGATAGACAATTCTTCTTCATATACTTTAGATCATTATTTGTTATCAAATACTATAAAAGATAATTATTTATATGCTACTGAAATACATAATTTATTTGTCCTTTTAGGGCATCCTCTATATTATTTGCTAAATGAAGAAACCTTAGGTAGGGTTCACCAAAAGAAAAGAACATTATTTCATTTTACACAACATGGAAAAAGTAGAGAATATGGATATAAATTTTACCAAAAGGGTGAATTATGTACTCATGAAATTTGTTTTGGAGAAAATTCAGATTTATACTACAAAAGTCCAATACAAAACGGTATAAAATTACCGAAATCTATTCATCGTGATCACGCGTTTCATCAGTTTGCCAATGAAAAACAAATTCCAATAGAACTACTCAATACATTGAGAGCTTCTTTACCTCGCAATGGTATGTCATCTGTTTTTTTTCACCCTAAAAAACAAGAATGGATATATGGCAAATTAGTTTTTCAGAAAAACTCTGAGGGCATAACAGTTACTAATTTTCAAGAATTAGCTCCTCAAGGACACAAAAGAGGAAAGCCTATTCTTGTTGATTCGAAGGCTATTGAAAAAGGACTACTTATCCGATGGGAACAATTATTTTACGAGTGGCATAATAGAACCATAAAAGAACTCCTAGGCTTTAGGTTTGATTACCCAAATGAATATCCTAATAATATAAAACTTACAAAATATGAATTGCTTTCCTAACATTTGTAAAAGTCTAGTTGTATTGAGCTTTGCTTTGGTATTTGCTACTTGTGGAAAACCTAATACACTTCAAATAGGTATTACAGTGCATTCTGAAAAAGGATATGGTATAATTGTAACCAAAATTGCTACACATAAAAATCCAGAGTTACCGATAAAATTTGGCGCTAGAAATCTATGTAAATATTATGTGTATCCAACCCTACCTTTTGAAACCACCAATATCGTTTCTTTAAGAGATTTTGAAGGAATTCCACATGATCATATTCCTAATTATATAACATTTGAATATCAATATGTAAACATTAATGAATGTACTATGTCTCGGAAAGATACTGTAATAAAGCTTCGTTTTTTAAAGGATCATCTTCCTCAAAAAAAGGGTGATATTGTGGAAATGGGTTGGGATAAAGCAGCATATTATGTACATAAAACCAAAGGTATTGCTGAAATCATCAACAATAATGATACTTTAGACCATGTACTTTCAATAGCTCCTGTATACTATTCACGATATGATTGTAAGAAATGGGTTCCGATTGAAGGTGAAAAATTTATGAAAACTATTGATCTTAGCACCTATCAAAACTCTAAAGTAATGACTGACTTCAATAAAAAGACAGCTTTATCTGGCAATAAATATCGTACTGCAATTACCTATAAGTTTTATGATAATGGTGAAATCAAATTAGATATAAAAAATTATAATAACAACCCATGGAAATAATTACATCCTAGATTGGTTAATACATATTTTTACTATAATAGTACTAGAAAACATTTCATACATCTAGAGAATTACAATGCATCACTTTAAAACCATAGTAAATTATTGTAAAGCCATTCAGATTTCTAATCCAAAACATCCTTATTTTGATATTAGACGTTTTGAAGAGAATATGCCAACTGTAGTTGCTAAAATGCCTCCTTTTAAACATGAGTTTTATGCTATTGCTATAAAAGTAGAAGGTTCTGGTAAAGCTATTTCAGGGCATCATACAAATTTTCCTGAGGGAGCTACGGTATTTTTTAATTCTCCTTTTCAAATAATTTCTTGGGATATTTTACCCGATTGGGAAGGCTATTATTTAATGTTTTCTAAAGAATTTATCACACAATCTAAATATTTACAACAATTATTAAGTGAATTTCCTTTTTTAAAGATTGATCAGTCAATACCTTTTGAAGTGAAACCCCAAGAAGTTTCAAAATTGTTGTCTATTTATGAAGCCATTTATGAAGAGCAACAGAACTTAAAAAAAGATTCGCTTATTATTATTGAAAGTCAAGTGTTAGTACTTCTAAATTTTGTAAAACGTTTTTTTAATAATCAAGTAAGTGAACAAGATGCTGAAACTGCTTTTAGAAAAGCAGATATTCATTTATTATCAAGATTTCAGGCTCTGATTGAAACTAATTTTTACGATAATTCAACTATCACTAAAAAAGCACATTCACCTAGTTTTTATGCAAAACAATTAGCCGTACATCCAAATTATTTAAATGCAATAGTGAAACAAATTACAGGACATACAGCGAAACAACAAATTCAAAAACATATATTACAATTGGCTAAATCACGGTTATTACAAACTCAAATGAGTAGTAAAGAAATTGCTTATTCTTTACATTTTGATGCTCCTAACAATTTTAATACCTTCTTTAAAAAACATACAGGAGAAACTCCTACTACATTTAGAAAAAATCAATAATCTTTGATTTTTATACTTCTTGATTTGATTCTATAAATCCATCCTATCTCTTCTTATTGATCTTTGTATCATCAAACTATAAATGATATGAAAATCAAAGCAATAGTAGTAAGTCTGCTATGTACAATAGCAAGTCAACATTTAAAATCACAAGAAATGAGATCAGAAATTATAAACGAAACACAACGTATTCAAGAAACCATTAGTAAATTATTTATACATAGTGATGATAGAAATTGGAAAATTGTTGAGTCTCTATTTGCTGATACCGTAACTCTAGATTATTCTTCTATGACAGGAAATTCAGCCGCTAAAGTTTCGCCTACAGATATTACTTCTGCATGGAAAACTGTATTACCAGGATTTACATATACTCACCATCAGTTAGGTAACTTCATTACAGAAATAAATGAAAGTAAAGCCCATACTTTTTGTTATGGAACTGCAACCCATTATTTGGAAAATAACAATGGAAATATTTGGACCGTAGTTGGTAGTTATGATTTTGATTTAGAAAAAATCAATAATAATTGGAAAATAACACTAATGAAATTCAATTATAAATACCAAAATGGTAACGATAAATTAATTCAAGAAGCTATTAAAAACGTTAAATCAAATTAAATGGACACCGCAATGAGAAACAAAGCAAAAGTATATACATTTTTTAATGCTTTAACAGCTGAAGATGCAAATGCTATAGCCAATTTATTTGCTGAGAATGCAAAACACATCAATCCATATCATTCTGAATTGTTTCCAACAGGAGCAGAAGGCAAAGAAGCTATCCGAAAATACTGGGAACCTGTATTCCCTAATTTTGAAGGAATGACATTTCCTATTGAAGAAATCTATGCTATGGAAAATCCTAATATCGTGTTTGTAAAATATACTGGGATAATCAAATTAAAAAATAATGCTGGAGTATATCGTAATAACTACTACTCCACTTTCAAGTTTAATGACAAAGGAGAAACTATAGAATACGTAGAAATCTTTAATCCGATTGTGGCTGCAAGAGGTTTCGGATTGTTAGATCAAATTTAATAAAGCTCTATTACTAACAATAACATTCAAAATAAAATATGATGAAAAAACTAGTTATGCTCACAGCAGTTGTAGTAGTAAATGCTTGTGGAAAGACTCCAAAAAAAGACGTTATAAAAACAATACAAAAAAACTAAAATCATGGAAAAAATACATTTTAAAAGTGAAGGATTAAACCTAGTAGGACATTTATATTATCCGCCAAATTATAAAGAAGGAAAACAATATCCAGCTATTGTATCTTCTGGTAGTTGGACAACCGTAAAAGAACAAATGGCTGGTTTATATGCTGAGCGTTTCGCAACAAAAGGATTTATCACATTAGCTTTCGATTTTAGAAATTATGGAGAAAGTGAGGGTGTACCTCGCAGTTGGGAAAATCCATCCATGAAAATACAAGATATTAAAAATGCTGTAGCGTATTTAAAAAACTTACCAGAAGTAGATTCAGATCATATTGGAGCATTTGGTGTGTGTGCTGGTTCTATGTATACGCTAATGGCAGCTTCAGAAGATAATGCTATAAAAGCAGTAGCTACCACAGCCTCTTGGTTACATGATGCTGAAGCCGTAAAATTATTTTATGGCGGTATAGAAGGTGTGCAAGGCAAAATTAAAGCTGCGCAAGATGCTAAGAGGAAATACGCAGAAACTGGTGAATTTACTTATATTAAAACTATTTCTACTACTGATGAAACAGC
Organism: Tenacibaculum agarivorans; assembly: GCF_001936575.1. Taxonomy (GTDB): domain Bacteria; phylum Bacteroidota; class Bacteroidia; order Flavobacteriales; family Flavobacteriaceae; genus Polaribacter; species Polaribacter agarivorans. The sequence continues at coordinate 53,792 of NZ_MSMP01000009.1, forward strand.
AGCAATGTATGGTGAATATGATTATTACTTAAATCCTAATAGAGGAGCAATACCAGAATGGAGTGCAGATCAGTTTGCTGTGGCTACTTGGGAAGATTGGTTAACTTTAGATCCATTTCCTTCTGCAACTAAGTTAAACAAACCTTTATTAATGATTCATTCTGATGGTAGTGTGCTACCAGATTATACTAAAAAGTACTTCGAAACTGTTCCTTCAAAGAATAAAGAATTAGTATGGGTTAAAACAGATTTACCTTCTCCAATGCATCAATTTGCATTTTATGATCAAGAAAAAGAAGTGAATTTAGCTGTGGAAAAAACAAGCGCTTTCTTTAGAAAAGTATTACACTAAAACGAATAATCCCCTTTTATTTTGTTCCGTCCGAATGTATTATTGCATTCGGATTTTTTATCATAAAGTTATATAAAAGCAATACTTTTAGCCTTTCTTATCAAAAGAATCGGAATATATGAATCTAAATAGTATTGAAGATATAAAAAAATTGAAAGGTGGTATTGGTATTGACACACTAGAACAATATATTCATCAACTTTTACAATTATGTATTGATTATACTATTTCATGGGAAGAAGGTATAGAAGCTTTGAGTGACATAATTGCCTTAAAGAAACATGATAACTCTATTTTATCTGAAAAAGTAACTGCTCCAATACTTAATTGGATTACTAAAACATATAACTCTTCTATATATGAAGGCTTTCCTGAGAGTAAAGATAAGGAAGAACATGAGAGAGTATTACTACTTCTTCGTGTAACCAAAGACGTATTGTTTAAAGTTCATCATACCACTGATACTATCCCTTTTTTACATACTGTATTACAAAACTCTTCTAATCCATTTGAAACAAGAGAAATACAATATTTTCTAGATTATATCAAAAATTTAAAACCTGAACACAAGCATAACTTAGACGATGAACTGTTAGATAAAATTCTTACAGAAGTCGATCTTTTTTTTGATACAGAATACAAGAACGGAGAAAATCCATATGCTGTATGTGGATTAAGAGAAACTATAAAAGAACATAAACTATGCTACTCTATTAGTTGGTGCCAAAAAAAAGATAAATATATTTCTCCAGCCAAAAGATCAGGATGGGTTGGCGTTGGTCCTTTAATGATTTCTAAAAATTTTGATTTATTCCAAAGAATGGGTTCTGCTATAGGCCCTGATTGGATTTATCTTTTTGAGTTGGACATCCAAAATTTAGAAGAATATTTTTATGTAGAAGTTCCTTATCAAAAACAAAATACAGCATTGTTAAAATCTGTATTACAATGTACTGAGGAAGAATTACTAGATAAAATAGATGATAATGAAAATATTATTTTTTCTGAGTCAAAAGCTTGGATTGATAACTATGCTAGTTTCCAATCCATAGTTGACAAGCTAAATGCAGAAGGAATTTCATGTAAAGTTCAAATTAAAACTAGAGAAAAAATAAAGGTGGAGAAAGTTATCAATGAAGATAATATTGAAACAGAAGATGATACTGAAGAAGTACATGAAAACTTAATTCCATTAGCTGTTAATAATGAATGGATCTATAAGCAATCCATCTATAATAAAAAATCAGAAAAAGCAAAAATAGCAACCATAGCCAATACGGTTACTGATACTCTCGATTTATCAGAACATACCCAATATGTAATTACTGAATTTGGTGAAAAATATGATATTTTTCACAATAACAAAGGTATCATACGCTTTAAATGGAGTCAAATAGGTATTGAACGATTATTTTCATTGCAACATCCTTACACAATTGATAAATTTCCTTTTAAATATCAAGCTACTACACTAAAACATATATTTAGTACTGAAGATATCTCTGATACAGAAATTATCACTCATAATGTTATTTTATATAAAGACGATGAGTTACTAGTAATACATAATAAAACATACACGTGTTATAGATATGTTTTAAAGCCTGTTGATGAAAAAGGCGTTGAAATAATAAACAATACGACAACAATTTATATCGCTCTAGACATTGGAATTGTCAAAAAAACAATTGAAACTCCTAATGAAATTATCAATTATGAATTAATTGATCAAAATTTCAATTAAAACAATGCATCAAACTTATAAATAAATCCTCCTATAACTTGGAAACCTTGTGCATCAAAATTAGTAAATCGTTGGTATTGACTATTCGTGATATTATTTGCTCGCAAGAACACTGAGAATAAATCATTAAAATGATATCCTCCATTTACATTTAAATCTATATAGTTAGATAAATCTATCACTGTAAACGTATCAGCACTACGCTGTGCTCCTTTTCTATCGCCTACAAAATATAAATTAGCTCCTGCATACCATTTTTTTCGTTTATAACTAGCAAATACATCTGCTTTTACTTGTGGTAAATTAAAAGCTTCTTCTAAATTACTTACGTCAAACGTATTGAATTCTACATTTAAACCTAAGTTTAATCTTCTAGAAACATCATAGGTTAACTCTCCAAAGAATCCAATAGTAGTTATGTCATCGTAAACCACATCAAAAGAATTTCCGTATCCAAAACCTGGGAAACCTAAACCTGCTGGAGTTGCCGTTGTAGTCCCATTAGATAATGATTCATTCAACACAAAAAATGTTCTACTTTCTTCCTTCTTAAAACTTACTCTTGTATTGTAATTAAAATCTCCACTTAGTATCCCTCTAAAACCTCCAAAAACATTGAATGCCTCACTAGATTGCGTAATATTTAATGTTGGTGATACATGTGGATTTTCAGAAGTAAAACCCTCATAAGAATTTACCGTTAAATCACCCTTTACTCCTGCATAAATATTAGCATATCTCTTTATAATTGGATAGTTAGCTTCAACATCTGGATATGCAAAAAATTTCCCTTCACTATTTTCTAAATCAAAAGAATAATACGCCTTTCCTCCTATTTTCATATCGAAATCACCAAATGATAATGCATAAGAAGGGTTAATTCCTGCTGTAGCAAAACTGTAATTGATTTTTTGATCAGGATCAGCATAAGTTCTATCAAATCCTCCCATTACAAAATTAATCGAAGTTCTTAATTGTAAATCTTCTAAATTAGTTCCAAATCGCCCTAGTGAAATAGCAAACTTGGCATCTACATCAGCATGGATTTCATCTGAATCTTGGCTATCTGTAAAATAAGCAATAGATCCATTAACTTCTTCAGTAGTTCTGTTTGGAAAAAATATAGAACCAAATATGTTGTAATACTGATATAATTGCTCTTCTTCTATTCTATTAATCGCTAAATCCGTGAAGTTTATATCAGTTGGTAGTCCGTACCAATTGTATTTATTTCTATACGCGTTTGCACCAACTTTCCAGTCAAAAAAGCGCATTTCTTGCTTTAAAAATAAGTCAATACTAGCATTGTAATAGCTACTACTTAAAGGTGTACTTGCCACCGGATCTGATGAAGAAATAAAATTAATTTTCCCTCCATATTCATACTCAAACGCATTGGTATTTTGAAAATATCCTTCCACAAATGGCGTTAAATTATTACCAAATCCTAGTGAAAAATAATTATCAAAAAGTCGCTCTCTATCTCCTACATCAATCCCCTTTAACACTCCACTCTTAGGGATAAATTTCGAAGCAACTGGAACGGTTTGTACTTTATATTCTAAAGCTTTTCGTTCGCTATTTTTAGACAATTTAATGACTGGTTTCTTCTTTATTTTAAATGCATCTGTTACTTTAGGCGCATAAGAGGTCACAACTTCTACTACTTCTGTTTTAATAATAGTATCTTTTGCTTTTTCTGTTTTGTCCTTTTTTTGTGCTATACCAAAGTGCGCAACAAACATCAATACTGTTAGTATTATTCCTTTATTCATTCTCATGTACGTTTTACTTTTTAGAACTGATGGATTCGTTAGTTTTAGCTTCTTTACTCTTTATTTTATTAAGCTCGTTCTTAGCTTCTTCTATTAAATCTTTATACTGCGTAAAGTTCTTTACAATGTTATCTAAGATATACGTTGCTTGATAGGCATCTTTTAACGCATAATAATTCTTAGCCATTATAATGTAGCTTTTTACTCCCCAGTATTTATAGGTTGAATAATTGGCGATTAGATTTTGAACTTCTTCATTAGAACTTTCATATGCTTTTTCTTCATGAAGGAAAAATGCTTTGTAGTATAATGTTTCCGCTTTTAACTCTCCGGTTGCTGTATCATCTAATGTACTATAGTAATCTTCAGCAACTACAAGATCATTAGTAGCCATCGCAGAACGCGCTAAAATAATTCTTGCATCGTCACCCACTACTTCATCTATTTTACTGTTAGCTAATACTTTTTCTGCATAAGTAACGGCTTTCTCATAATCTTTCTTTTCATAATACCCTTTCATCAGATTACTTTGCGCAAATATGATATTCTGATCTATATTTCCTTCTTTTTCTAAACGAACTAGAAGTAGCATTGCTGTATTCCATTTCTCTTTTTCTAAGTACAATTGACTTAACTTAGCTAATGCTTCTTCAGAAAACTCATTAACTCCTTTATCAATTACATATTTATAATAAGGTACTGCATCTTGTTTTTGACTTCCTTTGAAATAAAGTTGCCCTAAATAAAAATTCGCTTTTAATGCATGTAATCCATTTGGAAAACTTTGTAAGTAACCAGTAAACCCTTTAATAGCTCTAATCTCATTATTTTCAAGATATTTATTCTCAGCAGCTTCATAAGTAGTATTATCAATATCACTATTAGAAACATTTACAAAATCTAATGTTTTTACCCATGTTGCATATTCGTTTACTTTACCTAAATCTATATACACATTTCTGGCACTAGCTACAGCTTGTTTCGCTTCATTAGAATTCGGATACTTAGCGACTACTGATTTGAATTTTTCAAGTGCTTTCGTATTATTTCCTGAATTGTACTCCAGTAATCCTTGACGTAATTCTACTGTTGGTATATAACCACTTTGAGGATGCTCTTCTAATAACTTATTGTATGAAATATTGGCTTGTTTTGTTTTTCCTAAACTAGTATAGGTAGTTGCTAACTGAAATAAAGCATCGTCTTTTAAGTTAGAACTATCGTAGTTTTTAATTAGATTATGCAAGTCATTAACTTTGGCTTTACTATCACCAGCTAATCCATTACTCATTGCTTTTTGATATTGTGCATAATCGGCACCAGAACCTCCTTCATTAATCACTTTATCATATGCACTAATTGCTTCACCATATTGTTTAGAAGCATAAAAAGAGTCTCCTAAACGATTAGAAGCATCATCATTAAAGTCATTATCCTCTAAATTTTGATTTAAAAATTCATAGAAATATTGTCTTGAATTTTTATAATCTTTTTGCTTAAAATAAGCATAAGCTATGTTATAGTTTAACATTTCAGCCTCTTCAAAATTTGGAGCACTCACTGCTGAAAAAGAAGTTACAGCATTTCTATAATTTCCTATTAAATAATTGGTTTCACCTAACCAATAATGCGCTTTGTTTTTAATAGTATCGTTTACTGCTTTAGTTGCTATTAAAAAATGAGGTAATGACTTATTCAATTTTTGTTCATTAAACAACTGCATTCCTCTGTATAATGATACTTCATGCGCCAAAGCATTATTTTCAGGATTCTGATTGGCTTTTAAATAATTGATAGCTCCCTGATAATCTTGTTGATGTAAGTACGATGTAATTAATAAGCCTGAAATTTCTTGTGTATTTGGTGATTCTGGGTACTTAGCTAAATACTCCTTTAAGACTTGTGGAACACTCTTATATGGATTTCCTGCTTCATAACTAAGCTTGGCATAGTTTAAATCTGCATCGGCAGTGATAATAGGGTCAAAATTCATTTCACTAGCATTCTTAAATGCATTTAACGCTTCTGACTTTTTTCCTTCACTTAAATAACATTGTGCTAAATGATAATAAGCACTTTGTGCTACTTTATTTTCTCCTCCAATAATTTTATTAAACTGTCCTATTGCACTTGTATAATCTTGAAGTTTATAGTAAGAATATCCTAAATAATAGTAATCTGTATTTGTCCATTTACCATTTTTACCTTCATATTTATTCAAATAAGGAACCGCTTTTTCATATTGTTCCAAATTGAAGTAACTCTCCCCTATAATTTTACTTACGTCAGATCGTTGCTGTTGTTTTTTAATATTTGGTAAGATTTTTTCTCCTACTTGTACCGCTTTTTCAAACTTTCCGCTTTTAAAAGCCATATCTAACAAGTAATAATTAGCCTCAGCCTTATACGTTTCATTATCGGCTAACTGACTTAAATTATCTTCTGCTTCGCCATAATTTTCTTGCTTATAAGAAATATATCCATAGAAATAACGAGCGTCTGTACCATATCTAGGATCACCAAGTAACGTTGCAAATTTTTCTTTAGCATCTTTCAAATAGTTCGATACTAAAAGCGTGTATCCCATTTTATAATTGAGCTCTTTTTTTTCTTCAACATTTAAAAGTGTAGGATTTACCTTTTGATACCATTTTAAAGAATGTGATGCTTTTCTATTCGCAAAGTAATAGTTTCCTATATTCAAATATATTTTTTCCTTTTTACTACTGTAAGGATGTTTTTTAACAAAATCTAACACTTTACTATCTGCTTCTGTTTGATTTAATTTAATCGCACACATAGCATCATAATAATCTGCATCTGTTTGTAAATTATGTTTGGTTGTGTTGGCAGAAACCTCTTTAAAGATTCGCTGCGCTCCAGAATATGCCTTATTATTATATAAAGTTATGGCTCTATGAAACTTTCCATCAATATTCGTTTGCACCTCAGTATTCTGAGCCATTGAGCTTTTTAAACCCAAAAAACAACAAAATACGATCCATAAATAGTTATATTTCATATCAGATTTTATCTTTGTTTTCGTTCCCCTTTTAGGATAACGTCATCTTTTTGATTTTGTTTTGTACTATAACAATCCTCAAAGATAAAAAAAGTGGCTTTAATAGATAATAAATAATAGATTTGTAAAAACTTACTTTTTATGGAAGAACCAATACTGCAGCTTGAAAATGCAGATATTTATCAACGAGATATTTTAGTGTTATCAAAAATAAATTTCACCTTAAACAAAGGTGACTTCTACTATTTAATTGGTAAAACTGGAAGTGGTAAAAGTAGCTTACTAAAAACATTATACGGTGATCTTAGATTACAAAGAGGTTTAGGAAGTATTGTTGGTTTTGACTTAAAAAAAATGAAAGAGAAAGATATTCCTTTTCTACGAAGAAAATTAGGTATCGTTTTCCAAGATTTTAAGTTATTAAATGATAGAAATGTTTTTGATAATTTGGAATTTGTTTTAAAAGCTACTGGATGGAAGGATAAAAATGAGCGTAAAGAAAAGATCTATGAAGTTTTGGATAAAGTAGGTATGAAAGAAAAATACTACAAAAAAACTTTTGAGCTTTCTGGTGGTGAGCAACAACGTGTAGCCATTGCTCGTGCACTTTTGAATGATCCTGAATTAATTTTAGCTGATGAGCCAACTGGAAATTTAGACCCTAGGACATCTCTTGAAGTTATGGAATTACTAAATGAAATTCATAAAAGTGGTAAAACAATTTTAATGGCCACTCATGATTACCAGCTAATTGTAAAATTTAAGCAAAAAACTGTTAAGTGTGAAGGCGGTAAAATATTTGAAGTAGTGCAACAACAGCCTACTAAAAGCGAATGATTTCAGTATTAATTCCTACATATTGTTGGAATTCCTTTCCATTAGTTGAAAAATTACATCAACAACTTACCTCTGAATGTATTCCTTTTGAAATCATTGTTATAGATGATGCTTCTAAAGATCAAAGTGTTTTACAAAATAAAAAAGCTAATGACTTAACGTATACTTCTTTTGAAATTTTGTCTCAAAATATTGGTAGAAGTGCTATTAGAAATTTGTTAGCTAGTAGAGCAAAATTTCCTTGGTTATTGTTTTTAGATGCTGATGTAATGATCCAAAGTGATTTTATTAAAAACTATATTTCAGCTATCGAAAATTCAAATTCAGATGTAATTAATGGAGGAATGTTTTATATGGATGATATTAGAAAAGGAAGTTTACGTTGGAAATTTGGGAAAAAGAGAGAAGAAATTAGTGCTATAGAAAGGAATAATCAACCATTTAGATATGTATTTACAGCCAACTTATTGATTAAAAAAAAGGTACTTGATCTTGTAAAGTTTGATGAAGAGTTACTATCTGGATATGGTTATGAGGATTCATTATTTTCTCTAGATTTAAGTAAACAAAACATTACAATTTCTCATATTGAGAATTCCATTTTTCACTTGGAGGTAGATTCGAATAAAAAATTTATTCAAAAAGTAAAACAAGGAATGAAAAATTTGACGAGAATTATGAAGACTAAAGATTCTCATCTGTACGATATCAAAATGCTAAAGTTGTACAAACAGAACCAATTCATATTAAATCACCTATTTTTTTTAAGTCCTATATTTGAAAAAATGGCATTAAAAACCTCATCTTTATTGTTTTTTGATGCATTTAGAATCACCTATTTAGCCAAAATTTTAAGAAAATAAATTTAAAAACTATCACTTGAATACTAGAGAAGAAATAGCCGATTTTATGTATAATAGACTCCTCAAACATAAAGAAGAGTTATCTATTCAATTTCACTCTTCTTCAGAATCCATCGGATATTTTATCATTGATGATCTACTTCCTGATAACATAGCAGAACGTTTTTACACACTTTTCCCAACAGAAGATGAAATTGTAAAACGTAAAAATTTACGTGAATACAAATATGTCGCTTACGAAATGAATAAATACCATACGCTATTAGAAGAAGCTATCTATGCCTTTCAAGATGAAAAAATAGTACATCTAGTTTCTGAAATTTGTAGTTTAAACGCTATTTATCCTGATGATTTTTTATATGCTGGTGGATTGTCTTTAATGAAAAAGGATAATTATTTGAATCCTCATTTAGATAATTCTCATGATCGAGATAGAAATCGTTGGAGGGTATTGAATTTACTTTATTATGTGACTCCCAATTGGGCATTAGAAAATGGTGGAAACCTAGAGTTATGGAATAAGGGACTAAAAAACAGTCCTATAACTATACAAAGTAAATTTAACAGATTAGTGGTTATGGCCACACACCAAAAATCTTGGCACTCAGTCAGTAAGGTAAATATTGATAAAACAAGATGTTGTATTTCTAATTATTATTTTTCTGATCAACCTTTATCAGCTAATGATACTTTTCATGTAACCACATTTAGAGGTAGACCTGAAAAAAAACTTAAAAATATGGTATTGACTTTAGATTCTGGAATTAGAGGTTGGGTTAGAAAATTGTTTAAAAAGGGGATTCGAGAAAATCCTCATCAGTATAAAAAGTAACTTATTTTAAATTGTCAAACAATTCAAGTAATACACTTTCTTCATTTTCCCAAATTAATTCTTGTTTGGCTTTCAAAAGTTGTTCATGATAATCTTTTTCTTCCATTTGCTGGATTTGTTTAGCTATCATTTTCGGAGTTCTATCTATAATTACTTCTCCTACTCCATAGTCTTTAACAATTCTCTTCATTTCGGGTAAATCAGAACATAATACTGGAATTTCTGCTTGTATGTAATCGAATATTTTATTGGGTAGTGCATACCTGTAATTTAAACCTAAATCTTCTTCCATAGAAATTCCTAATACAGCATTTGGGGTGATTTGTTTCAATTCTGAAGGTGTTACTTTCCCATAAAAAAGTACTTTGTCTACTAAATTTTCTTTCTTGACTTTATCCTGTAAAGACTGAAGAATGTCTCCTTTCCCTACTATTAAAAATATATAATCTTCTAAATACTTCATGGTATCTATCATGAGTTCTAATCCTCTTCCTAGATTAACAGCTCCTTGATAGATAATTATCTTTTTATCTGTAGAAAATTGCAATTCTTTTTTTTCTACACTCCTTGTAAAAGGTACATTTCGTAGTATTTTAAAATGGGTGTTGTAATTCTCTCGATAATGGTTGGCTATACTTTCACAAACTGTGTACGCATTTTTTAAATTAGGAATTATTTTTTTCTCCAAGAATAACCAAATATTTTTTACCAATTTACGATCTACCAATTCTGGTATTTCTGAAAAAAGTTCATGACTATCAAATACTAGTTTCTTACTTTGAAACCTACTAATCAAATAATTAGGAAGTAAAGAATCTACATCATTAGATAAAAGAATATCTTTTTTAGAAAAAAGTAACAAAAAAAATAATCTGACATTGAATTCTGCATAAAACAAAAAACCATTGGTAAAAAACACCTTGAATCTTTTAGTTTGGTATGTTCTTGTTAATAATTCTTTTCTTTTAGATTTTAAACATCCCATAAGTAATACAGAATATCCATTATTATGTAGAGAACTACAAACTTTATGAACACGTTGATCGGTTATTAAATCATTAGATACAGAAACTATTATTTTTTTCAAGAAAATAGAATTTGGACCAATATAAAAAGAAAAACCCGCTTCGAAGAAGAAGCGGGAAATTGCTATGAAAAACTATGAAAAAGAAACTTTAAATACGTCTCTGATACTTAAGACGTACAATTTTCTTTATACTTACGGCTTTAAGATTTTTTTAACATTTTTTAAATATCATGAGTTTATTCGATCTTTTTTACCATCCAAACATTACAACTTGAGTGTCCAGAATTTCCTAATTGTTCTTGTAAAACTTTGAATCCTGACCTTTCATACATTGAAATCGCTTTAGAAAAATGAGGTAAACTTTCTAAATAAATATGCGAGTATCCTAACCCTTTAGCTGATTCTATACTTTTTAGCATTAATTCTTTTCCAACACCTTTTCCTCTAACAGTATCTGAAATATAGAACTTCACCAACTCACAATAACCTTCTTCTAATCCTTCTGTAGGATAAATACCACAACATCCAACAGGTTCTCCATCTACTTCTGCTACCCATAATATTGAGCCTTTTACTGTAAATAACTCATACAACTGATCTGTTGATGCATCAGAATATACAGTTCCTGTTCTTGGCGCATCAAACTCTTCAATTGTGTTTCTGATCATTTTTGCTAAAAACGGATTGTCTTCAAGTATTACTTTTCTATATACTGTAGTCATTTTCAAAAATTTTATATACTAAGGTAAAACAAAAAAGCAATCTTTTAAAAGATTGCTTTTGATTATTGTATACTTAGAATTGATTAGAATTCTAAATTAGCATTATTTGTTTTAACTGCATCTGCAGAAGCTGTTAAGTGCTCTTTTTCTGCATCGCTTAAATTAATTTCAACAATACGCTCAATTCCATTTTTACCTAATACTACTGGTACTCCAATACATAAATCAGATAATCCGAACTCACCATCTAATAAAGCTGAACAAGGGAAGATTTTCTTAGTATCACAAGCAATAGCTTGAACCATTCCTGAAACAGCAGCTCCTGGTGCATACCAAGCAGAAGTACCTAATAAGCCAGTTAATGTAGCACCACCAACTTTAGTATCTTGCTTTACTTGCTCTAATCTTTCTTCTGATAAGAATTCAGATACTGGTACTGAGTTACGAGTAGCTAAACGAGTTAAAGGAACCATTCCTTTATCAGAGTGACCACCGATTACCATACCATCAATATCAGAAATTGGTGCTTCTAAAGCTTCAGCTAATCTATACTTAAAACGAGCAGAATCTAAAGCTCCACCCATACCAATAATTCTGTTTTTAGGTAAACCAGTTGTTTTGTGCACTAGATATGTCATAGTATCCATTGGATTAGATACTACAATGATAATAGTGTTTGGAGAGTGTTCTATTAAGCTAGCAGATACTGCTTTTACAATTCCTGCATTAATTCCTAATAACTCATCACGAGACATACCAGGCTTACGAGCAATACCAGAAGTAATTACACAAACGTCTGAACCAGCAGTTTTGCTATAATCACCAGTAGTTCCAACGATTTTAGTATCAAAATTATTTAAAGAAGCAGTTTGCATTAAGTCCATTGCTTTACCTTCAGCTAAACCTTCTTTAATATCTACTAATACTACTTCAGAAGCGAAATCTTTGATTGCAATGTACTCAGCACAACTAGCACCTACTGCACCTGCTCCAACAACTGTTACTTTCATTTTATATATTTTTTATTGTAAATTAATAATTAAGTCGAACAAAAATAGCTATTTGGCCACTGATATAAAATAAAAACTCATGGAAAATTACCATGAGTTTTTTTATGAGTTATAAATAGTAATACTTAAAACTTGTGAGCTGATATTAAATGATTCTTTTCATTTAAGAAAACAATGTTATCAACCTGATCAATTACATAGTTTGGAGTTTTATCTAACAAATCAATAGATCTTTCAACTTCACCTGTCTTTTTATTTATTTTCAATATTTTGTGTATGGTAGGTTGGTCGTCTCTTTTAACCTTAGTTACAATAAACTGACTATCTTTTGTTTTTTTAGAGTTAAAAAACCTTTTTGAAGTTACACTAAATACTTGTTGCCATTGTGTATCTTTAGCTCCTTTAACATATAAACCTACAATTTCAGAAGTCTCCGAAGTTCCATCCGTTTGATCTTCAGATGTCCTATAAGCACCATTAGATAAACTACTTAACATTTTAATATTATCTAAAGATCCTTTGATATCTAAATCTACACCTGCAAAAGCTAATCCTAATTGTGCTACGCCTACTAATCCTTCCACAGACGATGCAGGCTTGTAATAATCTGTATACTTTACCGTACCGTCTGGTTTTAATAACGACATATGTTGATCAGTGTATAATAAATACCCTTCTCCTTTAATATACTCAGCAACTAATGGAGTTTTTCTCTTTACACTCTTTAACTCAACATCTTCAGCGAATAGGTTAATTTCTCCAGAATTTAAATCAAACTTATATCCCTTTTCATTTTCAAATAACACTACTTTATCTTCTTCTTCATCAAAAGTAACTGCGGGTATAGATTTAAACTTTACATCACGTTTCCAAACATCTTTACCTTTATTAAAATCTAAAATATTTGATCGTTCTGTAGAAATATATAATATTCCCTTACTAGTTGCTGTAATGTAATAAGGGTAACCATCTACTCCAGTATTCCAAATCTTTTTACCTTCTTGAGATACTAAAGCAACCTCTCCTTTTTTCTCTTCTTTACCTACAGCTATTAATCCTTTTTCGTGAGGAATTACCTCATCAAGGTTGTCTATTTTAAAACTTTTTTTCCACTTAAATTTATTTGTTGCTGGATCAATAATATTAAAACCTTCCGTTTCAACTAAAATTAAGTTCCCTGTCGCATCAGAAACAACATCAATCAAAGTTCCTCTTAATTTTAATTTCCCTGGTGTAATATCGTTACCATTAGTAGGATCTAATACTAATAATTTACTAGATTTCTTTACACCTACATATAAACTGTTATTTTTATCTGAATATACTAGTGCATTCACTTTCTTTCTTGCTTCATAATTCCATGTTATAGTTCCTTTTGCAAAATCTATAGCATAAATTTGTTCTTTAACCCCAATAATTAAGTTATTTTCCGATGGGAAAAATGGTCCATGATCTATAAATGATCCTCCAAAAAACTTGAAGATTCCTCCTACTTTACCTAAGTCAATAATCCAGTTCAATTTTGTATTAACAATATCGAAACTCATTAACTTTCGATTCTTATTTTCTAAAAGTTCAAATAAGATTACTCCTTTATCATTTAATGTGGTATAATTTTTAATTCTATACCCTTCATCCTTTGTATCGAATACTATTTCTCCTGTATTAGAGTTTAATATTATACCTCTAGTTTTACCTACAACAGGACTATATTCAACATAGAAAAAAGGTAAACCTTCAATATTTAAAAACGTTTTTTTATCAACTGCTTTTAACTCTTTGTTATGCCATATGATTTCACCATTAGTATGATTCATAGCAAGAAGACCTTTAGCTCCAGAGGCAATTATATTACCTTCATTAGATTGTTTAATCCAACCTACCTCGTATAGCTCATTTTTTAAATCCTTTTCCCATACTTTACTTTGTCCATAACTAGCCCAACTTATAATTAAGACGGCTAAAAAAAATTGTACTCTCATTTTTATATTTTAAGAATTTCTTAACAAATGTAGTTAAATTATATAAAAAAAGGATCTGCAGTTTTTGCAGACCCTTTTTTTAATGTCTTCTAAGTATATTTTATCTGAAGCTGAAAGCAATTCCAGCGTTTAAAGAACCGTACTCTTGTAAAGTATAACTTCCATATATTTTGAAGAACCCTAAACTTAATCTAGTCCCTACTGTAGCATTGAAACTCCCTGTACTAGAACTTAATGAAAAAGGATTGGTAACTGTTTCTGTTATTGCTACCGATGGAGTAGTAGTTGTTTCATATGTTAAAACATATTCTCCTAACACGTTTAAACTGGTACTTCCTCCATTATATCCAACTCCTCCAAAAAAGTTGATCACTGGAAGATTTAGAGATGCTATAGCTTGTACTGTGTATGAATTTAAATCAAACTCTATAGCTCCGTTATTAGTTGCTACGTCTCCTGTAGCATCTTCTATATCATAATCTACATTCATATTAGTGTACGCTGCTAATAATGAAATATGTAGAGGTGTTTTATCTACAACCCCAAACCAATCCGTTATTTCCTTTTTCAGTCCAACTCCAAATAGTCCTCCTTTTACATTATCAGATCCTACTTTGGGTACAAATCTTAACATTACATCTAGTTTAAATGGCAATCCCACACTAGCTTGAAGTGAAGGAGCCGGTACTGCATTAAAAGGCACATCATCTCCTACTCCTTCTGGCATTAAAAAGTCCGCAGAAACATTTTGTCCTTGTACCGTAGTTGTATAAGTTACTGTTGCTCTTTGATCTGTACCTCCAGCTACTGTTGGGGTGGTATTTCTGTCTGAAGAAGTTGCATTAGATAATCCAATAGTACTAATATCAAAAACTTTATCTGCATCAGGGATAAAGGAAAAATTACCTCCAATGGAAATGTCAAAACCAAACTTTTTATGAACTTTAGCGGTATGATACCAACCGTTGTTCATACTGTATACAAATCCTTTAAAAGAAGGATCTAAATACGCATTCATTAACTTTTGAGCATCATCTCTAGCTAATAAAATTGTTTCAACATCTTGTGAAAATGAGCTCATCGTAGATACCATAAAAAGGGATAGTAATATCTTTCGCTTTTGATTATAATTGTTAGTATTCGAGGTAAAAGATAGAAATTTTAATGATACAATTGATAATTAAACCTAAGTATTAACACTAAAATACTTTTAGCATTTGATTTTTTAACTCTAGTTTTGTCTTTATGAAATTATCTATTGAATCTAAATATTCTCTACCTATTTTTTTATTCGCTTTATTTGTAATAAATCTATTACAAGGGTACTTCACAGAACTTATTGCTGATGAGGCGTATTACTGGACATATAGTAATCATTTATCTTGGGGATATTTTGATCATCCTCCAATGGTAGCTGTATGGATAAGTATTTCTAAATTATTTTTTTCCTCTGGTGAGTTGAGTGTCCGTTTTTTCTCTTCAATAACATTACCCGTAACTTTTTATCTTATTTGGTTGTTAATAGATCATCCTAAAAAAAGAGACTATATAAAATTATTCATACTCTTAATATTATCTACATCTTTGTTCAATGTTTATGGTTTTATAACAGTACCAGATACTCCTTTACTCTTTTTTGTTGCATTATTTTTATTAGGGTATAAAAAATATTTAAAAGATCAACATGTATGGAGTTATCTAATTTTAGCATTAGCTATGGCTGGCATGCTATATAGTAAATATCAAGCCGTGCTGGTAATCTTTTTTGTACTACTTTCCAATTTAAAAGTTGTAAGAGATTGGAAAATATGGCTTATGTCATTAGTAACTCTTGCACTCTTTTTTCCTCATTTATATTGGCAATTTGAGAATGATTTTCCTTCTTTCAAGTACCATCTTTTTGAACGAAAGGAAAATACGGAATATAAGTTCAGAGACACTTACATGCACATCATAAATATGATTGTGATTTTTGGTTTTACATTTCCTATTGTGTATGCATCACTAATCAAAAATTTAAAAAATAAAGACCTTTTTCATAGAGCTTTAAACTTTTTAGCAATAGGGTTCATTGTTTTCTTTTTTATTTCGACGTTTAAAGGGCATGCACAAGCACAATGGATTGTACCTATTTCAATTCCGCTTATTATTATTCCTTTTTACTATCTTATTGAAAATCCAAAAAAGGTAAAACGCTTTACTTATTTGGCGGTAATCACTATAGCTTTAACCACGTATTTACGATTTGCTATGGTACATGATAACTTACTGCCTATTCAATTTGAAATGCATGGCAATAAAAAATGGGTGAGCGCTTTAGATCAAAAATTAAATGATGAAACTCCTCTTTTTTTAAATTCTTATCAAAACACATCGCTTTATTGGTTTTATACAGGAAAGAGACCTTATCAATACAATTCCTGGAGTAGTAGAAAAAACCAGTATGATTTGTATGATTTCAACACTAATTATACTATTGACAATACTACTTTAATAGGAGTTTGGAAAAGAAATAATCCTACAGATTCTATTCCTAAAAGAAATAGAAAAAAGATTTTTATAAAAAAATTATCTAATAGTTATAAAAAAATTACAAAGGATAATATTCATTTTGAATTGATTAATCCTAAGGTAAAAGAAAATGCTAACAACATAATTTCAGTTAAATATCATATAACTTCAAAAGAAGATATGGAAAAACTGAATTTAATTATTACTTTAAAATCAGGGGGGCGTAGAATATTATGTAATGCTGCACTTCATCGAGATACCATATCTTTCTTTGTTCCTAAATTGAAAAAAGACTTTAGACCAACTGAAATTCAACTTGTAGGTAGTACCAATAACGAAACTATCCCTGTACGATTAAGCTCTATTGAAAAATGTGATTTTATCTATGAATAAGCACCTAACGTATATTAGTATAGCTATACTTATCTGTATCATTACCTTAATAGGTTTACCTTTAAATCTTATGCCGCCTGATGCTGCTCTTTATGGGTCTATAGCTAAAACTATGCATCTGAATAATGATTATATTAATTTATACTCTTTAGGAAAAGATTGGTTAGATAAACCTCATCTTCCTTTTTGGTTGACTGCAGTATCTTTTAAGATTTTCGGGATCTCAAATTTTGCTTACAAATTACCTGCCGTATTAACTTTCTTATTTGGAGTATGGGTAACTTTTAAATTTACTGAAGAAAATTATAATCGTAAAACTGCCATTTTAGCTACCATTATATTGTCTACATCGTTACACAGTGTAATTTCTAATTTTGATGTTAGAGCTGAGCCTTATTTAACTGGTTTTATAATAGCTGGTCTCTATTGGCTTTATAAATATGTAAAGACAAAAAAATTCAAAAATTTGCTCTTAGGTAGTTTATTTTGTGCCTTAGCTGTAATGACTAAAGGTATATTTGCTTTAATTCCAATAATAGCTGCTTTAGGAGGACATTTACTAGTACATAAAAAATGGAAAGAAATTTTAAATCCAATGTGGTTGATTGGCATTCTACTTATCACACTATTCATAACTCCAGAATTGTATGCTTTATACCAACAGTTTGATATGCATCCTGAAAAAATAGTTTTTGGTAAAACTAATGTATCTGGAATCCGTTTCTTTCTTTGGGATAGTCAATTTGGGCGATTTTTCAATACAGGACCAATTAAAGGTCGTGGTGATGTTTTCTTCTTTTTACATACTATTTTATGGGCTTTCTTGCCTTGGGCAATTCTATTTTACATTGCTTCATTTTTAAAGATTAAAAGGAACTTTAAGAAAGTACAGCCACAAGAAGAATTCTATTCTATTTTTGCTACAATTACAACATTAGTAATTTTTTCTCTAAGTAAATTTCAATTAGCTCATTATACCAATATTGTTTTTCCTTTTATGGCAATACTAACAGCTGATTTTATCGTACAGCTATCGACAAAGTATCAAAAATCAATCAAAACATATAAGGTATCGCAGTGGTTTTTAATATCAATTGTTTTTATAGCCATTACTCTAATAAGTATATTTTTACAGCCTAAATTCAATCCTCTTTTCATTTTAGTTGCTATAGCATGTATTGCGACTATTTATGTTATACAAAAAGAAAGAAACGACACAATACACAAAATTTTTCTGTATAGTTCTGTCAGTTTTTGCTTATTATATGGTTTCATGTTAACACATTTTTATCCTACTCTATTTAAATATCAAGGCGGTGTTAATGCAGCTAAATATGCAAATACAGCATTAAGCGGACAGAAAATCCATTTTATTGATAATGGAACACACAATTTTGGATTCGAATTTTATTTAAACTCTACTATTAAAAGGGTAAAAAAAGAAGATTTAAAAAATAAACCAGAAGCTATTTTTTATGCTAATAGTAAAGATTTAGAACTCTTAGATACTATAAAAATACGCTACACTATTTTAAACGATTTTGATTTTTATAGAATTACGAAACTGAAAGGTAAGTTTGTCAATCACAAATCGAGACCAGAAACATTAAGAAAGAAATACCTTATTAAATTAAACTAGCTTTTCTTTAAATACTTTTAGGTATAATAGCTTGTATACTTTATAAAATAAAGTTCCAAACAATATTCCTGATATAAAACCTACAGAAACATCTACTGGGTAATGAACTCCTAAGTAAATTCTACTATAACCAAATAGTAATGGAAAGATGAGTAAAAAATAGATGAATTTAAATCTACTCTTTAATAGTAAAATAATAAAAACAGTAAAGGTTGTAGATAATGAGGCGTGACCTGACCAAAAACTTTTTCCTCTAGGTTTGTATGAGAATTGTCGTAAATATTCTTGTAATTCTGGGGTATTACATGGTCTTAAACGACCTGTAGTATTCTTAACCAAATTGGTAAACTGATCTGAAAATGCCACTAATACTGTTATAAACAACAACGTGAACATTGTTTTTTTAAATCCGAATCTAATCGAGATTAATATTAAAATAAGGACAAACAATGGAATCCAGTTTAGTTGATTTGTTATTGTCAACCACATAGCATCCCATTGCTTGCTTCCTAAGTTATTGAGATAAATTAAAAGCTCTTTATCTCTTTCTAGTATACTATCAAGTAAATTATTTGCCAACTTTTAAAACTTCTATTTCAAAAATAAGATCTGTATTCGGTTTTATTACAGGTAAACGACCAACTTCACCATATCCTAAATAGCTAGGAATAAATAAGCGTGCTTTTTCACCTTCGTGTAATAATGAAGCTCCTTCCTTCCAACCAGAAATTAAAGGATAATTAGGATCGTTAATTGTAAATGTAAAAGGTTGTTTTCTATCTAAACTAGAATCTATCTTATTTCCTAAATCATCTAATAATGTATAATGAACTGTAGTAGGTAAATTTGGATTTACTTTTTTACCTGTTCCTGCTTTAAGTTGTAAAACTTTTAGTCCCGAACTTGTTGTTTCAGCATCATAATACTTAAATTCTTTTTTGATATTCTCCTTAGCTGTTTTTATTTTACGTTGCCTTTCTTCTTCTCTAGCTTTTGCGTTGTCAAGCTCAGTTAAAAATATTTGAGGCGCATCAAAGTTCTTAGCCGTTTTTCCTACTCTGATAATATCTACCTTGTTGATAACATCATTTTGTACTATAGTATCTACAATATTTTGTCCGTAAGTAACTTTTCCAAAAATTGAATGTTTACCATCTAACCAAGGAGTTTCTTTATGCGTAATAAAAAATTGAGAAGAGTTTGTAGCTGGCCCAGCATTTGCCATAGACAATACACCAGCGCTATCGTGTTTATAAATTAACTCCCCTTTGTCATTTAAAGGAAATTCATCTTCAAATCTATATCCTGTACTTCCTCTTCCTGTTCCCGATCGGTCTCCTCCTTGAATCATAAAATCTTTAATAACTCTATGAAATTTTATACCATCATAATAAGGTTTTCCTTTCAATGAATCATTCAACTTTGGATTGTTTCCTTCAGCTAGAGATACAAAATTAGCTACAGTCATAGGCATTACATCTGAATGTAATTTCACTAAAATATCTCCTCTATTAGTTTGAATATCTGCATATAAACCATCTGTTAACTCAGGATATTTTGCTGTTTTACAAGACGAAAGAACCGCAATAACTAAGACTAAAATAAACTTAATTGGTTTCATTATTTTTAAATTTAAATAAAAAAGACATTAGTTAGAAACTAATGCCTTTAGATTTTTTTAGTGTCCGTGACCGTCTCCTTTTGAGTGTTTATCAGCAGTTCCAGCTGGTGGAAGAATCTCTAATAATTCAACATCAAAAACTAAAGTTGAGAAAGGTTTTAATTTAGGACCTCTTTGTTGATGTCCGTAAGCTAATTCTTGAGGTATAAAAAACTTATACTTAGAACCTGGCTTCATTAATTGTAAACCTTCAGTCCATCCTTTAATTACTTGAGTAACTCCAAATTCTGCAGGTTGATTTCTATCTACAGAACTATCGAAAACTGTTCCATCGGTTAATGTACCATGATAATGAACTTTTACTTTATCTGTAGTTTTAGGAGTTTCTCCGTTTCCTTCCTTTATAACTTGGTATTGTAATCCACTTGCAGTAGTAATAATTCCATCTTTACCTTTATTATCCGCTAAAAACTGTTCGTTTTCTTTCTTATAATCTTTGAAATCTTCTTCAGCTTTTGCTTTCATTTCTTCCTCACGCTTCTTCATTTGTGCCATTCTAACCTCTTGAAAATATTGACTAATTATTTTCTCAGTTTCTTTTCTATCTATTAAAGTAGCGTTAGCAGAATCAATACCTTCCATATATCCTTGGATATATAAATCAGGATTTAAATTTTTTGCTGTTTCGTCAGTACTCATACGCATTGCAGTATTTACACCAATGGCATAACTCACTGAATCTATTTTGCTATCAAGACTGCTTTTCGTTTTTACTTGTCCATTGTTACATGACACAACTACTACTCCAAGGGCTACAGTAGCCAAAAACTTAGTTAATTTCATTACTTATTATTTACTTGTTTAATATCTATTAATGTTAGTTTGCTTTTTAAGCTTTGATTTATTCCTATTTTATTTCCATCTCCAGTAACTCCGTAAGCTCTAAAGGAAGGAATGACAAATGTAATGGTTTCTCCTTTTTTCATCAACTTTATTCCATCTTGTAAAGCAGGAATAAAATCTTCATGATCTACTTTGTAATCGATAGTTTGATCTCCATAAATTAAACTATTATTAAAATCGGTTACATTATAACGTATAGTTACTACGTCTCCTTTAACTGGTGGTTTAGTATGTAACGTATCTTGTACATGATACGTATACCAAAACCCGCTAGATGAGTTTATATAATTTGTGAGTGTATCTTTTGCCAAGTAATAGGCAATGCGTTTTAGCTCAAGATCATTTAGTTTTTTATTCTGTTTCAATACTTCTTTGTAGAAGCTACTAGTTGACTGATCTTTTGGCCTTCTGGCTTCTGGTGATGTACAACTCAACAAAGTAATACCCAAAAACACATAAAAAAACACTCTGTTAATCATACGATTCTACTAATTCTTGCTGATATTTTGGTAATAAGGATTTAAACCTTACAATAGTATCTTCAATAGATTCCTCACTTCTACCACCAGCTGCATTATCATGCCCTCCACCACTAAAGTAATTACGGGCAAATTTATTTACTGAAAACTTTCCTTTAGATCTTAATGAGATTTTTATAATCCCTTGTTCTAAATCTTGGATAAATATTGCCGCAAATATAATTCCTTTAAGAGACAACGCATAATTTACTACGCCTTCGGTATCTCCTTTTTGATAATTAAATTCATCTTTATCTTTTTGAGATAATACGATAAAAGCTGTTTTATATTCTGGTAAGATTTCTAAATTACTTAACGCTCTACCTAACAATTGTAACCTGCTAAAAGAGTTAGCATCATAAATATTACTATGTATCTTATCATTTTTAGCTCCTTTATCTATCAAATTTGCTATGATTCTATGCGTTGTACTTGTGGTAGATCTAAAACGAAAAGAACCTGTATCTGTCATTATACCTGTATACAAACAGGTAGCTATGTTTTCATCTATCAAATCTAGATCTCCAAACATTTCAATAAAATTGTATACCATTTGACAAGTAGAAGACATACTTGTATCAGAATACATGTAAGCAAACTCATCTGGCTGCTGGTGATGATCGATTAGAGCAAAATCGTTCTCATATTTTACCAACGTATTTTTCATATCATCTCCAACTCTGTGTAGTGCATTAAAATCTAGTAAAAATATGATTTCAGATCTGTTTAATGCTTTTACAGATTGATTATTTTGACGATCAAATCTATATATGGTTTCGTATCCTGGTACCCAATGCAAAAAATCAGGAAATTCATTTGGCATTAGTACTTGTGTCTTATGTCCTTTTTTATCAAAATAATGTTTCAAACCTAAGGTTGAACCAATTGCATCTCCATCAGGATTTTTATGACCTATAATTACAATACTCCTTGAAGTTTCAAGGTAAGTAGACAGTTCTTTAAAGTTTTTTAACAACATAGACAGCGAATATACAATTTAATATTCTTTTAAATATTTAGTAATATCTGGTTTGTTTATTTGTTCCTTATTTTTACCAGATGAATAAACTAATAACACTACTATTTATTGTATTCACTTCGCATTTTATATACAGTCAAAGTGATTTTACAATAGCCTTTGGATCTTGTAATAAACCATCAATGGAAAATATGTTATGGGATGATGTCATTTCATTACAACCTGATGTATGGCTTTGGGGTGGCGATGCCATTTACGCTGACACTGACGACATGCTTAAAATGAAAAAGGATTATGAAATGCAATACCAACAGAAAGGATATACAAAACTTTCTGAAAAAGTAACTATTTTAGGTACATGGGATGATCATGATTATGGTAAAAACGATGCAGGTGCTGAATATGCTTATAAAAAAGAGAGTCAACAATTATTTTTAGATTTTTTAAAAGTAGATCAATCAGACCCTAGAAGAACTAGAGAAGGAGTATATCATAGTCAAGAATTTAAAACTCCAAAAGGTACTGTAAAAGTTATTCTATTAGATACTCGTTATCATAGAACAGCTTTAACCAGAAAAGATAAAAAGTATGTTCCTAACACTTTTAATGAAGGTACACTATTAGGAACAAAGCAATGGGAATGGTTAACACAAGAGTTAACAAATTCTACAGCTGACTTTACTATTATCATGAGTAGCATACAAGTATTGTCTAGTCAACATCGATTTGAAAAATGGGCTAATTTCCCTCATGAAGTGAGTCGACTATTTCAATTATTAAAAACTTCACAAGCTAAGAATGTAATTTTCTTATCTGGAGATAGACATATTTCTGAATTTTCAAAAACTACTATTAAAAATGTACCGTATCCTGTTATCGATTTTACATCCAGCGGACTTACCCATGCATACAAAGGATTTACAAGTGAAGAAAATAAATTTAGAGATGGGCATGTAGTTTTTACAGAAAGTTATGGTGTTTTACAATTTAATTTTGAACAGAAAAAAGTTATATTTCAAATGCGAGGAAATGGAAATTCTATTTTACAAGAAATTTCCCAGACCTATCCTTAACTTGCTAGTAACATTAAAAAATGTATTTTTGCGCGAAATTAAAATTTGATTCAAATACAAATGGCAACAAATAGAACTTTTACAATGATTAAACCAGATGCAGTTGAAAACGGACATACTGGTGCTATTTTAGAAAAAATTAATGCTGCAGGGTTTAGAATTGTAGCAATGAAGAAAACACATATGACCAAGCGTGATGCTGAAACTTTTTACGCAATTCACAAAGAGCGTCCATTTTTTGGTGAGTTAGTTGAGTTTATGACTCGTGGTCCTATTGTTGCTGCTATCTTAGAAAAAGAAAATGCTGTTGAAGATTTTAGAGCTTTAATTGGTGCTACTAATCCTGCTGAGGCAGCTGAAGGAACAATTAGAAAACTATATGCTACTTCTATTGGAGAAAATGCTGTTCATGGATCTGATTCTGATGAAAATGCTGCAATCGAAGGTAGTTTTCACTTCTCAGGTAGAGAGATGTTTTAATTTGAGACTTAGACTCAAAGAATAAAACTTTAAGATATTAACTCGTTACTTTTTAGTAGCGAGTTTTTTTTATTAATTACTTTAAAAAAACATTGTATTCCATTTTTTTGCTACAAAAGCTACAGCTATGTGAGTTTCAAAATAAAATCACATAAACCTACATTCATGTTATTTTAAAAGAAAAATGTCTTTTCTAAAAAATCTTTGTCTTAGTTATGGCTTCGACAATGCTCAGCCATCAACTTCTAACTTCTAACTTCTAAACCAACATAATCTTCTTGATTACTTGTTCACCCATTTCCTGATTCATCATATGCATAATTTTTTCTTTTCCGTAGGTTAGCTCCTCACGTAAAACCGAAGAACTTAATCTCACTATTAATGTCCCATTTTGCAATTTTACTTCATTGGTATATGAATGTACACCTGGTCCCATTAATTTTTCCCACGCTTCTTCTACATGAATCTTTTGAAACCCTTTTTCTAATTTATTTTCTTTTATAAAAGCTCCCATTAAATCTTTAATAGAAAAACTTTCATTCTCTCTTTTTGCCATATGCTATAAGTTAAAGATTTGATAGGATTTATTACTTTGTTTTACCACACTTTCTGTTCGTTCGGAATGTGTATCTGTGATAAAAATCTGACCAAATTCATCATTATTTACTAAATTAACTATTTGAGCTACTCTGTGTTCATCTAGTTTATCAAAAATATCGTCCAATAATAAAATTGGAGTAATTTTAGATTGCCTTTTTATAAACTCAAACTGTGCTAATTTCAACGCTATTAAATACGATTTCTGCTGTCCTTGAGAACCAAATTTTTTGATTGGATACTCCCCTATTTGAAACGTTAAATCGTCTTTATGAATTCCTGCAGATGTATACTGCAATATCTTATCCTTTTCTAATTGTTTTTCTAAGAGTTGTGTAAAACTCATGTCTTTTAATTGACTTTTATAACTCAAATTTACTTTTTCCTTATCATTCGAAATCACCTGATACTTTTCGTTAAAAATAGGAGTAAATTTTTCTAAAAATTCACTTCTTTTTTGATGAATTTCATTTCCATATGTTACTAATTGATCATTATATACACTCAAATTTAAAGCGTCAAACGTTCTATTTGCTGCAAAAAACTTCAATAACGCATTTCTCTGATTCAATACTTTGTTATATGAAATTAAAGCAGACAAATATTTTTTATCTTGCTGAGAAATAACTCCATCTATGAATTTTCGTCGTGTTTCGCTACCTTCAATAATTAAATCACGATCCGCCGGAGAAATGATTACTAAAGGAAATTGTCCTATGTGATCTGAAAATCTATCATATACTTTCCCATTCCTTTTCAACACTTTTTTTTGTCCTCTTTTTAATGAGCAAATAATTTTTTCTGATCTCTCATTCACCATATAATCTCCTTCAACCACAAAAAAATCTTCATCGTGTTTTATATTCTGTCCAGCTATAGGATTGAAATAACTTTTGGCAAACGACAAATAATAAATCGCATCCAAGACGTTCGTTTTCCCCACACCATTATTACCCACAAAGCAATTGATCTTTTTTTCGAAATTAAATGCTTCTGATGCAATATTCTTAAAATTCACTAATGATAATTTCTGTAAATACACTCCTCTTTCGGTTTTAGGACAGGAAATGCAAAATAACGAAAAATCAACTTTTAAAATCCAATTAAAAAAACTATTTTTGCGCCACTAATTTTATAAGAACTATGGCAACATATAAAAAGAGAGGATATAAACCTAAGAAAGAAAAGGTTGTTGATGAAGTTATTGAAGAGACATTTGATGAGTCACAAAGTGATGTAGCAAAAACATTTGAAGGATTAGATGAAGTTGCGAACAAATCAGAACAATGGATTGAAAAAAATAGCAAGCCTTTATTTTATGGTTTAGTTGGAATTGCAGTTCTTATTTTAGGGTATTTAGCTTACAATAATTTTGTAGCTGAGCCTAATGAATTAAATGCTTCTAACGAATTAGCTTACCCTAGATCTTTCTTTGATCAGGCAGAAAAAGCTGCAGGAGTTAAAGCGGATAGTTTATATAATTTAGGATTAAATGGTGGTGAAGATGGAAAATATGGTTTCTTAGATATTGCTAAAACTTTTGGAAGTACTAAAGCTGGAAATTTAGCAAACTATTATGCTGGAATTTCTTACTTAAGAATGAAAGATTACAAGAATGCAATTTCTTACTTAAGTGATTTTAATTCTGACGATGAATTATTAGGTCCTACTGCTTTAGGTGCTATTGGTGATGCTTTTGCTGATATCGATCAACCTGGAGATGCTTTAGAGTACTACGAAAAAGCTGCGAATAAAAAAGATAATGAGTTCACTTCTCCTATGTTCTTATTTAAAGCTGGACAGTTAGCTATGAAATTAGGTAAGTATGATAAAGCCGCTGGTTTTTTCACAACAATTAAAGAAAAGTATGCTACTACTCAAATAGGTAGAGATATTGATAAATATTTAAATAGCGCGAAATACGCGAAATAAATTTTAAATTTCTCGTCATTACGAGGAAGAATGACGAAGTAATCTATTAAAAAGATTGCTTCATTTCATTCGCAATGACAATAAAAATGGCAACAACAAACTTATCACATTACGATAAAAACACAATCCCAAATGCGAAAGATTTTCGATTTGGGATTGTTGTTTCAGAATGGAATCCTGAAATTACTAAAAGCATGCACAATGGGGCTATTGAAGCCTTAGTAGATTGCGGAGCACTACCAAAAAATATTGTTTCTTGGGATGTTCCTGGAAGTTTTGAATTGGTTTTTGGGTGTAAAAAAATGATTGAAACCGAAAAACTTGATGCTGTAATTGCTATAGGAAATGTTATTCAAGGAGAAACAAAACATTTTGATTTTGTTTGCGAAGGTGTTACACAAGGTATTGTAGATTTAAATATTAAATATGATGTTCCTGTTATATTTTGCGTACTAACTGATAATACCAAACAACAATCTATTGACCGTTCAGGGGGAAAACTAGGTAACAAAGGAATTGAATGTGCTATTGCTGCTATTAAAATGGCTGCCATAAAAAATAAAGGACTTCAAAAATCTACAGTAGGTTTTTAACTTGAGTTAGTTATAAAGTTTGAAAAGTTGTAATTAAAGATTTAGCAAATCTAAAATCATAATTTAAGTGATTTAAAAGTTAAAAGACTC
Organism: Tenacibaculum agarivorans; assembly: GCF_001936575.1. GTDB lineage: Bacteria > Bacteroidota > Bacteroidia > Flavobacteriales > Flavobacteriaceae > Polaribacter > Polaribacter agarivorans. The sequence continues at coordinate 81,287 of NZ_MSMP01000009.1, forward strand.
AAAATTAAAAAAGTTCATAAAGTTTCCAACTTTATGAACTTTATAACTTCTTTACTTCTTTGGTAAAATAATTATTCCGTAATTTTGATTATATGTTTTTGGTGTAGTTTTTGTCATATAAAAACAAACTACTAATTAACATCATATGGGTATTTTTAAAAAACAACATAAAAAGTTCGAATATAAGCCTCGTTACTATAAAGGTGAGGGAAATCCGTACGAGTTTAAACACAAGTTTGACGAGTATAGAACTACCGTAGGAAAGCGAAAATCTATAAAAGATAAAATCTTTACCGCTGTAGATGAATTTAAGTCTTCTGAATATGGAGGACTAAATAAAACGATTGTAATTATTGCCGCAATTTTAACACTTATATTCTTATACCTGATTGACTTTGATCTATCAATATTTTTAAGAAAGCGTTAATTTAATGTCAGATATTATTCAGTTACTTCCCGATCATGTTGCGAATCAGATTGCAGCAGGTGAAGTTGTTCAACGTCCAGCCTCAGTTGTAAAAGAATTGTTAGAAAATTCAATTGATGCTGGCGCTACTTCTATTACTTTATTATTAAAAGATGCGGGAAAAACGCTAATACAAGTAATTGATAATGGAAAAGGAATGAGCGTTACCGATGCTCGTTTATGCTTTGAAAGACATGCTACATCTAAAATAAAAGACGCTAAAGATCTTTTTAATCTAAATACTAAAGGATTTCGTGGAGAGGCCTTAGCTTCTATAGCTGCTATTGCGCATGTTGAACTAAAAACGAAGCAAGAAAATGAAGAGTTAGGTACCTGTATTAAAATTGAAGGAAGTACTATTACAGATCAAGATGTAATATCTACCGCAAAAGGAACAAGTATTGCTGTTAAGAATTTATTTTATAACATTCCTGCACGTCGAAATTTTTTAAAATCAGATACTGTTGAAACACGACATATTATTGATGAATTTCAACGTGTGGCTTTAGCACATCCGGAAATTTCATTTTTGCTACATCATAATGGAAATGAAATTTATCATTTAAAAGAAAGTAATTTCCGTAAACGAATCGTAGGTATTTTTGGAGCTAAAATGAATGAAAAATTAGTTCCAGTAGAAGAGCAAACTGATATTATGGTGATTAAAGGTTTTGTAGCGAAACCTTCTTATGCTAAGAAAAAAAGAGGAGAACAATTCTTTTTTGTTAATGATCGATTTATCAAGAGTTCCTATTTAAATCACGCTGTAAATAATGCTTTTGATGGTTTATTAGAATCAGGGTCACATCCTTCGTATTTCATCTATTTTGAAGTACCTCCTAATACTATCGATATCAATATTCATCCTACAAAAACTGAGGTAAAATTTGATAATGAAAAAGCACTGTATGCTATTTTAAGAGCGACTGTAAAACATAGTTTAGGACAATATAGCGTTGCTCCAGTATTAGATTTTAACAGAGATGCTACATTAGATACTCCATATGATTTTAAGGATAAACCTGCAGTTTCTACTCCAAAAATTATCGTAGACCCTACGTTTAATCCTTTTAAAAATGAAACTACTCAAGTTTCAACACCTAAAACGAGTAGCCCAACTCCTAAAACAAGCTTTAAAAGCGATTACAAAGATTATAAAAAAGATGCTGGAAGCTGGGAATCTTTATATGTAAATACCCATCAAGAAGTTCAACAAGAACAATTATTTGAAAGCAAACAAGAAACTGAAACTGGAAAAACGTTTCAGATTCAGAAAAAATATTTGCTAAGTACTATAAAGTCTGGTGTAGTTTTAATACATCAGTCCTTAGCACACCAACGTATTTTATACGAAGAGTTTTTAACGAATATAACTGTTAAAGATGCTAATAGTCAGCAATTATTATTCCCTATAAACATTTCTTTTCCTTCATCAGACATAGAAATGATTCAAGGAATTAAATCGGATTTGGAAAGTGCTGGATTTGTATTTAATGAATTTACAAATGAAAGTGTAGTTATTGGAGGAATTCCAACATCTATTTCTGAAAGTCAGATTAGTTTGATTTTAGAACAGTTATTAGACGATTTAAAATTAGAAGTGCCTGAAACTAGTTTTAGTCATTATGATGTAATGGCTAAATCATTTGCTAAATCACTAGCTATAAAAACAGGTACCGTATTATCTATAAAAGAACAAGAAACCTTAGTAAACAATCTATTTTCTTGTAAAGAACCTAACGTTTCCCCTATAGGAAAACCAACGTTTAAAACCTTAACTTTACAAGAAATTGATACTATTTTTAGTAAATAAACTATGCAAAGATTAACAGAAGCCATAAAGCACCTGATCATTATAAATGTAATTATGTTTATTGTTCCACAGTTTTTAAACTTGGACCTTACAAATATTCTTGCTTTACATTTTCCTAAGAATGAGCATTTTGGAATTTGGCAATATGTAACTCATATCTTTATGCATGGCGGATTCTATCATATTTTATTTAATATGTATGGATTATGGGCTTTTGGAACACCTTTGGAACAAATGTGGGGAAAAAATAAATTTCTCTTTTTCTACTTTTCTGCGGGAATTGGAGCTGGTTTGATTTACACCCTGGTAAATTATTATCAATTTAATGGGACTTATCAACAACTGATTAGTATGGGACTTTCTGCTCAAGATATCCAAAACATCTTAACAACAGGAAGTTATAATGAAAACATAATCTCATTAAGTAATAAGCAAATGAGTGAATTTTACTCTCTTTACCATACACCAGCGGTTGGAGCTTCTGGGGCAGTGTATGGTGTTTTAGTTGCTTTTGCTCTTGCTTACCCTAATGCTAAATTGGCTTTAATATTTTTCCCAGTTCCTGTAGCAGCAAAATACTTTATACCATTGATTTTAGCAGGAGATCTATTTTTTGGCCTAACAAAATATTCTGTTGGAAACATAGCTCACTTTGCCCATGTAGGAGGAGCGCTGATAGGTTTTATTATAGCTTGGTATTGGAAAAAAAATCAATTTAGAATACATTAAACAGTATGGATAATCTTAAAGCACACTTTTTAAGAGCCAGCATGGTAGAAAAATTAATCTACATCAATGTTGCTATTTTTATTTTAGAATTGATCCTATCTTCTTTCTCTGGTCTATATGGACCAAGAACAAACTTTATAGAAGTATGGTTTGCATTACCATCTAACTTAAGTAGTTTTTTAAGTAAACCTTGGACTATTGTATCCTATGGTTTTTTACATTCAGGCTTTATTCATATACTATCTAACAGCATTTGGTTGTATGTCTTCGGACGTTTATTTATCGAATATTTTACCGAAAAACAAGTATTAAGTTTCTATCTATTAGGTACTTTTTTTGGTGGATTGGCCTTTTTATTTGCCATGAATTATTTTCCTGTATTTAGTGGTTCTAAGCCTCCTATAGTTGGTGCTTCTGCTGGAATTTCAGCTATTATTATAGGTATTGCAACTCATATTCCTAATTACCAGTTACGTATTCCACTAATTAATGTGTATATAAAGGTTTGGCATTTGGCTGCTTTCTTTATTTTAATGGATTTAATTAGTCTTTCTGGTGGTAACGGAGGTGGTCATTTTTCTCATTTAGGTGGTGCTTTATTTGGATTTTTATATGTGCATTATGCTAGTAATAAAGAGTTAAATTTATTTTCTTCATTTCAAAATCTTTTTAAACCTAAAAGAGCACCTTTAAAAACAGTACATAAATCTGGAAATGTAAAACCTAAAGGTACTTACAGTACAAAATCTGAAAATCAACAAAAAATAGATAGTATACTAGAAAAAATAGGAAAATCAGGTTACGATTCTCTTTCTAAAGCAGAAAAAGATTTCTTATTTCAACAGGGAAAAAAATAAACTAAGTGCGAAAAAAAAAGAAAAATTCTTTACTAGATAATTTATTCTATTTTATCAATGTTATTGTAGCTACTGCATTATCATTGTCGTACTTTCTGGCCTTTATTTCTCCTAAAACTGTACCTGTTTTTTCTGTAGCTAGCTTAGCTGTTCCCTTTTTAATTATTATCAATTTATGTTTTTTTGTGTATTGGCTTTTCAAATTGAAAAAACATTTGATTTTATCAGGTCTGATCTTATTTTTAGGCTGGTTATCCTTACCTCCTTTCGTTAAATTTTCTTCTAAAAATACTGCACGTAATACTGATGTAAAAGTAATGAGTTACAATGTACGTATGTTTAATATTTACAAATGGATTGATGAAGAAGGAATCAGTGAAAAAATAATTGATTTTATCACAGAAAAAGATCCTGATATCTTAGCTATTCAAGAATATCATCATTCAGAAAAGAGGGATTTACATTTTCCATATTCATACTACGTGCCTAAATCGAAAAAAAACAATTTTGGTTTAGCTATTTTATCTAAATACAAGATTATCAATAAGGGATCTCTAGACTTTGAAAACAGTGCTAACAATGCTATTTTTATTGATATTCTAAAAGATAAGGATACTGTTCGTATTTATAATCTACACTTGCAATCCTTAAAATTGAATCCTAAAAAAGAAAATTTTGGTGAAGCAAATTCTGAAAAATTAATTGGTCGATTAAAGGATGGATTTCAAAAGCAAGCTTCTCAGGTGGAGCTTTTCTTGCAACATGAAAAAGATTGGAAGAAACGAAAAGTAATTTGCGGTGATTTTAATAATACTGCATTTTCTTGGGTATATCGAAAAATATGTAAGAACAAAAAAGATGCTTTTGATGTTGCAGGTTCTGGTTTTGGAAAATCGTTTAACTATTTCTTTCCTATGCGTATCGATTTTATTTTAACCGATGAAAAAACTACCATCAATAATTTTAAAACCTATACACCTAAACTTTCTGACCACTTCCCTATTATGTCTAGAGTAAATTTTGAATGAGCTGTATGTAGTTAAAAGTTGTATTTAGCTATTAATATAATTGGAAGATTAAAAAAACAGATTGCTTCGTGCCTCGCAAAGACATTTTTCACGAAGTTTTAATCATAAATCATACAATCTTCAATTAAATACTACATAAATCTAAAATTGCAGGTCTATCATTTTATTTCCAAAATTTTGAATTGAGTTTATGATTTAATGAATCCAGTAAAACATGTCTGATTCTTTTATTCTTCTATAGAGAATTTATTAAGGGCTTATTGCATAAAGTTTATAACTAAAATAACTTTCAACTTATATGATTAATACTATCTTAGCGCTCTAATTAAATTCTATAGTACTCTATGAAACATTTTGAAGTAGCAGTTATTGGTAGCGGACCTTCTGGAGCATCTACTGCTTTTCATTTAGCAAAAAAAGGAATTTCTACTGTTATAATAGAAAAAGAATCACTTCCTCGTTATAAAACTTGTGGTGGTGGTTTTGTATATCGTGGTCGTAAAGATTTACCTTTTGATATTGATACTGTTGTAGAAAGAGAGTTTCATACTGTAGATATTTATTTAGGAAACACACTACATTTTCAAACTGTTAGAAAAGAGCCTACAATTACAATGATTATGAGAGATTCTTTCGATCATTTAATTGTAGAAGAAGCTAAAAAACATGGAGTTACTTTATTAGAAAACAATAAACTTACCGGATTAGTTTATGAGGATGGTAAAGCTATTTTAACTACTAGTGAGACTCAAATTTCTGCTGATTTTGTAGTAGCTGCAGATGGAGCTTTAAGTCCAACCGCAAAAATGGCTGGTTGGAATGAAGAAACTAGAAAATTAATTCCTGCTTTAGAATATGAGGTTGAAGTTTCTGATGAAGATTTTGACCGCTTAAAAGATTTAGTTCGTTTTGATATAGATGCTATTCCTTATGGTTATGCTTGGAGTTTTCCTAAGAAAAATCATTTATCGATTGGAGTTGCTTCTACTAAGAAAACTCGAATCAATCTAAAGAAATATTACCAAGAATATGTAGAGACTTTAGGTATTAAAACTATAGTAAAAGAGTCTCAACATGGATTCCAAATTCCTATTGCTCCAAGAACTGATGGTTTTGTAAAAAATAATGTGTTCTTAATTGGTGATGCAGCAGGATTTGCCGATCCAATTACTGCTGAAGGTATTTCTAATGCTATTTATAGTGGTGTTTTAGTTGCTGAAGCGATTAGTGAGAGTGAAGGACAATTGGAAAAAGCTACTGCTCTTTATAATGAGAAATTAAACGAGAAACTAGTTCCTGAAATACAAACAGGTTTATGGCTAGCAAAATGGTTCTATGAACAAAAAACTGTTCGAAATATTCTATTAAAAAAATACGGTCAACGATTTAGTGATGCTATGGCAGATATATTCCATGGTGAACGCTCGTACCCAACAGATATTAAACAGGCCATTACTAGAAAGATTAAAGAATTAGTGTTTTAACCTCGGAGCTGACTGTAAGTCTGAAGTTTGGGATACTTTTTAATTCATTTGAAATTTATGATTTCTTTCCTATATAGGTAAAGTACTCCCAAGTTCCTATATAAGCATTGTATACTTTGTTATTCACTGTAGTGAATTTACCTTCTAAAACTGGAGTAAGATGACGCTCCATTCTTACATGATGATTTCCCATATGATCTCTAAACCATTTATGTTTAGAATTGTAAAAATCTACAACAGCTATATATCCTCCAGGAATTAAATCCTTATATGCTTGTTGAATCATATTAGAAAACTCAGGATTCACCATAGTTAACATGTATGAAAACAAAATCACATCGGGCTGATTATTTCCCAAAACATCTAATTCGCCATAAGGACTTTCAATTAATTCAATATTTGAATACGAACTCAGTTTCTTTTCAGCAATAGTAAGCATGTCTTTAGAAACATCCATTCCTATGATTTTACTCTCTGGAAATCGTTTACTCAGATTTTTTAAATTATAACCTGTTCCGCATCCAATTTCTACAATAGTTTTTGGAACTGTTACCTCTGCGATTTTATCTATAATTAATTTTCTTCCAAAAAGAAAAGACCATCGTGTGGCATCGTAAATTGTGGATTGGAATTGGTAGTAATTTTGAATTAGCTGACTTTGTTTTACCGAGTTTTCTACATTCATTTGTTTTTATTTTACAATTCCTAAATACACACTAGCATACGTTCCTACTCTATCTTCTTTATGCATTTTATCACATAGCTCTTTATCAAAATACACTTGTTCTTTTATGAATTCAGGAAAGAAGTCTATTTCTTTGGCTGCAGATCGCATTAAAATACGTGTTCCTGGTTGGCTGTTTTTTAAGATTAAACGCCATTCTTCTTCCAAAGCTGGAACATTGTTAACTGCAAGCCAATCTTGGTGATCTAATAACACATAATGAGAATAATTCCCTGGATTATTAATTAAAAAATCACTTAATGTTGATGTATAACTGTAGGCTTTACTTTCTTGGTTTTGAAGTTTTTCAAAGTTCTCTTTCTTCAAATATTCAGGACAACATTCTTTAGTGTAAAAACCTTTTAAATATACTTGATAGAAATAATTATCTCCAATATCTAATTTGGTAAAAACATTTCTTAAACACTCTCTTATATAGGCTACATTACCTCCTGAATAGCTTTCTTGTATTAAAGCTTGTTGTGCTTTTGGCACCCCTGCTAAATACATGGTAAAATGATTGTTTAATAAAAGAGAAATAAAAGGATTAAATATTTTTTCTTCCAATAAAGTATAATAACTCGCTTGTTGTGATAAATTATTAGAAGTCATAAATGACTCTAAGTTTTGCCTGATTTTTTTACTTGCATATAAATAATTTCTACATAAATATGCTAATACTCCTGATGCACCACGATAATAAAACGACTTTCTTTTTCCTCTTCCATGGAAGTAGTGAATATGCTCATCCCAATACTTTTGCGCATATTCTGGTAAACTTTCTCGTAAGAATTCTTCATAATATGATTTAGCACCAACATAGTTTCCCTCTCCAAAAAACTGAAAAAGATGTTCATGATCACCGTGTTTTAACATTTCTCGTTTTAATTCAAGTAATGCGTTTTGCCTAAAATTCATATCTACAGAATGAATTTCTGAAGGTTCATCTAATAGGTAATCTAATAAATTATCTCCTGCACTAGTAATCATAACTAGCTTACTATCATTATTCAATTTCAGTAATTCTCGATCACAACGCGGATCTTCCCAACAAGTATTATAAATTAATTTTTTTCCGTGTATTTGATGGAAAAACCAGTTTTGTAATCGATTCATAATTTTGATTTATTGTAATACTTGTAAAAGTAATTTTCGTAGTTAAACAAATTAATAATCAATAATTAAGTTTTTATGAACCTATCGTTAATTTAATTAGAATAAGCTATTTAAACTTTTAAATGAAAAAACCGTTTGATTTCTCAAACGGTTTAATATTTTAATATGCTAAGTACTTTATTTTTTAGACTTCAGATAAGTTTTTAGACTTTACATAGTTTTCAACTTCATCGTGAGGAATTTCTTTCACTGGAATGGCAAAATCTCCATTAGATCCAGAAATCACAATTTCCTTTCTGAATTCACCTTGAAAGCTTCCTCTTACTTTATAATGGCTTGTTCCTTTTCCAATAGGTCCTGTCCATCCCATTGCATCTATTTTTAATCCTCCAACAAAGTGAGGATCTCTTACTAGATCAAATCCGTATGAATAATTTTGTGCATCTCCTTCAACATATACGCTGAAAAAACCTGGAGTTCTTAATCCAGTCCAAACATATACTGCTGAACATTGATCTTCTGTTACTGGTTGTTTACCGTAAAATCCCATAATTTTTGTTTTTTTTAATTTCCTACTCTTTTATTAGTTGGCTTTTCGGATTTCGCCTTGGTACTTAAAACAATGGCCATTGATTTTACGTCACTATCAAATTTCTAAATTAATAGTGTAGATATGGTAATTTTTTCCTTAAGAGACTCATATTTAGACTTAGAAGTATTCTTTTCCTATCGTGAGTGAAGCATTAAACTAGCTTTAGAGTTAGAATGTCAAAAATTATATGGAGCTAAAAAAGACTATTCAAAATTCTGGTTATCAATATCTTTATTTTTCTTTTGGCTGTACTTATCTCTATATAATAATATGAGATTGGAAAAAGAAATCATAAAAACAGCAGAAAACAAATAACATAGAAATAATGAAATCATTAGTTCTACTCTATTCCAACTGATGCTAGCTTTTGTCCATGCTTTTTCCGGATCTCCTAATAAAATTAGCATCTTTTCTTTTTTATCCGGCAAGAAACCATGGGCTTCTTCAAAGATTGCAAATGGATTTTTCTCCAACAATTCATTTCCTATTACAATATCTTTTTCCAAATACGGTAATGTATTTGTTCCTCTTAAATAATGATATGTAATATAGGTTCCTATAAAAAGTGTAAGAAAAATTACTGATAAACGCATCCAAACAGATATAACTTTATTTTTTAATGAAAATAAAATCATAAAACCAGCAAGAATAGTAGCTATAAAAATTCCAAATTTCATAAAAGATGCTGTGCTTTCTTCTGTTGAATTCCAAGACGGTAAAGGAATTACAAATGCACTAGTTACTGTAACAATCCATGTACTTAATAGTACAACTTCTTTCCAGATATCTTTTAACTTCGATACTACCATCTGCTATTTTTTTGGTGCTTTTAAAACCAATACTTTCTCTTTATCTTCTCCACTAAATGTAATTAAATGTAATTCTGGTTCCCCTATCCTATCTTCTTTTTCTAACCAGAAAAGATAATATCCTGGCACAAAATCTTGTGTGGCTTGCTGGGTAGGCTTATTAAATCGGAATCGTTTTATATCTAAATTTCCTTCAAATGATAATTTGCCAAACACAAAAAAGCCATTATCTTCATTGGAATCTACAATAACTCTTACTTTAGTATTAGCATCATTATTCTCACTTGAATTTATGGCCATTTCTTTAGCTTTATAATCATAATAAATTCCTTCTAAAATCTTTTCTTTTTTTATAATATGCTCTTCAGCGGCGATTTTCTGCAACATTTTTTGCGTTTCTTCTAATGATTTTAAATATTCAGGAGTTAATGCATTTCTATCATTACAACCTTCCAATAGATAAAATAACTCTTTCCGCTTATTTTCTACATTAGCTATCGTTTTTAATATTGATGATTTTGTTTGCGTTCCTATTTCTATTTCATCCTCAATAGTATACTTTGATTTTTCCTCTTTTATAGCTCTCTTTTTTATACTCTTTAGTGTTTTTTTCGTTTGTGACGCTATTGCTGTTAAAGCTAAATTGTCTTTAGAATAATAAGTTGATTTACAAGACACAAGACTTACAACTGTAATGATTGTTAAGAGTTTATATATTTTCTTCATCGGAGGACTTGTTTATTAGTATTCGGTATATTATTACAAATTTGTTTTTTATTTGTTAAAGATACTATAACAATACTGACAAAGGCTTGCACTTTACCGACTTTTATTCAAAATAGGAAGTATTAAACACAAATAAGTTTTAGTTCTATTTAGTTATTCTTCTTCTTATTCCCTAACAAATTTTCAATGTTATATCTAGTCTTACCCATGAAGTCTTTTTGACTATATCTTATTTTTTCATCAAAGATTTCTCTATCAATAAGTGTGTAATTTGTTCTCTCAAAATCTGGTATGGTATCTTCATAATCACTTATTTGTTGTATATGCGCATTACCTACTTTCCATATGCCTTTAAAATTTTCACCTTTTTGCGCTGCAAATCGCTGCATATGTTGTCCTCTTCGTACACTGTAAGAATTTTCTTCATCTTGATAAGTATTCTTGTTATCAAAGAAGTATGCTGCACTTAATGGTACATTTCTATTCTCTTGAATATTAAATTTATTTACCTTTTCTTCTAATATTGGCTTCAAATGTTTTACATGCCTATCGAATCTAGTATTTGATGCTTTTATTAAACCGTCAAATAAGTTACGATTCGATCTTAAAAAAGCACTGAACTCAGCTAATTTATTACCATCATCTAAAGTAGTGTTATCTTCAAAATTTACAATTTCATTTACTTTATCATTTAAGAATTTAGCATTTGATTTTATTAATTTCATTCCTTTATTGATCTCTTCTGCTGTTGTAGCTCTCTGATACACTTCAATAACAAGTAGTAGAAAAGATAATTTATCTAAATAATATAACGTTGGAGAATCACCATAAAAAATAATTTCAAAACCATTTTCATACTGTAATTCAGGTTCTAGCCAATAGTTTTTTCGTCTACCTTTAAATTTATTATTGGTATATTTTCGTTCAGCTTCTCTTACATTTTTAGAGTATTCATGATCTTCTCCAATAATATTCAATTTATTTTTATCTATCTTTTTATCTAAGGGTTTTAATTGTACGGTTTTATTATTGCTACTTCTCATTACAGTTTGTAATGTACGTTGCTCCATGATATTAGGTCTATTGTTAACTATTGTAGCTTGTTCGCTAAAACTAGTTTCTTTCCGTACACGTTGTACTGTTTTTTGTTGTTCTTTACTATTTTCTGAAGGTACTTTCATTTTGAATATTTAGCAAAAATCGTTATTGGAAATACAAATTGAAACCTCATACAATTGTGATTGTTTCACTTCTATCTTTTCCAAACTTTCTTTTCTTGTCCAGTTATATCTTTAGCATAATTCTTCACGAAATCTTCATAGGTCACAATAATAACTTCCTCATCTACATTACCTAATTCTTGTAGTATATCTTGAATATGACTATCTCCTACTTTCCAAATTCCTTTCATTCCTCTTCTAGCTGCATTTTTTGCCGCTTCTAACATATAGTCTGATCTTCTTTTAAAGTATCCGTCCCATAATACATTTAAATCACCTAATTGGTTTAACTTTTTCTCCTCTATTTCTTCTACCATGCTGTATAAATCTGGACACCAAGTTTCTAACTCTGTATACTCAACTTTACCTCCCAATATTGATGTCATTACTTTAGATTGTACTTTCTTTTTAAACCTGTTAAAAGCCAACATGAGTTTACTCAATTTCGGTGACATTTTAAGATTCTTTTTCGAAAACATCCTATTCTCAATATCAATGACATTAAAAGCTTCTGAAACTTGTCCTATTAAGAATGACACAGTGTGTTTATTTTTCTTATCATCTAATGAGGATTTTTCAAAATCATAAAATATACTCGCTAATCGAACTATTTTACTTTCAATTCTAAGATCCCAACTATCTCCTGGGTGTCTCTCATCCATATCGTTTACAAAAATAAAACCATATTCTTCATAATAAGGTAGTCTATACATATCTACTAAATGCGTTGCTTCTTCTTTTCTCCAAGGAGTTGAATAATAGTAGTCATCGGTTTTTTTTATATCTGATTCATCTCCATGTACTTCTCCCACTATATTGAACTCATCAGAGATAATAGTTGGACTTTTTCTCATTTTCATTTGTGCTACTTTGTAATCACTTTCACATGATTTTGGATTAGGGTTCCTCCCATACATGTCTGTTTTTCCGCTGTACAATGCCTTGGTCCCCATTACATCCGCTTCTTTTTCTAATCCAGCATCGTCATTAATATTGACTTTACTTTTAAGCTGTCTAGTAGGTTTTACACGACCTTGTTTTTGCTGTACCACATGCCAAGCTTCATGAGGTAAATACTTTTCTTGTCCTGGTGCTAGATGAATATCTGTTCCTTGTGCATAGGCATGTGCTTGCAATTGTGCTGGTTTACTAGAATTATAATGTACTTTTACATCATCCATACTATATCCAGAAAGGTTTTCTATACCTGTTTTTAAAGTATCGGGTAAGCCTATGTTATTACTTTTTCTAAATTCTTGCTGGTTCTTTTTTTGTTGAATAATTGATGTATTGTTTGACGAATTATTCATATTCTTTAGAAGCTTACGTTGCACCATATTGGAAGTTCTATTATCCACTATTTCTACTTCTCCACCAGAATTGATTTCTTGTACTACACGTTGTACTATATATTGTTCTTCTTTACTGTTTTCTAATGATGTTTTCATTTTTTATAATGTTTATTAAAATGAATGTTATCTGGATTACAAACTACCTCTAAACAAAATGCCTTGACTTTTTTTTATTACCAATATTACTAAGACACTTTATATCTCTTCTTTTCTTTGTAAATACAATGCTTTATCTTGAAGGAATTTATCTATATTTTCATTATGATTTGATAAAATATTTTCTGTTGCTTTTATTTTTTTATTCAACTTATCTTCTTGTTCTCGTTCATATTCACCAGACTCTATTGATCCGATTTCGTACAACTTTTTCTTCTTTTTCTTTCTATTAGCGAGAGATATATTAAAAAGACCACCAAATTTAACTCCCTTTTTAGCTGGTTGCTCTTTCTCTACAGTAACTTGCTTAGGTAGTTTTTCTTCATTATCACTATTTACATGGGTGAATATTATATTTTCTGATGGTAAATCAATGGGTTTATTTCTAGAGCGTTTATGTTTTCTAGTTTTCTTTTTTGGCAAATTAGGTGATTTTTCTTTTTTAGGAGTTTCTGTTTTATCTAATAACTCATCTACATCATTAATAAAATCAAATTTTGGTCTTTCCCAATCATATGCGGCATTGGCTTCTATTACAACTTTAGTATTTATATCTTCAGCAACAACTATCATGTAATGATTACCAATTCCTCTTTTTTGCCCGGGAAGTCTATTGGTAACGATTTTTCCAAAGTCTTGACAAATAATTGAGCCTATTTTTACAAGTCTTGATAAATTTTCTATACCATTTTTATGCATCCACTCTTTTATTGTATCGGCATCAATATCTATAAATGATGTGTTTATTACGCCTCTACAATCGTTTATATTTTCTTCATTCATTAAAAATTGAACTTCGTTTACAAAATTCATACAACTATTTTTTAATATCAATCCAAATTCTGATTCATTATCCTCTTCTAAGATCTTTTCAAGTTGTCCCAAATATTTTATTAATTCTGTATTCATTTTTTTTAAGTTTTCTCCTTCATAAGATTTATTTATATAATCCACATTTATTAATCTTACATTAGGAGTCCAAGTACATAATTCTTCTCCTTCAATTATTTCCTTACCTTTTGTATACAATGATTTTGGCCTAGGTCCTTCAGCTGTAAATTTGCTATACAGAACTTCTTCTTGACCAGCTATAATCATATAATTATTATTCTCAGACCATACTAATTCTCCAATTTTAGCATTTGATGATTTTACCGTGAATTGTATTGAAGTATTGTCTAAATTTATTTTTTGCCCTTTTTTATTCAATATAGCTGCATGGAATGAATCATTATTACTTGTATGCATTGCCTTTTCCCCCATTACATCTGCTTCTTTTTCCAACCCTGCATCATCATTTATATTTACCTTACTTTTCAATTGTTTAGTAGGTTTTACTCTACCTTGTTTTTGTTGCACTACATGCCAAGCCTCGTGTGGTAAGTGTTTTTCTTGTCCAGGTGCCAAATGAATATCAGTCCCTTGTGCATACGCATGTGCTTGTAATTGTGCTGGTTTACTAGAGTTATAATACACTTTTACATCATCCATACTGTAGCCTGAAAGATTTTCAATTCCTGATTTTAATTGATCTGGTAGTCCTGTATTATTGCTTCGACTTTGCTCAGCAACCTTACTTCGACCGTGCTCAACACTTGTTTTCTTTTTCTGAAGAATTTGATTTTCTGAAACTGAGTTTTGAATAGCTGATTTTACTTTTCTCTGTTGAATAATTTCTGGTCGATTATCTGAAATAATAGCTCTTCCTCCTGAATCAGACTCTTGCCTTGCACACTGTATTGTGCTTTTTTGTGATTCTTGATTTGTATCTTTTGCTTTCATTATTTTTTGATGTAATTGTTTACGTCTTTTCGAATGGAATACAATGGAATGAAGAAATATGTTTATCCTGTACTTAAACATATTTCTGAAATCCAATCTAAAGATTACTTCTTCGTTTCGCTTATCGTAATGACGTTTTACTTTACGTATGCCATTACAATTGAAACTTCATGGGACAAAGTATATATTCGTTTACTTTATATTTCATATTGAAAATCAATAAAAATTTGTCTTTTAAAATGTTCTCCATATAATTCCAATAACCATCAGAATCACTTGAACTGACACATTATTTTATAATTAAAAATTGAATGATCTAAATTCTAATGCTATTTGTATCAAAACTTTCAAACTTTTCAACTTTCCTCTTTTTTCTAAATCAACTCAACAATATTCCTTCTTTCTGTAATTCTTGTCGTATTGCATTTTCCAAACTAGATTGAGAAATAGAGTTTTGCTGTTTTGTAATCGCTTCTAATGTGCATTTACGCACTACATTCATCATTAAACCTCCTGAGAGTTCATATCGTTCAGCTATTTGCCATAAATCAATTGTACTATCTAAGGGTAAGGCTGCTGCAAACGATTGTTTCCATAAGCCATGACGTTCTTCTACACCTGGCATTCTGAACTCAATCATAGATTGAAAACGACGTGTGAAGGCTTCATCAATATTATCTTTTAAATTAGATGCTAAAATCACAACACCTGGAAAATCCTCTATTCGTTGTAATAAATATCCTATTTCTTGATTTCCATAACGATCATTGGCACTATTTACCTGTGTTCGTTTTCCAAATAACGAATCCGCTTCATCAAAAAATAAAATCCAATCGTGATGTTGTGCTTGATCGAATACTTTAGCTAGATTTTTTTCTGTTTCTCCAATGTATTTAGAAACCGTCATGCTCAAATCAATTTTATATACTTGCTTTCCTGTGGTTTTCCCTAGCAAAGCTGCCGTCATACTTTTACCAGTTCCAGGCGCGCCATAAAACAAACTTTTATACCCTGGTTTTAAACGTTTTCCTAATTGTAAACTTTCTAAAATAGTAGTTCCGTGTGTTAACCAATCTCGAATTTCTTGTAATCCAACACCTGTAGACTTGGATACAATAAGATCTTCCCAACTAAGTTTAGTCTCAATTTTTTGTGCTGGAAAATCAGGACTATAGGCAACTTGATATGGTGTTCCTTTGATGAAATATTCAATATATTCATTAGCAATCATCCAAATAAAGCTTAATAATGGCGCTTCTTTTTTTTGCGATGTTGCTTGTATAATTCCTTTTTGTACAAACAATCCTTGAGTCGTAAAAAAAGTTTGATATGCTAATCGTTTTTGTAAATTGTCTCCTGCCAAAATAAACATGGCTGTTTCTGCTGTAGGAACTAATCCTTGATGATACTCTAAAAAAACACCTCCAAACTCACTAAAACGACGATCATAATCTTTGTTTTTAGTAGATAGAATATCTAGCAATGAGGGCTGTATATGAGGTACTAGTGCAAGAATCAACAATATTCTTTCTTGAATACTTAACTTGTTCTCTTGAATGAATTTACTATACGGTGTATCGTATATTGAAAGATCTGGTGGAAAAATATCATATATCGAAGTATATTCCGTTTCATGCTTAAAATATAATGCTATGCGTAAGTTGATGAGTTCTTGCAACCAAGCTAGCTCATTTTCTAAAACTGTAGCAGTTTGCTGCATTTTTGAAGAAATATCTGTTTTTTCTAATCTTATTTCTGGTATCATTTTTTTCGATTATCAGTTATTTGTATACACTTTTAAACTTTTACAGCCACTCTACCATGAGTAGTTTTTCCATCCACGGTAATTTTATGGTAGTAAAACTCCATGGTAATTTTTGCAAAACAACATCGTAAGTTTCTTTTTTGACTTGCAATAGCCAATGATCATCACGAGTACGTAAAGAAGCTTGTCGTTGTATGTATGAAACCCTAAACCCTTTAGATGAAATATTTCCCCAAGATTTGCCTTGTGCTATAACAGCCATTAAAAGGTGATTTGCTATTTCTTTTTCTGTAGCAGATAGTGGAAAAATCTCCATAGGTTGATCTATAGCTATTCCACATAAAATTTTAGCTAAAGGTAAGAGACCTTCAAAGACCAATACTTCTTCTTCAGTACATAAATATTGCAATACTGAAACTGCTTTTTCTTTAGCTTCTTCAGTATTGAAAACCTTATTTTCTAGCAATTCTAAATTCTCAAAAAATCGCTGTAAGAAAGGCCATAACAATACTAAACCTGCATTCTCTATGCTTAAAAAATCCGTAGTTTCAAACGCTTCGATCTCCTCTTGAAATACAGATGATGCTGTTATACCTTTTGTGTCTTTTTTAATCTTTCCGAATTGCATCACACATTTAGTAATAGGCAATAATACCGTTGATGTTATTTGTTCTTGCAATTCTATGTTGTTCGGATCTGTGTCATTAGGTATATTCTTTTCTTTTAATGCCAAATCATCTAACACCTCTACAAGTTCCTTTAATAGCGTAATCGACAATTGATTGGCTGAGTACTTGGTAATAATTTGATGTATATACTCAAATACATACTGCCAAGCTGCATTATTTTTATGTTTTGTCTTGTAATGGACAACCCAAGAATGTATTTTTTGAAGCACTTTTTGAACATCATCTTCATTTTTTTCTTCTACATTAACACCTAATTCTTGGTATATTTTTTTTAGTATGTTATTTCTTAATTCTTTAATATTTAATGTGATATTTTCTATTTGAAAAATTGCACTGTAAAATAATTTTGTAAACAAAAACTCAGGTAGTTCGTTAGTTGTACGTTTTGTTACCGCTACTTTTATAGCCGTTTTTATCTCTAGTATACTTTTATGGTCTAAATTGGTAAGCAGTTTAGTTGTTTCTAGTAGTTGCGTTTCAGTAAAAGTATTGACATATCGTTTCATCAATTTTGATTCTGTATGCAGTTGAGATAGCATCTTTTTAACATCATCTGATGGATTTTCTAATAGAATATTTAACTGTGCTATCACATAGGTTTTAGAATTATCTACCCACCATGGCAACATTCCATTTGCTAAAAAATATGTAACTATTTTAAATGGTGTTTTTTCTAAAACTCTTCCTGAACCTTCAACAATTTCATATTCGTTTGGTTCACTTATTTCTGATAATTTTTGATACAGTATACTGGTAAATTTTTCTTCTATATCTTCAAAATTTACTTCTCCTAAATCTAACTCTAGCTTTTCTATTTGGATGTGTGAAGTAGTGCTTTCAAAGAACATTGCTAAAGAAGTATCTATAATCTTTGCTAAGTTTTCCTTACATAAATCTGCCACCTTATGTTGTAACTCAAAAGTATTCGCTTCTTTATTCAGATGTATTTCTACAACTTGTCTATTTATGATATGATTAGTACTACTATTAAACATGAATTACACTTTATTTACTATTGAAAATAGGCTATATGATTTCTTTTAAACACATTGAACTCTTCTTCATTCAACCATTTTGTATACGCTGTAATATGTACTGGAGTTTCCTCTCTAATTGTATTTTCGGTAAACTGTTTAAATATGGAGTTTTTGTATCTCCCTTTACCTTCTGGCAATACAAAAGTGACTTGTAATGAATAGTTGTCTTCTAATTTTTTTGCAGTGGTAAATCGTCCTTGTAATTTATTTTCTTGAAAAGGTATATCGATTTCAAAACCTTCTTTAGTTACTGAAATAATTTTATGCTCTCCGTTAAAAATAGAAGCTCCAAATATTGTAATGTTTTCCCCAAGAGAAACGTTTTGTTCAGTCTTACAAAATGTTCTATTGCCTGTTCCTACTTCGAAAGTATGAATTGGATTGGTAAAGGTTTGAAAGTGGAGATTAGGTGTTACATGTTGCCAACTGAAGATTGCATCTTCATTTGATTTTTCTAATACACCTTGTAATACAAAATCCGTTTCAGTGCATGTTATCACTTCAAAAACCCCTAAATGGATACCATCTTCAAAAATAGCAATGTGATCTTTGATATGTAATTCATGACCAACAGCAACTATCTTACTTGTTTTTGTTATTTCATCTGTTTCAAAAATTTCAATTGTATACTGTTGATAATAGGTATCTAAAGTATTAGCATCCGAATTTTCTTCGCGTAACAATATATGTTCTACCATATAAAACTCTTCTGTAGGGTTGATTCCTAATTTTTTAGTGATACGGTTTTCTAATCCTGTTTTATGTTTTTTAGTAAGATCAAGTCCCTTTCCTCGCTCAGAACTGATACTAGGATACTCTTTTAAAAATGTTATTTTATCTTTAATTAATTGCTGCCTATCTCCCGTTGCATCATCTCCCTGCATCAGCATACCATATGCAGTAAACTTTTCACTATATCTTGCTAGTAAATGATTTAAAAACTTATTTTTTTGCAATAGCTGTTTTGATGAGCTTTGGTTTAAATAAGTAGTATAACTTTTTGTATTTTGAAGGATCTCGTTAATTCCAGGAACTTTATCTAATAACGATTGTTTAAAAACAGTACGATAATTTGTTTCGTCAACTCCTACCAACTCTTTAAAGTTAGCAGCTTGAGAGAAATAGTTCGCTAATAGCTGATCAAATACAGCTAAATAAGCTTTTAATTGTTTTGCTTGCGCTTTTCTTTTCTCAGAAGCAGTATCAGGAAGTCCAACGGTTCCAATACCATAATTTGTTGGAAATTGCTCTTGAATACTGAAATAATTTTCAATAGCTCGATCTTGTCCTACGGTTAACAGTATATCTTTTTCTTCTTCTCGTAACGTTCTTTTAGTAGTTACAGCTACTAGCTTGTTCTGATACAACTCTAAAATCTTCTCTGAATTTAACTGTACGTCTAAACCATTTACCCTAAATTGAAGATGTTGTAATGTAGCTGATACATCTAAACTCGGAGTTTTACTTTTATCTAGCGGAAATACCCAATTTTTAACCTGTGAACTTCCTGATGCTATTACAAAATTTTGAACCGTAGCTACATGTTTTACATCCATAACTTCTTTAATAACATCTGAAGCATGAATTTCTTTTTTTCTGGCATAACGTATTAATTCATCATCATCTATAAAACCATGTGTTAATCTCGGACCTTCAAAAATTTCATCTGTCCTTTTTCCTTTATCTTTCATTTCTTGTAATGAATACGATTGTACGACTGGCGATAAGTTCCAATACATCGCATACAAAACATCTGCAGCTAATTCATTAATATCATCTACAGTATCAGTAACTTCTACCGTGCCTAAAAAATATATCCCTTGTTTTCCAAGTACTGTAATCTCGTCAAAATCTTCACAAATAGCTCTATTGGCATATAATTTTTCTGTTACTAATGTTTCTATTTGTTTAGCTCCCACAGAACTATCATGCTCAATAGCTACACTATATAAACCTTTATAAGCACTGTTTATATCTGTTACTTTTTCTATCCAAGCATTTCTTACGCCATTAGTATCTACAATAATTTTTCTGTAGTCTAGTAAAGTAATAGGACTGGTAGTTAGTATTTCAGCTGGACTATGTAATGTTTCATAAGACTTGCTACTCTTCCCCAATATATCTTTAATATCATAATCTAATCTGTAGGCTATATCTGTAATGGCATAACACAGTTGTTCCAGAATAGTAATCCCAGGATCATGTGTATTATGATCCGTCCAACTACTTCCTACCAATTGTTGAATGTGTAGTATGGCTTCCTCTCTAAGAAACTCATAACTTAACGCCGATTTTTGCGGTGTCTGTTTCGGTATTGTTATTGATGCTGCCATAAGATTATAGTTTCATAATGTATGCTAATACAAAATATGGTGGACGGTTTTCATGCGGTTGATTACCTCCCGTATTTTTTAATTTGGCCTTATCTGTCTTAACTTTAACGCCAGTTTGACTATTCTGCATAACTCCAGAATGATCTATATCATACTCAATACCTGCAGGATTTTTACTATCTGTTCCTTTATGTGTATTATTTCCTGTATATCGTATCAATCGATCAAATGTTCTACCTGCACTATCCTTACCAATATGTTTATGTCCAGGATCTGTTACTCCATGTCCATGCCCCTGATCTTCATGGGTGTGTGCAGGTAATTGAGCTGTCGTTAATTGTACTTCTTGGAGTCCTCCAGTTTTTTTAGTTTGATTATACTCTGGATTATTTTTATCTAAACCAACAATAAATCGTCCAGAGAGATTAGGTGTACCATTATTTCCATCACATAAAGCCCAACCTTCTGGTATTTGTGAACCAGACCACATGGAAATTAATCCTGAAGGCAAACGTGTATCTACATACTCTTTAACTGCTTTTTGTGAAGGGATAATCGTTTCGCTACTTACACCATTTTCTAACAGTGTTTCATTATTAGACAAATTATTCATGAGTACATCTCCACTAATCGTAACACGATTCGCCGTAATATTCATGTTTTCTTCTTCAGCAGTAATGTTAACCGACTTTGAATTGGCGTTATCTTTTGCATCTATAAAAGCAATACTATTGCTCTCTAAAACCGTTTCTTTATTTTGTTCACCATTTCGAACTGTAACTATACCATTTCCTCGTTGTTGTGCTACCTCAAAAATTTGAGTACGTTTCTGAGTCGCATCTACCACAGATAATAATGATGTTTCTTCTTTTCCTTCTATGGTTAATTTAGAATTAGGTTCTAGTGTTCCTATACCTACATTTCCATTTCCATTATTGATAAACAAACGACTTTCCCCTGTAACATCTTCTATATTTAAACCCTTTCTGCTGGTACTAGGATCTTCATGATCTACTCTAGGATTTAAATTCACCTTCCAATTGGGTGTACTTTGATTAAAATCGGCATACAAATGCATGATTTCTTGTGTACTAATAATTTCTCCCTCGGCTTCAAGGGCAATTGGCTCACCTGGTAACTTTTTAATACAATCCTCTACTTGATTTAATGAAGCATCTATAAAATCTGAAAATTGCTGTTCCGTTGGTATTTTTTCTGCTTCAAAATATTGTTTTAATTCTGTTCTGCTCTTTTTATTTGTACTCATATTTTTTTATTTTTTATAATTCTATTTTTACAATAGATCAGGATTTATTTTTCGGTTTCCTCAATATTCTTAGCTACTTTAAAATCTCTTTCAATCATCATGTAATTGATTCCGATTTCTGAATTTTCATTGTAGTTATTATCATCTACTATATTGATAATATGATCAATATCACTTACTATAATCATATCTGGTTGATCAGGAATTACAACATTCTCTCCGTTATTCACGGCTCTAACATCTACAAAAGATTCATTATCTATACTTTGAAATAACTTTAGATTGGCCACAAAATCAACGTAAGGTCTTTCGGCTATAAAGTTGATAACTACCCCTGCATCTAAGGTTCCACCGAGGCTAATGCTTTCTGTTTTTCCATATGCCCAAGGTGATAAAAACTCTTTAAGTTCTTCTATAAGTTTCGCTTTAAAATAGACTTGGTCTACTCCTGTATTGAATTTTATCGAACAACGTGTAGATACTTTTAAATAAGTTGGGTTTTTCACTACAAATTCTGCAGAAGCAGGAGTGTGTTTACTTAAAAATGTTGCTATTTTTGAAATACTACTTGCTGAAACTTTTGGACTCAATGGATTAAAGGGTACACTCTTACGAATGTCTGGTACAACCGTGATATGTACTTTTCCTAATTCTTTTGTACAGGGCAAACATTTTACTTTATACACCTCTGGAAAGTTCTCTAAAATCAAATGTTCGTAATCCCACATGGTTAACGCTCTATTTTTATGGCGTAAGCGTTCACTAACTCGTCTATTAAATGCTGCATCACCTTCTTTAGGTTTTCCTTGATTGGATGTAAAGGGTTGCGCTATGGTTTCTATTTCTGGTATAAACTGAAGTGTTTCTGTAATACTTCCTTGTTGTAATGGTGTTTCAAAATGAGAATCATCGACTACAGTATTGATTAATTTTGCTTCAATTACTTGTGTCTTTATGGCTACTAAGTCTGAAATTCCATTAATGTGATTAGTAACACTTACTTTTAACCAATGCAGTTCACTAGATAATAGTGTACCTCCTAAGCCAATATCTTCAGGAGTTTGTAGTTGAATGATTCCTGTATTCATTAACCCGTTTGTAGTATCAGAAACTAAAGCTGTATGTGGTAAAGTATTCCATTTGTTATTTTTAAGGTAGCTAAAGGTTAATATTGGTTTTTGACTTTCAGGATCTGCACTTCCTTCTGCTATCTGAAATAAAATACTTACGATTTGTCCAGGCACTAATTTTGAAATCCCCATATATAATGAACCATTATCTGTATACGCTGGCAATAATGTTATGGATTCTTTCTCTTCAATAGCACTATAACCAAAAGGATGTATATGTAATAATGCGTTATTTTTAAAGATTCCTTTATACGTATCTACTATAGTTTCGCTGGCCGTATATCCTAATCGTAAAGTTTTAAATTTAGGTTGATAAGGTGAATTTAACTGGGTAATGTTTCCTGATAATGCTTGTTTTTGCAACAATCGATTATAGGTTTGATGTTGAAAATCTAACGGAGTTAACGCCATACTAAAATAACGTTGCCATTCTAAAACTTCTGTCTCAGCAACATCTTCAATATCGATCAAATCATATGTATAACCCGGTCTGTTTTTGTGAAATAAGCTAGGCAAATCATTCACCTGTATTGTATTGTCTTCAGTAAACAGCGAAATTTCTTTTTGTATTGGTATTTCTCTTAAGTCATCATGAAGCTGTATGTTGACTTTAAAATCTGTATTCGCATTAATAATAGGTTGTCCGTTATCATCTGTATAGTTTTGATAATATTCAGCAAAATCATTAGGTTTATTCAACCATTCAGTAGTTATGTGTAAGTTTTCAACTTTCTTTTGTGATAGCTCTTCATGCGTAAAATAAAATCGAGAACCTTGCTCAGGAAAAGCGCCAAAAGGTTCAAAATTCTTCTTTACATTTAGAATTTCATTATCATTTTGAATAACAATATTTTTTAATTCTGATACCTCGACTCGCAGATCAACTTTGAAAAATTCAATCTCCATCAATTTGTGAAATACATCGATTTCATTTTGGTCATATTGAGAAAACAAAATTTCTTGATTAGGCAACAATACTAGGGTTGGAATGGGCTGAGGAACCAAAGTATCTGAGTTAACATTTGCAACAACTGGAGGTTCTTCTGGAGAAAGTAAGATTTCAATATCTAAAATAATTTGTAAATCATTTTCTGTAAACATAAAAGGATCTTCTGGTCTCTCTGGTAATTCTCCTACATGTTCAACAAATATGGCAGTACTATTTGGGTTATTATCTTTATCAAACTTTAGTATTTTATATACTCTTCTATTATGCGTTACTATGAAATTACCTATATTTTCCTCTTTGTGAATATTTATAATACCTGGACCAGAAAAATCTACTAATAGAGGTTCTTGTTTGGTTTCGATAAAATCGCTTATTTCAACTTTATCTATCGTTGGATCTACAGTATATTGTAAGCTAAAAACACTTTCATTTTTGGGCTTAAACCAACTTTCTTCTCCACTAAAGTGCATATCAAAGACGCCTTCTTTTAAAAGCGAGACTACTTTTTCTGCTGTTGCTATACCTTTATCTAAGCCTAATGAGAGCTGTATTTTTCGTTTCCCTTCTCTTAATAATAATAGCGGTGAACTTATAGCAAAACCTAATTTTGCGGGTGTTAACACTTGATCTTCTGCTGTGGTATGATTTCCAAAAGTTTTAAATTGAGCACTTTCTTGTGTTTTATCATTCGTTTTGAACGCTAGTTTTGTTATGTCATCTGCAGCATATATTTTTCGATTCTTTTCTACAGTAGGTGGAGCAATTACAATTCTTCGAAATCTTCGTTCAGATTGCTCTAAAACCAGATAAAATTTATCTACATCTTCTTGCGTTGGATTCGTGCTTTTTGAAGTTTGTATTAAAAAAATAAAGTTTTCCTTGCTGAGTTGTAGTTCATCTATAATATAGTCTTTTGGGTATAAGAGATTTCGTTTTCAGATTCAAAAACCTTAATTTGGGCTTCAGGAAAACTGGATTGTAGATTTGAAATCTTATGGTCTAATTCCGATAATTCTACAAAAGCAAACTCATCATTTCTAGAGCTTATACTCAATTCTTTATTCCCATCTGTAATGAAATAATATTTCCATTTTATAGATCTTGATTCCAAATTGATTTGATATGTTTGACTCTTTTTAGGTATTCTAATTTGAACTTTACCTAGAGGTTGATACCCTTTAACATGAATTGTTTCCTTTCTTTTTACAATTGACTTATGTAGTGTTTCAGTCCCTTTACTATCGTTTGTATACACGACTATTTCATCATCTTCTACATTGGGACTTTTCGTTATTCCTTTTATTTCGTCTGAAGTAGGAACTATATAGCATTCAAATACATAATCTAACTTGGTATTATTTTCTGCTACCAATACCTGAATTCCATCCGTATTTTTTTTTACTAGAAATTGCTTTGAATTAAAAATTCTTTTTGTTTCACTTGCTAATACTATAGCTATATCTTCTATAACTTCTGAAAAATATTCGTGCGTAATTTTGAGTTGAAAAAGTGCTGTGTACTTCATAATCCTTTAACTTTTAAATACTAGTTATTTTTTTTCAGTTATTAATTGTGTTACTTCTTCTACCATTCCATCGCTAAACGCTACACTTTCATCATCTGTGAAAGACAGTAATCGTACACGATACAGTACTGAAGGCAAATACGATGTATTTAATGAATGCCAAACTTGATTTTGTTCTTCAAGAGGTAAGGATATCAGTTCAACTGTTAGTTTTTCTATCTGCTCATCAGACAATTCTGGCGCATTTAATGGAGTGAACATTCTATTCGATTGAAAAAACTTAATTACATAAGAAAGGAACTTCAACGCCTGATTGTAATCACTAAATTTAGAGACGAAAAGGATTAGTAATTCTATCCTTATTTCAGGATTAAATTGGGTTCGAATACCATTTTTCACTACCCCTCTATATTGATCTGCATTTCTAAATTTTCGATCTTCAGAAATATTGATTAAAAAAGGCGTAATTACGTTATTAGTAAAACTTACAGGATCGTTATTATTACTATCTATAAACTTTATAAGGTCATTATCTACCTTAGCCTTTATTCTTAGATATTCGTTTAACTTGTCTTTTAAAATTTGTAATGTGGTATGGATCACTTCTCTATCTTTTTACGTAAACAACACACTTGTATTGTTGATGTAAAATTAGAGTATACATACGTGTTCAACTTTCATTATTCCGTAGAATGCTGTCATTTTTACGACATTGTAAACTGAAGATTACTTGTATAATTCTTTTGTATATTTTGTATGGATGTAGGACGAATTCCAAACTCCTTTTTGAAACATCTTGTAAAGTAAGATGGGCTTGAAAACCCGAATTGAAAAGCAACTTCTGCCACAGTATAATCAGAATCCATCAATACTTCTTTTGCTTTCTTCAAACGAAGTGATGTAATCAATTGTGTTGGCGATTTTTTAGTAGTTTCCTTTACTTTTCTCTGCAATTGACGCTCACTAATTCCTATTTTTTTACATAGCTTCTCTACAGTAAAAAAATCATCTTCAAGATGTTGATTAATAATTTTGAGTACATTTTCTAAAAAACAATTATGAGGTATAATTGTCGATTTATTCTTTGGTTTTTCTTGATATGGTTTGTTACTCTTTCTTGCACTATACAATTTACAAAGATGCTGTGTATTACTATCAAAAATTGACGTTTCTTGCTTAAAATCAAAAGGAATACCTGACAGTAAGTGTTTGACTCCTTGCGAAACCAAAATCTGATTAGGGATAGCTTTATCTATAATTGACTTTATATACTCACAATCCTCCGTAGTTAATCTAATTTTTTCGATTGTAGAAAATGCTCTTAGACATACTCCAAGACGAGATGTAACTTTTTTATTTTTAAGTAAATCTTGTAATAAAGCAGCTGTTTTTAAAGCTTCTCCTGGTACTTGAAAACTCATTACAAAACAATCTCTTTCTTTACATACGATAGTTCCTCCATTTTCGAGTACTATTTTATAAATATCATTACTATTAAATTGTTTTTTTATTCCATCAAGAAGCTGTCCAAATAACAAAGAAACCAGTTTCTTTTTAGGTTTAAAATTTGACTTTATAGCTCCCATAAAATTTCTTATTTCATCTAATATCTCATTTTTGTTTCCAATCCAAAACAAATGATCATTTCCATCAAATTTCACAAACTTTGAGTTTTTTATTCTTTTTGCTATAAACTCTCCTTCAGCAATTTTAACATCAATATCGTGAGTACGTTGCATTATTAATGTTGGTACCTCTATGTACTTTAAAATATCTATTATATTTACTTCTGTATTTACTTTAGTAAGCGCCAATGCTGCTCTGGGGCTAGCTCCATACCTAAAATAGCTTGTAAGCCAATTCATAAATTGAGGATCTTCTGCTTTTGAAGGCGCCAATGCTTGCAGTTGCATTTTTCCACTACACCAGTTATTCTCAATCATATTATACAAGTCTTCTCGTTCTTCTCTGCTCGGTGCCCACGGATAGTTTTCTGACTGCTTACGCTGTGCAAAAATCCCAAAGGTTATTAAAGAAATTACACGCTCTGGATAGGTAGCACTGAATAATGCTGAAACACTTCCTCCTTCTGAATGACCAAAAAGAACCGCTTTTTCTGAACCTACTGCATCCATTACAGCTGTAATATCTTCCATACGTTCTTCTATTGTGGAAAGATCTACAACTCTATCTGAAAGACCTGTTCCTCGCTTATCAAAAAGAATCACTCTTGCTATTTTTCCAAGTTCTTCTAGAAACTCGGATAAATCTGGACAAAACCACATCCAATCTATGTTTGATACCCATCCGGGAATATAAACTAAATCGAAAGGTCCTGATCCGAAAACTTGGTATGCAATATTAATTGTGCCACTTTTGGTGTATTGAGTAGTTGGAGGCGTCATAGTTGTTTCATTTGATTGTGAAATCAAATATCTTATAACTTATTGGCTACTATATACAAATGTTATATGAGAACGAAAAAACAGTGACTGAATGGGAAAAATTATAGCTGAATTAAATGTAATTATTAGAAATTTTCACGAAATAATAAGTTAAAGACAGACTTAAACATTTAACCATTTTTTAAATTCTGAGGCCTTGTTTTTACTTATTAATATTTTAGCATCAGAATTATCAAGAACTATTTTAAGTTGACTATTTCCATATTTTATGATCTTTTCAATATTGGCAATATGAACTATAAACTGACGATTTGCTCTAAAGAATAAAGTAGTATTTAAATTTCCATAAATTTCATCGAGGCTTGAATTACTAACAGATTTCTCTCCTTTATTATTTATTACATATGTTATCGAGTTTTCCGAATATATATAAGCAATATTATTTGCTAAAGTAGGAATTAACTCATTTCCTTTGTATGTTAAAAACCTATTCTTTTTTTGATCTTGTGTTTCAGTAGTAGATTCCGTTTTTATCTCTTCTTCACTATTCTTTATTCGTTGCTGATATATTGAAATTCCTAGATTTAATTTTGTTAGAGTAATAATATCATTCTCCAAGTCTAAATTTTTACTTTCTAATTTTTTCTCATAATAACTTCCTATTAAACGGACTGTAAAAAATGAGATAGAGATAATTAAAACTCCCATTAGTATAAAAATAGTATACAATCTTCTTTCTAACTTTACTACATATAACAATAGTTTATCTGTATTTAATACCGAAGCTAATTTTAAATTACTTCTTTTTATGTTTTTTTCATAAAGTACTTCTAAAGAATGTGATGTGTTATTTTTAGGAGACTTTTTATAACTCATTAAGATATCATACACACTACTTAACTTAAAACTTTTATTAATCGCATTGGCTAAGTATTTACTCACAATAATATCTTTATTAATTTGAGAAATTTCTGGATGACAAACTACCTTATTTTCCCCATCAAAAACAGTAATATATGTTGTACTGGGTTCTACTTCTGATAAAATATCTTGAACTTGGTAAGCTATATCAGAATCATTAAACTCTTTTATTTGATGATTCAGAAAATATGCAATTTTTTGAACTTCTTTTTTTCCCGACTCTAACTCTAATTCTAAAAGTAAATTTACACATACTTTAACGCTATAATTTATACCGATTGAAGCGCTTAAAAAAAACACAACTACAATTGAAACAAACGTTAAGAAATATAATCTATCCTTCCCCATTACTATAATTTCTATTTTTAAATACTATTTATTGGTCTGTTTTTTTTCGCAAAGATTACTATAATTTATATTTATGGTGAAACTTTTATCGCATAAAAAACCTCTTGATTACTCAAGAGGTTTATATCGTTTTAATATCCAATAAATTATTTAATAATGAATCTTTTTGTGGTTTCTATGGATTCATTCTCAATTCTAAGAATGTAAACTCCAGATTCAAAACTATCTATATTTATTGCTCTTCTATCATTTAATGCTGCTTTTTCAATTACTTGACCAAGCATATTAATAATTGAATATGTTGCGTTTGAAAGACTTCTATTTGGTCCAACTAATTTTAATAGGTTTCCTTTTCCAATTGGATTAGGTGCAACCTCAATTGAAGTAAAAATACCTTCATCTTCGTCTCCTAAAACATCAGTTCTAGCTCCAAAACTAGCCACTGTTACTGAAGAAGAACTACAAGATCCTTCATAAATTCTTACATTGGCAAACGTTGAATTATTTCCTGAACCAGCATCATTATCGTTAATAAATACTAAACGATCCATGGTACCAGTGTAAGAATCTCCTACAGGAATTACATATGTTGTTGTTCCACTTGTATAGTTATCAAAATTAGTAATTCCATAATTTTGAGTTCCATGAACTTTGAAATAACGAGTTGCTGTTAATGTATTATCATCTTCAAATCCTATTCCATGAATTTCTCCTTGTGAAGTACTTGTAAATTCAAACTCAATTACAGTATTTGCTGTAACCGTGTAATTTAATGGAATATATTTCCAAGTATTATTCGTTAATGTTAATGATGAACCATCTGTACTTACTGAGAAGTTACCTGCTGAATCTTGATTTGAGAATGGTGTAATAGTAAAATTATTAAAGTTTACTGTTGGACATCCTGGATCTGGACCTCCACCACCACCTCCACCAGAGGTTAAGGCTAAATCATCAATAGCTATATCACTAGACCAACTTGTACCTGTAGTACCTACAAATCTTAAGCGTACTTCTGCTTCTCCTACATATGCTCCAAGATTAACAGAAACACTATTCCATTGATTTCCTTGGTTTCCTGATTGATTCCAGATACTTGTCCAAGTAGTACCATCAGTAGAAGCTTCTAATCTTAATGATCCAACGCTAGTACCGAACATATGGTTACTAAATGAGAAAGTAGCTGATGTTAATGAAGAAAGATCAAAACATGGACTTTGTAAGATTGCTGTTGCATTAGATCCTATCTGTCCTGTACTTCCATTAGTAGAAGCTTCTAAGAACATGTAGAAAGATCCATCTGCTCCTGCACTTGGTCCTGTACCAGAAGAAGGTGTTCCATTAGCATCTCTTACCCAGTTACCATCATCTCCACTAGCTTGAGTCCATCCGTCGTTTGCTTCAAAACTTTCTCCATATGGGAATGAATTTACTGTTGAAGAACATGTTACAGGATCTGGGCCTCCGCCTCCACCTCCATCACAAGGATTGGTGAAAGAAACTGTTTGGTCTGTTTGACCATTAGTTCCCCCATTATTATTTTCATTAGCACCTTCACCAACTCCTCTTTCAGCAAAGGCCTTCCATATTAAACATCTGTAAGCACCACCATATAAATCTTGATCTGCTTGTAATATTCCATCACGTCCAGATACAAATCCTGGATTACTTGCCGTATTTTTCAATCCTTCTGTTACTAAAGCCATGGCAATATTGTTTCCTCCCGTTCCATTGTAAAAATCAGGATCAAAACCTTCTTGATCAATTAATAGCCAAGTCATATCCCAAAGGATTGTACAAAAAGCATACCCAACTCCATGTGGTCTTGCCAAGCCTCCAATATCAGAATAATCTGTATCATTTATAGATCTATCCGTAGAATATACGGTTGGTCTAATTCCTAAACCATTCAATCCTTGACCTAAAACATAAGTACCAACTCCTCTTCTATCAGCACCTGTATCTCCTGCTTTCATTGTAAGCATTAATCCGAACCAGTCAGACCATCCTTCTCCCATTTGCTCAGAACCTCCTAATACATTTGAGTTTCTACCACCAACTAAACGTGTAGAAATTCCATGTCCATATTCGTGTGCTATAATAATGTTATCAAAAGATCCGTCTCTACCTGGATTAGTTCTATTCCATAGGAACATCTGCATTCTTGGGTTGCTACCATCTGGAGGAGTACCAAAGTTTGCATTATTAGTACCACTTCCATCTTGAGAATCTGCATTTACTGAATCACTCCCTGATCCACCTCTACCGTAATTATTCTCTTGAAAGTTTCCACTTGCTTCGTCAAATCCATATTGATACCAAACATCGTGCATGATGTTATTCCAATAAAATAAATTTGTAGTAGAAGCATTTCTGTAATTACTTGGTGCTTGGTTTAAATTTACAGGAAAGTCAAAATCTAAACCACTTCCTCCGCTTGGAGAAGCTCCAGTTCCATTATTTCCGTTAGCATCTTCTTGTGCCCAAACATTGTTTCCTCTAGTAATAGTAAATTCAGCACCAGCAGATCCATTAGTATCATGCCATCCAAAAGGTGAAGCTACACTTTCTGCTGGGTCAGTTACTATTGTTCTACCTCCATCATCAGGATTAATTAATGGCATTGCATAAACTCTATACGAATCTGGAGCCATAGCCATAGATTCTGCTGCATAAGGAATTCCATAATTCTCTCTTGAATTAACATCTTTATGAGCCTTGTGTCCATGGTCATGTTTGTGATTATGTAATTCACTATGTCCTGGTGTATCAAAATTACAAGAGATTACCCAATCATCTTCTTTTAAAATAGTATTTGATGAAGCATCAACAAAACTACTCCACCAGTGTTTTCCACCTTTTTCATACAACGTAACATTCCAACACAGATGTATTTTATCTTCATATAAAAGATATACTTTTTGAGCTGTAATTGGTTCATTATCTTCTGTTATTCCAGAATCTAAGTACTTAGATATAGGATCTCCACCTCCATTAGTTCTTCTTAATTGCTTTTGCAATCTACTTGCTGCAGGTAAATTATGACTACTAATCACTGTGTTAATCGCTGCTTCTTCATTGATTAACGAAATAGATCTAGATTGTGGAATTTTAGATTCAACATCTTTTACAAACTGATTTACACTATAATTTACACTATTATTATTCACTGACATATTATAGGTACCATTAATAATTGGTATCCCTTTAAAATATTGTGTCAAGTAATAATGTGTCAAGCCCTTTTTCAGAGATGAAGCTGTACTTGTTACTTTCCATTCAGCATAATCTGTTTGGGAAGCTTGGCTTTTGTTTTGTAGACTTTTAAAATGGTCTTGGATAACGCTTAAATCACTTTGAGAAGTGTTTTGGGAATAAGCTAACTGTAGCACAAGAAATAGTGCTACAATACTGTAGGTTTTTTTCATTTTGGTAATGATTTTGAAAGGTTATTGCCTAAAAATAAGCAAATTATTTATTTTTCAAAAAAATTAACAAAAAATCAACAAAAAATAAATTAATGTTGTTTTTTAACTAAAATTATTAAAAATAAAACATACAAATATCCACAAGACTAAATATCCTATAAATTCTTTACTTTTTTTTAACTTTTTCTTTCCTTACCCCTTTAAGCGTCAGTAAATCGATAGGGTTTATACCTAATCCTTTAACATTTTTTTGAGAAAAGCGTATAACTTCATCATAATACAAAGGAATTACCGGAGCTTCTTCAATTAAAATACTATCCATTTTACGATACAACTCAAAACGCTTGGAATTCTTTGTTTGCTTTATAGATTCTTCATACAGCTGATCAAATAACTCATTTTTAAAATGTGTGTAATTAGGTCCATTAGGCGTAAAATTTTTACTATAAAAAAGAGATAAATAATTTTCTGCATCTGGATAATCTGCAATCCAACTGGCTCTAAAAACTGGCAGTTTACCATTCGCTTTACCTTGTCTTAAGGTGGAAGGTAATACAACTTCTACAATAACATTTAATCCTATAGATTGTAATTCTCTTTGAATAAACTCACATAAATCTAAATAATTACTATTTGTTGTTATTGTAACATTTATAGTTTGTTCTCCTGTACTATTTTTAAATTTCTCTATTAATTGTTTTGCTTTTTGGGGATTATATATATATCCTTTAGCATTAGAAAAAGAAGGTAATCCTTTAGGAATAAATCCATTTAGAGCTGGTGACCCAACATTATTTCTTAGAAAAGTTATCATTTTCTCCCTATCAAAACCATAATTCATTGCCTTTCTAATCAATTTGGATTGTGTTGGATAGTCTTTTTCAACATCTAAATAAAAACCTAAATACTCCGTATTTAAATAAGCCCCCTTTTGCATGTCGATGCTATTGGAGTACTTTTCTTTTAACTTTCCAGTATTAGATAAAATCTCATCTTTGTAAGAGGCATCTAAACTTTTCATAAAATCAATATTCCCTTGAATGAATTGTAAAAACTCACTTTGCTTATCTGGTAAGAATGTAATTGCTAAGGCTTCTAAATACGGTAGCTTTTCACCTTTACTATCTACTTCATAATAATTTTCGTTTTTCCTAAATACTAGTTTTGTATTTTCTACCCATAACTTGAATTTGAAAGGACCAGTACCAATTGGGTTTGAACGAAAATCTTTGCCATAAAATTCAACAATCTCTTGAGGTACTACTGAACAATATTTCATACTCAATAGTCCTAAAAATGGCGGAAATGGTTGATTTAATTCTATTGTAAAAGTAGAATCATTTACTACGGAATACTCTTTTACGTGTTGTAATACCCATCTTCCTGGTGAGGCCACTTTAGGATCTTTCAATCTTCCTAATGAATATGCTACATCTGATGCAGTTACTTTCCTAGTTTTATGTTTTCCAAAACGTTCATGCTCATGAAAAAACACATCATCTCGTAATAGAAATTGATAAATTTTTCCATCTTCAGAAATTGTCCATTGCTTAGCTATATCTGGTTGTACAAGTAAACTATCATCTAGTTGTACTAATCCATTAAATAATTGATGAACCGCCCAAATATTTCGTTGATCTCTAGCAAAAGCAGGATCTAAGGAAGTAATATTTGAATGTTCATTATAACGAAATACTTGTGCTCCTGAAAATTGTTTTTCTTTAGTAGTACAAGCTGAAATAATTAAAAGAGTGTATACAATAAAAATATTTCTTCTTTTTACGCTTGTTTCTATAATAGGTTTTATTTGCAATGTAAATTGTTTTAGTAGCTTCTGCGAATACTAAGGCTTCTCATTTATGGATTGTACTCTGCTTAAAAAACTGCTTGAAAATTCTATATATTGACGGGTACATTATTTATGGTTTAGTAAATCCATATTCACGTTCTACTTTACAAATTCTAAGTTGATATTGTTTATACCATTTTTTTCGACCTTGTTCTCTAGCATAGGCATGTTCTACATTATTTTTCCATGCAGCTATGGCTTCTAAACTTTCCCAATAAGAAATAGTTATTCCAACTTCATTTCTAGCTGACTCTATCCCTAAATATCCTTTTTGTTGTTTCGCTAATTCATCCATTTTTTCAGCCATCTCTTTATAGCCTTCTGTATTATCTGTTAATAATGTTGTAAAAATAACAGCATAGTACGACGATTTTGAAATTTCTGCAATCATAGTTTTAATTCATATTTAGTTTCAGGTAAGCCAATATCTTTACTCACAAATTTGTGTACTGGCTTAAAATTTAATTTTTCTAAAATTTTAGCTGATGCTATATTTTCATCAACCACATATCCTATTAATTTAGACATTCCTACTTTTCTTGCATAAGTTATTAATCCTTCGCAAATTTCAAAGCCATACCCATTTCCCCAGTATGTTTCAATAAATCTATAGCCTATTTCATCCTCATTATTCTCATCTTTAACTATTGCCACGGTTCCAACAAATATCTGATCTGACTTTCGTTCAATAGCATAAATCCAAAAATTATTATCGACAACATTATACTTCTGTATTACCTCTTCTAAATTTTCCTTAATTTTTTCGTAGGAGGTAACTTCTCCTGTAGCGTATTGCAATACTTTAGGATTACTTTGCAATTGATAATATCCTTCAATATCACTCATCTTTAGATATCTAACTTCTAGCCTATCTGTTTCAAAAATCATTTTCAATATTGTATTTTTGCCACCGGTTAAATGTACAAGAATGAATGCGGAAAAAAAAGTAGCTTTTTATACCCTAGGTTGTAAACTAAATTTTTCTGAAACTTCAACTATAGCTAGAAACTTTGTTAATGAAGGTTTCAGTAGAGTTGAATTTGAAGAAAAAGCAGATATTTATGTAATTAATACTTGCTCTGTTACTGATAATGCAGACAAACGCTTTAAAACTATTGTTAAGTCTGCCCTAAAACAAAACTCTGAGGCTTTTTTAATTGCTGTTGGATGTTATGCACAATTAAAACCTGAAGAGTTAGCTGCTGTTGATGGGGTTGATTTGGTACTTGGTGCTACAGAGAAATTTAACGTTACCAGTTATATCAACGATTTAACAAAAAACGATATTGGAGAAGTTCACTCTTGTGAAATAGAAGATGCTGATTTTTATGTAGGGTCTTATTCTATTGGAGATAGAACTAGAGCTTTCTTGAAAGTTCAAGATGGATGTGATTATAAATGTACATACTGTACTATTCCATTAGCTAGAGGAATTTCTAGAAGTGATACTTTAGAGAATGTTTTAAAAAATGCCAAAGAAATTTCTGAAAAAGGAATTAAAGAAATTGTGCTTACCGGAGTGAATATTGGTGATTATGGAAAAGGTGAATTTGGTAATAAAAAACATGAACACACTTTTCTTGAGTTAGTTCAAGCCTTAGATAAAGTAGAAGGAATACATAGACTTCGTATTTCATCCATCGAACCTAATTTATTGAAAGACGAAACAATTGATTTCGTTTCCAATTCAGAAACTTTTGTTCCTCACTTCCATATTCCTTTACAATCAGGTAGTGATACTTTACTCAAGAAAATGAAGCGTCGTTACTTACGTAAAGTATACACCAACCGGGTAGCTAAAATTCGTGAGGTAATGCCTCATGCTTGCATTGGAGTTGATGTAATTGTTGGATTTCCAGGTGAAACCGATGAGTTATTTTTAGAAACATACAATTATCTTTCTGAGTTAGACATTTCATACCTACATGTATTCACCTATTCAGAGAGAGCCAATACTGAGGCTGCAATAATGGATGGAGTTGTACCGAAAAATATTCGTGCTAAACGTAGTAAAATGTTACGTGGTTTATCTGTAAAAAAACGTAGGGCATTTTATGAAAGTCAACTAGGCAATATGCTTTCAGTACTTTTTGAAGGTGAAAATAAAGAAGGGTATATTCATGGTTTTACAGAAAACTATGTTAAAGTAAAAACACCTTGGAATCCAGAGCTAGTAAACACTATACACACAATTACACTTACAGAAATTGATGATGATGGCTTAGTACGTTTCAATTTTGTTGAAACCAAAGTTATTGTTTAAATTGGTCTGCATAACCCAAATGCTTTGAGTCTCATGAAATGGATTTATTTATCAATACTTTTATTAGCGTTGAGCTGTGATATCCCAAAAAAGGAATCTACTATAGTAGAAACTGAAACTAATGAAACAGCTCCTACTCCTGAAGTATCTGAACCTAAAAAAGAAGTTAAACAAAATTTCATTGTAGTACTCAGAAATACAAAACAAAAGAATAAAGCTAAAGATTTTATAATCAATGCTGGTTTGCAGTGGAAAAATATAGATTTGGAAGAAGACGTAAACGCTACCATGGCCTATATAGATATTCCTGATGAACGGTATGATTTTTGGAAAGAGAAACTTGAAAGTTCTAATGAGTTTAGTGCGGTAAAAATTAATGAAGATAAAATACTTGATGAGCTCATAGCTAAAGAAAAAAACAAACTTATTTCAATAAGTAAAACAAGCTGTTTTGGTGATTGCCCTGTATATGAACTTTTGATTGATAAAACAGGAAAAGTTACATATAATGGCAAGCAATATGTATTGAGTAAAGGAGTTAGTGAATTTACACTTACTGATGAAGAATTAGAAATTTTAAATAATAAATTAATTAACACTTCTTTTTCATCTTATAAAGATGTGTATGACAATCCAAAAATTATGGATTTGCCTAGCACT
The DNA here is from genome assembly GCF_001936575.1 of Tenacibaculum agarivorans. Classification (GTDB taxonomy): domain Bacteria; phylum Bacteroidota; class Bacteroidia; order Flavobacteriales; family Flavobacteriaceae; genus Polaribacter; species Polaribacter agarivorans. Next base: position 118,710 of record NZ_MSMP01000009.1, read on the forward strand.
TTTATTACTCATCAAGGGAAACAAGTACAAATTCGTTTATGGAATGATGATGTACCTGCTGAACTTATGGATTTACATGAATATATTGAAGGTATATTATTAGAGAAAAAATTCTTTGAATAGTTAAACATGAATAAAACTCATATATATTTCGTTCCTGGTTTGGCTGCAAATACGAAAATATTTGAGTATCTGAGCTTACCTGAGGAACACTTTGAAGTTCATTTTTTAGAATGGATTTTACCACTTTCTCTTGATGAATCTATTGAAAATTATGCCAAGCGAATGTGTGAGGTTATCACACATAAAAATCCTATTTTAGTTGGTGTTTCCTTTGGAGGTGTTATGGTTCAGGAAATGAGTAAGCAAATTAATTGTAAAAAGGTAATTATTATTTCTAGCATGAAAAGTAATCATGAATTACCTAATCGGTTAAAAATTGCCCAAATGACTAAGGCTTATAAACTCTTTCCGACTAAGATTATTGAAAACATTGAAGATTATGAACATCTTTTCTTTGGTGATTATCTAAAGAAAAGAGCAGAACTTTATAAGATGTACTTATCGATTCGAGATGCTAATTATTTACAATGGGCTATCTACAATGTTTTACATTGGGAACAAGATTATGAACTAAATGATATAGTACATATTCATGGAAATAAAGATGAAGTATTTCCTATTAAACATATTAAAAACTGTATAGAAATAAACAACGGAACTCACATTATGATTTTAAATAAGGCTAAAACTATATCCAAAATTTTAAAAGAACACTGCGCCTGTTAATATTGTAGAGTTTATAAACAGTCAAAATAAAAACAATTGATTCATAAAGAGTTTTAATTAATCCCCAAAACATTAACTCTTTACTCATACATTAAAATATTATATATGAAGATTACATTAGTACGCATTTTTTATTTTATCTCATTCTTAGCTATTGGTTTTTTATTATTAAACCTAGCTACTCCTAAAGTTACAACATCACAAAACCTAAATAACACTAATGTTGTTATTATAGATACTAGCATAGTCAAAAATGTAAGTCATTTATATGAAGTAAAAGCCGTAAAAATTCCTGAAACTATTGAATTTTCTGGAGAAAAAGTTCCTCTAGATATGGCTGATATCCGTGAACGATTAGATAGAGAGTTATTAGTAAATACCTACTGGCAATCTAATGCGCTTTTACTTATAAAAAGAGCTAATAAATTCTTTCCTTTAATTGAACCATTATTGAAAAAATATGGTTTACCTGATGATTTTAAATATCTATGTGTGGCAGAAAGCGCGCTAATTCAAGTACCATCATATAAAGGCGCTGCTGGATACTGGCACTTTATGCCAAGAACAGGAAAGGAATATGGTTTAGAGATCAATAAAAATGTAGATGAACGTTATAACCTAGAGTTATCAACTAAAGTTGCTGCTGAGTATTTAAAAAACGCCAAAAATAGTTTTGGTAGCTGGACTCTTGCTGCCGCTGCTTATAACGCTGGAAACGGAAGAATTTCTCAACGTTTAAAAGAGCAAAAAGTAACTAGTTATTATGATTTATTATTAAATCCTGAAACTGGAAGATATGTGTTTAGAATTCTGGCTTTAAAAGAAATCATGTCTAATCCTGAAAAGTATGGTTTTATTTTAGAACAAGACGATTTATATAGCTTTCCTGAAGTTAAAGAAATCTTAGTAGACTATCCTATTCCTGATTTACCTGATTTTGCAAAAAAATACAATATTACTTATAAGGAACTAAAATTAGTAAATCCGTGGCTTAGAGAAACTAAATTAGACAACCATAGTAAAAAAGAATACATTATTAAAATACCTTTAAAATCTAGTTAAAGGAATCAAAACAGATATCATGAAATTATCTGTCAATATATTTCGCAGATAACAAAACATCTAAAAGGATAAGAACAATATAAGCACGCGTTTTATTTGATCTTATGTTCTTATTTAGATACCATTCCAATTTTTATTGTGTTCAAGACAATAGTTCTCAATTTCCACACAGAAGAAAGAAAAATATTAAAATCTATTTCCAAAAATAGTTCTCGTTAGGAACATGTCTTTTACATTTTCAAAGTAAAACACCTAACATAAGTAATAAATGATGTCTGAATATAGATAAAAAAGGGTAAAATAAGAATCCTATATCCAATCTATAATCCTACCTTACATTTCCTCGGATTCCTGTAACGGTTAAAGTAATTTTAATCAAACATTATAACCATAATTTCTCATATGCTTTTTATAAAAAGCATATACCAGTGTATGAAAGAGGACAACTATTGCATTTCTTTATTCACTTTTTTTCTAATTCCTATTTACTTTAGCGCAACTTAAAATCAAGCTATGTTTTTATCATAATTAACATTTGATTGTAGGTTACAATTAAATTGCTGACTAGATTTTAAGTCTTGAATCATAAAAAATTGCTAATTCTCATCAAAGAGTAAATAGTAATGATTCTACTAATAAATTATAATTAGTAAACAATTAATTAAAAATTCATATATGAAAAAACTATTACTCATTTGTAGTATCTTAATTACAAACATTTTATTTGCTCAAGTAGCTTCTTATGATTTTGAAAATGGAAGCTTTATTGATGCCGTTAATTTGAATAACCTAACTCAAACAGGTTCAAATTTGGCTGTAGAAACAGATCGTTTTGGTACCCCATCTAATGCTGTAAAATTAAATGGAGACAATTTATCTAGAAGGGATATTAACTTCTCTAATAACTCTGGAAGTATCAGCTTTTGGATTAAGACTACCACTAAAGATGGAAGCACTAGGATTATTTTTGAAGATAGCACACGACAAACTGACTCCAGTAATACGGACTGGACCGGTTATTATATTTTTTTATATGATGGTAGAATTGGCTTTTACATGAGAACTTTATATGATAGTTTTTTCAACTACCAATCTGCAGTAACTACTACTAATAAACTTGTAAGTGATGATCGTTGGCATCATATAGTTGTTAAGTTTTATGACCGTTATGACGCAGATTTTCCATTTGACTTTAGCACTGCAGACGCAACCTATTTTCATACACTCTATGGTTTAATATATATTGACGGTGTATATGCTGGAGGAGTAGCGGAAGAACAATCAAGTAAAAACAGAGATAACCTAAATTTATTAGAAACTCACGATGCACAAACCAGAATTTCAATAGGAAGTAATTTAAACGATACACAAAGAGATCGAAATAGTTATCAGGATTACTTTGATGATCTTAAAATTTACAATGAACTCTTAAGTGAAGAAGAAATAAAAGCTTTAGCAACTGCTAACGGTTTTTGTATTGCTCCTGAAGTATCTATTCTAAGCAGTTCTGATATCACAAGTACCTCCGCTACTATTAACATTTCTGAATCAGGCACCTTTGACGTAATTTATCACAAAAGTTCTGAATCATTTTCTGACGGTACAGTTATAGAAAATATTACTTCTAACACCATTGAACTACAAAGTTTAGAAGGAGGTGAAGATTATGAAGTATATATTAGAGAACAATGTGGAACAAACCCGACAACTCCATGGTCTGAAAAATCATTAACTTTTAGAACTTTAAGAAACACAGGGAGAATTTATGTAAATCATGCAGCTACAGGAAATGGTAGTGGTAGCTCATGGACAAATGCATACACATCACTTGCTGATGCTTTGTCTGTGACTTTACAAGGTGAAGAAATTTGGATCGCTAAAGGAACATACTTGCCAACAGTAGAAGACAGAAATGGCTATGTTAACTTTCAAATCCCTCATGATAACATAAAACTATATGGAGGATTTAACGGAACTGAAACCAAACTTTCTGATAGAAAAATTAAAGAAAATGAAACTATATTATCAGGAGATAAATTAGGAAATGATGATGCTGATATCTCCTACGAAAACACCTTAAGAAGAGATAATTTTGAACATATTCTAAGAATTTCAAGAAAAAACGGGATTCTTATAGACGGACTTACAATTGCTAATGCACATGCTGATGGTTTTGATGAACTTAGAGCAAATACTGGTGGTGCCATTTTTAGCTTCTCATCTGATATTACCGTGCAAAATTGTGTTATAAAAAACAATGTTGCTGAGAAATATGGAGCTGGAATTTTTGCTTATTTCTATGGAGGATATATGAATATTTACAACTGTGAATTCTCTAATAATCTGTCAAAAGGAGGAACTGCTATTTATTCTTATACTACAAGTCCATATTCACCAGCAAATATTGAAGTTGCGAATTCTCTATTCGATAATAATACAGCAAAAAATAATGGAGCTAGTAGAGCATATGCAGGTAGTGCAGGATGGTTTAAATCTGAAGGTAGTAGATCAGTAATGAATTGTAAATTAACTAACAACACTTACGTTAACAATAAAGACATTGGTAGTGCTTTGTCTAGTACTTTCACATGGGCTCCTGTTGGAATGTCTAGTGAAAAAGATGGTGCTTTTAATGGTAATGTTAGTAATTGTATTTTTTGGAAAAACACCAGTGATGGTACTGAAATAAGTAGGTCTATCTCAGGAATAAATTATGACCTAGGAAACAATATCACAGTATCTAATTCTATAGGTGAAGATAATTTTTACACCCTAACTCCTGAAGCTGCTGCTGTTTTAAATACAAACTCTGCTGAGTTAATAAATATATCGAATGCAAACCCTTTATTTGAAGATATTGATAATAGTAATTATAATTTACAAAGTACTTCTCCTGCAATAGATAGCGGAGATAATTCAAAGGTAATTAGTGCTTCAGACTTATTAGGTAATTCTAGAATTTATAATTCTATAGTTGACATGGGAGTATATGAATTTGGTGCTTCTAAAAATATTGAGCGATACTTATCAATTATTGCTACAAATGGAACAATAACAACAAATCCAGATTTAATTAATGGTATTTACTCTGATGGTGCTACTGTTGAATTATTAGCCACACCGGATGTAGGATATCAATTTGATGGTTGGAAAGACTATACTGACACTTCAAATCCATTAAATATTGTAATGGATACAGATAAAACTATTACTGCCTTGTTTTCTAAACTTAAACATACCATAAGTATCAATGCTGAAAATGGTAATGTTTCTGCTAATATTCAACCTACAGAAGGCACTTATGAATATGGAACAGAAGTCACCTTAACAGCAACACCTAACAAAGGATATACATTTGTTGGTTGGGAAGGGTATACTGAAACTTCTAACTCTTTAACTATTACTGTAGATGAAGATAAAACCATTACTGCTTTATTCTCTAAAGCTAAGTATACTTTAACAACTACTGCTGATAATGGTAGTATTAGTACTAATATACAAGCTACAAACGGTACTTATGATTTCGGTACACAAATTATTCTAACAGCAACACCAAATGAAGGATATAAGTTTGATAGCTGGGAAGGTTATAGTGAAACTTCAAATTCTCTAGCTATTACAATGGATGAAGATAAAACAGTCACTGCTATTTTTACCAAACTAGCAACAGCCTCTATAAATGACGAATCCTTTGCTAAAAAGATTAAAATATATCCAAATCCAGCAGAAAACTTTATAACTATAGAAATTCAAAATATTTCTAAAACAATTGAAACAACTGTAATAGATGTATTAGGTAAAGAAATCTTTCTCACTGATCAAAAACAAATAGATGTTTCTATACTTCCTGAGGGGGTATACGTTTTAAAAATAAAAGATGAAAATAATAGAATAGCTATTAAAAAAATTATTAAGCAATAAAATTGCAAATTCGATTAAAAAAAGCTCGTTAATACGAGCTTTTTTTATTTTCAATAAGTTTCTACATTTTTTTTATCAAAACTGGGTAACGTTTTTTCAATTAAGGAACATAGCACTAAATAAAAGTGAATTTTACTGAAAAATCAGTAACTCAATTAAAAGAAACCTAGAAATGAAGAAAAAATTACTATTTGTTGTTTCCATTATTACAAGCATCATTATGTATGGTCAATGTACAGATATTGTTAACATTACTGATACAAACTTTAAAAACGCCTTACTCAACCATACACCTACAATTGACACCAATGGAGATGGTGAAATTCAATGTTCTGAAGCAGCATCTTTAACAGGAAAATTAGATGTCAGCAGTAGTACAATTACTGATTTAACTGGTATTTCAGCATTTACCAATATTACAGATTTAACATGCTCTAATAATCAACTTACTAGTTTAAATACAAGTGCTAATACTAATTTAACGAGTATTTTTTGCGATAGAAATGAGTTAACAAGTATCGATATTTCAGGAAATGTTAACTTATTAGAATTATTTTGTCAACAAAATAAATTAACCAACTTAGATATATCTAATAACTCAAATTTATTAATCCTATCCGCTTTTTTAAACCAACTTACAACCATAGATGTCTCAAATAAGGACAACCTATCTGTTTTAGGAGTATCTAACAATTTATTAACCAATATAGATGTATCCACTAATTTAAACTTAACAAGTCTTACATGTTCATCTAATCAATTAAGTTCTGTAGACGTTAGTAATAACAATCTTTTAGAGACACTTTTTTGCGCAAACAATACACTTACTTCCTTAAATACAGATAATAATCCTCTATTAAGGAGTTTAAGTTGCAACAATAATCAACTTACAGCCTTAAATGTTACAAATAATCCTAAGTTAATATCACTACGATGTTTTACCAACCAATTAACAAACTTAGATCTAAGCCTTAACACAGATTTACTAGAGTTAGTATCTTCTGAGAATCAACTTACAAGTTTAGATGTTAGTAATAATGCCTTATTAAAAACATTATATAGTCATACTAATCAGCTTACAACAGTGGATGTTCGTAAGAATTTAGATTTAGAGAAACTTTCTTTTTTCAATAATCAATTAACTGAATTGGATATTAGAAACAATGACAAACTTGTAGAATTATTTTGCGGTGTTAATCAACTTACTTCATTGGATGTTAGATACAATTTCGCTTTGACTAGGATTCAAGCTCGTGACAACCAAATCGCTCATATGTATATTTCTCGTAACACTAACCTAAAGGTGTTAGATTTAAGAAATAACTTATTAACTGTGGTAGATATCGCAGGAAATAATCAAATCAGTGCGTTAGCTCTAGAAGGTAATAATCTTGAGTATTTAAATGTTGCCAATGGTAACAATGCTAATTTCTCTAGAATGTCTGCTGATAACAATCCTAATTTAACTTGTATACAAATTGATGCTGGGTTTACCCCACCAACAGATGATACTTGGAAAAAAGATGCTGTAGCAAACTTCAACGAAACTTGTGATTGTACAGTTACTATACCAGATGTTAACTTTAAAAATGCTTTACTAAATCATACTCCTACCATTGATACCAATAGCGATGGTGAAATTCAGTGCTCAGAAGCTTTAGCAACCAAAAACATAAACATAGAGCGTAATCCAAATATTGATGCACCAATCAGTGACTTGACAGGAATAGAGGCTTTTATAAACTTAAAAGAGTTAGATTGTTCTTATCATGAACTTACAACTATAGATTTGAGTAAAAACTTCGAATTACAAGGTTTATCCTGCACTGACAACAAATTGACTAGCATAAATATTACCAAAAACACAAGATTATCCTATTTAAATTTTAGTCGTAACAAAATCAAAAATATAGAATTGAGCAATAACACAGGTCTAAGCGCACTTATTGGTACAGGAAATTTACTAACAGATATAGATGTTAGTAACAATATAAATATTAATGAACTTAAGATATCTAATAATAGATTACAAGCATTAGACATTAGCAAAAACCCTGTTCTAACTACTTTAAATTGTTCTGAGAATTTTTTAACTCAATTGGATGTAAGTAGAAATCCATTTTTACAAAACTTATCTTTTCACACCAATTTTGTTACAGAAATAGACTTATCTAATAATTTAGAACTAAAGGAAATCACTTGTTATACTAATAAAATCAAAAGTCTAAACACCAATAGTCCTATATTAGAGTCTTTAGAATGTAATAGAAATAAATTAGTTGATTTAGATGTTAGTATTAGCACTAATTTACGCACACTTTCATGTCAATTTAATCAATTAACATATTTAGATCTAAGTAAAAACATTCAATTACAAAATTTAACATGTCAAAATAATACACTTATCAATTTAGACCTTAGCAATAATCCTTTACTTAAAAACATATCATGTAATGATAATACCTTAGTAGGATTAAATCTAGCAAATGGAAATAACACTGAAATTGAAACAATTAACACTTCTAGAAATTCTAATTTAACTTGTATCCAAGTTGATTCCGGATATATTCCACCAAATAATAATACATGGTCCAAGGATGATAACGCTTCTTATAGTGATAGTTGTGATTGTGTTATCAATATTCCTGATACTAATTTTAAAAATGCTCTGTTAAATAACTCAGATATTATTGACTTAAATAACGACGGTGAAATACAGTGTTCTGAGGCTATGGCTTTCAATAGCCCTAGATTAAATGTCAGTGATAATTCAATTAGTGATTTAACAGGTATTGAAGCTTTTCCTAATATTCAAATATTATTTTGTGATAATAACACCCTTACTTGGCTTGATCTTTCAAAAAACACAAAGTTACTTGGTTTACAATGCAACAATAATCAAATATCATATTTAAATCTAAATAATATTGATGATTTATTTATTTTAAATTGTATAAATAACCAATTAGGAAACTTAGATATTACCAATAATACGAATATACATACACTTCGTTGTCAAGACAATGAATTAATGAGTTTAGATCTTACCAATAATACAAATCTACAAACCTTAATATGTAATGATAATCAACTAACAAATTTAGACGTAACTAATAACACCAAACTAACTTTATTAGAAACTGCGAATAACACTATTGGCAACTTAGATGTAACCCAAAATACAGCTTTAGAAACTTTAGGTTGTAAAAACACTTCTATAAGTAATTTAGATATATCTAAAAACATAAACTTGAAAACATTAAGTTGTGGTACAAATTCCTTATCAACTATAGATGTTTCAAATAATCCTAAGTTAGAAATATTATGGTGTAGTGTTAATTCTTTATCTACGATTGATGTTACCAATAACCCGATGCTAAAACAATTATTTTTTAAGGATAATTCTTTAAGTACCATCGATATTTCTGCTAATCCTAACCTAGAAAAATTAGGTTGTGGGAATAACAACCTTAGTAGTCTTGATATTTCTGATAAATCAAATTTAAGCGCTTTATTTTGTGATGGTAATCAACTAACTTCATTAAATGTTGCTAATGGTAATAATTCTAATTTCACTAATATGTGGGCTGATAACAATCCAGACTTGCACTGTGTACAAACGGATACTGGATTTGTAGTACCAACTGATGATACTTGGAGAAAAGACGATACTGCAAGTTATAGTGAAAATTGTACAGCTACTGCAAGTATTGATGAAGAAATCATTTATAATTTCACCCTCTCTCCTAACCCAGCGAATCATTTCTTAACTATTGAGTATGATGGTACTATTAAAAAAACTGAAGTTTATACACTTCAAGGAAGAAGAGTACAAAGTAACAAACAAGAAAAAAACATTGATATCTCTAAACTTAACACTGGAATTTACATCATAAGTATACACACAGATGAAGGAAAAGGAGTTAAACGATTTATTAAACAATAATAAGTAGTAAACATTTTAACTCAACTTTACAATAAAAAATAAAACAACATGAAAAAACAACACTTAATTTTATTTCTTTTCTCATTAATAACATTCAATATATTTCCTCAGTTTAAATTATCAAGAATGTTATCTAATGAGCCTGTACATAGAATACTAAACCTAAGAGCAGGACTTCCTACTTCTAAAAAAGAAAACGATTCTATAAATAAAGAAATTGAAAACACAAAACTAAAAATTAAAAATAATAAGTTTAAATACGCTGTAGAAATCATTGATCCAGATAATCATTTATACAATCTAGGTCAATATAAAAGTCACCTAACAGCAATGACCATAAATGGTCATGAAAAAGTTAAAAACCCTGAGGAAGCCGACCATGTTTTTAAGTATACCATAAGGAATGTAATAAAAATCTACGAAGGAGTTAAACCTACTAGAGAATATTCTGAATTTGGTAGACCCTATTACTATGCTACAGGAAACTTTGTTTTTGATGTTTGTTTTGAACACTCAACAAAAGAAAAAAAAGGGGATTGTTTTAAGCTTACCAATAGTAATAGTAATACTATTAGAATATCTACTGGAAAAAAATTTTACAATGGATACGATGCTGATGATAATTGGAAGAGTATTTCTATAGATAAAGCAGGGAAAGCATTAGACGGGCACATTAGAGAACATTTTGCTTTAAGAACTCATAGATACACTACAGAAATCCCTAGAAAAATCAGAAAAGGGAAATTTTTTAAAACATATTTATATTTATTTAAAAATAAAGGAAATAGAAAAAATCTAAAAAAGAAAAGTGATGATTTAGCTAGGGAAGTAATATCTATAATAGATAAACATTATAAAACATTCTCAGAAATCAGTGATGAACAGCATAAATGTAAAAAAGTTAAGACTGAAGAAGAGGCTATTAATTGTTTTATAACTTCAAAAAAAGAAGTTCTTGCTGAAAACACCAAACTATTAGAAGCCATGAATTTTTGGAAAAATGAGATTCTTAACAAGTATAATACTAAAGGAAAAAAAATAACAATAAGATCTGTAATGGCTGCTAATTTATTGAGCGTATCTTATTTATTAAAAAATCACGACAACATAAATTTCGCAATGAATATTTTAAAGGAAGAAAAAACAAAAATTTATTATAAAGTAAAAGATGAGATTCCTGACTTTACAGAAAAACCTTATCAAGTAGTTCCAAACTATTATGATGTGAGACTTAGATCTAAAGGCAAAGTGATTTCTGGTTATGATTATATATGGGATTAATTATTAGTTGAAATTCCAAATCCACAACTTTAGAAGTTACAAAGGTTGTCTAAAACTAATTTTTAGACAACCTTTATTTTGGTCTAATATATAGAGTTAATAATTTATGTAACAATTACCTTAAAATTTCATCTTATATTACGATTAATTAAAGTTTAATAAATTCTAGAAAAAGATGAAACAGCTTACAAAAGAAGAATTAGAAGCTTTACAAGTAGCAAAACAGTTACTAGAAAACCCAGGGATTGCTATGAAAATCACTAAAACATCTTTATTAAAAGCTACTGACGCCGCAATTTTTACACTAAAACAAGAATCAGGAGCTAAACATCAAAACTTACTACATAAAATTACCGCAGGTACAGCTGGGGCTGTTGGTGGTTTATTTGGAATTGCTGGTTTAGCTGTTGAACTTCCAATTACTACTACTATTATTTTACGTTCTGTTGCAGATATTGCTCGATCTAATGGAGAAATAATAAGTGCTCCTGAAACAAAATTGGCTTGTTTAGAAGTATTTGCTTTGGGCGGTAACAGTATAGAGGAAAGCACCTTAGAGTCTGGCTATTACGCTACACGAACTTTCCTTTCAAATTCCATGAGTCAAGCTACTCGCTATGTAACCGAACAAGGAATTATTAACGAAGGAGCTCCACTATTTTTAAACATCATAGGAAAAATTGCCAAGAAGTTTGGAGTACAGGTTACAGAAAAAACAATCGCACAATCCATTCCTGTCATTGGAGCTGCTGGAGGAGCTTTAATTAACACCTTGTTTATAAGTCATTTTCAAGATATGGCTAAAGGGCATTTTACCATCAGAAAATTAGAACGCAAATACGGTAGTTCACTTATCGAAGAATTATATAAAACTTAACTCTATTCCGTTAATTTCTACTTTTTTAATATAATTTATAAAAAGTATACACTTTTTCATCCACACTTTAATAGCCTTATAACTTTACATTAACGCTTTATTAGTAGTCTAAATACGTATTCAAAAATAGTTTTTGAGATCAATACTAAAACCAATTTAAAAACTATTTTTATGAAAAAACTATTACTTATTACGTTTTTATCCTCCATCATTTTTACGTATGGACAAAACAAAGAGGGGAAATTTGCTATTGAAAAAGGAACATGGAACTACGAAGGACAATTTTCATTAAATTTTATTGATGCAGCGCCTAGAGGAATACAAGTTGGATACACTTTTAAAGATAATTGGGTTATAGGACTTGGTTTAGAAGATATTAATACAGCTATTTCACCTAAACAACCTACATTAATAGAACAAGGAGGTAGTGCTTATGCATTTGTTAAGAAGTATTTTCCTATTGGGAAAAAACTAGCATTCTCAATACAAGGAAATATAGGGTATACTAGACTAAAGAGAGGACTAAAATTTGGTGATACACTTAATCGAACTGATAATATAAATCAATATTCTTTAAACCTTAGACCTGAACTCACCTATTTTCTATCAAAGAATGTCGCTGTAAAAATGGGCTTTGGTAGTATTGATTATGGGTTTAGAAATTTTGATACACATAATAGCAATACAAGTTATTTCGATTTTAATACTCTTGATCCTGCTCATTATACTTTTGGAATAATCTTAAACTTTTAAACCAAAAAAACCTCTCTTTATTAACTAAAAGAGAGGTTCATCTTATATTTAATTTATTCATTAAGCTACACTAACTATTCTTTGTAAAGGGATTAAGGTAGATTTTTTAAGAATTACCGATTTATCTGTAATTCCCCACACTGTGGTTTCTACCCTCTTATACCCAACATTATCTACAAAAACAATCTTTACTTTTTGCCGCTCTAAATTTCCTAAAGATAAGGCTCTTTTTAACTCAATAGAACGATTCAATTGATCATGCTTCTGATCTAAAATCTCTCCTTTTGGAAATGTAAATGACGCGATTTGTTCTTTTTCAACATTTTGTACTGTGTAATCTAGTGTCATGGGACTTTATAGGGATTTAGTTATTTCTTTATATTAAATTGGCCTAATAAAGATAACTTTCATATTTCATTTTCTCATAAAATCACCCATTAACAGCAAAATATGATCGATAAACAACCTATTTTTTACGATAAACACAAAAAAAACAACAGGTTAATTTAAAAAATATAAAAAATTAGCTACACTCGTAGATTATAAATTTTGTATTTTCTTTTAGAATACTCACCTGTTTAAAAATCTTAAGTAAATGAGTTTTGTAATTTAAGTGTTTATTCGCAACTAAAACAAAACGACCATTGGTAGTTAGACATTCTTTAACTTCTACAAACAAACGTGTACTTACCTCAATATTATTTTCGTGTTCAAAATGAAAAGGAGGGTTACTAACTACAAGATTAAAATACGTTTTAGGTAAGTTTTCTAAAGTATCATTACAAAAAAAATGAGCTCTAGCGTTGTCTAAATTTAGTTTTGAAGACTCTACAGCTAAATTAAAATCATCTATTAAAGTTACTTCTGATTCAGTATTAAATTTTAAAACTTCACTGGCAATGATACCATTTCCAGAAGCTAGGTCTAAAACGAGTTGTTCTTCAGGATGTATAGAAATGTGTTCAAGTAAAAACTGTGTTCCTATATCAATATGACCAGATGAAAAAACACCATAGTACTGTTTTAGATCTCTTCCTCTCCAAGAAATTGAGTTTAAGAATTCTTTTTCCTGACGCTTTTTTGGCGATTTTAAAATCAATAATCGTGCTTTTTTCCAAGCTTTAGATTGTGAAACATCTTCAAAATATTGTTCGGCTATTTTTAAATATGAAGGACTAAAATATTTAGTCATAAATCCGCAAACCACTTCAGTAGTTTCTGAGGCTGATTTTGTAATTTGGTGTAAGAATAATTCAAATAATTCTAAAGATTTAGGAATTTTAAGCAATGCTAATTCAACGTGTTCTAAATCATCTAATGGCGTTTTAAAAACTCCCTTTTCTTCTAAATTATTTAATAAAAGATTCTGATTTACAGCTTTTTTTTGACTTGCATATGTCCAAACCGTAGCTAACTTTTTAGTATGCAAAGTGCAATTCCAAACACCAAACCTGTCATTAAATAAATGAGCCTGATCAAAAGATTTGTCTTTTATATACTCTAAAACTAGAAGCTCGGCATTACTCCACGCTCTTAATGAACCGTCTTCAGTTTTAGGATATCTTACTAAATTGTAAGTACCATTATCGAATTCAAAATTAGTCTCCAAGTAATTTTTAAATTTAGGATATTACTTTTTCTGCAAAGTAAATAGTGCTTAATGAAGTGATATCACCTGCTTTATTTCTTCTGAAAATATCTTTAGCTCCTACTTCTGCTATGGAAGATTTTCCCATTGCAGAAACCACCTCTTTAACTGCCAAGATAGTTTTCGAATGATAATTTTTTACTCTTACATTTTTATCTGCTACCACTAAAGCTTCAACTAAATCTTCATCTTGCGTAGCTACTCCTACAGGACAAGTATCTAAATTACATTCTCTTGCTTGTATACAACCTAAACTTAACATAAAACTTCTAGCCATACCAATAGCATCTGCTCCGATAGCCATCAATTTCACAATATCAAAAGCATCTATTGCTTTTCCACTTGCTATAATCTTAATCTGATCTTTCAAATTGTATTTTACTAATGTTTTATATACAAAAGCAAGCCCCTCCAATAATGGTGTTCCAACATAATTAGAAAACTCCAAAGGTGCAGAACCTGTACCTCCTTCTCCTCCATCTACAGCAATAAAATCTGGGTAATTATTACGTTCTGCAAATGTTTTAATCATCTCCTCTATTTCTTCATTATTTCCTACACAAAATTTAATTCCAATAGGCTTTCCTTCACTTAAATCTCTAACTTTTTGTAGAAAAGTAACCATTTCTGTAAAATTTGAAAAAGCAGAATGACTAGGCGGAGAATCTACTCTTGTAAATGGTTCTACAGCTCTAATTTTTGCAATCTCTTCTGTATTCTTTTTTGCTGGTAAAATTCCTCCGTGACCAGGCTTTGCTCCTTGTGATAGTTTAATCTCTATCATTTTTACCTGCGGTTTAACTGCATTTTCTTTAAAAATATCATCGTCAAAATATCGCTTTCCATCAACTGTTTTTCCTGCACCAAAATACCCCGTTCCTACCTGAAAAATTAGATCGCCACCTTGTAAATGATATGGAGAAATACCACCTTCTCCCGTATTATGCGCAAAATTTCCCATTTTAGCCCCTTGATTTAATGCCATAATTGCATTTTTACTTAGAGAACCGAAGGACATTGCCGAAATATTTATGATTGAACTTTCATATTTTTGAGTGCATTTATCTGATCCAAACACCACTGATTCTCCTTTCACATCATGATGATCTGTAGGAAAAATAGAATGCTTTACAAATTCGTATCCTTTTTCATATACATTATGTTGCGTTCCAAAAGGAACTGTTTCCACTTCTTTTTTAGCACGCTGATATACAATACTTCTCTTTTCTCTATTGATTGGCGTTCCATTTAAATCATCTTCAATAAAATATTGTTGGATTTTCTCTCTTTCTTCTTCAAAAAACCAACGTAATCTAGCCACTATAGGGAACGCTCGCATTAACGAATGACTTTTTTGAATAAAGGCATCATAAATTGCTAGTATTGTAAAAGCTGAAGCAATTGTTAATAAGATAAAATTTCCTGTGTCAGGAATAAAATATGTTAATACTCCACATAGGATATTAATAACAATCACAATTGCCAAAATAGTGTCTCTCATTCTTTTGAATTTTTGTTAGTATTTACGCTAAGATACAAGATTTGTTGTACAAAAAAAGCACTAACAATGTTAGTGCTTTCCTATTTTTATGTTTGCTTAATTTATTTTTTAAATTTAGCATATTTGTTCTTGAACTTGTCAATACGTCCAGCAGTATCT
Source organism: Tenacibaculum agarivorans (assembly GCF_001936575.1). Taxonomy (GTDB): domain Bacteria; phylum Bacteroidota; class Bacteroidia; order Flavobacteriales; family Flavobacteriaceae; genus Polaribacter; species Polaribacter agarivorans. The sequence continues at coordinate 134,647 of NZ_MSMP01000009.1, forward strand.
ACTAACTTAGACTTACCAGTGTAAAACGGGTGAGAAGTTCTTGAAATTTCTAACTTTACTAGCGGATATTCTGTTCCTTCAACTTCTAAAGTTTCTTTTGTAGCAGCTGTAGATCTTGTTAAGAATACATCTCCGTTAGACATATCTTTGAAAGCCACCATTCTATAATTTTCTGGGTGTATACCTTTTTTCATCTTAAAACTTTTAATTTAGTGCGAAATTGCTTAAAATTGGTAAGGTTTTAAACGCATTCAATAAAATCAAAAACCTGCAATGGCTATTGAGGGTGCAAATTTAACCCTTTTTTTTAAATTCCAAACAAATAAATTGTTTTATTTGTATTGAAATTAATGAACCAATATATTCAACAAGTCTTCTTATGAAACTTTCACACTTTTTAAGTATACTAACAATTATAATTTTAGGGTTAACATCTTGTAGTAAAAAAAGTTATAAATTCAAATTAGATACTCCTAAAAAAGCAACTGTTGGAGAAAAAGTGAACGTAACTCTTCAACAAATAAGTGGTGATCCCGCAGATAGTATTCATGTATACTTAGGTCAACAGAAATTATCTTTTCAAAACAATAAAGCAGAAATAAATACCGCTAATTTTGGTGTAGGAAAACATCAAATTACTGCATTAGCTTTTGTTCCTGGTAAAGTGAAAAAAGTTAGAAAATCTATCGAAGTATTTTCAAACAAAAAACCTGATTTATATTCTTTTAAAATAATCAATACTTTTCCTCATGATAAAGAATCTTTTACTCAAGGTTTAGAATATTATAATGGTTATTTATATGAAACAACAGGAAGAAAAGGGCAATCTTGGTTACGAAAAATAGATATTAAAACTGGTGAAGTATTACAACAATATGATTTGAGTGATAAATATTTTGGTGAAGGAATGACTATCTTCAACAATGAAATATTCTGGTTAACCTGGCATGCTAAAAAAGGATTTATCTTTGATTTAGAAACTTTTAAACTTAAAAAAGAATTTCCATACAATAAAAGTAATGAAGGCTGGGGCTTAACACATAGTACCTCAGAACTTATTAAGTCTGACGGTTCTAATAAAATTTGGTTTTTAAATCCTGAAAGTCAAAAAGAACAAAGAAATATTCAAGTATATACTAATGATCGTTCTTTAGAGAAACTTAATGAACTAGAGTTTATAAATGGTAAAATATATGCTAATTATTGGCAAAAACCATTAATAGCAATGGTAAATCCTAATAATGGTATAGTTGAAGGTATTATAGATTTAAGAAATCTTGTTAAAGAGATGGAAAAAACTCAAAAGCTTGTAAATGATGATGATGTTTTAAATGGGATTGCATATGATGCTGATAACAACCGTTTATTTGTTACAGGTAAACGTTGGAATAAATTATTCGAAATAGAAATTATCAAACAGTAATCACTAAGTAATTATCAGTTATCAATAAGAAAGTAAATTATGATTAAAAAGTTAATACAGCCTATGTTAATTGTTGCTATTATAGTAGCAACAGTAAGTTCATGTAGAAAAGATTTTAGTACTGTACCTAGCTTTGGTAATCTTGAATTTTCTAAGGATACTGTTTTTTTAGATACAATTTTCACCAATATTGGATCTGCCACATACAATTTAAGAGTATACAACCGTAGTGATAAAGCAATTACTATACCTGAAATTAAGCTTGAAAATGGAATAACGTCCAATTATCGTTTAAATGTTGATGGTATTCCTGGTAAACAATTTGAAGATATTGAGATCCTAGCCAAAGACAGTATTTTTGTTTTTGTTGAAACTACTATTGATTTTGATGCTATTTCTGATCCACTTTACACCGATCGTATTTTATTTGATAATGGCGATAATCAACAAGATGTTGATTTAGTTACCTTAGTTAGAAATGCTAATTTTATATTTCCAGGTAGAACTCCTTCAACCATGGAGATTGACAATCTCTTTTTAGATGGTCAACTCACCAATCTTCAAGGACGTTTTTTAACTGATAGCGAACTTAGATTTACAAAAGAAAAACCTTACGTTATTTATGGCTTTGCTGCAGTTCCTGCAAATAAAACCTTAACTATAGAAGCAGGAGCAACAATCCATTTCCATAATAATTCAGGTCTTATAGTTGATAATGGAGGAACATTAAAAGTGAATGGGACTTTAGAAGAAAAAGTAGTTTTTCAAGGAGACCGATTACAAGATGCTTTTAGTAGAGTTTCTGGACAATGGGGTACTATTTGGATGCGTTCTGGTAGTGTTGAAAATGAAATTAACCATGCACAAATTAAAAATGGCGTTGTAGGTCTTTTGGTAGATGGAGATATCGAGTCAAGTACCGAACCTACACTTCGATTAAAAAATACTGAAGTTTATAATCAAACCGCATTTGGTGTTCTTGGAAGGCAAGCTTGGATTGAAGGAGAAAATGTAGTTATTGGAAACGCAGGACAGGTTTGTTTTGGAGGTACTGTTGGTGGATCGTATCATTTTACACATTCAACTTTTGCTAACTATTGGAACAGAAGTTTACGTACATTACCAGCGGTTTTGATAAATAATTTCCTAACGACTACCGATGATGATGGAAATGAAACTACTATAACCCGAAATTTGTTAGCCGCTAATTTTACCAATTGTATTATTGAAGGTAATAATAACATTGAATTTGTTTTAGATAGACTTCCTGATGGTTCTACCTTTGAATATAATCTAAAAAATTGTCTAATTCAATTTGATGATTTCAATGATAGCTTTAAAAATAATGCTGAATTGAATTTTTCTGATGCAACTCGTTATGAGAATATTTTCTTAAACAAAAACCCTGATTTTAAAGACGTTTCTAAAGAAGAATTCATTATCGGAGAAAATAGTGATGCTATTGGTCAAGGGAGAGTTACACCTGTTACTTCTGACATACTTGGAGTAATGAGAAGTGCAACTCCAGATCTTGGTGCTTATCAACATATTACGTTTAACTAATCTGCCTTTTTCATTTACCTAAACAATAACTACAGCTCGTCGAATTACAAAAAAATGAACGGATGTTTGTGCTAATTTTACAGCAAAGTTTGTTTCATTATAATTATTTATAGTAGTTAATTTGGTTTGTAAAAGAGCTATTTGTTGACGGGAGGATATGAATAGTTCTTTTCTTTTGTATTAAAACACCAAATATCAATTTAACTTTTGAGTTAAATGATCTACAAACTTCTTTTTATCATCTATAACTATTGCAAAATTATCTGCTTTTTTTATCATACCATACATACTGGTATAAGCTGCTTCTTGATTTAACTGTACAATAACATTATGTCCTGTTAACTTACCAATAAAAGCTAAATGATTTACCTCATTAGACTCTTTAGAATTTATTTGTACCTTATCAATATTCTTAAAATCTATAACTGCTTTACCAAAAAAACCAAAAAACAAGTATAACTTTTTATTTTTATCATCAACATAGACCGGATTAAATCTTAATGACTTGTATAAAGCGAAAAATTGGATTATGGTATACACACTCAAAACACTCAATATCCATGCTAAAACAACACTTATTTTGACTAAAAGCATATGTAAGACAAATGTCTCTATCAAAATGATAAGCATAATACCTATTAAAATTCCCTGATAACTACCTTCTTTATGATATGAGTACTCGTTTGGTTTGAACTCTTTAGATTTCCACTTAAAAAACGCATAATAAAATACTTTGATTTCCATAACTAAAAAATTAGCTATTCTAGCTGGGAATAGTTCTTTAGCAAGATTATCCAAAGCTCCCAAAAAATCTTTACTCGTATTGCTTTTTACCTTTTTATGTAGTGTAATCGTTTTTAATAATACAAACCCTAATACTAAAACTTCAAGCAATGGAACTAGAACTTGTTGTATTGGCTGTAACAAAAATTGATGTTCATGAGGGAGAATAGTTCTACTTGTAAAAACTCCTATAACAAACAGTGTTATAATCGTTAATTTGTTGATACTCTTTTTTCGAATTAAAAAAGCATAGGTTAATGGAATAACCAATAGAAAATCAACAATAAATGATAGTGCTAAATTAGAAGAAAAAGAAATATTCTTACTCAATAAGATTAATGAAAGCATCATTAAAAAAGGAATAAGTAAAAAATTAAATCGACTGTAAAATCTATAGATATTCACCATAATACTACATTTAATGTTTCACACAAATTAGTCCACTTATTCTAGAATTTGTTACATAAAATTCTGAAGAATTATTTCTTTTTTCTTCTAGCTTACTACATAAATTATCAGTTAATCTTTTTTGTAAACTACACCGTTTTTCATTACAAAAACTACATTTTCTATTGTTTTTATATTTTTAATAGGGTTTTCATTAACAGCAATTATATCTGCAAAAAAGCCTCCCTTTAACTGTCCTATTTCATTCTCCATTTTTAAAATCTTCGCATTAGTTATGGTTGCTGCTTGTATAGTTTCTATTGGAGGCATACCGGCCTCGACCATGTAACCAAACTCTTTAGCATTATTACCATGTTTGAACACACCTGCATCAGTACCAAAAGCAATCCCTACTCCTCTTTTATATGCTTTAGCAAAAGTCCCTTGAATTTGTGGACCTACTGCTAATGCTTTAGGAACTACAATATCAGGATAATAACCTTTCACTCTAGCCTTTTCCTCAACTTCCTTACCTGCTGTTATGGTTGGTACAAGATAAGCATCATGCTTTTTCATAAGGTCCATAGTAGCTTCACTCATATAAGTTCCATGTTCAATAGTTTTCACTCCACCAATAACAGCTCTTTGCATTCCTTCATCTCCATGCGCATGTGCTGCTACATGCATACCATAATCTTTTGCCATATCGCAAATAGCCTTAACTTCTTCAATAGTAAATTGAGGATTATCTCCGCTCTTAGCTACACTTAAAACACCACCAGTAGCTGTTATTTTAATACAATCTGCTCCATTTTTATAGCGCTGACGTACTGCTTTTTTAGCATCTGAAACACTATTAACTACTCCTTCTTTTGGTCCAGGATTTCCTATTAAAATTCTTTTACTACCATTAGTAGGATCAGCATGTCCACCCGTAGACGCTAATGCTTTTCCAGCGGTAAAAACTCTAGGCCCAGGGATTTTACCTTGATTAATTGCTTTTTTTATAGATATATTTACACCAGTACCTCCTAAATCTCGTACTGTAGTAAATCCTTTTAATAAAGTAGTTTTAGCAAAACCTACAGAATTAAATGCTATATCTGCTTCATCTAAGATATAACTATCTAAACGGGTAGTAGGACCAAATTCATTTTCAATATGTACATGCATGTCTATTAAGCCTGGTAATACATACTTTGTTTTTAAATCTAGTGAAATATCTTTTGAATTTTTAGGAGCAACATAGCCATCTTGTACACTAAGAATTTTATTCGCTTCTACTATAATGGTTTTTTTAGGTTGAAATTTCCCTGACTGAACATCTAATAAATTACCACAAAAAATATGTGTTTTTTGTGCTAACAATAAATTCTGAACTAATAATAGGAGTATTAGAAATATTTTTTTCATTATAAATTGGTTTAATAAGTTAAAAGTATTAAAATTTATAATGCAAAGGATAAAGTTGTGTAAGATGAAATATTGTTGCACTTTTGATATAAAATTTTAATTCATTTCAAATGTCTGGAATTTTAGGTTTGAACTCTGATAAAAAGCGCTTTCAATATTTTGGAAAAGGTATTGATTTTACACTTCTATTTTTAAAGAATATGTTACTTACTCTGATTAGCTTTGGATTTTATTACCCTTGGGCTAAAGTAACATTATTAAATTACCACTATACAGCAACTGAATTAGAGAATACAAGATTTACATTTCATGGAACAGGTAACGAGGTATTTAAAGGCTTTATAAAAGTGTATCTTTTAGTTTTTATATTATACATTCTGTTAGCTTATGCTTTTGCTTCTCAAAATTTCTTGTTGTCTGGTATTTTTACAAGTTTACTTTATTTAACAGCTATAGTATTGTTTCCTTTAGCAATTCATGGAGCAGTAAGATATAGAGCTTCTAGAAGTTCTTGGAAAGGAATTTACTTTAAATACTTGGGGGATAGATCAGAATTATTTTGGAAGTGTATTACAGGAACTTTAATTACAATTTTCACTCTAGGTATTTATGGACCGTGGTTTGTAACTGATCTTAGAAAATATATAACTAGCCATTTACGTTTTGGAAATTTAGCATTTGATTTTCATGGTAAAGGAGAAACTTTATTTTGGATACATTTAAAATTCTTCCTTTTATTTCCAATTACTTTAGGTATTTATTCATTTTGGTATGTAAAGGAACTATGGAGTTTTTATGTAGAAAACACAGAAATTACACAAAATAACAATCAGATAAAATTCAATTTTACAATGAAAGCTGGTGATGCTTTTGAGTTGTTTATTGTAAACTTTCTATTAATTATATTCACTTTTGGTTTAGCTACTCCATGGGTTATTGTAAGAACTTATACATTTATATTTCGTTTTTTAGAAATTGAAGAAGGCTTAAACACAAGTACTATACAGAAAGTTAACTATGATGATTATAGTGATGCTACAGGTGATAGTGCTTTAGATTTCTTTGACTTTGATTTAATTTAATACACCAAATGAGTAAAAATATTGTAATTACAGGAACAAGCAGAGGCATTGGTTTTAAACTAGCGCAGCAATTTGCCGAAGCTGGGCATAATGTTTTAGCTTTATCTAGAAATAGTCTTCCTTTAGAAAAAGTAAATCACAAAAACATTATTCCCTTTTCAGTGAACTTGGCACAGGAAGAAGATAGTACTAAAGCAATTGATTACATTACTGCAAATTGGTCTCAAGTAGATATCTTAATCAATAATGCAGGAATGCTGATTAATAAACCTTTTGAAGAATTAACTTCTGACGATTTTTTAAAAGTATATCAAGTCAATGTATTTGCTGTGGCTTCTCTTACTAAAAAACTCCTCCCTTTTATGAAATCAGGAGCACATGTAGTTACAATAAGTAGCATGGGAGGAATTCAAGGAAGCATGAAATTCCCAGGACTTGCGGCTTACAGTTCTTCTAAAGGCGCTGTAATTACTTTATCAGAATTACTTGCTGAAGAATATAAAGAACAAGGAATAGCTTTTAATGTTTTAGCTATTGGTGCTGTGCAAACTGAAATGTTAGAAGAAGCTTTCCCTGGCTATAAAGCTCCTTTAACTGCAGATCAAATGGCGGATTATGTTTTTAATTTTTCTCTTACTGGCCATACTTTTTACAACGGAAAAGTTTTACAAGTCTCGAGTTCTACTCCTTAGAAACTTAAGTTTAACAAAATTTTTTCAATATAAATTTAAATCTAAATGTAGTATTGTAGTATTATAAATAGTTGATGACTATGAATTACACTGCAGTTTCTAAATATGCTTTTGATATAAACACTTTTAATCTTGTTTTTTCTTTAGTTATTGGTATTATTATGGGCTTTTTTTGGTCTATAGTTATATTCTGTTCTTTTGGGATTTTAATTGGATACCTAGTATTTAATCTATTTAAAAAAAATGAATACTATATGTATTACAATTTAGGCTTTACAAAGAAAAATTTGTTATTACATGTTTGGTTACTAAACCTAATAATTTCATTGCCAATTTTTATAGTATCCATAGTTTTACAATGAGATTGAATATAACTCGATTAACGAAATCATTTAATACTGCTATGGTTTTAGATGACATCAGTCTAAGTTGCTCCACTGGTGAAATTATCGGGATTTTTGGAAGAAATGGATCTGGTAAATCTACTTTGTTAAAAATACTATTTGGTTCCCTAAAACCAGATCATATTCATAGAGAAATTAATGGAAAGTTATTCTCTCAAAAAAAGAGTATTTCTTCTAAAACTATAGCCTATTTACCACAAGAATCTTTTCTTCCCAAAGCCAAAAAAGTACGAGATATTATTCCTTTATTTTTTGCTGATGGAAATATACAAGATCAGATTTTTTATGCTCCAAAAATTTCTAGTTTTGAAAATCGTAAAGTCGGTAACTTATCTCTTGGTCAATTACGATATTTAGAGTTATTACTCATAGGGAATTTAGAACATCCCTTTTTATTACTAGATGAACCTTTTTCAATGATTGAACCTATTTTTAAAGATATTATTTCGTCATTTCTTATAGAATTATCAATAAAAAAAGGAATTGTAATTACAGACCATTATTATGAAGATGTATTGAAAATAACACATCGAAATTTACTATTGAAAAATGGACATTTACATTCAATCACTAACAAAAGTGATTTAATTTTAAACGGGTATTTAACTAATTAATCTAGATTTTTACTTTTTCTGTTTCAAAAACTTTCAAGTTCAATTTACCTGAGTTACTTTAGTAGTTAAAATCGAAATATTGAATACAGTACTTCAAAAATTCATTCCTCAAAAGGCAGTTCCCATTGCTCATCATATACTTAAGAAGTATAAGGTAAATCTAAAAATTGTACACCAACGACAAACAAAGCATGGTGATTTTAGAACTTTTCCTAATGGACAAACCCAAATTACTGTGAATAATAATTTAAATCCGCATCAATTTTTACTTACTCTGATACATGAAGTTGCTCATCATGTTACGTATAGTAAATTTGGAAGAGTACAACCTCATGGAAAAGAATGGAAAACTATTTTTCAACATTTAATGCTACCATTTTTACAACCTGATATTTACCCAAATGAAGTTCTACCCATACTTGCTAATTATTTAAAAAATCCAAAGGCAAGTACTGATTCAGATGTTAAATTATCGCTTGCATTAAAAGGAGGCGTTGCTGAATCGGGAAAGAATTTTATATTTGAAATACCTAATGGTAGAATCTTTAGTTATAAAAATCAACTATACCAAAGAGGAATTAAACGTAGAACACGTTATGAGTGTTTACATTTAAACTCAAAAAAAACTTATCTTTTTAATCAGAATATAGAAGTTTTACTACTGGACTAACCCAATATTAATTAACCATGAAAAATAACTTTTACGCAGTAATAATGGCAGGTGGAATTGGTTCCCGATTTTGGCCTGTAAGTACGCAAAAATTCCCCAAACAGTTTCATGACATGTTAGGCACTGGACAATCACTCATACAGCGTACATTTGAACGTATTAATGAACTTGTTCCTACCAATAATATTCTAATTGCAACTAATGACAATTATGAGAAATTAGTACTACAACAATTACCTCAACTCAATAATAAGCAATTATTGTTAGAGCCTGTAATGCGAAATACCGCTCCTTGTATATTGTATGCAGCACTTAAAGTTTATGATAAAAATCCTGATGCTGTAATGCTTGTAGCTCCTTCTGATCATTGGATAAAGGACGAAGGTGAGTTTTTAAGAAATATAGAAACTTCATTTAATGCTTGTGCGAAAGATGATATTTTAATGACTTTAGGTATTCAACCTGATCATCCTAATACAGGATATGGCTATATTCAATATGAACAGCACGATTCTGAGATTAAAAAAGTAAAAAACTTTACTGAAAAACCAGATTTAGCTACTGCGCAACAATTTATCGAAAGTGGAGATTACTTATGGAATGCTGGAATTTTTATTTGGTCTGCTAAAAGCATTATAGAAGCTTTTAAAACGTATTTACCCAACATGTTAGACATACTAGACAATGGTGACAACGTGTATAACACTGATTTTGAAGACGATTTCATCAAAAGCAACTATGAGAAATGTGAAAATATTTCAATAGACTTTGGTATTATGGAACGTGCTAATAATGTACATGTACTACCTGTAGATTTTGGCTGGAATGATTTAGGTACTTGGGGATCTTTATATGGTAAACTTAAAAAAGACGAAAATGAAAATGCAGTAGTTGGTGCTAATGTTATTTTTAGAGATGCCAAAGGTAATATGATTAGAACACAAAACGGAAAACGTGTTGTTATTCAAGGATTAGAAGATTTTATTGTTGTTGAAAAGAAAGATGTTATCATGATTTGTCCAAGAAAAGACGATCAGGATATTAAAAAGATTATGGCTGAAGCTAGAGATTCTTTTGGAAAAAAATATGTGTAAGTTGAATACTAAAAGTTGTTTACTACTTCTTCAAAAAACGGGAAGTAGTATTCAGCTAAATAGGCACCATTTTTTCGTCCTAATACTTCCCCTTTAGCATTAATTATTAGTATCGTAGGAAAAGAACTTTGGTCATACCTTACTCTAAGCTCCTCATTTATTTTCTTATTTTCTTCTGTTACTAAGTCTCTATTTCTAGGGAAATCAGCCATGTATAGTACCATATTTTCATCGGAAAATTTCTTAAATTTTTCGGTATGAAAGACATTTTTATCCAAATTTATACATGGACCACACCAATCAGAACCAGTAAAGTATAGTAAAATAGGTTTATTTTCTTTAGTTGACTTTTCAATTGCCATTTGTAAATTAGGCTGCCAGTTAATATCTATGTCAGTACCTACATGAGATGATCCCTCTTGAGCATTCAAGTTATACAACAGACAAAATAATGATATTATAGTAACTATTTTTTTCATTGTGAATTGTTTAACCTAATTTCAAAAAACAAAAATAATGCCAATTTTACAAATTTAAACAGTAATAAAACATTTAATACACCTATTAAATGCTTGTTCTTCTTCAAAAAAATGATTTTTGATACTGATGTAATATAAATCTTTAATCTTTCCTTCTAACCTCATGTAATCTTTCTCAGTTGTTAATATCAGTTTCTCTTTAGATTCTATTTCTTCATAGCTCTTTTTAATTTTTAAAATATCTGAAGCTGTAAAGTTATGATGATCTGGAAAGTTCAAATGTTTTACATCAATATCTTTCTCTCTTAAATAATTTAGTAATGGAGTTGGATTAGCAATTCCAGTAACCAAAACAATTTCTTTATTTTCTAGAGTTCCAATATTAATTATTTTTTCTCCTTTTAAATTCTCATCGTAATCAATAGCACTAAAAAATATTTTTTGATGCTTCTTAATATTTAACTTAGCTTTTATTTTATCTTTTTCTTCTAAAGATAAACTCTCAGGACACTTAGTAACTACTATTAGGTTTGCTCTATTACTACCTCTACTACTTTCCCTCAAATTCCCTGTAGGCAAAAGAAAATCATCTTTATATAAATCATTATACTTTGTCAATACAATATAAAAACCAGCTTTAACTTTTCTATGTTGATAAGCATCATCTAATAAAACAACATCAGGATTAACCTTAGTAATTAAACTACGAATACCATGAGTTCTATCAGCATCTACTGCAACTGTAATAGCATCTTTAAATTTAGAAAAGAATTGTAATGGTTCATCTCCAACATCATCTGCTGAATGATTTTCTTTAGCTATTAAAAATCCTTTGCTCTTTCTTTTATACCCTCTACTTAAAACAGCAACTTTATAGTCTTCTTTTAATAATCGTATTAAATATTCAATCTGTGGTGTTTTTCCAGTTCCTCCTGTGGTTAAATTTCCAACAGCAATTACCGGAAGTTCGAATGAAGTAGATTTAAATACTCCTATATCATAAAGATAATTCCGAATAGTGGTAATTAAGTCATACAGAATTGCTAAAGGAAATAATAAATATCGAAGTACTTTCATTAGTACGAAAATACATTAAATATCTTAACTTTGACATTACGCAAATTAGTACTATGACTATAAAAGACATTACAAATCATATAGAAAAAATAGCTCCGCTTGCTTATGCTGAAGACTTTGATAACGTTGGACTTTTAGTTGGGAAATATTCTACAGAAGTAACTGGTGTTCTGGTCACCTTGGATACTCTTGAAGAAACCGTTGATGAAGCTATAGAGAAGGAATGTAATCTAATAGTGAGTTTTCACCCTATAGTGTTTAGTGGACTTAAAAAACTAAATGGAAATAATTATGTAGAACGTGTAGTATTAAAAGCTATAAAAAACGATATTGCTATCTATGCCACACATACTGCATTAGACAACTCCAATAACGGTGTATCTGCTAAAATGGGAGAAGTATTAGGTTTACAAAACACAAAAATATTACTTCCTAAGAAAAGCATTATAAAAAAACTAACTACTTATATTCCTAAAAATAACGCCAAAGACTTAAGAAAGGCGTTATTTGAAGCTGGTGCCGGTAATATTGGTAATTATGATCATTGCTCTTTTAATATAGAAGGAAAAGGTAGTCATAAAGGAAATGAACATTCTAATCCTACAATAGGTAAAAGAGGTGAGTTACGATTTGAAGAAGAAACTTGTATTTCAGTAACTTTTAATAGCTATTTAGAAGGAAGTATTTTAAATACTCTATTTAAGAATCATCCTTATGAAGAAGTTGCCTATGAAATAATTACACTAGAAAATAAAAATCAAAATGTCGGAATGGGAATGATTGGTGATTTACCTGAACCTATGAGTGAAATTGATTTCTTACAATTTGTAAAATCTACTTTTAAAACAGACTGTGTAAGACATTCTGAGTTACTTCAGAAAAATATACAAAAAGTTGCTGTTTTAGGTGGTTCTGGAAGTTTTGCAATTACAAGTGCAATAAGAGCAAAAGCAGACGCATATATTAGTGCAGATTTTAAATATCATGAGTTTTTTAAGGCTGAAGGAAAAATTTTATTGGCTGATGTTGGACATTATGAAAGCGAACAGTTTACAAAAAACCTTTTAGTTGATTATCTTACAAAAAAATTCACTAATTTTGCAATTATTTTAAGTGAAAAGAGTACAAATCCAATACATTATATTTAAAAGATGGCAAAAAAAGAAGTAACGGTAGAACAAAAGTTAAGAGCGTTATACGATTTACAATTGATCGATTCTAGAATTGATGAAATTAGAAACGTTCGTGGTGAATTACCTTTAGAAGTAGAAGATTTAGAAGATGAAGTTGCCGGATTAAATACTAGACTTTCAAATTTAGCTCAAGATATTTCAAACTTAGATACTGATATCAGTAATAAAAAGTTAGTAATTGAAGAAGCTAAAACATTAATAAAAAAGTACGAAGAACAACAAAAAAATGTTCGTAACAATAGAGAATTTGATTCTTTAGCTAAAGAAATGGAGTATCAAGAATTAGAAATCCAATTAGCTGAAAAGAGAATTAAAGAGTTTAAAGCTAAAATTGCTCAAAAGAAGCAAGTAGTTGACAGTACTAAAGATAAATTAAAGTTACAGGAAGGTCATTTGAATGGTAAAAAATCTGAATTAGATGCCATCTTACAAGAAACTGAGAAAGAAGAGAAATTATTACAAGAAAAGTCTCAAGAGTTTGCTGAATCTATAGATAGACACTTATTAACTGCTTACAATAGAATTCGTAATAAAGTAAAAAATGGATTAGCAGTAGTATCTATTGAGCGTGGTGCTGCTGGAGGATCTTTTTTTACTATTCCTCCACAAATTCAATTAGAGATTGCCAATAGAAAGAAAATCACTATTGATGAGCATAGTGGAAGAATTTTAGTAGACGCTGCTTTAGCTGCTGAAGAACGTGAAAAAATAGATAACTTATTTTCTTAATTTGTCTACTATTATATAAAGAATAAAAAAAACCTCGAATTTAAATTATTCGAGGTTTTTTGTTTTCAATCTGTTTAATATTTAATTTCCAGAAATAGAAGCTGTACATAAATCAAAGCAGTCGTCAGCGCATTGAAAGAACTCATCATCTTGGTCTAGAGGAATTTGCATACAACCCGAAGTACATCGACCAACACAACCAGATCCTCCATGTATTAGTATTTGTTCTCTCTTTGTTAATTGTTTAGTTCCTTTTAGGCTTACAATTGATTTTACCATAATTATTAGATTTTAAAGGTTTATGAATTATCGATAAAATTATTTCAAAGAAAATATTATGAATATTATTTCTGCATTAAACATGTACGTTTGTATACATTAATACAAATAATAGTATAAAAAAACTCAGCCAAACAGGCTGAGTTGTAAATAAATATAATTGTATACTATTTTAGTAATCTAACTTCTTTAGATAATCTAGCTTCATTTGCCAGATATCTAACTCTTCTTTAAATTTCCCTATTCCTTTTCGTACATTTTGTACTAGAGGATTGTCTTCTGTTGCATTAGAGATGAAACTTAGATTATTTTCTAATTGCTGCATTTCTCTGACAGTTTCAGTTATTTTTTTACGGATGAAGAATTGCTCACTATCTAGCTTTCTATAATCTTCTTGAGCTAGATAATTATCTACAATATTTTTGAATTTCATTAATTCAATTTCCTCTCTACCTAAGTTTAATTTTGCTAAACTTGCATCTACAACTTTGTTAAACTTACCATCTAAATGACGTGCATTTCTAGGTAAAGATCCTAAGGCTCTCCATTTTTGGATATACTCTTGAACTTGCTCTATAGATAGTTCACCTGCATTTTTAAATTCTTCTAAGAATTCTTTTTTAGTAACTACTACCGCTTCTTGTTCTTGTGTTACACCATCTCTATGCGCATTTAAACGATCAAAATAAGCGTTACAGGCAGTTTTAAAACGACTCCAAATCTCATCAGAATATTTACGAGGTACATGTCCTATTTTTTTCCAATCAGACTGAATACGCTTCATAGTATTGGTAGTTGTTTCCCAATCTTCACTATCTTTCAAACTTTCAGCTAACTCAACCAATTCCATCTTCTTTTTCAAGTTATCAGTTTGAGCAGACTTTTCTTGTTTATAGAAAGCATTCTTTGCTGTGTTGAAACGTTTAGTCGCTTGCTTTAATTTTTGCCAAACTACTTCACTTTTATTATAAGGTAATTTTCCAACATTAAAGTATTCTTGACGCAAAGCTTCAATTTCTTTAATACTTCTTTGCCAATCTTTATGACTTATATTTTTAGAGAAATCGAATGCATTTATTTTTTCAACTACTACTAATTTAGCGTCTATGATTTCTTGATGTTTAGATCGTAGGTCTTTAAAATAGTCATGGCGTCTATCATGAAGTTTTTTTGTTGCCTCACTAAATCTATGCCATACCTCTTCTCTAAACTCTCTACTTACAGGCCCTATATCTTCTTTCCAAACCCTGTGTAACTCCTGTAGTTCTTTAAAGGCAACATTAATATCCTCAATTTCTAATAAAGACTCAGCTCTTTGAATTAGTTTTTGTTTTTCTTCTAAATTGTGTCTAAAATCTAACTCTCTAAAGTCTTTATTTAAATGTAGAAGATCATAAAATCTTTCTACATGATGGTGATAAATTTTCCATGTATCATTATATCGTGCTCTAGGAACTGCCCCAATCGCTTTCCATTTCTCTTGAATTTTCTGAAATTCATTGTACATGGTTCTTGGATTAGCATTTTCAATTAATGATTTTAATTCTTCGATAAGCACATTTCTCTTATCCAAGTTATCTTTTAATTGATTTTCTATCTGTGCATAATATGCATCTCTTTTAACTTTATATTCTTTCAATAAACCGTTATACTCAACTTTTACTGGACTAGAAAACTGAAAGTCTATAGAATTACCTCCCTCAGCTAAAAACTCTTCCTTCTTTTGAGATAATAGCTTTCCAAACTTAATGTTAAATGCATTTTTGATAGCATCAGCATTATTTTTAATAAGTTGTATAGGATTATTTTTGATTAGCTTTTTTAGTTGCTCAACCAGTTCTTCTAATTCCATGGAAGCATAATCTAGCATCGGAATCTCTTCCTTCTTTTCTTCCTTTTCTGAATTTTCGGCAACCATATTCTCTACTTCATTTACTGCTGACTCTACTTCTTTTGAGATAACCTCTTGATTTTCTATTAATTCTTTGGTATTATCTTCTACACTTTTGTCTTTGTTTTCTAACATATGAATAATGTTTAAAGTTCCATGATTTGAATATAAAGATAAGGAATTATTGAGTAATCCCCACTTAAATTGGGTTAAACGTTTTTAGATTTAACTTTATAACGTAAATATTAATGCCATATTTCCCAAGCCTTCTCAGCTTGCAATTCTAACATCTCTAATCCATTCTTAATTGTAGCTCCTTTTTCTTTACCTAACTTCAAAAAAAGAGTTTCGGAAGGATTATAAATTAGATCATATAGTATATGTTTATCTGTGATAAAGTTATAAGGAATATCTGGTTTACCACTTGTATTAGGATGTGTTCCTAATGGAGTAGTGTTTACGATTAACAAATACTCCTTTATTATATTTTCAGTGAGCTCACCATATGTAAGCATTTTCTCATTTTTTTTAGTTCTTGAAACAAATGTATATTGTATTCCTAACTTTTTTAAGGCATAGGCAATTGCTTTAGAGGCACCTCCTGTTCCTAAAATGAGTGCTTTTTTATGTTCTTTTTTCAGTAAAGGTTTTAATGAATTTCTAAATCCATAGAAATCTGTATTATATCCTTTTAACTTACCAGACTTAGTAATTTTTATAGTATTAACAGCCCCAATTTTTTTAGCTTTTCTATCTATTTTATCTAAAAAAGGGATTACTTCTTCTTTATAAGGAATAGTCACATTCATTCCTTTTAAATTTGCTTCATTTCGTTTTAAAATATCATACAGCTCATCGATAACCTGTATATCAAAATTCACATACTCATGATCTTTTAGATTCAATGATTTAAATTTTTCTGTAAAGTATCCTCTAGAAAAAGAGTATGAAATATTTTTTCCTAGTAAACCAAATAAACTTCTAAGCTCTTCTTTTACCATAATGGTCTATAATTAAAATAAGGCTTATTCCTAATAGTATAAAACCTACAGCAATCCAAGTTTCATACTGCTGTATATCAGGAATAAAACGTTGATAGTTTTCTATAATTTTATTTCCTTGTTTATCTAGCAAAAACTTTCCCTCTTCTATTTTATAAATTGTTTTTTTCCATGGCCATACTATTCCTAATGAACCACTTATAAATCCAATAATAATAGCTGTTACTATTTGATGATATCTCTTCAGCACATAGCCTAAAACATGAGAAATAGATACTAAACCAAAAGCAGATCCTAAAGTAAAAACGGTAATAATTTTAAGATATCTGACTTTAACAGCGTCTTTAAAAGCTGAAAAATCACCAGAAAACATAGCTGCAATAACACCTCCTAATACATTAACGCTATCTACTAGTAGTAACACATAGTTTCCTAATAGGATTAAAATAAAAGACCCTGATAAACCTGGCAATGTCATACCAGAAACTCCTATAATTCCGCATACAAATACAAACCATAAATTATCATTCTCTTTAGCAGGTGTCATAAAACTAATTGCCAATCCAATTGAAATTCCTATAGCTAGCGAAATGAAACTCTTGATATTCCACTCTCCAAAATCTTTAGATATATAATAGATTGAGCCGATGATCATTCCGAAAAACCAAGCCCATACATAGAGTTCATAATTTTTGAGAAAATAGTCTAAAATAAGAGATACACTGAAGTAGCTAAACATGCTTCCTAGCATAACCCAAACTAAAAACTGAAAGTTAGTATACCTAGCAAAACTTCTAAATTTCCCTTTAAATAAAAACTTAAATGCTGTAGCATTTATCTTTTGAAACGTATAGATAAGTTCCTCGTAGAATCCCATTACAAAAGCCACCATTCCACCTGAAACACCTGGGACTTTGTTTGCGCCTCCCATAGCTAAGCCCTTGAGAAAAAGGTTTATTTTTTGTAGTAATGTTCGTTCTTTATACATACAGTTTGGCTACCTCTAAATATAACTACTTTTTTACAGCTAATTTTTCTAAAACAATAATTATACTAAAACCAATTATTGAAAGTAGTATGGCATAAAGTAACTGAGGATCTCCATCATAAGAAAATGGAGAAATAGATAACTCATTAAAAGGTTCTTGTTCTCCATGAGAATTGGTACGGTATGTAAGTACTTTTTTCCATGGCCATATCTTATTTAATGAACCAATAATAAATCCTGTTAATGCTGCTAATGTATAGTTTTTATAATTCGCGAATAACCACTTTAAAACCCTAGAAAAAGATAACAAACCAACTATGGTTCCTAAACCAACTATCACAATGGTAACGAAATCTCGATCACTAACCGCTTGTAATATCGGTTTATAAGCTCCTAACAACACTAAAATAAACGATCCTGAAATACCAGGTAATATCATTGCACAGATTGCTATAGCTCCTGCTAAAAACAAGAATAAATTCGACGAACTTTCAGAAATTAAAGGTGGTAAAGTTGTTATGTAATACGCTAAAATAGCTGCTAGAACTACTAAAATCACAGCAATTATATTCCATTTTTTTATTTGTCGACCAACGTAAATAACGCTTGCTAATACCAATCCAAAGAAAAAAGACCATACTAAAATTGGTTCAGTTTCTAACAACCAAGAAATTAACTTCGCTAATGATACTACACTAATAAAGATTCCTGAAAACAGTGCTAAAAGAAAATTACCATTTAACTGTTTCCAAGCAGCAGAAAAACCTTCTTTTTTTAAAGTTTTAAAAAGGCTTAAATTGATATTACTAATAGACTGTAAAAGTTCTTCATAAATACCAGAGATAAATGCTATAGTTCCTCCTGATACGCCAGGCACAACATCTGCTGCTCCCATTGCCATTCCTTTTAAAGCTAGAACTATATAGCTTTTAGTTGTTCGATTCATTTTTGATTTTTGTAGTGTCTTGTTTGGTCTTGAATTGAATCAGACTTCTTTTCTTTACAATAATACTATCTTTTTTAACTTCTTTTTTCTTTTTTATCCCTAACTTTTCACCTAATTCCTTCAACGTATTAAAATTCACTTGATAAGAAAGCCCCAGACCTTGTGTATACCCCTCATTATCAATATCAAATTGAATATCATTAGGTTTATTAAAGAATGTACCTCTAAGTGTTCCTTCTTCATTCAATAACACTTCTACTTTTACCTCTCCAACAACATTAGTTTGTGTATTGGCTCCTACTGGTACTCCTACTCTACCGTTTACTAAAACTCTATCTGAAATTTGTGTAGAAACAGAAACATCAACCTGATCGTCAATATTATTTTGTAATTGCTCAACATTAGTTCTATCTCCTTGTACATAACCTACACCTACTTGAAACTTCCCTCCTTCTTTATTAATTACGCTTGATAAAATATTGGACGCTACTTGTGCTGCTGTTCCTGTTAAACCTGCCGAAGCACTATTTCCTATATTTTCCTCATTATAAAATGTACCAAACGCCATTAAAAAAGTAAAGTGCTGCATTTTGGTATTGATATCATTTTCATTTAATTTAAATTCCAATTCAGAAGCTACGGTAGAATTTGCATTAGGAATTTTGATGTCAAATTCTTGTTTAGAATCGAATAAACCACCTGTAATTTGTGTATATAAATCGATTGGAATTTTTCGAGTAGAGTTTATATTATCTAATAATTGAGCTGGATTTGCTTTGGTTTGATAAATGGCGGTAAGATCTAACTGTGCTTTTAACGGATCTCCTGTCCATGAAATGGTTCCACCTCTCTGCACATTAAATGGTTTACTTATAATTCCTCCATATTTAAAGTTATAAATTCCATTATCTATGGTAATAGCCCCATCCATAATGAATTTCCCTCTCGTATCAATTTCTATATGTAAGTTTCCATTTCCACTTCCCTTCAAATCACTTCCTGAAACTTTATCAATTACCACTTGAGCTACTGCATCTTTAGTTACTGCTAGATCGAATTTTAAATTCAATCCTTTAATTTTTTCGATACTAATTTCTTCCTCATCAATTTCTTCATTTGATTTGAATCGGATTAGTTTATAATTATCAACTGTCGTTACATCATTTAATGGAATTACAAATACAGTTCCTGGTTGAGTTCTTCCATTTACATTAATACTAAGATTACTAGTTAGTCCTCTAATTTGTGCATTTCCTCTAACAAAGCCTTTTCCATAGTACGGTATATCTTCAGCTTCTTTAGTGTCTAATACTAATAGATTAGGTGTATTTAAATCGAGTTTCATGTACCATTGCTCAAAATTTTTATGAGTGATACTTCCTTCTAAATATCCTTTAGTATCATATTTAGTGTCTTGTAAAACAATACTATTGATCAAAAAAGATTGATCTCTTAACTTGATATTTGCATTCTCTATTAAATCAAAATCTATATTTAAATATGGGAAGGTTAAACCCGCTTCAATTAATTCTAAATTTCCTTTAAAATCTGGATTATATGCTAAACCTTTAGCTGAGAAGTCTCCAGATAATCTTCCTCTAATATTAGAAATTACTTCTCCTCCAAAATCACTAAAACCATTTAATTCGTATTCTTTAAAGTTTACCTCTAAATCTACTTGTGGTTTTTTGGTATCTGTAAAGTCTAATCCTCCTTCAATTTTCACATTGTCAAACTCATAATCTCTCAAGGAAACATCTACTTTATATTTATTCAATGAATTTTCTCCTTCTAATTTCACTTTTAAGGTACCCTGAGAGAAATCATTAACAATTACGTCATTTATTGTAATATCTGCTTTAGGTTCAATCACTCCACCTTCTTCTCTGTAATTGACTTTTCCATTGAGCAACCCAGTCAATGTAAAACCTTCTACTTCTGGAAGGAAACTCAACAATTCTACATCAGTAAAATTCAATTTTACATCTCTATTTGATTCCCCTAAAAGATTTCCTTCAAAATCAATTTTTTGTTTCCCAGAGATTAACTCAAAAGGACTAATACGATAGTTTTGCTCTTTTACATTAAAACTTACTTTATTATTACTATCATTTTTAGGATTGATAATCCAATCAAAATTATTGTGATTAAATGTAGATTTTTGCATTCCTACAACAGACTGTTGATTCTCATCTATAGTATAAAAGAAATCCAAATTAAAGCTCTCTTTTTCCTTTTTTCCGCCTTTAAATGTAGATTTAAAAAATAACGTATCGTTTGCTGTTCTGTTGACTAAATTTAACTTGCTAACATCATAATATTTAGTTGCTATTTTATTGGCTGTAAGATGTGTATTGTATAACTTATTTTTATTATCAACTCGCAAAATAATGTTATCAATCGCATTATCATAAATCGTAATATCTGGTGATGAAAATGTAAGTTTTACAGCATTCTCATCTGAATCTATTCGCCCTTTTACTCGTGTATTTTTTCCGATAGCTATTTTAGGTAAAAAAACATCTACAATTTGATTATAAATGGTGAAGTCAAACTTTAAAAACTGATGTTTACCTACTTTAATAGGTCGGTAATTGGTGTATACACTTCCTAAAGCATTTTGAAAAACAGGCAATACATCTTTAAATACAAACTTCCCTTCTAATTTACCTTTTACAATATCTGCAGAATTGACTTCTATAGTTTTGATACTATCTTTAACGGAAGAATTTATATTGAAATCTTTAAATAAGAACGTCTTTTTTTCATTCTTATACACTAAATCTTTAAATGTGGCTTTTCCAATAATATCATCAAAGGTATTTCCTATAATATCTAGTTTTACTTTTCCTTTAAGCTCAGATATACTATCACGATCAAATAGATTTGTTTTTTTAAGGTCTAATTTGTCTATATCAGCTTCGAAATCAAACTTATTTACTGCGTTAGAAAAGTCAGCCAAACCTTTAAACTCTAATTTAAAGTTTTCATCTTCAGCTTGTAAAAACCCATCGAACTTTTTGTTTTGAAATTGTCCATTAACATTTAAATCTCGATACGTATATCCTTTAAAATCGATGTTATATACTTTACCAATAATTGAAGAATTGATATTATCTACGGTAAAACCGCTTCCTTGTACATCAGCTTTTAAAGATACTTTTTGTAAATCTTCATTTTCTGTCAATTCTCCTAAATCAAAATTGATAAATTCTATAACCCCGCTATAGGCTGCATTATCCATATTATCAATATTGGTAAATTGTAAATCAGAAATTGTACTTCCTATTTCAGAATCAACATTTAATGTAGCTTCCATTTGGTCTGGTGTTAATTTTAACAATCCAGACATGGAAAAATTTCCTATTCGTTTAAAATTTGTAGGTAAAGTTTTCCCTAATACATTAGGTAAAATACTCTTTAACTGATTATAATTAGAAGAAACCCTTTCCATATCAGCATCAAAAACAAAACCTCTTTCAGAGTTGAATGCGTTTACAAATCCCATATCTCCTCTAATAACCATACCGTTTTTAGAGTATAAATTCATATTACTAACACTAAAATTATTTAGTGTTCCTACAGCATCAGCAGTAAAAATTAGTTTATCATTTCCTTTAAGTTCTCCATAAAACTTTTGAACATCTTTAACTGCTAAAGTACTTTTTTCTACATCTGCCTTTACTTTTACCTTATCTGTAAAACTTGCAAAATCTTTTCTATTATAATCAAATTGGATATTGGCCTTTAAATGGGTTTCATTATCTGTTTTAACAATAGTATTTTGAAATAGCATTTGTGTTTTGCTATATGAAAAATCAGTGGTTAAATTGGTAAAGTTGATTTGTTTATTATCTGTAAAATATAATCCTCTTACTTTTCCAGAAACATTAGGCCCTTCTAGTAAAAACTCTTGAATATTACCACCTACATTGTAAGCTCCGTATTGAAGTGGATCTTTTTTATCTTCATCAATTACCTGGAAGTTTAGCTCTTCAACATAAATATTTTTAGCTTGTAAAATAAAAGGTGTATTACTTTTTTCCTTCTCCTCCTCATCATCTTCAAAACTATCTATAAAGACAGTCATACTATCATCTTTTTCTCCTTTATATTTACGCATATAGAAATGAACTCCATTCAATCTAATATCTCCAAGATTCACTTTATTATCTACTATTTTTTTTACATTTTTAAGTGAAGTAGTTAAGTTTTTTACAAAGATTAAGGTGTCGTTATGATGGTCTCTTATTTCAATACCTTTAAGCTGCACATTTCCTAAAAGCGACAGATCTATTTTTTTAATCAAAATATTAGTATCAAAATCTTTATTGATACTCTTAGTAGCTACTTTTGCTAGCTTACTTTGAACATAAGGAATAGAGAAAATGATTACTAGAAGTAATACAAGAATTAGAATAACTCTTAGGATTTTGAATATTATTTTCCCTACCTTTTTAATGACTTTTTGCGCTATTTTATAAGAAAGAAACTACAAAAAATTTGCCTAATTGCAAAGAAACGGCATTTTTAACGAATATCTAACGAGTAGTGCCTATTTTTGTTAAATAAAAATTAAGTTTTTGAGTACATCTAATATTTATATCTTAGGGATTGAAAGTTCTTGTGATGACACAAGTGCAGCGGTAATTCATAATGGAAAAGTATTGAGTAATATAGTTGCTAATCAAGAAGTACATGCGAAATACGGTGGTGTAGTTCCTGAATTAGCTTCTAGAGCGCATCAACAAAATATTGTTCCTGTGGTACAACAAGCTATTGCTCAAGCAGGAATTACTAAAGAAGATTTAAGTGGTATTGCTTTTACACGAGGACCTGGATTGATGGGATCATTACTTGTTGGTACTTCTTTTGCTAAATCTTTAGCGCTAGGCTTAAATATTCCTTTGCTAGATATTAATCATATGCAAGCGCATATTTTAGCTCATTTTATTGAAGAAGAAAACAGTAAAATTCCACCTTTTCCTTTTATTTGCTTAACTATTAGTGGTGGGCATACACAGTTGATAAAAATCATAGATCATTTTAACATGGAGATCTTAGGTGAGACTATTGATGATGCTGTGGGTGAAGCGTTTGATAAATCTGCAAAAATTTTAGGTTTGCCTTACCCAGGAGGCCCTTTAATTGATAAATATGCTCAACAAGGTAATCCGAAAGCTTTTACTTTTACGCAGCCTAAGGTTGGTGATTTAGAGTTTAGTTTTAGCGGTTTGAAAACACAAATCTTATACTTTGTTCAAAAAAATGTAAAAGCAGACCCTGATTTTATTGAGAAGAATCTTGTAGATATTTGTGCTTCTATCCAACACACTATTATTGAAATATTAGTAAAAAAACTAAAAAACGCTGTAAAAGAAACTGGCATTAAACACATTGCTATTGCAGGTGGTGTTTCTGCAAATTCTGAGATTAGAAAACGTTTATTACTTGCCGAGAAGCATTGGGGATGGACTACCTATATTCCTAAATTTCAATATACAACAGATAATGCGGCTATGATAGCTATTACGGGGTATTTAAAGTATTTGAAACAAAATTATGCAGACTTTTCAATTTCAGCGAAAGCTAGATTAAAAGTTACTGAGAGTTAATTTTTTCTTTGAAATTTAATTTAATTTTTCAAATTTCCAACCGCATCCCTCAACACAATTTAAATATATCGGAATAAATACTACAGTATTAGATTCAAAAGCATAATTCTCAATAAATATTCCCTCTGGTTTTTCAATTCCAGTTGTAAATCCATTACAATCAAAATCTAGGGTCAATTGATTAGCATCTATGGTATAATTTCCAGAACTACATTCCGAAAAACGTGTTGATGTAAATTGTCCATCTATAGAAAAATTATAAGTATATCCATTTTCAACAGGTTTCCAACTTCCTGTACCATCTCCACTGTCATTATAAATCTCGATTAACTTCCATGTTCCAATTATAGAATTCTCTATTTCTACATTTTTACTATCGCTACTACATCCAATTAACAAAATTGCAAGTAAACTTAATACTCCAAGTTTTAATTCTTGATACATTTTTAAACTTTTATTATTAAGATGCATTTTCATCTAAATGGTTGCTTTGAATTGATAGAAAAATTAAAAGAGGTTGTTTAAACAACCTCTTCGTGATCTATAAAAAAATATTATTCTTTAATTACTTTTATTGTTTCGTTTACTCCTTTAGTTGTAATTGTTGTTAAAAAATATACTCCCTTTGGATAACCTGAAAGATCAATCTTTGTTTTCTCTGTTTCTAATACATTTGTAGAAAATAATATGCCTTGTGTGTTAGATACATTGATCGAAATTATATCTTTTGTATTTTCTATATATATAAAATCTGAGGTTGGGTTTGGATATGCATTCCTTTCTATCAAATTAAAGCTCTTGACATTTTTACTTATCATTGATGTTACTCTTGTATCTTGAACACACTTAAAATCTAATGCAGTCCAACGAGCTCTGGCATAAGAAAATCCTTTTTTCTCTACAACTTGTTCATTAGTCAACGAAGTATATTCTACTCGAATTGTTGAATTTTCTGTAACATCAACTTCTGTAAACGTATAATTTGCTGGTGCAAAATCTACAGTAGTAGTCGGATTTGTAAATTCTCCTACCTGATCATCGTTAATAAAAATCTTGTATACACTCTCTCCATCTAATTCTGTTAAGGTGTGTAATGTAATATTATAAGTACCTGTTTCTCCTATAAAAGTAGTAATAGCCGCTGCAGTTCCTCCTTTTACTTTTGTTGCAACCGCATCTCTCGCCACATCTCTGTAACCAGCAGCAAAACCACTGACATTTATATTCGAAAAATCATTAATTGCATCAAGAGTTAGGTTTGAACAATTCACAGGTTCTGGATCTGGTTCTTCATCAACATCTGGGTCTGAAGTTGTATCTTCAATGCATTTAAAATCAAGTGATGTCCATCGAGCTCTAGCGAACGAAAATCCGTTTTTCTCTACAACTTGTTCATTAGTTAATGAAGTATACTCTACTCTAATTGTTGAGTTTACTGTAACTTCAACTTCCGAAAATACATGACTCGCTGGTGCAAAATCTACAGTGGTAGTGGGATTTGTAAACTCTCCTACTAGATTATCGTTAATAAAAATTTTGTACACACTTTCTCCATCTAATTCTGTCAAAGTGTTCAAGGTAATATTGTAAGCTCCTGTTTCTCCAGTAAAAGTGGTGATAGCCGCAGCCGTTCCTCCTTTTTCTTTTGTTGCCACAGCATTTCTGGCAAAATCTCTGTACCCAGCAGCAAAACCATTCACATTTATATTGGAAAAATCATCAATTGCGCCAAGAGTTACACTTGCACAATTAGTAGGATCATTTGTATTCGCGTCATCATCGTCATCATTATTATCGTCATCATCATTACCAGGATCAGTAACTGATGTACCAGTTACATATCTACTCCAAAATTTAGATATTGTATCCGCCTGATCTCCAACATTAAAAATCCACCAATTTTCTGAACAATCAGAAAAGTCAACTCCTTTTCTATTTCTAACCTTACCTAACCAACTTGAAGGTAATCCATTTGGGAATGTATCATTTAATATTCTATCTGCCTCTATCCATAATTCTTTTGCTTTTTGATTTGTAGAAGATTTTGCCTGTTGCATCCATTTCTCGTCTGAATTTCTATACTCAGGAGTACTCCATTGCCCACGATCTCTAAGAGGTGATCCGTATGGTAAATTACCATCATCTATAGCAAAGTATTGACTATTATTTCGTACAAATTTCAAGTCCGAAAGATCAGTATGATCTTCATTCCATCGTCCATGTTGAACGACTACAACATTGGATATTACCGTAGCTGTAGGAATTGTTTCCATTACTTTTGCAATCCAATCTGCTGTTAAGTTTGATTGTCCTGCTTCTTGAACCCATGCCTTACCTCCATTTTGTAAAACGGCAATAACTCTATCTGCAATTCTGGTTACTGATGCATTCCAATTTGCATTGGCATCTGTCCAGTTATTAGGGCCAAAAGCCATATCAAATAATGTATGTGAATCAATAAATTTCCCTTCTTGATTACCAACTGCACCTGCTACACCATAATAATTTATATCTCTAAGATCTTCATGTGCTAGCATGCATCCTAGAGCAGCTTGTGCATGAATATCGTCAGGATCTGGTTTGCTGTCAAATTGAGCAATAAGAATGTCTTTACTTTTATTAAAAAAAGGACGTTGTAGCGCAATTGCATCTGAAAATGATAACAGAAGTATCGCTATTAAGAAAACATGAATTTTGGGATTAATTTTTGTCATTTTAGTTTACTATTACATTTTATACTGGTTGTTACAATGTAAAATTAGATCTTAATCTAGTGAGAAATTACCCCGTTTTCCGTGAGCTTTGTAAAATATATATTTGGGATTTATGAAATATTTAATACTATTTTTATGGAAATGATAGTGTGAGATTTCCTTTTGATTTTTTTAATAAAAGTCAAAATTAATCTGGTGCATTATTATGGTAATATTTAGCGTACATTAAAGACAAGTAGGCTTTCACTTCTTTAATAGGTTTATTGTTTTCTAACATATCAAAAACCTTAGATATATACTTCTTTTTAAATCCTTTTAAAATGCCTTTATCATTTAATACGTCTTGATATGTCAAACCTGTTAATTGTTCTTGCATCCAAACATGTGCTTTGTACTTTTTGCGTCTTACTTCTAAATCTTTCTCATCACTTTTTAACACAAAACGTCCCTTTCGTTTTTCAACCGTTACTAAGTCTAATAATCGTGTATAATCACTCTTAATTTTATGATCCATTCGTACTGCATCTTTATATAATTCTTTCAAACTTTCAGCAGATATTTTATGGTATATGTCTGAGAAATCTTTGTATTTATATAGTAATTTTAAGTACTCAATAGCAGCCTTCTTGTATTTTTTATTACTATTTTCTTCATTTTCTTTAACATTCAACCCTAATAATTCTAGATCATTTTTTACTCTTTCTAAATATTGTACAGATGTAAAAGATGAGTTATTTATAAGTCCTAATATTTCATCACTAATTTTTGTATGACTTCCCTTGAATGTATGTTCTTTATATGAAAATTGAAATATTTTTTCCTTTTTTTCTTTTTTTACCTTTTCTCTCTTTTTAAAATGAAATTGCGGCTTTTTTAATCCAAAATTATAACCATAACTTAAAGTTACTGTTAGTTCATTTAACAGTTGTTGATTGGTTACATCTCTAAATAATTGTACTGCATTTAGATTTAGATTGTGTTGTTTTGCGATTACCGTACCTGTACTAGCTCTAAGGTTTACAACTTGAGTTTGTACATTTCTATTTTCATTTTTGTTAAATGCTATACCTAAAGAAGTATTTAGTTTTTTTCTAAAAAATAGCTTATTAAAATTTGTGGATGCTCCCCAAGCTTTACTATTATCTCTTCCAATATCACTGTAGTTATAATTTAAAGAAGAAGCTATTGTAAACGCTTGTTGGAGAAAACCTAAAGTATATGTAGCTGTTCCGTTATGAAAATTATTAGCTTGTCCAACTCTTATGATTCCATTTTCTTCATTTGCTGATGATGCTAAGGCGTAATTCAGATTTATATTCTGTGTTGTATTCTTCTTTTTTGGCAATGCCCAATTTAAACTGACGTTGGCATTCTGAGAAAGTTGCCTGTAATTTAATGCTTCTTGATCTTCATCTGTCAAATCATTATCATTGATATCATCAAATTGATTCAAATTTTGATTGGTAAAAGATGTAAAATTGGAATACGATCCGCTTAACATAATAGCATTTGTTAACTGATATGTAGCATTAACACTTCCTACCGTTCTCCCTAATGATTGTGTTTTTTGATTTTCTAAATTATCTCTTTGATAACCTACATTAAAATCCAAACTTAGTCTATTATTGAATAACGCAGTTGCCAAGTTTAGTGTTATGTTTTCAAAATCATTATTAAAATAATATGCTCCTAAAGTTTCATAATTAGGATCTATCCTTTCATACCCCAATCCAACTTTCAACCCTCCCATATTTGCATCAAACGCTACTTTTAATGCGTTATAAAATTCTGTAGATGTTTTGTTATTAAATAGAAGTCCTGCCAAATTATAGGTAGAAACATCACTTTTATCGGCTCTAATATCTTGAGTGATTGCTGTGGATGCATATTCTACTTTTATTCCATACTTTCTTGCAATAGTAGTTGCTCCATTAATGCTTAACACTAAGTTTTCTTTAGGTCTTATATTTCGTTCTTCAGGAATGAGAGGTATAGAATTTATATCATCTTTAGCATAAAAACCTATAATTCCAAATTGATAATTTGGTTTTTCCCATCCTATTTTGGCACCATACCCTATTCTACGATACGCTGGAAGTGTTTGCTCGTTTCCATCATCGGGTGTCGCTTTTAACAATCTACCATACATAGCGCTAAATTTTATCGGCTTATTCGGTAACAACTCAACACCTCCACCTGTGAATTGATGGCCACTCAGTGTGTAAGGTGAAAAATTCATAGTTACATCTCCAATATGAGCTTGTATCCATTTGTATTTCGGGTGTAAGCTTAGTCTATTAAACTTAAAAGGCAATTGATAATTAAAGTTTTCTCCTTGATTAGAGTAACTGTATGAAATAGGCATAGTAAAGGTTAGCCAACTCGTATTTAATGTTCCTTGTACAAAATACGTAAAAGGAATACGGGCATTTCTACTATTAGAATTATAGTATACTGCATTCGCATTTATATTTCCACTAACTTTAAATTTAGTGGATTTAAGAATGTTATCAATATCAAGGTTCTGGGTAAAACCCAAATTAGTACCCAAAAATATGAATACTGTAAGTATATATTTTATTATTTTTTTCAATGTATTGCCCTTCAGAAGAATTAATGATCATTCAAAAATTTTATCATGATTAGATTGATCGTTAGATAATTAATATTAGTTATCATCCTTAGCTAATGGATTTTCAAAAAGCTTAAAATCATCACTAGTAATTCCTAACTTTTTAATAACACTAGCCATATCTTCTAAGTTTTTATTTGAAGGC
The DNA here is from genome assembly GCF_001936575.1 of Tenacibaculum agarivorans. GTDB lineage: Bacteria > Bacteroidota > Bacteroidia > Flavobacteriales > Flavobacteriaceae > Polaribacter > Polaribacter agarivorans. The sequence goes on from NZ_MSMP01000009.1 coordinate 164,461, forward strand.
TTATAATGACCACTAAAATTTGAAATCTCAATAATTTTTCCATCACGGACCTCTAATTTTCCTGCTGAGATAACTGATTCTGCATTTCTTGATAGATTATAATGTCCATAACCTAATAATAAACTCCCTTCATTAGTCAACACAAAATTTAATTCACTATTTGCCTCAGAGTTCAATAACTCCCATCTACCTGTTTCATTATCAACTCCCTTATATTGCTCTATTCTTCCTTGTTTTATTCTTATTTGAAAAGCTCCAAAAGAAGCAGTTCCTGAAAATTGTGGACTTGTTGTCTTAGCTGAAATAGGAGTAATTTCACTATATAATTCATTTGGGATTTTTATCCCATTTGGATATTCTTTTGATAAAAGAATAGCGTTGAAATAAGCTTCCTTATCTATTTGATTGTCTACAAATCGATTAAATAATTTTGCATCTAGTGTATATCCTTCTTCTTCTACATGCTTTTTGTATAACTCCATAGCTTTGAAGTTATCCACTTTTTGTCTGTAAGAATCACTTACTGAGACATCGTAAAGTAGATTCCAAACTTCTATTAAATGAATATCATTTCCTAATAATTTAGCCAGCTCTTTAGAATTATTTAGATCTTCTGCTAATTGTTCTCTTTTTGCTGGAGAATCATTTACGTAACCTAATATTTCATCAATTGAACGGAGTGGAACATGACGCTTAATATTGGGGAATTCTTCATTAAGAAAATCATCAACTCTTTTTAATAAATCATCAAATTCTTCATTGGTATCAAACCAATCAATTTCAGGAAACCAATCTCCTTTATATTTTCCTGTCTGTTGACCTATTTTTAGTTGTACATACAATTCTTCTATTAACCTTTGCTTGCGACTGCTTGGTCTTATACTTAATAAATCTTCATAGGTCTTTAATTTAGTTGGTATAGATTCACTTCCTAATTCAGACATTGCTTGCGTACGATAAAAGCTATCAGCATTTGCTGGAACCTTTATTCCATTAGGTAATGTTACAATATCTATAGCATTAATTTTATCTAAGTCATAACCTTCATTCTTAAATTCGTCACGGTAACTCTTTATTATTTTTTTACCATTACTTCCAATAGGATCAAACAAACTGGAAACATCAGTTATTGCAATTGTTGATATCTCTTTTTGATTCCCTAAAATTTTAACCTTATCAGGTGTAGGATTTCCTATGTCAATAAGAGCTTTAGGTTTTGTAAAAACAACGCGTACTTCTAATGGCTCATCTTTCTCAAATGTAGGAGTACCAGTGTATCCATTTTCTTTAGCTAAAATACCATCAGGAATTCTAAAAGCGGCAACTTCTCTTCCTTGACCTCTTCTTTCTAGATACATCTGTAAATACTGTCCTTTATTTACTTTTGAACTCCAAACAAAACGTACCCCTTCTGGATTGAATTTCCTGATTGCTTTATCTAAAAAAGTAGCTGTTATTTCATCTATATTCGAATTAAAATACCCTTTTGGTGAGTTTGTCATAAACTCTAAAATATTTTCTGATCGTTCATAAGTACCCACAGGTATTAAACTACCGTCTAACATTACTATATTAATAGCATTTTTACCATATGCAGTGTTTGATTCAAACTGTATATCCGTCCAAAGTTTATTATTTCTTCCGTTCTCAGTCTCTTTCCAATTTTTATATCCTCCTACTCTAATAAGAATTTCATCAATCTCATCTAGCTCTTGGATATTTATTTTAAATGGTTTACTTAAGTTTATATCATAATATGCTTTCCATGATTCTATAAGTCCTAAATCATTTTTAACAGCATTAATAATATACCCCTCTACATTAGAAAAGCTATTGATAAAGTCTTCTAGAATAGTACTAGAAAAATTTAGTTTATTGATTTGATTATATACTAAATCACTTCCATCTTTAAATATCTTATCTAACTTCTTTCTCTTAGCTAAATTTGGAAATAATTTCTCGAAAAATGTTGTAGCTGGAATTCTAACCTCTCCATTTTGACCAAGTAATCTGAGTTTCTGACTAAATATATTGGCCGGAATTTGCTGTTTAAGAATCTTTAATACTTCTACTAAAGACTCATCACTTGGCTTAAAATGCCCTGAATTATTATCTATAAAGGTTAGTTTTCCGTTTTCAAAAACAAGCATTCCTGCTCCTTTTACATTCGGATTTTCACCTCCTATTAAGGTAGGGTGAGGATACTCTAAACCATCTCCATGTACCCTAACAAATATATTATCATATTCATCTACAACATACATGGTCTCTTGACCTAAGAAATGTGAATTTAATGGTTCACCTCTAGCATCTAGTACAATTCCTAGCTCTAAATCCATTTTCATTTTAGTAAGATCTTGACGACTCGGATGAATAATATAATCATCCGTTCCTGGCTTAAAATAAGCTTCTAAATGTGCATCTTTATCTGTAGCATAAATATCATGTTCAACTGATTTGAGATCGGCACGTTTTGCATATATCGACTTTAATGACTCTTTGAAGTACTTTAACCTGTTTACAGTAATATTTGAATGATTCCAGAAAAATCCAGCTCCATTACTTTCATTTAATTTCTTTAGCATATCACGATCCCAATCTTTAAGAACCGCTGTAATTTCTTGTTTTACTGTAAAATCCTTAATGCTCTCTAATCCTTTTTCAATGGTGGGATACTCTCTTAATATTTCATCCAGTGTACTACTCCCTTTTTCTTTCCCTAAAACAATAGAAGTTCCTTTTCCTTCCTTGATATTTGGCGGAATTTCATCTATATCACTACGAGCTCCTTTATGGTATTTTTTAAAAGGCGTATCATGTACTACTGTTCCATCAGGATATAGCTTCACTTTTCCATCACTTGCATAAAATGGCCTTGCAACAATTTTTGATAGCTCTAAAGCTGCTTTATCTGTATTACATGATAATAACCTGATTTTCTGATTTTCAGGAATTGAATTTATAACATCTCCCAACAACTCTATTGGTATTACTGTACTCTTTCCTTCTACTCGTACTTCAAAACCTTTTTCTCCATGATGTATAATAACATCTACATATTCATCTCTTATATTGAAATTAATTCCTGCTAAATCTATATTTTTAGGATATGCGTTTTTATTTTCTATAAGTACATTTTTAATTTTTGCCCAAGTATTAATTAATTCAGGCTTCTCTGCAAATTCTGCTAGTTTAGTCGTATTATTTTGAAATTCGTTTTTAAATGCTTCTTGTAAATGTTCAGGAATTAATACTTTCAAAGATCTTAAAATGTCTTCATCTTTCTGAACAAAGTCAGAAAAATCCCTTTTCATTGATTCATCAATACTTTCTAAAAATCTAATTTTAGTTGCTGTATTTATCCATGAAGCTTCAGGCATCCATTCTCCTTTATAAAATCCAGACCTTATAGCTAAGAGTAGAGAAAAATAAATTCTTTCTATTTCATCCTCATCATATTTAAAATCATCATAGGTATTATAGTAAACAGGAACATAATTTTCATTTAACCTATTTCTCATTGCTTCTACCCTATGCATTCCATCTAATACAAGTTTAGTTCCATTTGGTAACTCAACAACATCAATAAAACCACTATTTGCTACAACAAATCCTTCGTTTTGTATTTTTTCTACTATTTCTTCTACTCGATTTTTATTTACTGGGTGTATTACAGTCAATTCAGATGTTTTTACATCTTTAACCTTTTCTGGGTATGGTGTTCCTTTAGGATTCCTTACTATTTTAACATTTTTATAAATTGTTTTTTCATTCGTTGCCTTTGTAAAAACAACACTAACATTAAACACTTCATCTTGTTCAAATATTGGAGTACCTGTAAATCCTTTTTCTTTAGCTAAAGCACCATCTGAAGTCATAAAAGCAGCTGCTTCTCTACCTTTACTCTTGCTGTCAAGATATCTTGCTAAAGTTGCTTGCTGATTTTGTTCCAAATTCCAAATAAACCTCACTCCCTCTGGATCAAATTCTTTTATTACTTTATCGAAAAAATTGGATATTATTTCATATTTCTTCGGAGAAAGATACTTTATAGAAGTATTCACCGTAAATTCTAAAATATTGTCTGATAATTCGTACATACCTACAGGTATTTGACCATCATTCAACATTACTACATTAATGAAATTTTCATTTGATTGCGTATTTGATTCAAGTTTAACATCCTTCCAAAGTTTATTTTCTCTTCCCCTTTTGGTCTTTTTCCATTCTTCATATCCAGCTGTAGAAAGTAATATTTCATCAATTTCTTCAAAATCACTAATTTTCATCCCATAGGTGTTTCCTGAATTAATATCATAGTAAGCCTTCCAAGATTCAATTAAATTAATCTTTTCTTCTATTCTACTAATAATACCTTTTTCTGTGGATGGAGAGACTAAGTAATCTAGAAAAGCATCTCTTTCTTTTACTGTAAAGTTTAAGTTCTGTAACGTTTTTTCTATTTGTTCACTTTTCTTTTTAAAAATAAAACGGATAGCTGTATGGTTTTGAACCACTCCTAAATCAATTGGCTTACCGATACCTTCTTCTGTGTTCGGAGGAATTTCATCTATATCACTACGAGCTCCTTTATGGTACTTTTTAAAAGGAGTTTTATGTACCACAATACCATTTGAATATAACTTTACAGGTCCTTCACTAGCATAAAACGGTCTTTCTATTAGTTTTGACAACGCTATTGCTGCTTCATGTGAATTACAAGACAACAATCGTATTTTTTGGTTTACAGGAATTAAATTCATCATTTCGGCTAACAACTCTACAGAAACTATTACATCTCTTCCTTCAAACCTGAGCATAAAGCCTTTGGTATCATGATGGTGTATAATTACATCGGTATATGAATCTCCTGTGTTAAAATTATACCCCGTAAAATCAAGATTTTGTGAAAAGGTTTCTCTATACTTTTTTAGTATATTCTTTATATACGCATAAATGTCAACCAATTTAGGTTCTTCTATAAACTTTCTTAATTGGTCATTTTTACCTTCAAATAATTTTAAGAAATCATCTACTACTTGACTATCTAATTGTTCTATTTTTCCAACAACTATTTCTATACTTTGTTTATTTTTTGGAGTATATATAGTACTAAACAGTTCTTTTACCCGTGTTCTTTGTTTGTTAGCTGGTTTTGTAAACAACACATCTATTCTAGCTTTGGTATCCAACATAAAAACTGGTACTCCTGAATATCCATTTTGCTTTGCTAATTTCCCTGCAGGTGTTGAAAAAGCTGCTTCTTTTCTAGTTTTTCCTTTTTGTATTTCCGATAAATACACCGATAGATTTGTAGAAACATCACTATGATTAATATTAGTAACGCCCCATGTTTCCTCTATTTCTATTGGATTGTATTTTTCAATTCCTCTTCTTAAAATTTCTGCAGCTATTTTTTGTTCTCGAAGATACTTTGGTAAATCTACTGTATGGATTAATGTTCCTTGTTTTGATACTGCAAAACCTCCTATTTCATCTGTTTTAGTTTGATCTAATAAAATTACATATGCATGATCTTTACCATCTATTTCTATTCGATCCCATAGTTGGTTTTTCTTACCTTTTTCCGTGCTTTTCCATTTAACATACCCGCCAATTTTTTTTAATATTTTTTGAATTTTTTGTATATCCAATAACCCTAAATCAAATTCTTTATTAGGAATTATATCATAGCGTACCTTTATAGGCTCTAATAAACTAGGGTTTACAACAACTTCTTCTAAAATTCTCCAATCTAAAACTGCCAAGTATTTTAAAAAGGCCGTTCTTTCTCTACTACTGAGTTTTAATGCAATAATTGCATCTCGTAATGGTTTAGCTTTAATTCCTAGTATTTTTTCAATCTCAAAATCTAAATCTTTGTCTTTTCCTAAAACAATAGGCTTAGCTCCTCCTGTTCTTATATTAATATTAGGTGGAATCTCGTCTAGATCACTACGCACGCCCTTATGGTATTTTTTAAATGGAGTTACATGTAATACCTCTCCATCTGAATACAGTTCCACTCTTCCATCATTGGCGTAAAATGACCGTTCAGTAAGTTTTGATAATGCTACTCCTGCTTCTTCAGTGCTGCAGGATAATAATCTTACCTTGTAATTTGAAGGGGTAGCATCAATTATTTTGGCTAATTTTTCTATACTTATAACTTCATTCTCGCCTTCTACCCTAGATATAAACTTTCCTTTTTCATAATGAATAATTATATCAATATAATTATCTCCTGTATCAAAATTAAACCCTGTGAAATCGATATTTCTTGGAAATGCATCTGCATTTGCGTCCAATGTTCGTTGTATATTTACCCAGACATCTACTAAATCAGGATTGCTATTAAATTCATTAATTCGTTTACTATCTCTTGATAATTCTTTTTCAAAAACTGTTCTTAGTTTATCATTAAAAATCAATGCTTTTAAAGAAGCTAACTTTCCTTCAGAAGATGCTGCCAATTCAGGAAATTCTTTTTTCATTAAATTATCAACCTTACTCAATGCCACATCTCTTCCATTAGACTCCCATGGAACATTTGGCATCCAATCGCCTGAATAATATCCTGTTCTTTTTCCAATATGAAGCATAATAAAAATATTATCAATACTATTCCTATCCATACCTGCTTCAAAAGCTTTGTATACTTCATCATAGGTTTTATAAGATACAGGAATATGGGTTTCTCCTAGTTTTTGCATCGCTGCTACTCTATGCATACCATCTACCACTACTTTTGTTCCATCAGGCAGTTCTATCACTCTGACTGGTAAGTTATGCATGCCATCATTACCAACTACATGAAATCCTTCTGCTTTAATTTTTTCTATAACTGAGTTGACTCCGTTAGGTTGCGTTTTTCTTGGTACTGGATGTAGCGTTGTTAATTCTGAAATTTCAACATCTACATAACCATTTGGATATGAACCAACAATATTAATATTCTTATATAACGAGTTGTTAGATACATCTAAATTCTTGAGTTTCTCTACCGCCCTTTCGGCTTTATCTAAATCAAAACCAGTATTTGTTTTTAATACTGTTATTTCTTCTTCTAAAATTTTGGTTGAAGCCTCTAATTGTGCAGGAGTTAATTTTTTAAGATGTACATCGTCTTTTAAAATATCTGCTACTAACTGATTTACATTAGCCACCTGATCATTAGTTTCTTTTAAAACCTCTGGATCTATTACTTCTCCTACTTTCTTCTGAGTGATTCCATCTTTTACCAATTCAGAAAAACTTGCTAAGCTTACCACACCTGTAACTAAACTCAAGTGATTCATATAAGTAGCCAACTCTGGATCAGTTTCTCTGAAAGCAGTACCAGCCATACTTGTAGCAGAACTCATTTTATCCGCATAATATAAAAACTTTCCAAAAGTATTTAATGCTGCTGTTCCTCCTGTCGGTAAAAAAGCTAGTAAATCTACTGAGGTTTGTATAATATCAGATTTGGTTTGTAAAGCATCAGTTTCACTAGCATAATGCAAAGTAAAAGCAGGAATAAAAATGGCTTGCGGATTTCCATTTTGATCTTTTGCCGTGAATGGCTTCAGTAAATTGTTTTTAGAAATATTAATGAATGATATTAACTGAAATGGTGATAAATCTTCATTCTTTTCTGTTTTATTTTTAACGAATCCCCATTTGATTTTTTGCTTGGCATTGATCAAATAATCATCTGTAATTTCAGTATCTACACTCTTGTAAAAATCATCTTCATCGTATATAGAAATTCCAGGTACTCGACTTCTGAAATTTGTTTTTATATGACTCCATCCTCTTCTAAAAATATTTTGATAATCGTTTTCATATGTGAAGAATTGATTGTGTATCGTTTTTATATCTTCAAAGGTCATTTCTTTTAACAACTCTGGATCAATACTATTTTGTAACTGCTCCTGAAAACTCTCGGAACCTATAAATATTTTACCAATAGATTCTACAACACTTTGTCTATTATCTTCTCCAAAAACAAAAACTTCATCCTGTATATTTTTAAATACAGCGTACCAAAGTGGATGGGTTTTGGAAAGAGATCTATTTCCACTAGTTTCCCAATTATAGGTTATTTTTTCAGTTTCTAGTAGTGAGAGTGCTTTTTGATAATTCGATGATGGACCATTAGCTATTGACTCTAAAATTCTAGCTACTTGTATTTCTTCTTTATCTGATATATTACCTCCACTAGAAGAACTTAATAGTATTTTCTTAACTCCTTCTATTTGTTTGGATAACGATAAATTTATCAGTTCATTTTCACTAGCTCTTGCTATACATTCATAAACTTCTTTACTTGATTTTGTTGCAAAATCTGCTGTTAAACAAAGACTGTTTTCCGTTGCTTTTTGATTGGTAAAGGCTAATAATTCAATTAAAAAATCTTGATAAAAGTTATATAAAGCATCATTAGAACTCCCTAGTTTTAAGTTTTCTTTCCATGTGTTATACGCCTGACTTGGCTCACCTCCGAATGGAATATTTTCGTCATCCCATTTTCCATAGTCTGAAAATGTTTTGATCAAGAAAGATTGATCCCAATTATTAAAGAAGTTTGTAAACTCTTTAAATAATACTGGATATCTATTATAGATTTCCGCAATTTTAACAATTAAAAATACTTCTCTTCTCTCATTATGACTAATGTGTACTTTAGTGTTTCTAACTCTTCCTTGAGTATTCTTTTTTTCATTGACATACACCGGATTAAATTCGCCACTCAATAGTTGAACTTCTAGTTCTGAAACATCAATCTGTCCATCTCCTAAAATTTCAGATACTTCTGTAAAACCTTCTATTACCTCAGGTTTCAATGCATTAAATAATCCTATATTTTGAAATGCTTCTGAAGTTATTGCAACAACTTCACTACTACCATTTTGATATTCAAGAATATTTTTACTGTCGAACTTATAATTTTTCCACTGTGCTTGATTCGATTTTGATTCCCCATAAGGAAGCCCTATAACAAAAGAGGTATCTACATCTCCGTTTAAATCAGGCACTTGATAATAAAAGTTTTCATACCCTAAAAACTGACCATTCTCAATTTTTGCTTTGTAAACAACTTCATCTACTTTTTCTTCACTTACGTTTCTATTACTATTTGAATTTTTACGCTTAAAACCAATTAGTGTTCCTGGTATTATTTCATTATATCTATCGTTTGCTATACCATGAAAAAAGATGGGTGTATAATCATCAGATAGAACTATACGCTCTCCTGATGGGGTTAAATAACCATAGTAATATTTACCATTATATTTTTTCTTATTAATAGCCAAAGAAATTGGCATTACAGTAGCTACACTTTGTCCTTCACTATCTTTATCAAAAATACCAATTCGTAATGTTGGATTATGAATACTTCTCCAATGTACAAATGGAAGTTTTACATCGGCTCCATAATCCATTAACCAATTGGTTTCCTTTTCTGGATATCCATAATCTTGTAAAGAGAACGGATGCTTTAATTGAAAAGCTCCATGACCTAATTCATGTGCAACTGTTCGTTCATTCGCCCCATTATTCGCATATATATACCCGAATTGCTTACCTAAAGGCATTATTCCTTTTTCTTTATTGGTAGAGGGTTGTTTGTTGGTTAGGATGATATAATAAGCGTTTGTGTTAAAATCATCTCTAGCTCTTAGCGCTTTATTAATTGCTTTTTGATCTTGTGTATATTGAGTTAACAATTCATCTTCACCGCTTTCTATGATGGAACTTGGCACTAAAGTTTCTAAAGTACCTGTAAAATCATTTATCTCTTTAATATTTAACTTTACTAGAGCTTTTGTATAGATATTTTGAAGAGATTCTTTTACTTTTCGAATACTGGTATTAGTAGTATTTACCAATACAACATCAACATTTTTAACTTCAGCTTGGTATTGAATAAAAGCTCCTGCAACTTCGTATTTATCTGATTTTTTTACAACGGCTTGCGTTTCTATACTTGCATCAGTAAATGCTCCTTTCAATTTTAAGGTATATGAAGTAGCAGTACTATCTATTTTAGAAATAGCAATTCCATCTTTTGTTTTAAAAATAATATCTTGAGGTTGAATATTTTTATCTGTAATATCCAAATTGGCTATAATCGTAGTTTCTTGCCCTTTAGGTATAGCTTTATATGGAATTACATAATCATCATTAAGTGTTTTGTATAAGTTTTTAGTTTGTTTTTGATCTTTCTGATACGCATCAAAGCCATACAGATCTTTAGGATCTCTGGCAAAAGTTACTATAACTCCATCCGCAGTTAATGCTACTGCTTCTCCTTGATTATTTACACCATTTGTGTTTTCTGAATTTGTTGCTCCTCCTTCTGCTACTTCACCAGACTCTGTAACGTTTCCTTCTTCATCCACCGACCATGTTTGTCCGTTAGCATCGGTAATCACATAATCTTCTCCACCTGGTAACTCTACAATTTCTCCATCAGTACCTATAATAATAATATCTCCATTCGGATCTATTTGTACATCATCTACTATAAAATCGACTGTAGTAGCTCCTGAATTCCCAGCTCCTCCAAGCGCCAAATCATTTACATCTTCTACTCCCGACCAAGTAGGATCGTATGTTGTTTTGACTACTCCGTAAATTAATTGGTGATGATCATTCAAATGAATTGAAGAAAAAGTAACAGCTATTTTTGTGTCTTGTAAATACGGTACCGTTATATAACCTCTTCCTGTAAATACTCCATTTCCTCCAAAAATTTGTTTCACCGTAACCGAAAAATCTCCTGCGGTAAATGTCTCATTAACTCCTATATTTTTTAGTGGATTTCTTCCTTTGATTTCAATATCTGGAATAATCCCACAATTGTAAGTAGCTACATCTTCTTTTTTAGGCATTGTAAATTGACTTACATTACTATACGAAAATGTTTTATGCCACTCATAAGGTTCATTACATGATCCCCCAACTCTAAACATATATGGTTTTCCTTCTTCTAAATTCCCTATTTGTGCAAAATTGTTATACGTGAATACTTCAAACCATTTAGCTTCAGGAACATCTGCTCTTTTATATTGTACATGAAATTCTTTATGATCGAAATGAGGTTCCCAAGAAATTTTAACCGTGCTGCTGTTTAAAGCTTCTGACAACACATAGGTCGGTACCTCACAGGGATTTGCATAAGTAAAATAGAATATTTCACTATATCCATTATTTTTAAATACTGAGCTTTCAGAAATTCCTGTAACCGATTTTGCTTTTACTCTCCAACCATACGTTCTTTTAGGTAACAATACTGGCTTGCTTATATCATAAAGCAATGTTGTATTATTCAATGTTTCTGTATAGTAATTTGGGGCAGCTAAAAACGCAGCTCTTGGATCCATCGTTATATCCCACAATTCACGTAACTCAAAATCGTAACTGACATTTGTAGCATTGGTATGTCTTGGTGTCCATTGAAAAATAACATTCATTGGATCTTTAGCTAAAATATAATCTCCTCTGTAGGGTAAGTTTAAAAAAGGTGGATCATTTAATAGTAAAAATACGTTGGCACAACCTGAAGCTGGATTGCTGATTTGTTGATTGGTAACTACCTCATATACTTCCCAACACATCGTATACATTCCTTCTGGTAATGGTCTATTGTATTGTTGCGGAGGAATTCCAATTAAATTATTGGGCTGAAAATATGCTGCTAAATCTAAATTTGTAAACTGCTGTAATACGCCTCCTGTTAAAAATATTTGTGGAGCACCAACTACAACATCTGTAGATTGAATATTAAATCCATTTCCTTGAATACGAAGTTTCAATTTTACCTGTTCATTACTTCCTAATATATCTGTTAATGCTATATTGAGTCTAAACTTTATATCGCTTGAAGTTACATAATCACTTAATTTTGATGAATATGGAGGAAATACAGTATGCGTTACTTGAACAGGATATCGCTGTGCTTGTAGCGCTACAGACAGTAGCAGTATACCTATAATTAGAATACGTTGGAAATATGGTAAGACTTTCATTTTAAGGCAACTTTTGAATTTTAATATCACAATGGATATATGAATTGATTCCATCATCTACAAACTCCTTTATTTTAATCGCTCCTTTACGACCATCTTCTGTTTGAAAAAGTACAATACGCGGTAATACATCTTTATTAAAATGCAGTAAACCATTTGGCGTTTCTGTAATATTTATACTTTGTAATGGTGTATCGTTTTTCATGGCATCAAACTCAACAGCTGTAAAGCTTACACCACATCCACAGTTTTCTAGATTATTAATAAATTTTGTATATGTAGCATTGGGTATTGGAGTAAACCCATTTGTGCCTGCTTGACTAGGGCTTATAAATTTGTTAAAACTAAAGATGTTATTTAAACTTAAAAAAGCAAGATCTATGTTACTTTCATCAGTAACTTCATTTGCTGTTATCACTTTACGTGAAGAGGACGAGAAAAAAGCGCCTATTGCATTTGTATTGTGAGCAGAATTTATACCTAATTTTAAATTTTTAAAAACTCTTAAGTTCGTATTAGGAATTACTGTTATTGTTTTAATTAGCTGTTTGGTTTCTTTATCGTTAGAAGCTTCCAAAGTTATCTTATGAGTGCCTGGTGTAGTAAAAGTTACTTTAGGGTGTTCCTCATTACTTTTCTCTGGTAATCCTTTTTCAAATTTCCATTGATACGAAGTTGCGCTTACTGAGTTATTGATAAGTGTTATGGATACCGGGGCTTGATTGTCATCATCAAAAAAATCAACTTCCCAATCAAAATCTGGCACTAGTTTAGGTAACACTGTAATTTTCTCTTCTTTTGTAAATGATTCAAAACCATTGGAAACGGTCACTTTTATTGTGTGTTCCCCTTCTTTAGTAAACAAAACATTCTCAGGATTTTTTGATGTAGATGTTTTTGGAGTTCCTTCTTCAAATTCCCATAGATATAGTAATGAATTTCCTTCTGTTGAATTTTGAATTTTTACCTCTACTGGTGAAAAGTCACTTCCTATCACTTCTGTTGAAAAATCAATAGCTATAGCTTCATGAAGTTTAATTTCCTTTTCAATACTACCCTCTTCTCCATCTACATTTGTGGCTTTCAATCGTATTTTAAAACTTCCTGCTTTTGTATACTTTACAACTGCTGGATTTTCATCTTTAGATGAAGTTACTTCTGCGCCTTCAAAACTCCATTCGTATGTATCTGCTCCTTTCGTTTTATTTTTAATTCGAATTCTAACCGGTACAGATTGATCTTCATTTATGAAACTAAAATCAAAATCTGATGCTATTGAAATTGCTGTTTCTTGATAACATGAAGAAAACAACATCAATACCAATAGATACTTTACTATATTTTTAACATCCATTTTTGTCAACATCATTATTTCACTATCATTCTTTTTATTCTCGTTTCTTCAGGAGTTTCTAATACAACAATGTACATCCCTGATGGTGCCTGAATGGTAAATGACTCTGTATATTCTTCATGAACCTCAAAAGGAATATGCTTTTTTATTAACTCTCCTTGCATGCTAAAAATTCGGATGGAAATTTCACTCGCAGTCACCAATTTAACAGTGCACTCAAATTTTCCATTATTAGGGTTTGGTGTAATTTTGAATAGCTCAATAAATAAATCTGAGTCATTTTCAGTATCTGAAAGTTCACTTGGTTCTTCAATAACAATCTTTTTAAATGCTTCTTGAATACAATCTCCTACTTGAGAGCGTAATCCTATTTCATACGTTTTTACTTCAGGAAATTTTACGACTAAAGCTCTTTCTCTTGTTTCTACAATTCGTACATTAGGTGGTAATATCCATTCAAAAGAAGACTGGGCTAAGCTACTCTTATTAAAAATTACAATTTCTTCATCGAGATAGGCTTGAGATGACATTAAAAAATTGGCTTCAATATCTTGATTACTATTTATGATTTCAACGGAATCGCTAATTACACATCCTTCTGGCGTAGTTGCTGTTACTGTATAAATCCCTCCTTCTGTTACCTCTATTACAGGTTCGTTAGAAGAATAACCTTTATCTGAACTCCATACATAACTCGTACCTGTTTCATCTATAGTTCCATCTAATGTATATGATTGCTCATTGCATAATACTTTGTCCTTGCCCAGATCTATGATGAAATCCTTTGGATTTTCTAATGTAAATTCTACAAAGGCTTTACAATTGTTACTGTCCGTTAACGTGAAAATATATTTACCTTCTGTCAAATTTGATATCGCTGTTGTAGTTGCTCCTGTATCCCAAGAATATACATAGGGAGGCACGCCTCCTGAAACGTTCACTTCAATAGCTCCATCATTTCCGTTAAAACATGACGGATTTTCTTTTCGTATCGCTTTTACTTCTAAACCTCCTGGTGGTGTGAGTGTAATATTTCCTGTAGCCTGACATCCACGAGCATCTGTAACAAAAACTACATAATTCCCAGCAATTAAATCAACTGCTTTTTCTGATCTACTACCATTAGACCATTGAATATCGTAAGGAGGTATTCCTCCTGTGATAGCTACGGTAGCAGTACCATTATTTCCTAAATCACAAGAGATTTCAGTAGCACTTAATTTTACCGCTAACAATTCTGGTTCTTCAAATGTAAATAGAGTGTCTGTTGGATTTATTAAGTTTAAACTTTGGTATTCTCCAATAACGACACCTCTACTGTCTTCCACATTTAAAGCATAATTTCCATGTGAAAGATCCGTAAGTATCGCACTATTCACATTTAAATCTTCATAAACACCTAAATTATTCTGCTTCTTCCAGAAATAGGTATAGGGATTTCCTGTAGTAAAAGGAACACCTCCTGTTACCTCAACTTTTAAAACTCCATCAGAAAAAGGATTATTAAATGTATTGTTTTGATTACATGATATTGGAGTTTCAATACTAATTACGGCTTCAATAGGATCATAGAGTGTAAACTCTTTTTCGATATATGTACATCCGTTTTTGGTTGTAGCACTTCCATAATTTGCATCTTCTATGGTTAGTAGATATTTTCCTTTAGGAATTGTATGTAATCTGATTTGAAACTTTCCATTGACAACATTAGTCGTAGTTTGAGAATTTAGCACGTCTCCTTTTTCATTTTGCCAGTAATACGTATAACTTCCATCTGAGAAAGTAGTTCCTCCATTTACTTCTGCTACTATCCACCCGTTAGACTCTCCTCCCTTTTCAGGTGTTGCAAATTCTAAAATATCTACAGTGATTTCTTCTTTTGGTTGAGTAATCTCTATACTTTCCACAACTTTACATCCTTTGCCATCAGTTATGGTTACTTCATATATTCCTTTGACTAAATCATTAATCTTAGCATCATTACTTCCTATATCCCATTGGATATGATACGGCGCCATACCTCCTTGTATCAAAACTTCTGCCCAACCATCACTTCCTTCATAACAGAAAACATCTTGCTTTTTAAACGTTAATTCAATAGCTTCTGGTTCTTTTATTTCTTGTGTAAGATCTTTTGCTGTGACTAAAACATTGTTTTGATATTCTCCTAAAATTATACCGTTAGCATCTTTTATATTCACTGCATAATTTCCTTGATCTAAACCTGTGGCTATATTACTAGTTTGGGTCGGCAAAACAGTCCATACTCCCGGACTTGTTTCTTTTTTCCATGTATAGTAATAATCAAGTCCTCCATTTTCATGCGGCTGTAAACGAATACCTCCTGTTACTACAACTTCTAATTCTCCATCTGAATATGGATTACCTACATTGTTTCTATTACACGATATCGGTCTTTTTACCGTTAATTTTCCTATGAGTGGTTCTGGATCATTAATATAATACTCACTTTCAATAATAGTACAGTTAGGATTATCTACCGCTAAAGGGAAATTTTTATCTTGAATAGTTAACTTATAGTTGCCTTCTCCAATTCCATTTAATCGTATTACATAATTTGTAGCTGTAACACTAGCTGTTACTTTATGATTTAATGTATTTCCGTTGTCATCTTTCCAAACAAAATTATATGCATTTGAATCTAAAGGTGTACCTCCAGCAACAGTGGCTTCAATCCATCCATTAGTTGCACCTGCAAATGTCGGTTCAAAAAATGTATACGATACTGTTAAAGGTACATCTGGTTCTTTGATCTCTATTTGTTCTGTTACTTCACAACCTTTTTCATCTGTAACTCTTACGGAGTAAGTTCCTGCTGTTAAATTTGAAATATCTTCAGTAGTTTCATTATTACTCCATAAGATTGTATACGCTCCTGTTCCTCCTGTAATTGATATATCTATGCTTCCATCAGTTCCTTTATGACAAAAAACATCTTGCTTTTTGTATGATAATTCTAGTAATGGTGGCGCTACTAAATTATACGTAGCATCTTGCGCCTTACTTAGTACATTATTGACATAAGTCCCTACGGTAATCCCATTAGCATCTTCTATGTTTACTGCGTATTCTCCTTCTTCTATATTTGCAAGTATATTTCCATTTTCTTTAGGTAAGATTTGATAATTTCCAAAAGCATCTTTTTTCTTCCATATGTATTTATAGCTATACTTTCCATCCAATAAAGGACTAAAAGGAATTCCACCATTAGCGGTAACCGTTAATTCACCATCATTAGCTGTATTACCATAACTATTTTTAGGGCTACAAGAAATAGGATTTGTTAGTTTTAGGTCTATGGTTAATTTAGGTGGTTCTACTAGTTTTATTTTGTCCTTTTCTATAAAACATCCAATATTATCAGAAGTACTAAAAAAATTATTATCTCTAACTCTAAGTGTATAATTTCCATCAACTGCATTTTTGAGTGTTAGAAAAGCACCTTCCTCTCCAGGAACAATCTCTTGACTATAATTTACTTTACCAACTATCGATGTAACACCATTCTTTTCATGTAACCAAGTATAACTACCATACTCTCCTTTTGAATTAGGAGTTCCCCCAGTAACTTGTACTGTAATTTCACCATCAGAAAATCCAAAACCACTAGGATTCTTCACATAACGCACATCTGCTTTAAGAGGTGACTTTGGTTCTTTTATATCTACACTAATTTCTTTTTCTCTTCTTAAACCTATAATATTACCCGCAGCATCTCTGATGACTTCTTTGGCTATACAATTATTAAAGTCTTTTACTTTAATCTTATATTTTCCTTTTGGTAACCCTTTTATCAATTGAATCACTTCTCGAGTGGGAGAAGTACTTATATTTGTAAAAGAAATCCAATCGCTATCTTTTATTGGACGTGTATCTCCTTCTTCTCGTAATAAATATCTATGTGTTCTTCCAACTCTTCCTCCTTTTGCTCTTATTGTTATTGTTCCATCGCTTCCTCCATGACAAAAAACATCAGTATGAGTTACAGAAAATTCAACTGGTGTGGGCCTAATGATCCGTGCTGTAGTTCTATGTCTAAACGATTCCGTATACGTATTAAATCCTCTAAAAAAACCAGCCATTCTGATTGGATACATTCCAGGTTTTAGTCCTTCTATTACTATAGAATTATTCGCATCAAATCTTCTTCTTGTTAAGTTTACATAGCGTCCAGGAAAATCTGGATTTGTACTTGTAAAACTTAACAATTCCCCTACATTTAATCTTCTATCTAAAAAGATTCTAACTTTTCCATCATCCGAGTCATAACAAGTTGTTGCTTCTCGTGTTATACGGTTAATTCTGGGGGCATCACCTAAAAAGCGATATGATATCGTATTAGAAGTCCAACCATTACACCCTGTGTTTACTCTGAAGTAAATCATTCTTCCATGATCATTTACAGGATCTAGAAAATCTTTCCCTTTAACTCTCAAGAAATTCTTTTTAGAAGTATAGCTTGGTAATGCTGTATAAGGGCCTGTAGGACTAAATGAATATTCCCAATTAAAATAGTTATTATTAATCCCTAGAATTCTTGGGATCTCTAAAAAGTCTTCTGAACCAAAATTATTATTAACACTTGGATCTGGTAGTTTTATTATCGGTTTTATAAGAACATTGGCATACCCAGGTACTTTGGATAATCTACTGTGTTTTCCTGTACCTAATTTTACTCTTGCGTTCCCTAATGTTGTTGAAACATTATGATTTGAAAAATCAAAAGTAAAATCTACACAAGTAGGATCATTTATAAGTTCAACAAAAAAATTACTCCTCTTCGATTTACAATCACCACTACTCCTCCTTCTTTTATTGGTGTGAAAATGTATTTTAGCAAGTCTATTTGATTCATTAAATCTAATAGTAGGTGTAATTATAGGCTTATTTCTATATCTACCAGGGTGAAAGTAACTTTCATCTAAAAAACCATTTTCATATTCTAAATGTATATAATGTAAACCATTACTCCCACCTCCACAACTACTACCAACCCCATCTACAAAACCTGTAATATCTAATTCATAATATGCTTCTTGAGCACGGGAGTTATAAGATAAACTTAACAATAAGATTATAATTAAGAAGATTCTTTTGTTCATCTTTTAATAATTTACTTCTACTTTTTTAACTTTAGTATACGAGGCATCTGTTAAAGATGCTCTGATATGATATATGTAAGTTTGATTCGGACTTACTTCTGTGTCTATTATTTTTTTGATTTTTCCGGGTATCACCTTCCAAGTACTTAGTGACTTTCCTTTTAATTGTTTGTAAATAGTGTATTCTGCTACTTTTCCTTCATCTGCACGCCAAAACAATTCTATTTGATGTGTTTGCCTATTCACTGAATAATCAAATCCTTTGATGGATGTATCTACATCAAAAGACAATGCTTTTATAGTTAAAGGTGAAGATGGTTTTGAAGATAAGTTTGCTTTATCTATCGCCTTAATTTTGTAGCGATACACATTATTATTCAACAACTTTGTATCGGTAAAACGCTGAATAGTATCTTGAGTAGTTAGAATGGTTTCCCAATCTGTTTGTTGAGTACTATTTTTTCTTAAAAGTATATGTTTAACGTCTTGTTCAGGTGAACGTATCCATTCTAAAATAATTTTCCCTTTCTCTACTTTATAATCTGTAAATACAGGAGAAATAGGTGGTATTAGATCAGGTTTTTCTAGTACTAATACTTCAGATTTATCAGAATGATTATGCCTTTTATCTACAGCCACTATCTGATAAAATACTTTTGAATTTAAATTCTTCACTTCCACTGTATCTATAAATTCATTTTGTGGAATTGGTGAAATCGTAACCTGAGACGGTTCTTCTTCTTTTGTAAAACCTCTAAATACTCTATATCCTAATAGGTCTTTTTCTAGATTAGGTTTCCAATTTATTGTTACAATACCTAACGTATCTATTTTTCCTATTAGCTCTATAGGTTGTTTTGGCGGTGTATTATCTGCTAGTTGTACCAAAGAAGAAAATGATGTTTTTTGTTGCTTTGGATCTTTACCGACAGCTATAATTTTAATATAGTTTGATGCTTGTAAATTATTTAACGTGTAACTTCTTTGTGTTGGTGCTACGTTATCAGCTACAACAACATAATTCCCTCCATCTTTGTCTGCACTAATAATCTGAAACTTTTCTAGTAAAGTTTCTCCCTTACTTGGAAAATCCCAAAAAACAACAGCCTCATCTGCCTTATCAGTTAATCTTGTGTCTGTAATTCTAGGGGTAAAGGGTAAAATTGGTTTTCCTTTACCTGAAACAGTTTTACTATACTGACTTTTTTCTCCAAAGGAAGAAATTCCTTGTAGTCGATAATAATAGGTTTTGTTATTAGTAGCCAAGGTATCTATAAAGAACATGCGCTTAGCAGGCACATTAGGTTTGTCATTAAGATTTACCAACGGTTCTTTACTTAATGAACTAAAGTTTACACCATCTTCCGAACGTTCTAAATGATATGAGGTGTATATACTTTTCAGTAATTGATACTCCCAAGTTAGCGTCACACTCTTGTCTCCAAAGATTCCTCTAAAATCTACAGGACTTGGTAAAGGTTCATACTTTTGAATTGAAGCAATTACTGAATTTCCTTTGATGTTCTTTTTTTCAGCAGGCAGATTTGCTTGTATTCTATACACATAAGTTTCATTTGTTTTTACTTGTCTATCTACATAACCCCAACCTGCTTTTTGAGCAGCTTCAAAATTTGTTTCAGCTGCTAATAATGAAAATGAAAAACGTTGTTCTACTTCATTAGCTAAGTTGTAAATGTCTGCTAATTGGGTACTATTTCCTCCATCTACAAAAAAGCCATCTCCAAATAATGCTTGTGCTATAACCGCTGCATTATCATTTTTCTCTACCAGTTCTTGCCAATCTTCTAATGGGGCTGCTTTTATTGGTTTTTCCCATACTTTTTCTAAATCCAGTAAGCGTTTCCCATTTCTAGACAACACATATTTTTGTAAAATAAATCCTGAGGCATTTGTTTTTTTCCATGCGCTTGCTGTAGTTGCTCCCCATCGTAATAAGATTTTATCTTTTTGCGCTCTGGATACTATTTTTACCTCAGCTTGTCTCACTTGAGCTTCAACTTTAACTATCCAAAATAGGAATAGTAGTATACTTAGGTATTTTATATGTGTACTAAATATTTTCATTTACTAATTTTCTTAGTATCTAAATTTATTTGGGTTCTTAAATTTGTATATGGCTTCGGTTCCTTTTCTTTCTCCTGGAAGCATGTAACGAAGTTTTGTTTTGTAAAATCCATAGCGCATAAACAAATAGTCTTCATCTAAAAAATTCAACACCGCATCTCCTTTTGCTATTTCGCCATCTAATAATGCATTTACCAATTGAGAATGCATATCTGTCCAATCCGACTTGTATACCAAACCTAAATTATATCTGAAAGGAAATGTAGTTTCCAACATGTTATGATCTACATCATATTCTAAATTCTGTAAATAACCTTCTATAATTGGTAAGGCATATTTTGGAGGTGCTCCCAATTTGTTTTCATCTCTGTTTTTGATGGTATATCCGTTCATTGGATATTTAGCGTATAATGGTGGATTGATATCTTTTCTGAAATAATCGTCCTCTAAAGTAGATTCTATCGTAACTAAAGGTTTATTATTAGTATAACTAGAACCTAATAAGTCTGTAAGATCAAAAGGCTCGTGTTTTTTAATTGTATTGCCTAAATAAATAACATCGGAATAGATAACACCCCATCTGTAATCTTCAGTTTGAATTGCATTTATTTTTTGCTTAAATGTTTTATAACCTGATGTTGCAAAACCATAAGCCAGCCTTTCAATCACACCTTCTTTAGATAATTCTTCAGATTTTTTTTGTTGAATACTAACTGTATTTCCATCTGCATTATCTCCTATGTCTACGTTTTTATAAGTATTCTTATTTTGAGTTTTTACATTGCCTGTTTTAGACTCACTTACAACACTAATAGTATAGCTTGATGATTGTGATAAATTTGGCAGGTTATAAGTGATGATATTATCATTTGTATTATAGGAGAATTCAACTCTTTTAGCTTCTTGTTTTTCCTCTTTACTGTAGGTTAAAAAACTCTTCCATTGACTGTTATCAAATAAGTAGTCTTGTCCTCTTCGTAGTTGAATATACCCTTTGTTATACTCATTTTCTAAGAAGTATTTCTGCTCTAATACGGGATATGCATAGGTTATATTATGTAATGGAATATTATCTGGTGCGCCCCCCGTAACAAATGTTCTTTCCTCAACTTCTTTTGCGGGCGTTCCGTCTATTTCTATAGTTCTAAATACTCCTTTAATTTTTTCTTTAAAGCTTACTTCAACTTTTACATTCATTTCTTCATAAGGAGGTAAAATATCTTTAGATACAAAATTGGCTCTGTCTTTATATTTAGACCACTCAACAGCTCCTTCAATTTCTTTTCCTTTATGAAAGACTTGAAATTTTTCTAAAATGATTTTATAGGTTTTATCTCCATCATCTTCAGGAATTATAATCGGTTCCCCTACTTTCATACTAAATGTAGCTTGAGGAATTGCGAATACATCCACATCTTTGGTATTATTTGCTGGAGTTACATCTGTAATTATTTTTAAACCTCCTAATGGTGAAGCATCTTCAAAAACACATTCCTTTCCTAAGGTTAACTTAAATCGGAAATTTCCTTTGACTAATCCGCCTAATAAATCAAACTCTCCTGCTAAATAGCCTCGCATCCAAATAGGGTTTGGTGCTTTAGTTTGCAATAGCACAGCTGCCCCTCCTCTAATAATTGGGATCTTTTTCTTAATGAAAAATAGTTTGATTCGAATTCCTAATTCTCCTTGTAAATAGGCATAAGCTTGACCATTGGCATACCAACCATTAATTCCTACCTGATCTCCTGTATTTACACATTTTGCTTCTTTATAATCTCTCAACATCAAATCAAAACCAGCTCCTGCTTTGAATCTTGCATAAAAAATAAGGAATCGTAAATCTCCTGTATCTATTGAAATATTAGTTCCAAAGGCAAACCCTCCTCCACTTTTCAATGCGTTTTCATCTCGCATATAGTCTAACTCGTTTGGATCTACTCTTAAAATATTTGCTACTTCTACTGGTGGTGGTGGAGAACCTGGCAATTTAGAACCTGTCATAAAATATCCTCCTGTTTCTATACTGATAGAACCAATTCCCATTCGTAATCCTAAGCGATCTTCTGGTGTACCTACATAGATGTACCAATCTTTTGAAGAAAAATGCAATACAGCCCAACCTGCTCTACCATATTCTCCGATTCCTCTTAAAAAGCCTCCTGCAACATTTACATAAGCGTCTAGCTCTCCATGTAAAACATCGTTTTGAAAATCGTAGGTAATAGAGGCCTTAGCACTCATTGCCATTTGGTTGGGAGGTGTTTGTGGAAATTCTCCAGAAGCTTTATCTAACAAATTTCTTCCCACATAAGAATTTCCTATGTTTTCTTTAGTAGCGCCTAAAAATTTGTTTTTTACATCTGTATTCTCTTTTAGTTTGGTCATTAAACCACTAATCTTATCCATTCCGGGAATTCCTACTGCTAAAAATGTGGCTTGTCCGTAATATCCTAAGAAATTGATTCCTCCGCTTCTGTTAAAAATGATTTCAAATCCTGCTCCTCCTTTTAATACTTCTCTTTTTACTACATTAAACATCACCATGGCTTTCACTCCAAGGCCAATATTACGATCTGGTGTGTATCCAAGTCCTGAGGGAGAAAAGGAAGAACTAAAATCTTTTCGTCTCATTTTATAGGAAGCTCCTCCTGCAAATCCTTCTAAATTTAAAATTCCTGTTCCTGTTCCAGGAGGTAGATTATCTACCAAAACATCGAACTGCCAGTATCTAAATTCTTTTTTACCAAAAATTCCTTTGGCTCCCACTCGTATGCCATTTCCTGATTTAAACTGTGCTTCTAAACTTGCGGCAAATCCATTTCCATATTCTGGATGATTATCCATTACTAACAGACTCCCTTTCATTGAAAAACCACCCAAATCAGCTTCTAAGGCAATCGCTTCCAAAGCTACTCCTCTAAATTTCCATTTTTGTCTGTTATTTTTTTCTTCAAAATACCCAATGACAGCTAAACTGGATTGTGCAGCGAACCCATTATTTTCCCCCATTAAATTGATACCCAAATCAAAATATAAATTCGCTTCTGTTGTATTGGCTGTAATTCCTATTCTTGAAATGGATACTGGAAAATTTCCTAATAAGCTTTGTCCTTGATAGCCCATGTAATCCACTGAAAATACAGGTGATTCTGTTTGTAGTACTAAATTTTGAAATACAACTCCATTGAACTCTACAAATCGTTTTTTAAGTGAGTTTTCGTTACCATCATCATTTGCATTTTCACTTTTGTTGGCACTTATACTTAAATTTCCATGTAAAACAGCTTTGGGTCTAAATTCAGAATCTTTTACTTTTAATGTGATTGCACTGTTGGGTAATAATTTCCCTTTGGCTTTCCATAGATTGAAATCTACTGTAGATGTATTACTTACCGTTAATGCATATTCATCTTCAGAAATCAGTCCTTGATAACGCAGTCCTAATTTTTCTTCTTTTTTCGAAATTGGTAATAAAATTTTACCGTCAAAAGCTACTTTAGTCAATTGATTTTTTGCTAGCGAAACTTCAATTTTATCTAAAGAATATGCCCAAGCTCTTTTTTTATTGGTTCGTCCTTCATCAATAGAAAATACATTCTCAGCATAAAAATTCCCCGAAATTCCATAGTTATCTACCAATAAATGGTGCGCTCCAAAAGCTACTCGTTTTTGTTGCGATATGCTTTCTTGAGTTTTAAACTCTTTAGGTAGTTTTACTTCTAGTGTATTTACATACACGCCTCTCCAAGCTTGCTCATTAGGGAATAGCAAATCGTTTTCATAATAATGCTTTGGAAATACCATGTCTGGTATATTATGCAGATCACTAAAATCTAATACGGCTTGATTTACATAGAACTGGAAATTCCCATCGTAATTTTTTTTATTTCTTTTTTTGGCTAATACAAAGGGTTGTAAATCGATATTGATTAATAAATCGTTCCAATCTTTTGCCATAGTTGTAAAAGCTCCTTTTACTCTATAAGGTACTTGTACTGATTGCACTCCATTTTCTGTAGCTATTTGTTTGGTAACAAAAGTTTTATTTTCATTTACTTTTCCATTACTCTCTAATGGAATTAAAAGTTCTCTAGAAAATTCTACTTCTCCTGCTACACTGAACCCCTTTACTCCATCACAAGTAATGGTTACATAACTTTTGTTATTGATATTGCCATTGGTATAATCAAAACCTCCTTTTAAGGTTAACATCCATTTTCCTGCATTAATTGGAATATGTATATCTCCCATCAACACCAGATTCGCTTCTCCAATGATACCTCCGTAATGTGATAACTTCACGTTATTTGCGCCAAAAAATAGTTCTATTGGTAATCCGTTTTCATTAGTTTGCGGTAATTTTAAACGAGCAAATACAGTGAGTTCTGTATAGTCTTGATAAATTCTTGCTTGGGTTATACCAATAGCATATTGGGTATTTTCTCTTGTATATTTTACTCCTACAGGTAATTCTTGAATATCTTCATTTGAAAAAGTATCTACCCAAGAATTTCTTTCTTCTATGAGTTTAAATGAATTGGATGCTAAACTTCTTTCGTTAATAGTTGCTGTACTTGTGGGATACCAATTAGCTATATTATCCCATGAAAAATTTTGCGTTGCTACCGTTACCTTTTTTTGAGGTTCTGTAGCACTTTCACTATTGATAACATCCTTAGGTGTTATTGTTGTTCCATGACTTATTACATAGTACAACAAATAAAAAATGAGTAATATTCTTTTTCTCATAAACTTTACTGTTTAAAGAAATAGTAATACCTAATGTGTTGTTTTTAAGGTAGAATTAGATTTTTTGGCTATTCTTTAATTCAAGTCCAAAACTCTTATTTATAAGAGAAAGAAACTACCCCATTTTCAGTGATTTTTAATATTTGGAAGGTTTAGCGCTACTGATTTTTAGTTTTCTATGTGAAGTTTTGATCAATGATCAGTGAACATTTATCGGTTATCAATTGATGGTTTTAAGTGTAATTGGTAGGTCTGGTTTAACTTACCTTTTCATTAGAATGATATGGTATAGTATGGTAGCAGTTTATTTTATTTAAATGATAAAAACCACGTTATAACAAATATGTATAACATGGTTTTTTTTATATTTTATTATTAATTTCAAGCTCATTGATCACACGAAAGGGTTCGTGCGGTAGTGGGGACTCTTACTTTTTATTATATAGTCCGTAAACGTAAAATATATTAAAAATCAAGACTAGTATAGAAAGATTTATTTGTTCATTACTAATACAAATAGGGCAAAAATCATCATTTATACACTTTTCACATAGCGGACCTATTGAGGCAATGATGTATAACATTAAAATGTCAATCACTATCAACCCAATTATATTTTTTAATTTGCTCATGTTTTTTTATAAAACATTTATTTTAATTTTCCGTAACATCTGCTCCTGCTACTCTTCAACCACCAATAACAATCACAAGTTTGCTAAAATCAAAAAAAACAACATATATAAATCACTATTCTTCCTCATTTATACACCCACTAGTTAAAGACTAACTGAAGTTGGAATTCTTCTCATTCTAATTAGTGAATACAAGAAATATAGAAATACAATCACACCAATAATAATCATAAATAGCATAGCTCTATTTCTACCTTTAATATCAAATTTAGATATTACCTCATCACTTGAAGTAATGTAATAAAGTGGAATATATTCTCCTGCAACTAATTTTTCATATTGACTAAAGCTTATATCTATTGTATAATTTTTATTCTTGTAATTTAACACTAAAACATGCCCTTTGTTGCTACTTTTTCCTGATGGCCTACTTGTTTCCAAAACTGAAACTATATTGTATTTGATAGGCTCATGCTCCTCTATGATAGTATCATATTTTTCCTTTTTTTGATATATGTAAAAAGAAAAGAAGAAAAAAAGTAAACTGATAAAGCTGTATGCGTATAGACATATTTTCATTTTACTATAACATCAATCTCAAAGTATTTGTTGTGCTCTTCAATTTTTAATTCAGTAGAATCTTTATTTATTATTCTTTCAAAAATTAATTGTTCTATAATTCTTCCCTTTATTCTTTTATTACCTTTTTTATGAGCAAAAAAACCAAAACGAGAATAATTAGACTCTTCTATAAAAGTATCTATTTTTTTTTCTGTTTCGGAATATTCATTCTCAATCAAAATATATAAAATACTTTCATTAGGTTTAAAATTAGAGTTATAATCAATTTTACCTATGTTCTTTCCTAAATTAAGAGTATCAGAAATTTCAATTTTAAAATAACAACTCAAATCGTTATTAATACTACCATCATTATTATAAATTCCATCATCTAAAAAATATGTTCAATTTTCTTATTTAGCTTCCCTTTTGTATCATAATATTTCCACCAACCATTTTTTTTATTAACAATTAAAATACCTTTCTCTTTAATATTACCGTTTTTGTAATAAGAATACAAAGTATCATTAATTATTCCTTCTAGAAAATTAGTTTTTGTTTTCAGTTCTCCATTCTCATAATATTCTCGATAAAAACCATTTTGTGAACTCTGATCATCAACTGTAAATTCCAATTTTAATGATCCATTCGGGTAAAACTCTTTCTTAACATTATCTTTTGAACAAGAAATGATTAATATTAATAGAGATAACAATATTTTTTTCATAATTCAATTAGTTATTAAACCAATTTATAGCAGATCTTCTTTGTTGCGCTGCATTATTTCTCGTAGAATCTGTTTTTTTCTTATTTGCTTCCGATCACTGCTCATGCACGAATCACTTCGTGTTGTAATTCTTTAACCTAATATTTTAAGTATAATTATATTATCTAGTAATCTTTTTTCTCCAGCGTAATGTATAATATATAACACTACTTTACAGTCTTTACCCATAGCTGAATAATTTCAACAGTATAAAAGTACTATTAGTTTATTTTAAAGCAAGAATTAATAACTAAAAAACCATATTATAGTAAAGCAATACATATAATATGGTTTGGCATTTTGTTATTATCTAAACTTTCATTAACCACACGAAAGGATTCCTGTGAGAGCGTGGATTGATTATATTATTTAAGAATTAGTTTTAATAAATCCTATTTCTTTTCTATACATTTAGAAAAATTATCACCAAAGGATGAAGCTAAAATTTTTAAGTCATTAGGTACTACTTTCCACTTATAATCTTTATCTAAAACTAACATAAAACTTTGAATTTGATTTACTTTTAAAATTTTCGTATCAGAATTAAAACTTACATTCTCCTTACCATAATTTTTATAATTCAATTTTAAAGCTGTTGAATCTAAATAAGGTGTCTTTGTTGTTTTTGTAACTTTGTAATTCACATCATAAAACCTATAGGATTCACATTTACCCTCATCATTAACTTTTAGCTCACTAATTTCGCTAACAAAAACAGGAAATTCATCTTTTTCCTCGTAAATACTTTTATAATCTTCCCTTATTTTCTTGTCTCCAAGGTCTTTTAATACTTTAATAGGAACATTATTCATCAAACACTCTATATCTCCTTCAAAACTAGCCCTATACCTTTCATTAATTTTCTTTTCAATTTGGATAAGGTTTAATTTCTGAGAACATGAAAAAAAACTAAAGAAAATCAATCCTAAAGCTAATGATCTTATTTTCAACATAACTATTTCTTATATCTGTGTAACGAAATATTGATTAATGTACTATAATCTAATAGAGGTTTAACTCTAGAATTAAAAGCATTAAAAGCTTTTCTTTTAAATTCATGATTTTTTGTACCATCTCCAACAGGTGGTGACTTGAAGAGCTGCTCTATAAGAGGTACCGTTTTAGAACCCAAACCAGCAAGCTTTTCTAACTTACCTGTAGCAAAGTCTTTTACTTTACCTTTTACTTGATCAAAAATAAATTTATCTAATTTTGACCCAACTCTATTGGATGAATTTCCTCCCATGAATATAGACTTTAATGTTTTTTTAGTTAAATCTTCGTATATGAAATCTTGACTTACATATTCTACTCCTGCTTTTTCATTGATAGATTTAGAAACTTCATCTATATACTCTTCTTGTTTTCGTGAAATTTGTATGTAGTCAGAATATGTATGACCACTGGTACCAAAAAAGCTTTGTCCTAAGTTTTTATATTTATTTTTAACATCATCAGAAAGATTTGATATGTTATACACGGAAGACTTTTCAATATTACCATCTTTTTCTGCTGCAGCTCTAATAGCATTATCTCCAGTTTGATCATACCATTCAACCTTACCTGTTTCTAAGTTTTTTATCCAATCTTGAGGAGACATCCCATCAGGATCAATAAAATAAATAGGATTATCAAACGCATAATTATATGGTGAATGTTTACGCATTTCTTCTGCTAAAGGATCTAAATTCATCCAACGTCCAATACTAGCGTCGTAATTTCTAGCTTCAAAATCATACCAGTTTAATCCTTCCTCTTCATTTAATTCCTTTCCATTATATCCGAACTTTTGTGCTAACGAATTCCCTAATCCTGAAACGGCTTCATTATATCCTTTATGTTTTAAACCAAAAGGGTAATAATTTTTCTCTTCTATAATTTCTGTCCCACTTCCTGAAGTTTGTATTATACCATCTTTATTGGCGTCTGTATAAGAAAGTCTTACGTTTCCTAAGTGATCTTTGTACTCATATACATAATTGAAATTACCATTATCTTTCTTTACATAACCTTCAGGGGTTGTAAAAAACTGTAATTCAGTTTTTCTATTCCTTGAAGCTTCTTTTTTATAAATAAAATTACCGTCATAGTAAGTTACTTCTTTTTCAGACGCTCCAAAATCAAATATCTTAGCTAACTTGGTTCCTGTAGCATCATATACATAATTTACGTTTTTACCTGCTATACTAACTTTTGTTGGTAGATTTAAAAAATTATACTCAACACTTGTTATTCCTTTTCCTGAATCACTAATCAAATTTCCATTATCATCATAATTAAATATACGGCTTTCCGATCCTGATATACTTAACAATCGATTTCCTCCATCATAGTTATAGGTAAAATCGTCATGATTTCCTTGAGAAGTATGTTTATTTCTCTTTAACTTTTCAATATTTCCATTAGTATCATATTCCACATTACTAAGATTATAAGTAGCGATGTTAAAGTTAGCATTTTTCAATCTATTTAAATCATCATAATTATATGTATATGTTTTTATACCATTATCTGTATTGGATGTATTCCATGAAACTTGACTAATATTTCCATTAAATAATGGTGTCCCTGAAGATGGATTAACATATTTCATGTTAAAATTAAACAAATCGTTATCATTACTTGTATCAGAATTCATTCTTGTTAACCAACCTCTAACATTATATTTCAATTCTATATTTTGTAAGCTAGAATTTAATGATTTACCTCCAACTCTTCTATTGATAATCTCTCCTGTTCCATTGTAAGTATTTCTTACAATATATTCCCCTTGCTCTGCTATGGCAAATTTCACAGATCGATCATCTGAGGCAACAACTCTAAACCCAGGTAATAATGTAATAGCACTATTATCTTTAATTATTCTGTCTGTATTTGGGAATAGGTTTAAATTATTTGAGAATGTAGCATTGGTAGTAACTCCTTGTTCGTTTTCACAATTTACACATTGTCTATGATTCAATAATCTATTCTGATGATCAAACTCATAAGCATCTATTATAATTAGATCTTCTTCTCCTTCTTTTTTATGAGTAGTAGTAGTTTCTTCAACATCACCGGAAAATGTTAGCTTAGATTCTAATACAGTAGTTGTTTGATTGTAATCATTTTTAACATACTTAAGTATCTCTCTTGCTTTATAATCAAAATAACTCACTGTAGTTACCCACTGAACAGGATAGCTATCCAGAACTTTTACTTTCATTCCTGTTTTCAGCGACTTTGTTTTTGTGGTAATAAATTCATTATACACTCTTTTTGTTGTAGTTAATGGATTAAAGCTTCCCACTAAATCAAAGCTATAATTATCGTAATAACTTATGGTCAAAATTTCTATATTTTCACTTGGGAAGCTATCATTTGTATAATAACTATTATTATAACCAGTTCCCGTACTTACCTTAGATTCATTATTACTTACTTGAGTATCATAATGGTCTTGCATCTGACGTTGCGTAAAAGAGTCGTTATCTGTGTAAATTCCTGTATAGATTTCTCTTTCAAATATATCATACTTAACAAAACTCCATTCATTCTTTTTTCTCTGATTAATATCTTGTGTTAAAACAGGTCTATCTAATTTATCATATACTATATATTCTTTACCTTTTCCTGGTAATTGTTTTTCAACAACTCTCCCTAAATGATCATGCTTATACTGGTAACACAGTTTATCTAGTATTTCTTGAGTTAATACCTGCTGTGATGCTTTAGGTGGAATTACAAACGATAGATTTCCTAAATTATCATACACATAATAAATATCATGAGCCTTATTTTCATTATATGATCTTTTAAGAATTATGTTTCCAGACTTATCTGTAAATTCATCCATGGTTCCATTTTTTCCTTTAGATGGCACCCAATTTTCATCTTTAGTTGTTTTCTTGCGTAATGTGTTTCGTGCATAAAACACTGTATTATCTACTAAAGTTGTGTTGTAGTTAGCATCTAAAGTAACCGAAAACAACCTAACTTCATCAGTTTCATTGGTATTGTATTCATACTTAACTTCTTTTCCTCCATCTAATTTCCATGCTTTACCTGCAGCAGCTTCTTTTAATTCTCTATTTAAAGGAGAATCATCAAATTGTATTTGTGAATATGCATTTACTTCAGATACAGACATACCTGTAAAGTCATCTGCATAATTAGTTTTATAATACTCCTTAGTAAGTTGAGATACATCTGTTGCTCTAAAATTACCATGAGTACTTTCATTGGATACAAAAGGTAAATAACTTTTATCTTGTCTTCCTACATTATCATATTCAAAATGAGTTATGACATCTTTTTGATTAGGAGCGTTTCTAATAGATATTTCTTGCTTGGCTCTACCTAAGCCATCGTAATAGGTTATATTTTCTACCTTATCACTTGATGCAGCTGAATTTAATGAACTTTCAGAAAAAGCTTTTCTATATACTGCTGTGTAAACATAGTTATCATTGGTAAAACTGTTTACAACACATCCATTATTAGTTGTACTAAATTCAAAAGGACATTTATCTGAGTTGTTTAAAACTTTACCTGTTACTGGAATATTACTTGCTATTACTGTTTCTTCACAATCTCCGAAACCGTCTCCATCTTTATCCGAAAAATAATTCTTGTAATTAGGTTCCCCTGCTTGTACTATTACAAACGATAACTCTGTGAAAAAAGAACTAGTTAGATTAGCAAATGGAAAAATTTCAAAAATTCTATTTGAAGACAAACCTGTATTTTCTGAAATATTTAAAGTAATAGTTGCTTCGTAACGATCTCTATATGAATGCTCTCCTACCCTTTCAGGAACAACAGCTACACTAACTGTTGACGTAATTCCAATATTATTCTCTACATTTGGAAAGCGTAAATCCGTAGCATTTAAACAACTATTATCTTTACGAGTAATAGGTATATAATCGCCAATAAAATTATTACAAAAACTAGAAGCTGTAAATGTAAATGTTTGAGCTTCTCTACCTATTTCTATAATTCTTCCTCCCTCACTCAATCTTTCTCTACAACCTACCTCCTCAATAGGTATAGGATCATCAAGATCTATTGGAATTTCAATCTGTGAGTGTATATTAACGGATGTTATTATAAATAAGAATATAAGTATATTCCAATGTTTTCTAATATTCATAGCTTTTAATATCTTTTGTAGTTGTACTTATTTTCACTTAAAACGTTACCTCTAGAATCTAAGATCAGTTTCAATCGATTAAAGTGATCGTATTTATAAAATGAAGTTTCTCCTCTTGGATTGGTTATACTTGTAACTCCTACTAAAGGTTTATAAGTATAAGTAGTCATGAAATAATCTTTCAAAAATTCTCTAGCTTTATTTAACCTATCTAATAATAGTTCTTCATTATTTGAATTTGATAGTTCTTTTAACTTTTGAATTGATACATCAATAGATGTATTTTGAATTAAATCTCGTTCTATGCTTTCATAACTTATATCAGAACCTTTTATGACCGCTATAGGATACTGTTTCTTATACCCCCAAATAAGCACTGTTTTCTCTCCTACTTTATTTTTATACTCTAATAAATTCCCTTTAGTATCGTATCTGATATACTCTATTTGCTGAATCATATCTAGATCTTTATTAATAGTGCTTCCATTTACTGGTGCTCTATCTAAATCATAATTATACGAATGCTCTTTTCTTTCTAGTTTATATTTACTTTTCGTTAAAAACTCTGAACTACTTACTACATACTCTGTCAAATCCGCTCCTAAAAACTGATTATCTCCTTTAACAGAAACTATTTCTAATGGCATAATAATATTTCTATCTAACATCTTTTTATAAGAGTTATTATTAATTTCAAATGCCATTGGATACTTATATATAGTTTTATATGTATCTCCTTTGGAATCCTTTGTTTTTTCTTCAGTTAATAAATTACCGTGACTATATTTATTTTCTTTTTGTGTCGATATTTGCTTTAAAAAACCATCATGATAAAACTCTCTAGTAGTTTTGGTAGGTACTAAACCAATACCATAATACGTATCTATAAAAGACCAAACCCATAGAGTTGGTGCTGTTGTTGGTCCAATACTTGTTTGATATGGATTACTAAAAGCCCATCCATAACCTATTGGTCTAGAAAAAGAATTGTACTTTATACTTAATACTTTTTTTGAAGATGAGGAATTACTAATATCTCCTGTAGTTTCATATTCATAGGATTCTTTAAAAACACGATCCCCTTCTTCATTAAAGTACGTGTAATCTTTTAATGAGCCAAAGTAACGATTCCAATTGGGTTTTGGTGCAAACGGATGAGAATAACCTGTTAGATCTACTAAATTATAATGTTTTGTTACTCCGTTTAGGGTAGCGCTTCCAATAGGTAATAATGTACCAAACATACAAGGCCCTTGTTGTAGTTGTGTTCTATCTGCCAAATACCAGTTAAAAGTAGAAAAAGCAGATCGATGTCTAAATTTTTTATGATCAAAACCAGTTGGTAAACTTTCTTCATCTATGGCTCCTAATACATCAAAATGAAATTCTTTTTTCCCATTTTCCCCTTCATCTAATGTAATATGACTATACGCTATTGGGTGTTCCACATTTAAACTTAAAGGTAACTGTGATTTTGAATACCTTTTAGTAGTCATGGCAAAGTATTCATTTCTCTTATTTGTTGGTGAAAATTCTAGATTATTCCCTCCACCTGCAAAGCAATAACGCCTTTCATATCTAACAAACTCATTACCATTAGAATCAGTCCATTTAATTTCTTCCATTCTGATTTCTTGGCGTACATAATTACTATAACTTGGAGAAGTTATAGTAATAAGATCATGGTTTATAATATCATATCTAACATACCAAGGTATATGTACTGCAAACTGTGGTAAATATGATAGTCTTCCACTAGATACATTTGTATCTGGTTTCTTATATGAATAATTCAATGTTTCTATTTTATTACCATCTGAATACTCTATTTTTTGAACTCTAACCCCATTTCCTTTAATGGCTGTATCTCCACTAGTATACTCTTTATGAGTAAAATCATTAGGTTCATAATAAAAAGTTTTACTACCTCCAGTTTGATAATCTATCTTTTTTAGCATCCCCATATGAATGTAAGAACTATTAACATTCCTTTCTATTGATCCATAGGTTTCAATTTTATTTGCAGCAACATCTTTAGGTGAAAAGATATGATACTTATGCTCTTGTTTCCCTACTATAATAGTTTCATCCTCTACATATACTTTAGGAACTAAAGAAGTTGCTCCATTTTTGTTATAGTATCCCCAATAGTCTTGTTCTGTAGACTTTTTATGCGGTAATGGATAATCTTCATAATAAGTAAATTGTTGAAAAAAGCGTCCTTTTCTTCTAATATCATTTAGTTTTAAACGCTTATACTCATACTGGTCTGTGGTAGGCATACCAGGCGAATTAAAATATGAATGATTAAATTGATAATTTTCAACTTCTTCACCATACATATTTTTTACAGAAATTCTGTATAATTTAAGTCCACCTTCCAAATCTTGTCTAGCAACATTGGTGAAATCAATGGTAAATAAATCTTCAGAAGATATTGTTTTAATTTTTTTGGAAGACACTTCAAATTTAGTAACTGCACCTTGAATATTATTATCAACATCCCTTTTTGCTATTTCTTGCGTACTTAAATTTGTATCGTCACATTGTTTAGTTCCACATATTTTACCTGCAACTACATCTCTTAATTCATATTTTGTACTTTCATCATCATAATCAAAAGTAATAGTTCTATTGTCCGGTGTCAAAATAGATGTCAAATGCCATGAAGAATAGTAATCCATTTTCTTTCTATCTCTAGATCTTCTATTAAAACCTTCAAAAGCACTTCCTCCTGTGTATTCAGTTTTTGAATATTCTCTAATTGAAAACGTATAAACAATACCCTTTGTATCTGTTATTGTAAAACTAGATAACGTATTATCTGATGCTAATTCGTAACTAAACTTAAAATTATCGTTAGATATACTTACTATCTCCTTATCTTCATTAAATAAAAATTTCCCTTGAATACCAAAGAAATTAAAATAGAATATATCAGGCTGTGTATCATTTCTAGTTCTATCCTGTAAGTTTTCATTTACTTTATTTTTTATGAAATCTTTAGAGGTGTTTTCATTATATCCATTGGTAGTAATAGAACTCTCTAGACTTTTAATATCTTTTAAAAGATTATTATGTAAGATTCCCCTACCATGCAAAGAACTAATCATATCATCTGGTAAATCCACAACTGATCTGGTTATTACACCTCCAGCCGATAAATTCCATCCTGTACCTACATAGGAAGACATTTCTTCTACTTTTACTCCTGAAGAGCTGTAGAATAATTGTATTGGAAATTCATATTTTCCAACTTTTATATTCCATAAAGGAACATTTTGAGCAATCATCCCCGAACTATTTACTGAATCTTTCTCAATAGTTACTAAAGAAGCTACTGTTGGTGATGGAGGAATCCCTTCGTTTTCCTGACTATACACAACAAAACACAACACTGTAAAAGTGATACTTAACAATATTTTTCTCATAAAATACAAATGGGTTTTAGCAATTTAACAATAACAATTTTCAACTAATTTTTTGCAAATATATAAAGTCTTATTGAGCTGACAAAGAAGTGATTTATTTTTTAATTTAACGTTGATCGTTGTAACCAATGATCAATTGGGATTTATCAACTATCAATTTTTGGGTTAGAATAATTAATTCGGAAATTCAACAAATTTTATACTTCGCTTTTCATTTTTTCCTTGATGAAAAAACGAAACAAAAAAATCAAGTTTGTCTCAGGAAATTACTTCGTATCACTCAAGCTAAAAGCTACGCTTTGCAATTCCGTTTTTACTTTCCTTATTTCTTAGACAAACAACTAATTGTAAAGACTTTCATTTTGACAACAAAAAAATCCCACACAAATTGTGCGGGACTGTATATTTTAAAAATGAAGAAAATTCTTATTTTGTTTTAATAGAACATCCTATCGCTTTAGTGATCGTTTTACTAGGTGCTTTACCAGCTAATAAGTTATCTATAGCATCTTCTACATAATGCTCTTTTACGCTATTTGATGCTCTTGCATTGTCATCAATTGCTCCAATATATGATAATATAAAATCATTCCCTTTTTCTTTGTTTAAAATAAAAACATGTGGTGTTCTTGTAGCTCCAAATTTTGGATATACTTTTTGTCCATCATCAAATAAATATGGAAATGTAAATCCTTTTTCTTTTGCTCTTTCCTTCATCGATTCAAAATCATCTCCACCTGATACTGATGGATCATTTGGATTAATAGCCACTACAGGATATCCTTTTGCTTTATATTTCTTATCTAAAGCGATAATTCTATCTTCATACATTTTTGAATATGGACAGTGATTACACGTAAATACAACAACTACTCCTTTTTGATCATCATAATCTTTCAAAGAAACCATTTTACCATCAATATTTTTAAGGGTAAAGTTGTCTACCGTATCTCCTATTTTATATCCTTTACTTTCTTCTTTTACAGTAAATGCTACACTAGCGACTACAACTAATACAGCTAAAAGTGATTTAAAAGTTTTCATGAATAAGTATTTAATTTAAAAATTTGTTTAATTCTTGTGTAAGTGAACTGTAATCGAAAGATTGTTCGTAAAAACCTCTTTCATTCTTATTGTATATTAATGTAGCTGGAATTGAACCTGACCAATCTTTTGAAATTCCATTGATCCATTTATTCTGATTTGGATCATCTAACACCACAACTTCTGGCTGTAAATTTCTATTTTTGATAAAAGGAACTAATTCACTTTCAATTTGATTAGGAAAATCTAAACTAACTAAAACTACCTCTACATTTTTGTTAGCATATTCTGCATGTAATTTTTCAAAAGCAGGTAATTCTTCAACACAAGGTTTACACCAAGT
The DNA here is from genome assembly GCF_001936575.1 of Tenacibaculum agarivorans. Classification (GTDB taxonomy): domain Bacteria; phylum Bacteroidota; class Bacteroidia; order Flavobacteriales; family Flavobacteriaceae; genus Polaribacter; species Polaribacter agarivorans. The sequence continues at coordinate 201,700 of NZ_MSMP01000009.1, forward strand.
TGCCCAAAAGTTAATCACATGAGTCTTGTCGTCTTGTTTTTCTAACCAAGGTAGTAATTGGTCATAGTTTACCACAGTTACCCCTGATTTGGTAGTAGGTTCATTCTTTACTACTTCTTTTACTGGATCTTTTTTAGGTTCTTGTTTACAAGCTGTAAATACAAGAATCCCAAACATTAATATGATTTTTATTGTAGATTTCATTAGTATAAAATTAACTTAAAGCTAAGGTGTAGCAAAAAGATTAACTCTTTTTAACGCTAATCGTTTTAATGATATGTTTCTTTTTTAATTCTTGTTTTGAGTTATAATTAGGGGTTATTAGCATTCCGGATAGTCATTTTTATTTTGAATAAATTTTGTAGCAATGTTGATTTTCATTGCTTGTCAAAGAAAATGAACCAACGGAACTTAATTTCTATACTTTGAAAAAGAGTTTCAAAGCTCTGCTTTGGACTACTAAAATAACATGTTATTAAACTCATTTTATTAATTACCATGCATCTTGGATAAACTTTTTTGTCAGTTCGAGTGATTTTACAAAGTGCTAACGACGTAAAATTTTATCGAGAACTAGCGAAATACTTCTCGATACAAAATTATTTTTCATTGTATTACAAATAATTTTACTCGAAGTT
>NZ_MSMP01000090.1 GCF_001936575.1 Tenacibaculum agarivorans
GGTAACCGTTGCACAAGTAGCAAAATCTAAAAAACAAAAGATCAAATAAGCTCTTTTAAGGGCTTGTTTTTTTTAGGATATACATTTCTCTAACTTAAAATTCAATTGCTCATAACTTATTATATGGAAGTAAAACTCCTGAAATACCAGTAAAAAAGTTTCTCTAATAGTTTTACGATCACTTTTCGTTTTTTTACTAATAAATTTCAAACACTTCTTTAGATTGTAAGCAATAGCACTCATGTGCATTACCTTGTTTGCTTGTGATAAACCAATTGTATTAATCTTTCTCAGTCCTAAAAACTGAGTTAATGTCCCAAAAACAGGTTCTACTGTACTTTGCCGTTTCTTTTTCATATACACTCCTCGCTTACTGTTTACCCTAGCATTATTACGCTCATATTCTTCTCGGTAATAGGTAACACTAAACTTCTTTTCTTTGGCTGTTTTTCCTAAACAAACACTTGCTAATGGGCATTCTTTACATTGTTTACTAGAACTACGGTATTCTTTCTTCTTGGTTTTAGTTCGATAATCTAAAAAGACTTTCTTAAAAGGAATGATCTTTCCTTGTGGACATAGATAATGATCCGCTTTTTTATTATAAACAAATCCTTCTGGACCTCCTTTGTATGTGCCATGTGGAGGAATAAAACTTTGCAATCCTTGTATTTCTAAAAATGCATAATTCTCTCCACTACTATAACCTGTATCAGCTAAACAGTTTTTCCAGAATACACCTTTTTTCCATAAACGTTGTTTTACACGTATTACAATATCTTGCAAATGTTGATTGTCTTTTCCGCAACCATGATACGCTTTAATATCTGTAATTACATGATGACTACTATCTACTGTTAACTGACTGGTGTAATTTAACTTTCTTGCTTTGCCTGGTTTTACGCTAATACGAGCATCTGGATCTGTAGGGCTATAATGCGTTTTATTACTAGTATAACGACTCCCTTTATTACCTGCTCCAGGTCGGTAGTTTTGTTCTTGTGACCATTTCTTATTTCTTGAAACAATATTGTTCAATTCTTTTTTATTGGCTGTTATTGTTTTTTGTATTAAACTAGCTTTATCATACTTTGCCTTACGAAAAGTTTCTTTATCTCTATTACTAATATGACGAACTTCTGCTAAATAAAACTCTAAATCTTGGACTGGTACTTTCAACTCTAAGCTATCCATACTTGCATTTGCTTTTACAGGTGCTGAATCAATAATCTGGGTATGTCCGCTTACCATACCTTTAGCTATACATAACTCCAAAATATGAGTAAATACTTCTTCAAAAACAGATTCAGGAAACAATTGACGGGTACGACTAATGGTACTATGCCAAGGTAATTCTTCTTCTAAATCATAACCAAGAAAAAAGAGAATATCCAAGCGCATGCTACAATGTCTTATTAATTGACGGTCACTGATGATGTTTTCTAAATAACCAACTAAACATAATTTAAAGAATACTATAGGATCAATACTTTTTTGACCGCTACTACCATAGTATACCGAAGTTAAATCGTACAAAAAGTGTAGGTTTAAAATTCCTAATAACCTTCTGTAAAAATTATTCTCAGGAACACGATCACTTAATTGAAAACTAGTAAATAACTTTTCTTGATAAACTTTATTGCCTTGCATAATTCAAGATAACTATTATTTGTACATTTAGCAAAACTTGTGCAACAGGCACAA
>NZ_MSMP01000091.1 GCF_001936575.1 Tenacibaculum agarivorans
GGGTAACCGTTGCACAAGCTTCTAATTTTTTGAAAAACGAATAATTTATAGCCTCTTTACGGAGGCTTTTTTGAATTTTAGCTGAATTGGATTCTAAAAATACAAGGGCTTAAAATCTGTTTTATGAGTCGGCACAGGGTAGTTTTGAGTTTTAAAAAATAGTTGTGGTGCTGTACTCCACTTTTTGCCTTTTTGTGAATGAATTTTAAGTACTTTTTTAGATTATAAGCTACTGCAGACATATGCATGACTTTATTGGCTTGAGCTATACCAATAGTATTTATTTTTCGAAGTCCCATAAATTGAGTAAGTGTTCCAAACACAGGCTCTACAGTACTTTGCCGTTTACCCTTCATATAACGACCTAATTTACTATGAACACGTTTATTATTACGCTCATATTCCTCCCGATAATAGGTAACAGTGATACGTTTTTCTTTAGATTTCCCTAAACAAGTTACTTTTATAGGACAGTCTGCACATAATTTACTTGATGCTCGGTATTCTTTCTTTTTTGTATTGTTTTTGGTTTCTATAAATACCTTTTTAAATGGTATTTCCTTGCCTTGTGGGCATTGATAATAATCTTGTTCTTTGTGATAAAGAAAATTATCTGGACCTCCTTTATAAGTACCATGTGGTGGAATAAAACTCTTTAATCCTTTGGCTTCTAAATAGGCATATACCTCTCCACTACTGTAGCCTGTATCGGCTATACAGTTTTCCCATAGCAAGCCTTCCGACCATAAGCGTTGATGTAACCGCTCTGTGATATCTTGTAAACACTGATTCTCTTTTTTATCGGCATGATAGGCTCCAATATCTGTAATCACATGATGGGCAGTATCTACACTCAATTGACTGCTGTAATTTAATTTTCTGGCTTTGCCAGGTTTTACACTTATACGCGCATCAGGATCAGTAGGGCTGTAATGGGTCTTGTTGCTTGTATAACGACTCTTTTTATTATTTGAGCCTTGCCTTTGATCTTGGTCTTTTGACCACTTTTTATTGCGAGATTTTATGCCTTTCAATTGCTTTTGATTAGCGCTAATGGTTTTTTGTTCTCGGGTAGCTTTGTCCATCTTAGCTTTTCTAAAAGCTGCTTTATCTCTTTGGCTTATATGCCGAATTTCTGCTAAATGAGCATCTAAATCTTGAGCAGGTACTTTAAGCTCTAAACTATCCATACTGGCATTGGCTTTTATGGGAGCTGAATCTATAACCTGGGTGTGACCACTAACCATTCCTTTGTTAATACACATTTGTAATACAAGAGTAAAAACTTCTTCAAATATTGATGTTGGGAATAATTGTCGTGTTCTACTTATAGTAGAATGCCATGGAAGAGGCTCATCGATATTATAATTTAAAAAATAGAGGAGATCTAAACGAACCCTACAATGTTCTACAAGTTTGCGATCACTAATAATATTTTCTAAATAACCGATCAAACAGAGCTTAAAGAAAACCACAGGATCTATGCTTTTTTGTCCGCTACTACCATAAAATGCTTTTGTTCTGGAACGTAAAAATTCTAAATCTAAAATCGCTTTTAGCTGTCTATAAAAATTGTTCTCAGGTACAATTTCACTTAACTGAAAATTACTGAATAATTTTTCTTGATAAATCTTAATGCCTTGCATACATTAAGTTACTAAATATTTCTATTTTTAACAAAACTTGCGCAACAAGCACAA
>NZ_MSMP01000092.1 GCF_001936575.1 Tenacibaculum agarivorans
ATAATGATCCTCAAGCAACAGGTGGGTTTAATGTTTTTATAAGTGAAGGCGCAGGGTCGGCACAATACATAACCACATTAGCTGCAGGATCGACATCATATACATATACAGGAACAGTTGGAGGTATTACAATTACAGATGGGGGTACATATACAGCTACAGTTCAAGCCTTACCTGATGCAGATAATAATGCATATGCTAATTCTGGAGCTTTTAATTTAAATGCTCCCGATCCTGAACCACCAACGAACCCTACAGGACTTTCAATTACCCAAGCAACAGATGAATTTACCCTGAATTGGGATAATGATCCATTAGCAACAGGAGGCTTTAATATTTTTGTGAGTAAAAATACAGATGCGATTCAGTACGTTACTACAGTGGCAGCTGGAAGCACTTCATACACTTATCAAGGTACTTTAGCAGGAATTCCTATCACTACTGATGGTACCATCTATACAGTCACTGTACAAGCATTACCAGATGCTGATAATAATAACTATTCAAATGCTTTAGTATATACAGGGAATATTAATGAAGTTACATTACCAGATAATGATCCTAATTTTCATATTTATTTAGCATTCGGACAGTCTAATATGGAAGGTAGCGCGCCAGTTGAAAATTCAGATTTTACAACAAACAACAGATTGTTATTACTACAATCTTTAGATTGTTCTAATTTAGGAAGAGAAAAAAACAAATGGTATGTAATGGCACCGCCCGCAAGTCAGTGTTTCAGTCAGCTTTCGTTAGTAAATACTTTTGGAAAAGAAATGGTAAACTCACAGCCTAGCGATGTAAATATTGGTATTATTAATGTTGCAGTTGGAGGTGCTGATATTCGTTTATTTGATAAAGACAAGTTTGAAGATCATGATGAATTAGCCGCAGATCCATTTTTTGCTGAAAAAATACAAGCATACGGAGGGAATCCATACCAACACTTAGTGAATTTAGGGTTGTTAGCAAAACAAAAAGGTGTTATTAAAGGTATTTTATTACACCAAGGAGAGTCAAATAATGGAGACACAAATTGGCCAAATTATGTAAAAACAGTTTATGATAACTTAATAGCTGATCTTGGTTTAGATGCTGATCAGGTTCCATTATTAGCAGGGGAAGTTGGTCATACAAATAATGGTGGTTTAGCTGGTAGTATGAATACTATTATTCAAACATTACCTTCGGTTATACCAACAGCCCATATAATTTCTTCTGAAGGAGTTACTATTTTACCAGACAATGTTCATTTCGATTCTGCTGGTGTTAGAGAGTTAGGAAAAAGGTATGCGCAAAAAATGACATCTCTATTAACAACTCTTAGTACAGAAGATGTAACTATACAAGAGAATGAGTTCGGATTGATTCAAAATCAACCTAATCCTGTTGTAAATAATACCAATATTTCATTTACTATCCCAGCTCAAACACATGTTTCATTAAAAGTATTTAGTGTAAGTGGGATTGAAGTAGCGGAATTGATCAACAACGAATTGTCCGCTGGAACTCATTCTGTAGAATTTAGAAAGGAAAATTTAGCAGCAGGATATTATATCTATACTTTACAAACTAAAAGCTTATCTGAAAGTCGTAAAATGATTATTGTATCTGAATAAAAGTGGATACTAAAAATAGTTTTTTGTAAAAAATAATGGTGATTTTTCATTAGTTAAGTAATGAACATTACTTTATT
>NZ_MSMP01000093.1 GCF_001936575.1 Tenacibaculum agarivorans
GTTGTTGTGTGGTCGTTTTTTATTCAAGGATGCTTTTTATTTCGTTTATGAATTTCAAAGACTCTTTTTCAATCTGTTCAGTTAAACTCATTCTATTATTAAAATCAGGTTCTTTTACAATAGTTTGGTCAATGATAGATAAACTATTGTCAATTGATTCAGCTAAATGATATTTGTTCCAATCGCTATTTTTAAATATGTTCCAGTACTTTTTTCTAATGCTTTTGTTTTGACCCGATAAACAAATAGAAAAAGACAACTCTTTGTGATTTAGGATAATAACGAATTTAAGTTTTTGCTCTTTTAATACCTCTGTTGTTAGAGAAAAGTAAGAGAAATTCGGGTCTCCTTGATAAATCTTACCGAGTTTAAAAATTGTGTCATATTCTTTTTGAAAAAAGAGTCTCAATTCTTTCATATAGTTTATCAATTGATGATAATCTAAGTTGTTTTCGCATTCTTGGTTTTGAGAGTTTTTTTTAGACAGATTAACATTGTTGATTTCTTTAAGTTTAATGTTCTTTGTTTTTTCGAGTGGAATACAAATGTCCATTATGAATTTCTGTTCAGGATGAGTTCTGTGGTCATTATGATACACTTCAAAATAATCTGCATCTCTAAATTCATAACCATTTTCAATAACCCAAATGCACATACTTTTCCAAGCTTTTGAAATTTCTTCTGCTTTAATTTCAAAATGGCCAATGCTATAAATACCTTTCTTTAGGTTATGTTGTCCAATTTCTCCATCTGTATTGATGTTTTTACAAATCGTTACACAAGTGCTAAATCTCACTTTTGAGGTTTGAGTAACATTAGGGTTATCGTGATAAATTGTTATTGCTTTAAAATTAGTAGTATCTAATACCCCTTTTTGATGTCCCCATTCCATTAACTTTTGAAACATATTACCAGCCTTTTCGAAGTTTCCAATAGTAGATATACTGGCAAGTTTCAATTCCGGAAGTTCTTTTATCGTTATTCGTGCATTCATTTTAGTCCATTGTTTCATATTATCAATGGAACAAATATATTTTTCAGAAGAAAAAGGTTCTATACCAATCTTGCTAAGTAATTCTTTTCCTTGAGATTTAAATTTAGTTGGACTAATGCCATAGTATTTTTTAAATGCTCGTGAAAAAGAATTATCACTATTGAAACCATATTTGAAAGCTAAATCTTTTAAAATAATATTTGGTTCAACGAGTAGAATGGAAGCAATTCGTTCAATCCGTTTTCTATTGATAAATTCATTCAGTTTTTCTCCGACAACTGTCAAAAATACTCTATGGAAATGGTAAGGTGAATAATTAGCTTTCTCTGCTAGATATTCAAGTGATAAGTCAGTATTAAGATTCTTTTCGATAAAATTTAAGACGAAATTTATTCGTTTGAGGTATTCTCGCCTTGTTTTGTTCATCTCATTTCGGTTTCTTTAAATGCCACACAACGGTTTTGTGTATGATTTGGTTGCGTGTTTAAGCACTAAAGTTAGCAAATAAATCACAGATAGAAAGTCCGATAGGACTTTCGTAAGTAAACTAGCAATGAATTATACACT
>NZ_MSMP01000094.1 GCF_001936575.1 Tenacibaculum agarivorans
GGTGAGTTATGTATAGGAGGATCAGGTTTATCTCAAGGTTATATCAACAGAGCGGAGTTAACATCAGAGAAATTTATAGCCCATCCTTTTAAAGAAGGAGAACGATTGTATCGTACAGGCGATTTAGCTCGTTGGTTAGAAGATGGTAATTTAGAGTTTTTAGGTCGTATAGATAGTCAGGTTAAGCTAAGAGGCTTCAGGATAGAGTTAGGAGAGATCGAGAATCAACTGTTAGGTTATCCTGATATTAGTGATACCATAGTAAATGTTGTAGATAAAAATCAAGACAAGCATTTGGTAGGCTATTATGTATCAGAAGCATCGATAGATTCTTCGGAATTACGTTCTTTTTTACGCGGTAAGCTACCGGAGTATATGTTACCTAGTTATTATGTTCATTTAGATGCCCTACCTATCACCGCCAATGGAAAGGTAGATCGTAAGAATTTACCAGACCCAACCTTAGATATGGGTGATCATTATGTTGGCGCTTCTAATGAAATAGAAGAAACTTTAGTTAAGATCTGGAGTGATGTTTTAGCTATAGAGGAGGACTTGATTAGTGTTGAGCGCAGCTTTTTTGAACTAGGCGGACATTCTTTAAAAGCTACGGTTATGGTGAATCTTATTTTAAGGGATTTGAATACTGAGGTTCCCTTGCGAGAAGTTTTCCATTACAATACAATCAGGAGTCTATCAGATTTTATTTCTAGACAAAGTAAACAGATGTATTTAGGTATAGAGGTGGGTGAGTCACTTGCTTATTACCCTTTATCTTCAGTACAACGTAGATTACATTTTATCTATAATTTAGACAAGACCTCTTTGGTGTATAATATGCCTCAAACCATAGGGATATCTAGCAGTATTACAAAAGATGAATTAGAAGTTGTTTTTGAAAAGCTAATAGAAAGACATGATAGCTTTAGAACGTCTTTTGAGTTTTTGAAAGGTGAAGTAGTTCAAAGGATCCACCCAGAAGTAGATTTTTCTATAGAAGAGTATGCAGGAGATGATATAGATTCAGTTATGTCGGATTTTGTACGTCCTTTTGATTTGAGTAAAGGTCCATTATTACGAGCAGGTTTGCTACGACTACCAGGAGAAGAATCGATTTTATTGATCGATATGCATCACATTATTATTGATGGAGTTTCTTTAGAGCTTGTAAAGTCTGAGTTTAGCGATTTATTATCAGGTACAGAGTTATCTTTACCAAGGTTACAATACAAGGATTATATTTTATGGCAACAAAGTTCGTTATATCAAAGTAAGTTAGGAGTTCAGCGTGAATTTTGGCTTTCAGCGTATAGTGATTTACCTAAGGTATTAGAATTACCTTTAGATCGTCCAAGGGGTAGTGTTCGCGATTATACAGGAGGTTCAAAGGTTTTACGTCTTAGTAAAGAATCTACGGATTCATTACGAATGTTAGCTAGTCGTATTGGCACTACCTTGTATGTCCCTACGTTAGCGATTCTAAATATTTTACTAAGTAAGTTAGGCAATCAGG
>NZ_MSMP01000095.1 GCF_001936575.1 Tenacibaculum agarivorans
GTCAACATCAGTTACATCTGGAATACCGTCTCCATCTGCATCCATGATCTCTCTAAAGTCTACCTCTGTAGTACTTGGATCATCATTGTTATCCGTTCCTGAGGCTCCTGAATCTAAGTTATCGTTTACATCTTGCGGCTGACCTACTGTACCTACAGCATCATCAAAGCCATCGTCTAATCCATCTTGATCTGCATCTACTCCAGTTGGACTACCTTGACCTGCCTCTATAACATCATCAATACCATCATTATCACTATCCGTATCTAAATAGTCTGGATTATCCATACTATCTGTATTCGTAGGTGAATCTATGAACGTTGCATTTTCATAGGCATCATCAATACCATTGCTATTGTTATCATTTCCACTTGGTGCAATGTAACTAGCTGTTGGTTGTGCTTCTACGTTATCTGGAATACCATCATCGTCTGCATCGATATCTAAGAAGTCTGAACCATCATTCGTATTTCCATCTGTATTGGCTGGACTTGTACCTGCTGCTCCATCTGCTTGACCATCCATGTTACTATCTGTGAAGATAGCGTCGTCTGAATCAATGTCTCCATCATTATCCGTATCTAATGCACCATTACCTGTTTCTACAACATCAGTAATACCATCATTATCTGAATCTAAATCTAAATGGTTTGGAATACCATCGCCATCTGCATCATAAGCATCTGGGATACCGTCACTGTTTCCATCTGGTAACGTTCCACTTCCATCTGGTGCATCAGTATCTAAGTAGTTTGGAATACCATCACCGTCTGCATCTGCACTTGGATCTACTGGGTTTCCGCCTCCATCTAATAAACCATTCTCATCTACATCGGCAATACCATCGTTATCATCGTCAACATCAGTTACATCTGGAATACCGTCTCCATCTGCATCCATGATTTCTCTAAAGTCTACCTCTGTAGTACTTGGATCATCATTGTTATCTGTACCTGAAGCTCCTGAATCTAAATTATCATTTACATCGTGAGGCGTACCTGGCGTCGGGTTAATGTTCGCATCGAAACCATCATCTAATCCGTCTTGATCTGCATCTACTCCTGTAGCTGTTCCTTGACCTGCTTCTAATACGTCATCTACTCCGTCATTATCACTGTCTGTATCTAAATAATCTGGATCATCAGTGCCATCTGTATTTTCTGGACTATCAATAAATGCTGAGCCTTCATAAGCATCATCAATACCATTACCGTTACCATCTATGTTACTTGGTACAATATAACTAGCCGTTGGTTGTGCTTCTACGTTATCTGGAATACCATCATCATCTGCATCAATGTCTAAGAAGTTTGGACCATCGTTAGTGTTTCCATCTGTATTGGCTGGACTTGTTCCGGCAGCATTG
>NZ_MSMP01000096.1 GCF_001936575.1 Tenacibaculum agarivorans
CTTGCCAAATAGTAACTAATTGTTCTTCCGTTTCATTTCTTGGTGCTACGTATTCTTTGGTTGATAATGCAGTGCTATCTGGTTCTGGTAAGGCTCTTCTATCTAATTTACCATTGGCCGTTAATGGCATTGTATCTAATGCTATCCAAATTGATGGAATCATATAACCCGGTAAATCTTCTTGTAACGCCTGTTGAATTGCTTCCTTATCGAAAACACCTTCTGAAACTACATAACCCACTAGTATTTTATTACCTGTACTTGTTTCTTTAGCTAATACACAACATTGACTTACTGACACTAAATTCGATAGTGCATTTTCTATCTCTCCTAATTCTATTCGATATCCTCTTATCTTTACCTGTGTATCTTTTCTTCCTATAAATTCTATATTCCCATCTGGTAACCACTTTGCTAAGTCTCCTGTTTTGTATAATCGATCACCTGCTGTAAATGGATTGCTAATGAACTTGTCATTAGTTAACTCTTCATTATTTAAATAACCTCTAGCTACTCCTGATCCTCCTACAACTAATTCGCCTACAACACCAACAGGAACTAAATTCATTGCAGAATCCACGATATATGCTACACTGTTCTTGATCGGTTTACCTATAGGAAGGGTAGTTTGTGTTTTTTCAATAGTATAAGTGGTTGAGAATGTAGTATTCTCTGTAGGACCATAACCATTAATGATTTTTAAATCTGGATATAGTTCTTTTACCGTATTCGTGTAGTTAAACAAGACGATGTCTCCTCCAACTAATAAATATCTTAATGAAGCGAATATGCTTGTATCTTCCTCAACTACTTGATGGAACCATGAAGCAGTCATCCATAAAGTATTCACTCCTTTGTCTAAAATCAAAGACTTGAAACTTGAGGTGTTTAATAATACTTCTCTGCTTGCTAAAACTAATTCTCCGCCATTTAATAATGTACCCCAATATTCTATAGTTACTGCATCAAAAGAAATGGAACCCGTAGATAACCAAACTGTCTCTGAATTTAAGGCTACATAATCACAACTTGTAGCTAAACTCACAATGTTTGTATGGGTTACCTGAACTCCTTTTGGGCGTCCTGTACTTCCTGAGGTGTACATTACATAAGCTAAATGACTTGGTGAAGTAACTCTTTCTAGACTATCATCTGGATACTTCGAAATAAGCTCATCCCAATCACTATCTAAAGCCACAATGGTAAGGTCTCTTTTTCCTTCTAATACTCCTCTATTAACTTGGTTACTTAATACC
>NZ_MSMP01000097.1 GCF_001936575.1 Tenacibaculum agarivorans
CAAACGTTTGGTCGGATATGTAGTAAGTGAAGGTGATTTTGATAAAGAGGCTGTTCAATTAGAATTAAAGGATAGTTTACCAGAATACATGGTTCCTACGGTTTGGGTTGAGTTAGAAGCGATGCCATTAACCTCAAGTGGGAAGTTAGACAGAAAGGCTTTACCAGAGCCAGATGGTTCATTACTATCAACTAAGGAATATGTAGCACCAAGAAATGAAGTAGAAGCAGATATTGCAAGGATTTGGCAAGAAGTTTTAGGATTAGACAAAGTAGGAGTTTACGATAATTTCTTTGAATTAGGCGGACACAGTTTATTAGTTGTCCAACTAATTTCACGCTTACAGAAGATTAATTTGAACATTGGGGTAAAAGATATTTTCTCAAATGCAACAATTGCTTCAATGAGTGAGAAAATAGGATTATCAGAAGAAATGTATCAAGTTCCAGCCAATGGAATTACAGTAGGTACAGATCGCATTGTTCCCGCAATGGTTCCGTTATTAGATTTTGGACAGGAAGATTTAGATAGTATTGTAGCTAGTATTCCAAGTGGTGTAGGAAACATACAGGATATTTATCCATTATCACCATTACAAGAAGGAATGTATTTCCATTATTTAATGAGTGGGAAAGACCAAGGCGATCCTTATGTATTACCGAATTTACTATCTTTTTCAGATAAGGACAAGCGTTCTCTTTTTGTAGAAGCGTTACAATTTGTAGTGAATCGTCACGATGTATTACGAACTTGTGTAGTAAGCGAAGGATTACCAAGTGCAGTCCAAGTAGTATTGAGAAATGTAGAGCTAGTAGTTGAGGAGTTCTCAGTGGCTAGTAACACTGATATATTATCAGCATTAAAGGAATTAACAATTCCAGGTACCCAAAGGATAGATGTTTCTAAAGCCCCTTTACTAAGTTTACAATCTGCAGATGATGCAGAAAATAATAGTTATTACCTGTTATTATGTGCACATCACTTAACCTTAGATCACGTAGCTTTTGAAAAAATTATAGCAGAGATTACGGCTTATGTTTCAGGAGAAGGAGCAAGTTTACCAGCACCAGTATTATACAGAGAATTTATAGGTCATACTTTACATGCACAAACTGAGAATGATAGTGAAAGCTATTTTTCAGAATTATTAGGAGCAATTGAAGAACCGAGTTATCCTTTCAATCTATCGGAT
>NZ_MSMP01000098.1 GCF_001936575.1 Tenacibaculum agarivorans
GAACACCTCCTACCCAATAATATACTTTATAGTAATTTGGTTCTTGACCTAATGGTGGTGGGTTATCTACATCATGAAGGAAACTAATTAAAGGTCTATAAAATTTAAGTCTATCTTTTTTATAATTCAACCTTAAATTAGGTGATTCTTTAACATCAGATAACTCTCTATAAGAAATCTTATCAGCGTATTTATATATAAATTCTTCTTCTTTAACAGGACTATAACCTGTTATATTACTATTATCTTTCTTATAATATGTTATTGCCAATGGTTTTCCTCGTAACCATTCATTGTCTGTGGCAGGAGTATATGGATATTCATAAAATTTACCTCCATCACCCATAGCTGTAAATTCATATTCTATTTTCCCTCCACTTCCTTTTGAATTTCCTGCATCTATATACTCTACAACTCTGCTATAACCTACATGGTTTCCTTGATGATAAGTAAGCGGACTACCTGGTCTTGCACCATAAGGATTAAATACAGGGATTTCTAAACCATTAGAAAGAATTGTTTCTATTTTATAATCATAACTTGGTAATGAGAAAATTAATCCACTACTAGCTTCTGGAGATCTGTCGTCTTTAGGCTTGTATTCATAAGTCCTTGTAATAGTTCCATTATCTACACTGTAATTTTCAACTTTTTGTATTCTATTTCCTCCACTATAAATTAAATTTGAAGGAGCATCTGGTTCAGTAGGTTCGTACCAATTTAAATGGACTGCAAAACCTATGGTATAATCATTGGGATCATCTACTCCTACTAAATTTTCCGCTCTTATTTTGTAGTTTCCGGGAGATAATGACTCTATAGGTATATTGTATGAAGGTCTATCCGAATCCGAGAATAACTGAAAAAAAGGACCTCCATTATTACTGACAGGGCTACCATTTTCATTTACAATAGTAATTCTATATTTACAATTGGCTCCCACATATGGATTACTAGCGCTGACCGAACATTGCCCTACATCTCCAATAAAATTAACTCGTACGGTTATTGGTCCTTCATCTGAAGATTTTATAGTAAAAGGATTTTCATACACTCCATAAGAAACTCTAGTATCTACTCCTTTTTTTAAAAAAGCTACTCTGGACTTTACTTTAGGGTTTGGGTTTGCAAAATATAAATCTTTGAAATAATCGGGCATGATAGCTTTATTAGCTTCAAAAG
>NZ_MSMP01000099.1 GCF_001936575.1 Tenacibaculum agarivorans
CTATCAATCTGGTATTAAGTAACCAAGTTAATAGAGGAGTATTAGAAGGAAAAAAAGACCTTACCATTGTGGCTTTAGATAGCGATTGGAATGAGCTTATTTCGAAGTATCCAGATGATAGTTTAGAAAGAGTTACTTCACCAAGTCATTTAGCGTATGTAATGTACACTTCAGGAAGTACAGGACGCCCAAAAGGAGTTCAGGTAACCCATACAAACATTGTGAGTTTAGCCACAAGTTGTGATTATGTAGCTTTAAATTCAGACACCGTTTGGTTATCAACAGGTTCCATTTCTTTCGATGCTGTAACTATAGAATATTGGGGTACATTATTAAATGGTGGAGAATTAGTTTTAGCAAGCAGAGAAGTATTATTAAATACCTCAAGTTTCAAGTCCTTGATTTTAGATAAAGGGGTGAATACTTTATGGATGACTGCTTCATGGTTCCATCAAGTGGTTGAAGAAGATACAAGCATATTTGCTTCATTAAGATATTTATTAGTTGGGGGAGACATCGTCTTGTTTAACTACACGAATACGGTAAAAGAACTATATCCAGATTTAAAAATAATTAACGGTTATGGTCCTACAGAGAATACTACATTCTCAACTACTTATACTATTGAAAAAACGCAGACTACCCTTCCTATAGGTAAACCGATCAAAAACAGTGTTGCATATATCGTGGATTCTGCAATGAATTTAGTTCCATTAGGTGTTGTAGGTGAGCTAGTTTTGGGAGGGACTGGAGTTGCCAGAGGGTATCTAAACAATGAAGAGTTAACTAATGATAAGTTCATTAGCAATCCATTTGCAGCAGGTGACCGATTATACAAAACAAGAGATTTAGCGAAGTGGTTACCAGATGGGAATATCGAATTTATAGGAAGAAAAGATACACAGGTAAAGATAAGAGGATACCGTATAGAATTAGGAGAGATAGAAAATGCATTATCGAATTTAGTGTCAGTAAGTCAATGTTGTGTATTAGCTAAAGAAACAAGTACAGGTAATAAAATACTAGTGGGTTATGTAGTTTCAGAAGATGCTTTTGATAAAGAAGCAATTCAAGAGGCATTACAAGAAGATTTACCAGGTTATATGATTCCATCAATTTGGATAGCATTAGATACAATGCCATTAACGGCCAATGGTAAATTAGACAGAAGAGCTTT